>NZ_JBITIL010000004.1:80926-738527 GCF_044458905.1 Nocardia sp. NPDC050408 | reverse complement strand
GCCCCGCCGCGCGCCCCCCCCGTCCCCGCCCCCGCCCCCCGGGGCCGCGCCGCGCGGGCGCGGCCGCGAGACACCAGGGGGCCGCGAACCCGCAGCGCCGAAGGCGCTGCCATTAGACAGAGCCGGTAGCATAGGGGTTGCCGGTTTCCGGCTTCACGAACCCATTTGCCGAGAGGAACAAGTTGTCACCCGCGTCCGAGGGCGCCGCACAGGAGGGCTCCTCTACCGAGCCGGGTGACAAACCCGGCGCTCTCCGTCCCACAGCCGCCCGATCCGATTCAGCTCATCGTATGTTTCGCAGGTGGTGCTGACGATGTCCGTCGTGCTCACCGTGCTCAGCCTGATCGGGTTCATCGCCCTCACCGCCGGCACCGCATTGTTCGTTGCCGCCGAATTCTCACTCACCGCATTGGAACGCAGCACCGTCGAGTCGCATGCGCGCACGGTCGGGGATGCCCGCTCGCGCATGGTCCGGCAGGCGCACACCACGTTGTCGTTCCAGCTCTCCGGGGCCCAGCTCGGTATCACCATCACCACGCTGATCACGGGTTATATCGCCGAACCCGTGCTGGCCCGACTGTTATCGCCGCTGTTCACCGCGCTCGGTCTGAGCGAAGGTGCGTCGCAGGGCATCTCGCTCACCTTGGCGCTGCTGCTCGCCACCTCGCTGTCGATGATCTACGGCGAGCTGGTCCCGAAGAACATCGCGATATCGAAGCCGCTGCGCACCGCGCGGGTGACCGCCGGCCCGATGATCGCCTTCTCGGTGGTGTTCAAGTGGATGATTCACTTCCTCAACGGCACCGCCAACTGGGTGGTCCGCCGGCTGGGTGTGGAACCGGCCGAGGAGTTGCGTTCGGCGCGCTCCCCGCAGGAACTCGGCTCGCTGGTGCGTACTTCCGCGCTGCGCGGCGCGCTGGATCACCGCACCGCGCAGCTGGTCGACCGCTCACTGCAATTCGGTGAGCGCAGCGCCGAGGAGCTGATGACACCGCGGGTCAAGATCGAATCCCTGGACAAGTCCGACACCATCGCCGATCTGATCGCGGCCGCCAGCCGCACCGGTTACTCGCGCTTCCCGATAATCGACGGCGATCTGGACAACACCCTCGGCGTGGTGCACGTCAAACAGGCGTTCACCCATCCGGCGAATGTCCGCAACACCATCCCGCTGCATCTGCTCGCCCGGCCGGTGCCGATCGTGCCCGCCAGCCTCGACGGCGACGAGGTGCTCGAACGGGTACGCGCCGACGGCATGCAGGTCGCGCTGGTGGTGGACGAATACGGCGGCACCGCGGGCATCGTGACCATGGAGGATCTCATCGAGGAAATCCTCGGCGATGTCCGCGATGAGCACGATGAGGAAGAACGCGATGTCCGCCGGGTCGCCGACGGCTGGGACTGCTCGGGGCTGCTACGCATCGACGAGGTCTCCCGCGCCACCGGCTACGACGCGCCCGAGGGCGAATACGAAACCCTCGGCGGTCTGGTGCTCACCCGACTCGGCCGCATTCCGGTCATGGGCGATGAGGTGGTGCTGCCGAATCCACGGTCCACGCACCGCTATTCGAACGACGATGACGGCGGCTGGATCGCAAAGGTCGAACGGATGGACGGGCGGCGCATCGATCGGATCCGGCTGGTCCCGGTCGCGGCCGCCGCACTGAAGGAGAACAGCCATGGCTGATCTCCTCGGCGTCCTGTTCACGGTGGTACTGCTGGCCTGCAATGCTTTCTTCGTCGCCGCCGAATTCGCGCTCATCTCGGCCCGTCGGGACCGGCTCGAGGCGCTCGCCGCTCAGGGAAAGCGCAAGGCGCACACGGTGATCCGGGCCGGCGAGAACCTGTCCATGATGCTGGCCGCCGCGCAACTCGGCATCACCATCTGCTCGATCCTGCTCGGACGGGTCGGCGAACCCGCGGTGGCGCATCTATTGGAGGGGCCGTTCGAGCTGGTCGGCCTGCCCGAACAGCTGCTGCATCCGGTGGCCTTCGCCATCGCGCTGGCGATCGTGGTGATCCTGCACATTCTGTTCGGCGAGATGATTCCGAAGAATATCGCGCTGGCCGGACCGGAACGCAGTGCGCTGCTGCTGGTTCCGGTGCATCTGATGTGGTTGCGGTTGGCGCGTCCGCTCATCGCCCTCTACAACCTGGCCGCGAATCTGTCGCTGCGCATGTTGCGGATCGAGCCGAAGGACGAGCTGCAGGCGACGGTCTCCAGTGTGGAGCTCGCCGAGATGATCGGTGAATCGCGTTCGGAGGGACTGCTCGACGAAGAGGAGCACCGCCGCCTCACCCAGGCGCTCGGTACCTCCGATCGGGTGGTCGGCGATGTGATGGTGCAGTTGGCGACGGCCCGCTCGGTTCCGCTGCGCGGCAATGGCACCACGCTCGGTGATATCGAAACCGCGGTCGCCGAAACCGGTTTCTCCCGGTATCCGGTGCGCGCGAGCGACGGTTCGCTGGTCGGGTATCTGCATGTGAAGGATGTGCTCGACAAGGTCGCCGACGAAAGCGCGGGACCGAATACGCCCATCCCGCGCACCGATATTCGCCCACTGCCGACGGTGAGCGCCGGTACTCCCCTGTACGAGGCGCTGGCCCGCTTGCGGCGCACGAACTCACATCTCGGCCGCGTCGTGGATACCCGCGGCAATACGGTGGGCATTGTGGCGCTGGAGGATCTGGTGGAAGAGTTCGTCGGCACCGTGCGCGACGGGACGCACCGGGTGATCGAATGATCGTGCTGGCCGAGTCCGAGTGGCGGGCCAGTGCCGCCGCGCACCGGGCTCGGCTGGACGAGCTCGTCGGACCGTATCTGGAACGGCGCGCGGCGGGCTCGTCACATCCGGTGATCGATTTTCTGTTCACGTATTACGGACATAAGCCTGCCCAATTGCGGCGCTGGCACCCGGGATTCGGTATCGCTTTGACAGGCGCGCGGGAGTACGACGGGGCTCGTGGGTATCACCAGCACGGCGCGGCTGTCTACACTGCCGACCCCGCATTCATCCAGCGGCGTCGCGGCACCATCGAATTCATCGCAAAACTGCTGCACGCCACCGCATCCCGGCCAGCACAGCTGTCCTGCTTCGGCCTGCACGAGTGGGCAATGGTGTACAAAACCGACGAGGTCCGCCACCAACAGGTGCCGCTGCGACTGGGCGGCACCGGCACCGACGCGGTCGTCGAATCTATGTCTTTGCGCTGCACACACTTCGACGCATTCCGCTTCTTCACCCCGGACGCCGTCGGCCGCAACGCGGAGCCATTGACGCGCGCCGACCAGGTCGCCCGCGAACAGCCCGGCTGCCTGCACGCCAATATGGACCTCTACAAATGGGGTTTCAAACTGACCCCGCTCCTCTCCTCCGACCTATTGCTCGACTACTTCGAATTCGCCTGCGCCGCACGCGAACTCGATATGTGCGCCAGCCCGTACGACCTCACCGACTACGGCTACGAGCCGGTCCGCATCGAAACACCGGCGGGGCGTGCCGAATACGTCCGGGCGCAATCGGAATTGGCCGAGCGGTCGTCGGGACTCAGACAGTCCCTGCTCGACGTCTGCACATCGCTACTGAGATACGACACCGAGCCACTCACCGCCAGCTAGCGTGGCGCCGAACCAGGCTGATTACCTGGCATTTCCGCCAAAACCCACCTTTAAGTTACCGCCTGTTAATACCATTCAGTCAGTTAATGCTCCGTCTGAGTCGGCGCGGCCTGTGCCCATGATGAGGAAGTTGGGATGCAACGATGCACCCGAAGCTGACACTGCGCCGCGCGCGGCCCTTGGCCTTGTTCGCCACCACGATCGTGGCCGCGATGATGTTGCCGAGCAGCGCATCGGCCGATCTGCAAGACGATATCGCCACCGCGGTTCAGGAGTTCCTCGATGTCGGTCGGACGTCGGTGCCCCGGGCGGACTGCGGACCGGGGGCGATGCCGGAAACCGGGCTGCAGGGCGATGTTCCGGCCGCCGACCGCGATAGTCGGCGCAGCACCCAGGGCTACTCCTGCAATATGTCGATGGTCGGCAATTACGCCGGGCGCGGCGCGGGCATCACCTCCACCAGCTTCGACCATTGCGCGTATATGGGTTCGTTCTTCCCCGGCGACTTGATCAGCGAGGGCCGCGGCGTCCAGGTACTCGACGTCTCCGATCCGGCACACCCGCGCCCAACGGTCACCCTGACCGAACCCGCGATGCTCGCCGGCACCTGGGAGAGCCTCAAGGTCAATACCGAACGCAAACTGCTCGTCGGGACAGGTGTGCCGCTCGGCGAAGGCATCGGCTACCTATCTGTCTACGACATCTCCGATTGTGCGTATCCGAAGCTGCTCAATCCGGGACCAGGCACGAATCTCGCCATGCCGCTGCCGATCACCACGCATGAGGGCGGCTGGTCTCCCGACGGCCGCACCTACTGGGCCTCGGGCGTCGCGCCCGGTTTCGTCAGCGCGGTCGATCTCACCGATCCGACCAATCCGCACGTCATCTGGCAGGGGTTGACCGGGATCGAGGCGCACGGATTCGGCATCAGTCCGGACGGCAACCGCATGTACCTATCCGCGCTGGGCGGATTCACCGTCCTCGATATCAGCTCCGTTCAGCGCCGCGACCCCGACCCGCAGGTCACCCATATCGGCCGCACCTTCTGGACCGACGGCTGGGCCACCCAGCACAGCATCCCGGTGACCTACGACGGCAAGCCCTACCTCTACACCGTCGACGAAGGCGGTTCGGGCGGTGTGAAACTCATCGATATCTCCAACGACACCGCACCGAAGGTCGCCGGGAAGGTAAAGCTGGAGATCAACCTGTTGCAGAACATCGACAGCAATATCGGTAGTTCGATGGGCGGTTCGGTCTTCGCCTACGAATCGCACTACTGTGCCGCCGACCGCCCGGACAATCCGACCGCACTCGCATGCGGCTGGATCTCCTCCGGCATCCGGGTTTTCGACGTCCGTGATCCGCACAATATCCGTGAGATCGCCTACTTCAATCCGCCCGCACGGACCGGCCAGAACCTGAGCCTGTGGAACTCACCGCACGCCCTCGCCTCGATCATCGGCGTGCCGTTGATGAGCACACCACCGGCCGCACGCGCGGTGTTGGAGGGGCAATTCGATCCGTTGGACGCGCTCACCCCGCGCACCGGCAAGCTCGCCTTCGGCGACGTCTCCACCGATTGGTGCTTATCGCCGCCGGAGTGGCGCGGCAACCAGTTGTATGTCGCCTGCTCCGATAACGGATTCATGGTGCTGCAACTGGAGAACGATGTGTACACGGCGCCCGAGAATCAGCAATCGACCGTCGGGTCGTAGCCGTGTCCCGTTGGTTCCGAGTCGGCGCGCTCGCCTCTGTCGCATTCGTCCTGGTGGTGCTCGGGGCGGCGCTGCGTCCACTCTTGCTGCCCGAAGAGCACACGGCCGCACCGGTTCTCAATGCGGTCGAGATCGGCTACGCGCAGGATATGACGGCACATCATCAGCAAGCGCTGATCATGGTGCAGCGCTTGGATCGTGGCGTGGACCCGACCGTGCTGCGGTTGGCGCAACAGCTTTCGGACGCGCAGCGCATCGAGATCGGGACCATGCTGGGGTGGCTGCGGTTGGCCGATGCGTCGCCACTGTCGTCGCATCCAATGGCGTGGATGCACACCGATGCCGCTGCCACGCAACATCATCCGAGTGCGAGCCAGGCGAATAGCGATGCGATGCCGGGCATGGCGACTACCGCCGAACTCGACGCGCTGGCCGCAGCGCGCGGTCACGACGCCGAAATCCTCTTTCTGCAACTGATGTTCCGTCATCACCAGGGCGGACTGGTGATGGCTCGTGCCGCCGACGAACTACTGGCCTCCGGACCTGTCAAGGAAACCGCCCGCTCGATGTTCCAGAGTCAGAGCCAGGAGGCCGGTGTGATCAGCGTGCTGCTCACCCAACTCGGTGGTCAGGCCCCGCATTAGCCGACCCGCGCCCGCTCACCGGATGCGGGTCGAACACACGGTGTCAACTCAGAGCTTTTTGCCAGAGTGCCTCGGTTTTCGGAGGGGTCCGGCCGGTCGTAGACGGTGTGCGCCTGTCGGCAGCTGCGGAGGTAAGGTCGATCCAGATCGACGGCACAGAAAGGCTCGAGCGACACGTGATCCGGACCGAGACAGTCACCGTCCCCGAACACGTTCACGGATATCCCGACGTCGCGTTCGGCGGATACGTCGCGGGTCTGGTGGCCGGGCCGTGCGAGGCCACCGAGATACGTGTCGACTTCCGCGCACGGGTGCCGCTCGAGACCCCGATGTCATTGCGCCCCACTAGATCAGGTGGATATGCGCTCACCGACACAGACGGTGCGTTACTCGCCGAATCGACTCCGGCGGTGCTCACCATCGATCCGCCGAGCGCACCGAGTTGGGCCGAGGCGAAATCCGTCACCGACGCGGCCATGGTGTCGCGCCGTGTCACCGATTGCTATGGCTGCGGCGCCGCATGTGCACCCGGCCGCGGCCTGCGCCTGCTCACATGGGACACAGCGGATCACGACCTCGTCCTCGCCGCGTGGACTCCCGATCCCGAGTTGGCCGACGAATCCGGCCGACTCCCACCGGAAGTCGTCTGGTCCGCCCTCGACTGCCCCGGTGGCTGGACCGCCATGCGCAAACAAGGCATGGGCTTCGGCGGTGTGACCGCGGCCCTCACCGCCACCCAACTTCAGCCCATCTACCCCGACTCCCCCTACATCTCCTACGCCTGGCCCGTCAGTCATCAGGGCCGCAAATACACTGTCGGCATAGCCCTCGCAACGACCTCGGGCGATCTCTGCGCCGTCGCCGAAGCCCTCTGGATTCAGCCCAAACCCTGAACCAACTCCGTCGCGGTGGGCGCTTACTTCATAGTGGCGAGGTTGTGCCAGAGGTTTCGCAGGCTGTCGGTGCCGCCGAATAGCGTGGTGAAGTTGGTGGAATCGATGAGCACGATATCGCCGGCTCGCCTGCCTGCGGGTGGCATCCAGATCAGCGCATTGAATTCCGTGTTGCCGGCGGCGGTGAAGGGATGGGGCCGCTTGGGATCGACACGCTGGCGGCCCAGGACACGAAGTGTATCGGTTTCCGGCGCGGTGAGCTCGTAGTGCGGTAGATGGGGGTGGAAGTTGAATGTCGTGACGTTGTCCAGTAACCGGGGCGCGTCCAGATCGCGGAACCCGGTCAAGGGTGCGATCTCATCGGTGCCGTCGACCACCGCGGGTCGCAGGCCCCATTTGTTGTGCACGGGCACATCGAGGGCCCGCATGAGCGAGCGTGTGTACTGGCCGAATCGTTGCTGCCGCGGCACCAACGGGTCGCCGTGATGCTCGAATTCCATTTGTCGCTGCGCATAGTCGTCGGTGCACCCGACGTCGTGGTGCGGTGCCAGCAGCAGACAGGTGCCTTCGCGTTGTAGCCAGTCGCGGATCGCATCGCACTCCTCCGGTGTGGCTTGCTGCTCGGAGAGCACGTGATCGAGCCCGAACACCAGCAGGGTGTCGGTGTCGGCCAGGATCCGCTCGTCGATCGGCAAGGGGTAGCCCGCCTGGTCGATACGCTGGAACACCGCGACGGGGTGACCGGTGGCCTCGCCGGCCAATTGCTGAAACGCCAGCGTCGAGCGATGAAACAGTTCCAACGTGCCTGCGATGCCCTGTAGGAAGTGCGCGGCGTCGTATTCCGGGGTCTCGTAGCTCGGCCACAGCACGTTGCGGACCTCGGTCATCGTCGAGAAGCGGTTGTACATCGCGGCGGGATCGCGTTGAGCCTCCCATGGATAGCTCCACGTCCAATAGATGGTCATCCGCCGCCGCCCGTCGTGGTTGCGCGGAATGTGGGTCTGGTTGTAGGTGCGTGCCGACGACAAGGTGCTGCTGCTCATGGTGTCACCTCTCGGCTGTCGAGCGTGGCCAGGTATCGCAGAGCGCTGATGCTCGGAAGGAAGAAGTACGCGCCGCCGGTGAGCGTGGTGAATGCAGGCAGGCCCGGGTGCACCTTGCGAATGGGCCGCTTGGGGATCGTGAAGTCGAAGGTGCCGTCCTGGGTACCGCAGATGGGGTCGTGTTCATTGCCGAGTTCGTGGAATGTCTTGTCGTTGATCCAGACGTTTTGAGCGAACTCGAACTGGCGTACCAGGCTGACGCAGATGATGAACGCGGCGATCCCGCGGTCCACCCCGTCGTCGGGGGCATCCTCGGGTAGCGCGGGCCCGTAGGTGGCGCCGCGGCGAATCATCCTGCGGCGGTTCATATTTGCTGCGGTGTCGCGAGGATTGAGGCGCCGTGCATGCGCGCCCAGTGGTACCGCGTAGCCGTGCGGATCCATCTCCTTGTAATTGAAGTCATTGTTGCGCATGGGATCCGCACCCAGCGCCGGATCATCCCGGTCCGGGGTCAGCACCAGGGGCGCACCGCTACGCCAGCGGCCCATGATCTTCGCGGCCAGCAACTCCTGCCCGTCCGGGGTGTCCGCATGCTCCCGCAGATAGTTCCGAAACGCGCCGACATGTTCTTGCAGCCGCCGGTAGGCCATATAGCTGCCGTTGCGGAACAACACCTCCGGCCGCGGCAGCGCTCGCGGTGGCCCTTCCTCGTCCGGATAGCCCAGGATGAATTCCCCGGGTTGCAGCGCTGCCCCCGACCCGGGGGTCGGCGCTTCACCGGATCCGTCGATCACCGGCTGGGACAAACGATCTCGGAACCCGAAATGGTCATGGGCGTAATCGAAGGGCGGCGTCGCGTTCAGATCCAGGAACGACAACACGCGCACACCGGGGCAGCGGGCCACCAGCTTGTCATGTTCGGTAGTGCAGCGCTGGTGCTCGGCGTCGGTGCGAGCGAACAGGATCGCGATCGCGTGCAGGTCCTCACCTGCCAGCCCGCCTACCCAGTTGTCGGGATGAGCAGCGCCCGTGTCGCCCAGGATGTCCGCGCGTGCGGCCATGCCTTCGCGGAACTCGTCCGGGAAGGTAGCGAGCACTTCCTCCGGCACGCCGAGCGCCCGCAGCCCGTGCCAGGTGAAGGCCAGCGTGACCCAGCGGTCGGAACTGTCCATCGTGGCGCGCGCATCTGCCGCCGATTGCACGCGGTCTATCAGCGGCGTCAACCAAGCCCGAGCCCCCGCGGGATCGTCGAAGGACAGGAACTCATAGCGGCCGGTCATCGCCGGGGTCCGGGTCAGCAGGATGTGCTGAATATCGTCGAGTTCTAGCATGGGTCAAGGTACTTACTGCATCTGATCGAGCATTTCGGAGAACGCCGCCTTCAGTCGCAGCGCCTTTTTGATCTCGATGCCGGTGACGTAGGGGTACTCACCGTATTCGAGGAAGCTCGGGAATTGATGCTCGCGAACATATTTCACGAACGACGCCGGATTTTCCTTCCAATCCTCGGGGAATCCTTCGAGATTCGTGAAAACCGTTGTTATGCCGGTCTGCGAGAACAGAGTAACGGCATCCTCGGTGTATTTGTCGAAATCGGTATCGAAGATGCCTTGATATTGGAAATACAGACCCGATCCGACATCGAACAACAGCCACCGTAGATAGTGCAGTCGCAGCGGTGCCAGCACCTCTGGATCAGCGGCTACCGCGGCCTCGAGCTCCTTGCCGTGCGCGCGAATAGCTTCTTCCCGACCGGGTTTCACCTTGGCGATGATCGAGAACCCATAACACGAAGGCGTCCGGGGATAGATCGGACCGTATCTTCCCCGTTCCAGCTCGAAATAGCCCTCCGCCGGGATGGCCATCGCCGCCGGTTTACTCCAGTCACGCTCGGTTATCGACATACCTTCACCCACCTTCCGCGACAGTAAAGCTGGACTTTGCTCATGCTATGCCTTCGGCGCATTACCCCGAAACCCCGGATTGCCCGGTAATCGAGACAGCAGTAATCACCCATGTAGTTTCGGTGAAAGCGCCGGGTGACATCGTAGAAAATTGAACTTGATTGGAATTCCCACCGCTGACGCTCGGATTTGACAGAATCACTTCATGTCGACATCGCCGGAACACACCGAGTCGGAGCCGACCCCGCGCCGGTTATCGACACCGCGAGCCGCCGCGCTGGCCGGAGTGGTCTTCGCGGTGTTGTTCGGTACCACGCTGATCTTGATCCGTATCGACATGCCGGACGGCATCGAAGGCTCGACTCATTGGCTGAACAGCCAGCGGAGCGCGATCCGAATAGCGACGGTGCTCATGCCCTTCGCCGGAATCAGCTTCTTATGGTTCATCGGCGTCGTCCGTGACGGATTCGGGCGCTACGAGGACCGGTTCTTCCTATCGATATTCCTCGGCAGCGGACTGCTGTTCCTGGCGATGATGTTCGTCGGCACCGCCGTCGCGGCCGGTCTGGTGTCGAGCGACACCGACGTCACCGACCCGGCCGCCCGCGCCGAAGTTGTCGACTTCGGCAAGATGATCGTGGTTTCGGCGTGCCAGACCTACGCACTGCGGATGGCGGCCGTGTTCATGATCTCGCTCGCGACGATTTGGCTGAAGACCGGGCTGATGCCCCGCTGGCTCGCCGGTCTCAGTTATCTGGCGGCCGTGGCACTCCTGGTGGCCAGCGAAACGAGCAGATGGATGACGCTGGCTTTCCCGGCGTGGGTGCTCGTGGTCAGTGTCCTCATCCTGGTTCGCTCCCCATCCCGAACGTGACAAACACCCACCAGGTCTGCGCGACTGTGCGACAGTACCCCTTGTGGAGGAGCCAGTTCCTCGCCGTTCGGCCGATCTGGAGATGGTCTACCAGACCGTGGCGGATCGACGTCTGCAATACGAGAACCTGCTCTGGCAGGTTCCCACCGTCAGTCTGACTGCCCAGGCATTCTTGTTCAGCATCTCGATGGCAGCCGCCAACGATTCCATCGCTCGAATAGCCTCGTCGCTACTCGCACTGATCGTGTCGATCATTTCGATCATGCTGATGGCGAGCCATCGCCTTGCCGAGCGCAAGGACGCATTGTGGCTGGAGCAGTTCGAACAGCAGCAGATCGGCGCGGGCAGCTGGGGTGCACACGGCACCGTCTTCGAGACGCGACAGCAGAACGTCGAGCTCGACGTCGGCTGGCTGAACAACCTGATACCGATGCGGCAGATGTTCACAGTATGGGTGGTCGGACTGGGCTGTTTCGGTGTGACCGCCATCTTCATGATCATCCGGACACTGGTTGGTGTCGGGCACTGAGTGGCACCTCGGCCGATATCCGTCAGGTGTTTTCGGTGAACCGGTACCAGGAGCCGTGGAAGGGTTCGTAGCCGATCCCGCCTTGTCCGGCGGAACCGGTGCTCGGGGCGCTGTCCGGGAAATAGGCGAAGCCTTCGGAATTGGTGGCTCCGCCACTGACGTAGAACAGGCAGGCGCCGTCGCGGCGGGTGATATAGGTGACGGTGTAGACGCCCAGACGGGTGCGATGGCCCGGGTTGGCGCAGGCGGCGGCCTGATCCTCGAGGATGGGGCGGGACAGGCGCCAACCGGTGGTTTCGGGGACTTCGTACCACACCAGCGCGGCGAGGGCGACGATCAGCAGTGGCGCGGTCAGGCTCACGAGGACGGCGTGATAGCGGATCAGGCCGAGGATGGCGAAGATGATCGCGACCAGACCGACAACCGAAAGTCCCACCCACAGCAGAACTTTGGCCGGAAAGCTGCCCTGAGCAGCCAATTCCCAGCACAGCGCGGCGCAAAGTAGCGCGATGACGGTGGTGATCGCGCCCATCCAGAGTTCGAACCACAACGGTGTCGGTCGGGTGGCGCTGCTCATGCCAAAGAAGATACGTCGACCTGCCCTGTCCCCGAAGGGAATCGGTTCACCATCTGGTGGAAATATCTCACTGGACGAAGGAAGGCCCCCGGCCTCGGCATCCCATCGAGGGGCCGTGACCGGGGGCCGTCGCACCAGACGTTCAGCTCGGTTATTACAGCGGCGGGAAACCGGCCGAACCGGTTGCCATCCAGTTCCAGAACTGTGCCGCGCGGTTCACAACCAGGGCGAATACATCAAGGACAACGCTTCCCATAAAACTTCCTCACATCCGAGTACCTCGTGCAGCGCCCAGGGTAACGGATCGTTATGCGGGTCGAAACCAGTCATCCACCCCGCCGACGGGCCGTCGCGTGATATCAGGAATCCCCCGCCCGGCAGGCTCCCGGGCGGGGGATTCACGAGTTACTCAGACGCGCAATGCCTTAGACGCAAGCCAGCGCCTTGGCCTCCCGGCGACGACGGTGCAGGATCGGCTCGGTGTAGCCGTTGGGCTGCTTGGCGCCTTCCAACACCAGCTCCCTCGCGGCCTGGAACGCGATGCTGCTCGCGAAGTCCGGCGCCATCGGCCGGTAGTTCGGATCGCCCGCATTCTGCTTGTCGACCACCGGCGCCATCCGCTGCAGACTGGCCACCACCTCATCGGCGGTGACCACCCCGTGGCGCAGCCAGTTCGCCATCAGCTGGCTCGAAATGCGCAGGGTTGCGCGGTCTTCCATGAGACCGACATCCCGGATGTCGGGCACCTTGGAGCAGCCGACACCCTGGTCGATCCAGCGCACCACATAACCGAGGATGCTCTGGGAGTTGTTGTCCAACTCCTGACGCTTCTGCTCATCGGTCCAGTTCGGATCGGCCGCGAGCGGGATCTCCAGGATCTGATCGACGGTGGCGCGACGACCACCGCCGGCGATCTCCTGCTGCCGCTCGAACACGTCGACCTGGTGGTAGTGCGTCGCATGCAGCGTGGCCGCGGTGGGCGAGGGCACCCAGGCGGTGTTGGCGCCCGCACGCGGGTGGCCGATCTTCTGCTCGAGCATGTCGTGCATCAGATCCGGCATGGCCCACATGCCCTTGCCGATCTGCGCCTTACCCGGCAGCCCGGCGGCCAGCCCCGTATCGACGTTCCAGTCCTCGTAGGACAGGATCCACTGCTGGGTCTTCATCTCGGCCTTGCGGACCATCGGTCCGGCCTCCATGGAGGTGTGGATCTCGTCGCCGGTGCGGTCCAGGAAGCCGGTGTTGATGAACACCACGCGCTCCGCGGCGGCCTGGATACAGGCCTTGAGGTTGACCGTGGTGCGGCGCTCCTCGTCCATGATGCCGACCTTGAGGGTGTTGCGGCTCAGGCCGAGCACGTCCTCGATCCGGCCGAACAGCTCGTTGGTGAAGGCGACCTCGTCCGGGCCGTGCATCTTCGGCTTCACGATGTACACCGAACCGGTGCGGCTGTTCTTCAGCTTCTTATCGCCGAGCAGGCTGTGCTTGGCGATGAGCGAGGTGATCAGGCCGTCCATGATGCCCTCGGGCACCTCGTTGCCCTCGGCATCAATGATCGCGTCCGAGGTCATCAGGTGACCGACATTGCGCACGAACAGCAGCGACCGGCCGTGCAGCACCAGCTCGCCACCGCCGAGCGCGGTGTAGACGCGGTCCGGGTTCATGGTGCGGGTGAAGGTCTTATCGCCCTTGGTCACCTTCTCCGCCAGCTCGCCCGTCATCAGGCCGAGCCAGTTGTGGTAGCAGAGCACCTTGTCCTCGGCGTCCACCGCGGCGACCGAATCCTCGAAGTCCATGATCGTGGTGACCGCGGACTCCAGCACTACATCCTTGACACCGGCCGGATCGGTCTTGCCGATCGGCGAGGCAGGGTCGATCTGGACGTCGATGTGCAAACCGTTGTGCTTCAACAGGATCGAGGTCGGCGAGGCCGGATCGCCCAGGTAGCCGACCAGTTCCGCGCCATCGGCGGCCAGCGTGGTGACCTCATCGTTGCTCAGCGTGACCGCCAGCTTGCCGCCGTCGATCGCGTAGTGCGTCGAGGAGCGGTGTGAGCCGTTGGCCAGCGGGGCGGCGGTATCGAGGAACTTGCGCGCGAATTCGATCACGCGGCCACCGCGGACCGGGTTGTAACCGGTGCCCTTCTCGCCGCCGTCGGCCTCGGAGATGGCGTCGGTGCCGTAGAGGGCATCGTAGAGTGAACCCCAGCGCGCATTCGCGGCATTGATCGCGAAGCGGGCGTTCATCACCGGCACCACCAGCTGCGGGCCCGCGGTGGTGGCGATTTCGTCGTCCACATTCTGGGTGGCGATCTCGAAATCGGCCGGTTCCGCGCGCAGGTAGCCGATATCCCCGAGGAAGCTCTTGTAGGCGGCCTTGTCATAGTTCGCGCCGGGGTGCTCGGCGTGCCAGGCATCGAGCTTGCCCTGGATCTCGTCGCGTTCGGCCAGCAGGGCGCGGTTGCGCGGAGCGAGGTCGTTGATGACCTGCTCGGCTCCGGCCCAGAACGCGGCGGAATCTACGCCGGTTCCGGGGAGCGCCTCGTTCTCGATGAACTCGTGGAGAACGCTGGCCACCTGGAGCCCGCCGACCTGAATCCGCTCTGTCATCTACTGCCTCACTTCTGAGAAAGCCGGGTGGGAAAAATCGCAACCAATGTTACCCATCGGTAGTGATGTGACGGTCTGTCGGGGCCTTGATTGTATCGTCCGGCGGAATTAATGTACTGATTGGAACATTACCGGCAGCCGAAGCTATGGAGCGCAATGCCAGGACAGTCGTTAGCGGAGAAGGTCGCGCTGGTCACAGGTGGTAGCCGCGGGCTCGGTCGGGAGATGGTGCTGGCCTTCGCCGCGGCCGGCGCGGATGTGGTAATCGCCAGTCGCAAGCTCGACGGGTGCGTCGAACTCGCCGATGAGGTGAAGAACACCCATGGTCGGCGCGCATTGCCGGTGGCGTGCAATGTCAGCGATTGGGCGCAGTGCGATGCGCTGGCCGAGACGGCCTACGCGGAGTTCGGCAAGGTCGACGTGCTGGTCAACAATGCCGGGATGTCGCTGCTGTATCCGAGCCTGGATCAGGTGAGCGAGCAGATGTTCGACAAGGTGATCGCGGTCAATCTCAAGGGGCCGTTTCGATTGTCGACCTTGATCGGTACCCGGATGGCCGCTGCCGGTGGCGGGTCGATCATCAATATCTCCTCGATCGAGGCGACACGACCGGAACCGCTCGCGGTCCCCTATGCGGCCGCCAAGGCCGGATTGGCCAACCTCACCGGCGGACTCGCGCAGAGTTTCGCACCGGCGGTGCGGGTCAACACGATTCAATGCGGTCCGTTCGAGACGGATATTTCGAAGGCATGGCCCGATGAGTTGCGGACGGAGCTGACTCGACATATGGCCCTCGGGCGGGTCGGCCGCCCGGAGGAAATCGTCGGCGCGGCACTGTACTTCGCGACGGACGCCTCGGCCTACTGCACCGGCGCAACCCTGGCACTGGACGGCGGCTGGCGATGAAGGCTCTGACTTACCAAGGACCACAGCAGATCTCCTACACCGAGTTCCCCGATCCGGTACTGCCCGGCCGTGATGGGGCCATTGTTCGGGTGACCGCCTCCGGAATCTGCGGTAGCGATCTGCACATCTACGCCGGGCACGGCTTCACCGACGGCACCGGATACAGCGTCGGGCACGAGGCGGTCGGCGAGATCGTCGAACTGGGTTCGGATATCCGCGGGTTCGCGATCGGTGACCGGGTGCTGGTCTCCGCATCCGTCGGCTGTAACCGCTGCGCGAAGTGCAAGGCAGGCATCGTGGCGGCCTGCGAACGCCATCCAATGCCTGCGGACGCCTGCTACGGACTCGGCGGCTCGCTCGCGGGTGCGCAGGCCGAATATCTCGCCGTCCCCCATGCCGAGGGGAATCTGGTACGGCTGCCCGATACGGTCAGCGATGGGGCGGCGATCGTGCTCACCGATAATGCGCCGACCGCCTGGTACGGCGCGCGCCGCACCCGCATCGCGCCGGGTGAGACCGTAGTGGTGATCGGACTCGGACCGGTCGGGCTGATGGCCGTCCAGTCGGCATTCGCGATGGGCGCGTCGCGGGTGCTCGGGGTGGATCTGGTGGCCGAGCGCCGCAAGCGTGCCGCCGAATTGGGCGCGGAGATAGTCGAATCCGAGCAACCCAAGACCGTCATCCGAGAAATGCTCAGCGGCGGTGCGGATGTCGCGATCGAGGCGGTCGGCGCCGATGCGACCATCAGTCTCGCCATCAGCGCCGTCGGACATCGTGGCCGGGTCGGCGTGGTCGGCGTCAGTCATAACCGCGCCTTCCCATTTCATATGCAGTTGGCGCAGGTCAAGGAGCTCGAATTCCATATCGGACTCTGCTCGATCCAATACGAGCTGCCCGCACTGCTGCGGCTCACCGCGGCGGGGCGAATTCGACCCGAAGCCGTTGTCACACACCGATTCCCGATGTCGGAGGGCGCGAACGCCTACCGCATGTTCGCCGACCGTGCAGACGGGGTGTCCAAGGTCGTCCTGGATCCGCGCAAATGACGGCCGCATCGCGCAGCGATTCGATGAGTGGCGGTGGCCGAGTGACGGGTGGGCCCGAATTGGCCTCGCCTCGTCGTCGCGGTCGTCCACCGGCCGCGGAGACCACCGCCGAGGCGACCAGGGCGCGCATCGTGGCAGCCGCGGTGGAACTGTTCGCGGAGCAGGGCTTTCACGGCACCGGCGTCGCGGAAATCGGTGATCGAGCCGGGGTGCAGCGGGGCGCGCTGTACTACCACATCGGTTCCAAGGAAGAGCTGCTCTGGCAGATCCTGCGCGATTACATCCAGCTCATGCTCACCGACGCACGGCGGATCTCCCGCGGCACCGACGACCCGATCGTCAAGTTGCGCAAGCTGATCCACAGCCACGTGGGGCTGATCATCGAGCACCGCCGCGAGGTCGCCATCCAATTGCGCGATGTCACCGCGCTGACCGGTGAGCGCGGCGAAGAACTGCAGGAAATGCGGGACGAAATACAGGCCTGCTGGCAGCGCGTCATCGACGCCGGTCATGCGGCGGGCCTACTGCGCACCGACGATCACGTGGTCACCAACAGTGTGCTCGGCATGCTGAACATGGTGACCTTCTGGTACCGCCCGCACGGCGGCCGCTCCCCCGACGAAATCGCCGACATTGTGGCGTCCACCATTCTCGACGGCATCACCGACACGAAAGGCTGACCATGGCTTGGGATTTCGAAACCGACCCGGAGTACCAGCAGAAGTTGGACTGGGCGTCGGAGTTCGTCCGCACCGAGGTGGAACCCCTCGACCTGCTCTACCCGAATCCCTACGACCGCACCAATACCGAGGCAATGGCGCTGATGCGGCCGCTGAAGGAGAAGGTTAAGGAACAGGGCCTGTGGGCCTGCCATCTCGGACCGGAGCTGGGCGGACCCGGCTACGGGCAGCTCAGGCTCGGCCTACTCAACGAGGTACTCGGTACTTCGGTGTGGGCGCCGTCGGTATTCGGTTGCCAGGCACCGGATTCCGGCAATGCGGAAATCCTCGCGCACTACGGCACCCCGGAGCAGAAAGCCAAGTACCTGGAGCCGCTGCTGGCTGGTGAGATCGGCTCCTGCTACGTCATGACCGAACCGACCGGCGGCTCGGATCCGACGCTGTTCAAGACCCACGCGGTGCGCGACGGCGACTCCTGGGTCATCAATGGCGAGAAGTGGTTCAACTCGAACGCGCAGTTCGCCAGCTTCCATATCGTCATGGTGATCACGAATCCGGATGTCAGTCCGTACCAGGGCATGTCGATGTTCATCGTGCCCGCCGACACACCCGGCCTGGAGATCGTGAAGAACTTCCACGTGCACGGTTTCAGCGAGCACGAGGGACATCTGCGCTTCATCGATGTCCGGGTGCCCGCCGATCACTTGCTCGGCCAGGAGGGGATGGGTTTCATCGTCGCGCAGACCCGCCTCGGCGGCGGGCGGGTGCACCATGCCATGCGCACAGTCGCGTTGGTGCGCAAGGCCTTCGACATGATGGCAGAACGCGCCGTCTCGCGGCCGATGCGCAAGGGGCCGCTCGCGAGTCTGCAGATGACCCAGGAACGCATCGCCGACAGCTGGATCGAGATGGAGCAGTTCCGCCTGCTCGTCCTGCGCACCGCCTGGCGCATCGATAAGGAGCAGGACTATCTGAAGGTGCGCAAGGATATTGCCGCCATCAAGGTGGCGATGCCGAAGGTGATGCACGACATCGCCCAGCGCGCACTGCATCTGCACGGCGCCATCGGCGTCAGCCAGGACCTCCCGTTCGTCGACATGATGAACTACGCGGAGGTCATGGCGATCGCCGACGGCCCCACCGAGGTCCACAAGATCACCCTCGCCAAGGAAGTGCTGAAGGATTACACCCCCGGCGACCCGGTCTACCCCAGCGGCTACCGCCCCGCCCTGCGCGAACAGGCCCGCGAACTGGTGGCCCGCCGCCTCGAACACATCGTCGGCAACCTCTGAAATCTCACAATTCGGCGGCCACGGGGTGGACGCTCAGCGTATGCGGACGCCACTTCCGGAACTCCCCATTCGCCACGCGGTCACCCCGGCGGACGAGCCTGTTGAGCTGGTTATCGGCCGCATCCGCCGAACGTTATCGGTGCACACCCGGATAAACCGGGTCTAACCTGGATGCCCGGAGGTAACCGAGTGATCGCATACGAGGTGCGGCGGGTGCACAGTTGCGAGTTCTGCGGCACCGACGACCAGGCCCTCGGTACCGACAGCTCGTTGGACCGGGCGAAGTCGATCGCCGAACACGACGCGGGCCTCGCTCTCGAATGGGCATGGTTCGCCGACGGCGAGTGGCCGCTGAACTCGGATCCCGGCGACGGCGTCTATCGCTACTACATCTACGCGCGGGAGACTACCGCGTAATGGTCACGAGGCGCGCACGACCGGATCCGTATATCCCGCAACAGGACTCAGTTGCAACACCGACGGCATCCGCCGGGTGAGGGCACTCGGCCCGGTGAATTCCACTCGGCCGCTTCGCATTGCGTGCGAGAGCGGAATGCGTCCCAGCCAAACCTGGTACAGCGATTCGACATCGGAGCTGATGGTGACATCGACCGGGTAGCCCGGATCGGCATCGCACACCGAAGGCACACCCGATTCGATGACGATCCAATAGCGCCGAAAATCATCGGTGAACCGTACGCACAGCACATGGCGCTTACCCGGAAACGTGGACGTATCCAGCCGGGAGTGCATCCACCACACCAGCAACCCGGCATCCAACTCCTCGGGCTGCGGTTCACCGAAGGTCCAGCGCGCACCCCATTCGCCGAGGCCGAACAGGATCGGCTCCAATTCCTGACCGGCCGCGGTGAGCAGATATTCGCTGCCCACTTTGTCGATCAATCCGGCCCGCTCGAATTGGCGCAGCCGCTTGGCGAGCAGACTCCGCGAAAGCCCGGGCAGACCGCGGGCCAGATCGTTGAAGCGAGTTGTACCGATGAGCAGATCGCGCAGGATGAGCAGCGACCAACGCTCGCCGAGCACATCGAGTGCACGGGAGATCGGACAATATTGGCCATAGCTTGCGGTCGTGCTGGTCATGGTTACCTCGCGAACCGGGTCTATTTTCTGGACCATGGAAGTCCACTTTCTGGACTATTCGGTTATCGCTGCCGTTCCTAACTTCGAAACATGACGACTATTGCCCATGACATCACCACCACCGACTGGATCGCCCTGGCACGCCGGATCGGGGAAACCTTGCGCGCCGATGTGGCCGCCCGCGACCGCGGCGGCCAGATCTCCGTCGCCGCCTTCGACCTGCTGCGGACCACCGGATTGTCCGCCGCACTCGTACCCATCGAGTTCGGTGGCGGTGGTGTGTCGCACCGCGAGATGGGCGAGATCCTGCGCGAACTCGGCCGCCACGATCCGTCCACGGCCGTCGCGTTCGCCATGCACACCCATCTGGTCGCCGCACAGGTCTGGCGGCACAACCACGGCATCGACGCCACGGCGGTCTTCGGCAAGGTGGCCGCGGGCGCGATTCTGGTCAGCACCGGCGCTTCGGACTGGGTCGAATCCAACGGCCGGGCCGAGCGCGTCGACGGTGGCTTCCGGGTGAGTGCGCGCAAGGCGCCCGCCAGCGGCTGTGAGGTCGGCGATGTGGTGGTGACCAGCATCCGCCACGGCGATGCACCGGAGGGACCCCAGGTGCTGCACTTCGCGTCGCCATTGGACGCGCCCGGTATTCGCATCGAAAAGACTTGGGACACTCTCGGTTTACGGGCCAGCGGCTCTCATACGGTGGTCTTCGAAGATGTCTTCGTCCCCGATGCCGCGATCTCGCTGACCCGCCCTGCCGACGCATGGCCCCCGGTGCTGAATGTGGTGATCGGCGCGGCCATGCCACTGGTAATGGCGGCCTATCTCGGCATCGCCGACGCCGCGGTCGAATTGACCGCCGCACTGGTCGCCGACCGCTGCGAACCGCATACCTTCCAGCTCGCGGGGGAAATGATGAACGCATACACCACCGCCGCGGATCTGATCGCCGCCATGTTCACCGATTCGGACAATCTGCACTTCGACAATACCGACAGTTACGGCGCGCGCACCCTCAGCCGCAAGACCGTGGCCGCCGAAGCGCTCGTCGATGCCGTTCGACTGGCCATGGAAACCGTTGGCGGCGTGGGGTTTTCGCGCAGCTGTGAGCTGGAGATGTGGTATCGCGACATCCACGGTTGCCTGTTCCACCCGCTGCCCCGTGCCAAGCAGACACGATTCACCGGCCGAGTTCTGTTGGGCCGCCCGCCCATCGGTTGATCGACCTTCTCGAATGGCAATGCCCGAAGCCGGGACGCAGGCCTGCCGATCGGGGTTCAATGGATGGACACGATGATCCACGGGAGGGAGTCATTGGTGTCGGAGATCATCACCACAACCGTGGACGAGGCGGTGACTGCCCCTCGGACACGATGAAGGAGTCGCGCACCCCCTCGCCCGCGGCTCCTTCATCCCGCTGCACCGGGCAAATCCTCGGCATTGCACATTCTGTTAAGAAATGTTCGGCGTTTGTCACGGGGTGTTCCCGCATCAACCGCTGGTCAGACCGTACGGTTGTCTCCGACGCGACGACAGGAAGTCGCGTACGGCCCCCGGCCGCTTCGGAACTAGCAACACCGAGGTGTGGACCATGTTTATGCGCAAGATGATCGGCGCCGTGGCGGGAACCGTCATGGTAGGTGCGGTCGGCGCCGTCGGCGGCGCCGGCACCACAACCGCGGCCCCCGGTGGCTGCCCCGACCTCTATGTAGTGGCGATACCTGGAACGTGGGAGACCTCCGATGCCAAGCCTGGCGAGGGCATGCTCGCGAGTGTCACCGATAACCTGCCGCGAAATACCCGCACCGACTACGTGACCTACGCGGCGACCGCCTTCCCCTGGGAGACCGATGTTTACGGCCGGTCCAAGCGACAGGCCATCGATAATGCCCGCGGCCTGGTCACAGCCATGGCCCAGCAGTGCGCCGAGACCAAGATCGCGCTGATCGGCTACAGCCAGGGCGCGGATGCGGCGGGCGATCTCGCCGCCGAAATCGGCACCGGACTCAGTCCCGTTCGACCCGAACGCATCGCCGCGGTCGGTCTCATCTCGGATCCGCGTCGCTCGCCGGCCGACGCCCTCGTCGGTCCCCCGGTAAACGGCGCCGGTGCCGGCGGCTCGCGCATCGAAGGCTTCGGCTTCCTCACCCCGAAGACCCGAACCATCTGCGCCGTCGGTGACCTGTACTGCGCCGCTCCGCCCACCGACTTCGCGACCCGCTTCGCCGGATTCCTCGCTCAGGCCTCCGATGCCGACCCAGCTCAGCTGTGGCGCTATCAGCAGGAGGCGTTCGCCATCTTCAACGACCTGATGGCGACAGGAGTGTCCCCGCTCATCCAGAACCAGCTCGCCGATCCGGAAATGAGCGAACGTAAGCAGGAATTCGAGCGGTTCTACAACTCGTTCGTCCATCAGAACTATCCGACCTACGTCGTGGATTCCAACGGTGCCACCGCCACCTCGTGGCTGCGGCAGTGGCTGGTCGGCCTGGTCTGAAAAACCCTTCGCCAGCGGTAGGTGCGCTGTGCCACCATGGATTTCGATGATGATCACCCGATTGCGCGGGTGCTCACGAGCATGCGGAAGGAGGCGGCGGCCGTGACCATTGTCGTATCGAGCCCGCGTCGGTATGGCGTGCGCGTCGAGCAGGAACTGCGCCGCCCCCCGGCCGGTAACTGACCGACCCTCGCTTTCCGAATCCGCTCGCTCTCTCGAAACATGGTGACTCCCATGACGTTCCACCGTGCCACCGATCCGGTGGCGTCGACTGTCGACAACTGGATACACACCCGGGTACTGGTGTTGAACGCCAGCTACGAGGCGCTCACCGAGATCAGCGCCGACCGGGCCGTGGTGCTGCTCATGGGCGGTGCTGCGGAGTCGATCGCGGATCGGGAGCCGCACTTCCCGATTCGGTCCAAGCACCTCGAGCTCGCGCTGCCGGAGACGATCCGGCTGCTGCGCTACGTGTACCTCGACCATGTGACGCGAATACACGACGGTAGTCGCGCGACGCTGGCCGGTGTGCTGCGCCGGGACAACCACCGGTGCGGGTACTGCGCGTCCTGGGCGCGCACCGTCGATCACATCCGGCCGCGTAGCCGGGGCGGTGCGAACACCTGGGACAACCTGATCGCCGCGTGCGCACTGTGCAACTCGAACAAGGCCGACCGGACGCCGGAGGAGGCGGGCATGCGGTTGCTGTGGCAGCCGAAAGCGCCCGCCCACCTGGCCCGAAGCCAGCGGCGGATCTGGAAGCAATTGGCCGCCACCTGAGCCGAGAGAGAAAGGAGAAGGCTCGAAATGACCGTCGAATTGGAGACCAGCGCACTTGTCGATCTGACCGACCTGCTCCCGCTCTCGGATTCCCGAGAGTGGCATCGGGCCGCCTGTCGAGGTGATCCGAATCACGAAGCCTGGTTCCCGTATCCGTCGCAGGACTTCGAGTACGCACGGGAAGTTTGCGCGGGCTGCCCGATCCGCGATGCCTGCGGTGAATTCGCCGCGCGCACCGGACAGTCCGGAGTTTGGGGCGGCCACGAGTTCGATCGCGGACGGATGATCCGACCCTGATCGGATGTTCGCGCCACGCCGTGCCGGTGCGCCGCACCGGACACACCGGCACGGCAAATCTCGCGTGAACATACACTGAGGATCGTGGGCACACATCGCAGCGGAACCAGATCCCGGGGCGTCAGCAAAGGTCCGGTTATCGCAGTGGTTGCCGTTTTGCTGCTAGTCGCGGCGGTCTTCGCGTTTTTTCAACTCAGTGATCGCGCCGCGAACCGGGACAAGTCGGCCGCGGCGGAATGTAAGCAGGGGCCGTCGACGCTGTTCGTGACGGTCGATCCGGATATCACCGATCCGGTGCGGGCCGCGGCCGAGCGCTACAACGCGACCAATCCGAAGGTGCGCGACCATTGCGCGAAAGTAGTGGTGACGGCCCAGCCGTCGGCGGCGATCGTCGCCGGGTTCACCGCGGGCACGCCGTGGAACGCTGCGCTGGGTCCGCAGCCGGGGCTGTGGATCGCCGACTCGATGCGGTCCATTGAATCGATGCGGGTGCCCGGCCTGATCGAGGGCACACCCGCACCGGTCGCGATGACTCCGATCGTGGTCGCTGTTCCCGAGGAGCTGCGCAACGCCCTCGAGCAGTCCAAGATCACCTGGGCGGATTTGCCACGGCTGCAACAGGGTTCGCTGAATGAGCTCGGGCTGTCCGGGTGGGGTGGGCTGCGGATGGCGCTGCCTGCTGGGGACTCGACCCTCGCGACGGCGGCAGCGGTCGGCTCCGCGGTGTCGGGGACCGATCCGCTCACCGATCAGGTCGCGAAGTCCGGTCAGGTTGTCGCCGCGATCTCCGGCCTCGCCGCGACAGCGCCGCAGGCGGCGGACACCACGGCGGCTTTGGCCGCGATCGGAGGGACGAATTCGCCCATTCACGCGGTCGCCGCTACTGAGCAGCAACTGAAAGCTGTTGGCGGTACGTCGGCATTTCGGCCTGCCGGGACTGCACCGGTCGCCGATCACCCCGCCGCGTTGATGTCCGGAGCGTGGGTGGACAAGACCCAGAATCTGATCGCGTCACTGTTCGCCGACTACCTGCGCGCACCTCAGCAGTCCTCGGCCTTCACCGCCGCCGGATTCGCCGCCGCACCGGCCACCGCCGCACCCGCAGCACCGCGAGCGGCACTGGACAAGGTCCGTGCCACACTCGCCAATCCTGTTCTCGGCGTGCAGGCTACGGTGCTGCTCGACGTATCGTCCTCGATGGGCAATAGCGACGGATCCGTCGCCCGGCTCGCGAATGCACTCGGCGCGATCCGCTCCACGATGAATGTGATGCCGCCGGACTTCGGACTCGGCATATGGACATTCGGCAAGAACCTCGACGGGACAACGCCGTACAAGATCCAAACTCCCACCGCGCCACTGAACGATCAGCAGCGCACCGCCTTGGATACGGCGCTGGAGGCACTGAAACCCACCGAATCTCGCACCGACCAGGCGTATCCGTCACTAATCGCCGCCTACCGCTCGGCTGTTCGCGGATACACCGCGGGGCTCACCAATTCGGTCCTGCTCATCACCGACGGCCCGGATGACGACTCCACCGTCACCGGAGCCAAACTGCTGACCGAGCTGACCTCCGCCGCCGATCCGGCCCACCCGGTTCGCATCGATGTGATCGTCATCGGCGGCAATGGCACGGAAACCCTCCAAACCGCCGCTCAGCGAACCGGAGGGACCTACACGCGGCTGGCAACGTCGGATGACATCAACTTCGGGACCGCGGTAATGCATGCGTTGACGACGCCGTGAGGACTGGCCGTTTACGATTCGGTCAGGGCACCTGCAATTTCACGCGATCGACAATCGTACGAGAGCGCCGGATTCCATTGCTACCCAGATGAAGCCGTCCGGGCTTGCCGTGCGACTGTGGGATTCGGTTAGACGGCCGGGCACGCCCAGTCCGCCGGGGTCATTCGCCGCGAGATCGCCCGCGGCGAACCCGCGGCACGGTCGACGTCGAGTAGGAAATTCACTTCGCCGTGGCGCCGAATTACCACCGCCTGTCATCACTTACGAACCGGTGACCATGCAAGACACCGTCCGCACGGCCGATGTCGCACTTGGTCGCAGCGCGCGCCAGCGCAGTCCGACGGCCGATCGGGGCGCAGCGGAGCACCTCGCAATGCAATGATGACCCGGTGACTTCCTGGCTTCCGCTTCTCAGCTCGCTCATCGTCGCCGCCGCGGCGCTCATCGGCGTCCTGATCAACAACCGGACGAACCGCAGCGCGATCACCGCGGCCGACGAGCGCAACCGGACCACACTCGATGCCGCTCAGCGCAATATCGAGACAACCCACGCCGCCGCGCAACGCAACATCGACAACGCGAATGCCGCCGCAGAACACCGCGAACAGGACAAATGGCGGCGCGAATCGATCTTGACCGCGATCTCCTCGGTACTGCTCTCCGCCGCCGACGTTCGCCAAACCCTGTGGGACACACTCGATTGGAAAGCCGAATCGGTCGAGGATGTGGACAGTTTCGGCAAGGAAGTACAGCAGAGCATCTCCGCATGCAATGGCTACATCACCCGACTCCGCGTCCTGTCGAACCTCAAGATCCCGCAGCGCTGCGAAGATCTGCTCCGCACCCTCTCCGCAGCTCAGAGCATCACCGTGCAGCGCCTCAAGGTCGAACTCGACGACGAAGCAACCATGGACGACGTGAACGCGATCCGCGCACTGTGGCATAAGGCAATTGCCAATACCGTCCAAGACGAACGCGCTGTCATCGACGCAACGCGCTCAGAACTTGGGATCGAAGCCCTCAGCGAGATCCCGGAACTCGAACCCGAGGCTCCTGCGGACCCGGCGTGATCAATTCGGCCTGAGTCCGAATCCGACACAACCGCCGCCTCGGTCCGGGGCGGTAACCTGCGAATCCGCAGCGCGCAGCGACCGCGGCGGACGCGGTCTGCCTGCGTCCCGGAATCGCCGAGTACACCGCGCTGTCTCGCGCCCCTGGTGATCCCCGCCGCGATCTACTGTTGACCAGAGTCGGCCACTTCGGCCGCCGCACTGGCGTTGCGTAACGTTCGCGGCCACGGCGGCAGCCTTCACGACGTCTTCCTTCGGCGTGTCCGACAGAAATTCATCACCCGGAGCAACCGGTCGCACATGTCCGGTAGTCCGACCAATCACGCTTCGAAAAGCACGCTGGGGTTGGGAATCCATGCGCGACTGCGTGCAAAGCGAGGGCTGCTGGCCGGATCTGGTCAATACCTACGCTAATGCGGCTGCCGCACAGTGAAGATGGCTGTCGAGCCGCACCTGCGACGGGTCGAGGCGCGGCTCGGTAGCCGTCAGTACGCGTCCAGCGGCGGGCAGGAGCAGACGAGGTTGCGGTCACCGTAGGCGCCGTCGATGCGCCGCACCGCGGGCCACACCTTGCCCCGCGCCGGATCCAGACCCTGCGGATACACCGCGACCTCCCGGCTGTACGGGCGGTCCCACTCCCCGACCAGGCAGGCCGCGGTATGCGGCGCACCGCGCAACGGGTTGTCCGTCACCGGCCACACACCCGCGGCGACCTGATCGATCTCGCCCCGGATCGCCGTCATCGCGAGGATGAATTCGTCCAGTTCGGCGAGGTTTTCGCTCTCGGTGGGCTCGACCATCAGCGTGCCAGCCACCGGGAAGCTCATGGTCGGCGCATGGAATCCATAGTCCGCCAACCGCTTTGCCACATCATCTACGGTCACACCGGTCCGCTTGGTGATCTCGCGCAGATCCAGAATGCACTCGTGCGCGACCATCGAGTTCTCACCGGTGTACAGCACCGGGAAGTGCTCGTTCAACCGGCGCGCGATGTAGTTGGCCGAGGCGATCGCGGTCAATGTGGCCTTACGTAGACCATCCGCACCCATCATCCGGATATAGGCCCAGGTGATCGGCAGAATCGACGCCGAACCGTACTTCGCCGCCGACACCGCGTGCGAGCCGTGCTCGAGCGGGTCACCGGGCAAATACGGCGCGAGATGGGAGCGCACCGCCACCGGCCCGACGCCCGGACCGCCGCCGCCGTGCGGAATGCAGAAGGTCTTGTGCAGGTTCAAATGGCTGACGTCGCCGCCGAACCGGCCCGGACGAGCAAGGCCCACAAGCGCATTCAGATTCGCGCCATCGACGTACACCTGACCGCCCGCATCGTGCACCAGCGCGCACAACTCGGCCACCTCGTGCTCGTACACGCCGTGCGTCGACGGATAGGTGATCATGATGCACGCCAACCGGTCGGCGTGGTCGGCGATCTTGGCACGCAGATCATCGAGATCCACATCGCCGTTCTCCCGGCACTTCACGACCTCCACGCGCAGGCCGGCCATGGTGGCCGAAGCGGCATTGGTGCCGTGCGCGCTGGACGGAATGAGGCACGTATCCCGGTGTGTGTCACCACGATCCAGGTGATAGCGCCGAATGGCCAGCAGTCCGGCGTACTCACCCTGACTGCCCGCATTCGGCTGCAGGCTCACCTGGTCGTACCCGGTGATGGCCGAGAGCCAGCCCTCCAGATCGGTGATCACCCGCAGCAGTCCGGGCGCATCCTCGACGGGCGCGTACGGATGGATCCGCGCGAAACCGGGCCAGGTGATGGCCTCCATCTCGGCGGTGGCATTGAGCTTCATGGTGCAGGACCCCAGCGGAATCATGCTGCGGTCCAGTGCGATGTCTTTATCGGAGAGCCTGCGCAGATAGCGCAGCATCGCGGTTTCGGTGTGGTAGCTGGTGAAGGCCCGATGGGTGAGGAATTCCGAGGTACGGGTCTCGATGGAACCGCCGGGCACGCTAGGCGCCCCGCTCGGATCGCTGACGCCCAACGGCAGCCCGGTGCTGAAGGATTCGAGCACCGCGGTGACATGCGCCTCGGTGGTGGCCTCGTCACAGGCGATGCCGACATGATCGGCATCCACCAACCGCAAATTGATCCCGCTCGACTTCGCCTTCGCGACAACGGATTCCGCGCCGCCGGGCACGCGCACCAGCAGGGTGTCGAAGAAATTCTCGTGCACTACAACACCATCGAGTCCGGCCGCGATGGCCGCGGCGCGGGCATGAACGCGGCGGGCGATCGCACGCAGCCCGTCGGCGCCGTGGTAACTCGCGTACATCGCGGCAACAATGGCGAGCAGCACCTGTGCGGTACAGATGTTGGAGGTTGCCTTCTCCCGGCGAATGTGCTGCTCCCGGGTCTGCAGTGCGAGCCGGTATGCCTTGTTGCCGTCCACGTCCACGGACACACCGACCAACCGGCCGGGCAGTTGCCGCGCGTGCTTGGTGTGCACAGAAAGGTATCCGGCATGCGGACCGCCGAAACCCATCGGCACCCCGAAACGCTGTGTGGTGCCGAAACATACGTCGGCCCCCTGCTCCCCCGGCGGCGTAATCAACGTCAGCGCAAGCAGATCCGCGCCCACCGCAACCAACGCGCCACGCGCATGTGCCGCCTCGATCACCGGCCGCCAGTCCACGATCCGGCCCGACGCACCCGGAACCTGAACCAGCACGCCGAAGAACTCGCCCTCGGGCAACTCGCCACCGGACAGATCCGCCGAGACGATCTCGATGCCCAGCGGCTCGGCCCGGGTGCACAGCACGGTCTTGGTCTGCGGGAACAAATCATCATCGATCAGCAGACGTGCGGACTTGGACTTGCCCGCGCGGCGCAGCAGCGTCATCGCCTCGGCAGCGGCGGTGGCCTCATCCAGCATGGACGCATTGGCCACCTCCATGCCAGTCAGATCCGACACCATGGTCTGGAAGTTGAGCAGCGCTTCGAGCCGCCCCTGGCTGATCTCGGGCTGATATGGCGTGTAGGCGGTGTACCAGGCCGGATTCTCCAGCAGGCTGCGCACCAGCACCGGCGGGGTGAGCGTGTCGTAGTAGCCGAGCCCGATCATCGAGGTGGCCACGGAATTCGACTGCGCGAGCCCGGCGAGTTCGGTGAGTACCTCATGCTCGGTGCCCGCCGGCGGCAGCACGTCCAGGCCGGAGTCGTCCAGAATGCTCGCGGGCAGTGCCGCGGTGGCGAGCTCGTCCAGCGAACCGACGCCGACGACGTCCAGAATCCGGGCGAGTTCGTCCCGGTCGGGTCCGATATGGCGGTCGGCGAATGATCGAGTCACGGCAGCTCCAGGGTCGGGCGGGTCGGCCAACGGTGCCGACAGGTACCAGCCCTCCCCCTCTGTCGTGGAGCCTGAGAGATTCGGACGCCGCGACACCCTGCCTCGAACGGACAGGTTCCGGGCCCCTTTCCCCATGGGCGGGCGATCGCCGCGTTGTGCGCCGAACACCACTTTCCAGAGACGTCGAAGCCCGTACGGTCCTTTTGCCTGAGAGATTGACGGGGAGGTGCTGCTCCTTCGGCGCCCGAACTCTTGTGAAGTCCGGAACTCTCCCGCACGGCGGCGACGCATCGTCAGTTTATGTCGCGCACGCGACGAATGACGCCACTGGACCCCGGAATGGCGTGTAGCGCTCATCACTCCGGCGCATATGACAAGTGCCCGCCGCGGTAGCGACGGGCACCCGATACGATCTCTAGCCGGTCTTCGCGTTCATCCGAGCCTTACGACGGAAGGACAGTTCGTCCTCCGGACGTTCGCTCGCACTGCCGCTCACCGCCCGCTCGGCCGGGAAGTTGGCGATGGCTCCGGTCAGCTCCCGCATGGCGCCGCTGACCGCGATTCCGAAGACGCCCTGCCCACCCTGCAGTAAATCGACTACCTCCTCGGGCGAGGTGCATTCATACACCGAGGTGCCATCGGAGAACAGCGTGATGCCCGCCAGATCCTGTACGCCACGGCTGCGCAGGTGATCGACCGCGATGCGGATGTTCTGCAGCGAGATGCCGGCGTCCAATAGCCGCTTCACGATTTTCAGGACCAGAATGTCCTTGAACGAATACAGCCGCTGGCTGCCCGACCCCGCCGCGCCTCGAATGGAGGGCACGACCAGTCCGGTCCGCGCCCAGTAATCGAGCTGGCGGTAGGTGATCCCGGCCACCTGGCATGCGCTGGGAACGCGGTAGCCGACCAAATCGTCGGGTACCGAGTCATCCGGGAACAGGCCTGGCTGTACCACATCCTGCGATTGCTCTGCCACTGACCACTCCCTTGCTTCGCCGACGCCTTGCCTCATCGATGACCCGGCTCCGTAACGACCAACGACCGGCCATAACGGACGTGGTCCAACTATCGAGATTACTCCCCCTGATTGTCCCGGGAGCGGCATCATCCGACCAAACGCGACGCGCGGTGAGAGTCTCGACCTCTACTTTAGGGCCAGTGGAAATATGGGCGCGCCTAACCGACAATGCCAGTCCGCCAGGTCAACTCAGCTATCGGTGGCCTTGAAATCGTCCGGCGAGACGGACTCGAGGAACTCCTTGAACTTCTCCACCTCGTCCTCGCGCTCATCCGGCATAACCAGCCCCGCCTCCTCGAGCACCGGCTCCTCGGCATAGATGGGGCAACCGACCCGCAAGGCGATCGCTATCGAATCCGACGGCCGCGCCGAGACCCGCAGATCGTTCTCGAAAACCAGATCCGCGTAGAAGGTGCCCTCCTGCAGATCCACGATCCGCACTTCCTTGAGGGTGTGCCCGAGGTCAGCGATCAAGATCTTGATCAGATCGTGAGTCAGCGGACGGATCGGAGTCACCCCCTCTTGTTCGAGCACGATCGCGGTCGCCTCGGCCTGCCCGATCCAGATCGGCAAATACCTGTCTCCGGACGCCTCGCGGAGCAACAGCACGGGCTGGTTCTGTGGCTGCTCGACACGAATGCCGATTACGCGCATCTCACTCATCGCACTGCCTCCCAATGACTCGCCGGCCGCCCGGCATGACCGCTGCAGAGCTCGCCGTACCACGAGTCTAAGCGAAGCTCGAGGCGTGCAGCATTCCCTGTGCACAGCCGAAATCGGCGTGTTGTCCGTCTGGAACGCAAAGCGAACTTCCGATGTACCCGCCGAACTCAGCCGCCGAGTGAGGACCGCACCGACGCTTTCACCAGGCAGGTGTGCAGTGTCAGCGACAATGCGGCCAACTCGCGCACCGTTTCCTCCGCACGGGCCCGCGCACCGGCATCGCGGCTCTTGGCGATCGGGGCGGCGATTTGCGCTACCAGCGCGGCCTCGCGGTCCGCGGCCAGCTTGAAGGCGCGCAAATGCCGTGCCTCCAGGCCGAATTCGGCCATCGCCTTAGCGGTCTTGGCCAGCGTCACCGCATCCTCGTCGAAGAAACCGGCGACGCCCGGCGTGATCAGATTGGCCCGGATCAGATCGGCGAGGAACTTCTCATCGATCTCCGCCCTGGCCAATAGATCCGCCCGAGTGAGCCGAATTTCGTGATCGAATCGCAGCTCGTCGGGCGAGATTTCACCGGGCACGACGCCGAGTCTGCGCGGAGGCGCGGTGCGTGCAGAACTGTGCGCCACGGGTGTGGCGGTGAGCTCGGAGTCGGACATGGCATGCCCGGGCTCCGGCGCACCGTTGCGGCCGGAGTGCGCCCGGGCGCGGGCTTCCCGCACACCGAGCGTCGCCGCACCGCTGTCGATCGCTTCGAGCTGCTCCTTGATCACCTTCAAGGGCAGGTACTGATCGCGTTGTGCGGTCAGCACGAATCTGAGCCGCTCGCAGTCCGCGATCGAGAACCTGCGATAACCCGACGGGGTGCGCTCGGGTCGGATCAGCCCCTCGGCCTCGAGGAAACGGATCTTCGAGATGGTGATATCCGGAAAGTCCGGTCGCAGCAGGTCGAGCACGGAGCCGATCGACATACCTCCGCGAGCCCACTGCGCCGCGCCCGTCATAGCACCGAGTCTTTCATGACACAGCGTTCTTGCCTGTCAACAGCCCCGACACGCGAAATCCGTGCCGCTGATGTCACAGGCTGCCCGCACCCGCCGACGAATCGCTCGACTCGACCCGCGGTCCGGTGAGGAACACGAGGCGGAACTTGCCGATCTGTACCTCGTCACCGTTCTGCAACTCCGAGGAGTCCACCGGCTCCCGGTTGACGTAGGTGCCGTTGAGGCTGCCCACGTCGACCACCTGGAAGGAATCGTCGTCCTGCCGGAATTCGGCATGCCGACGGCTGACGGTGACGTCATCGAGAAAAATGTCACTGTCGGGATGGCGGCCCGCCGACGTGGTCGGCTGATCGAGCAGGAACCGCGAGCCCGCATTCGGGCCTCGCTTCACGACCAAGAGGGCAGCACCAACCGGCAGACCCTCGACCCCTTGGACCGGCTGTTCGCCGGTCGCCTCAGCGGAGCGCGACGCGTCGACCTCGTTCAGGAAATCCGCGCGGAAGACCGACGTCGTCTCGGCCGCGGTCTCCCCGTAACCCGGGTCTTTGTTCTCGCTCACCGTTTCTCTCCTCCTCGAACCTGATTATCCATGCAAGCAGGTGCTGCCTTCACCGCCACGACCTGGGGATCCTGGCGCTAGAACACCGGCTGCCAAGCACCGGCACATCTGTTGGCATTGACCGTACCCTGCCTGGGCGTACCCGTGCAGGTAGAACTGGGAAGGCTGGGTCAGCCCCCGATAACTCCTTGATAACCTGCGGCATCCAGCAGTTCACCGAGCGCGGCGTCCACGTCGGCCTCGTCGCTCAATTCGAGCTCGAAGATCCACCCCTCACCATAGGGATCGTTGTTCAGCGTTTCCGGCGCCGAGTCCAGAACACCGTTCACCGCAACGACTTTCGCGGCCAGCGGGGCGTAGATATCGGACACGCTCTTGGTCGACTCCACCTCGGCAATGCTGTCCGCGGCGGCCACCTCTTTGTCGACTTCAGGCAACTGCACGAACACAACGTCACCGAGTTGAGACTGGGCGTAGTCGGTGATTCCCACCCGAACCCGGGTCGGGCTGATCCGCTGCACCCATTCATGCTCTTCGGTGTAGCGCAGATCCTCGGGGGTCTGGGTCACAGGCCGTCCTTTCGTCGTCGACTCGACGCAACTCTAATCGCTACTCCCCGCGGTGTGGCACAGCCGGTATCGCTCGCGCGACGGCGAAAGCCTTCCAGATGTAGAGCACGCCGGTCCACACATACACCGCCGTGCCCCAGACCAGGAATGCCCCACCGAAGGCACGGCCGAAACCTGCCAGCGCCCAATCCATCTGACCGGCCAGCAACCACGGCAGCGCGGACATCAGCGCGAAGGTAGCCGCCTTACCCAGGTAGATGACCTCGGGCGGATCCAGTTCGCGGCGTTTGTACACCGAAAGCGTCAAGGCCAGGACGGCATCGCGGCTGATCAGGATCACCGCAACCCACCAGGGCAGCAAACCGCGGATCACGAATGCGGCCAGTGTGGTCACCAGGTACAGCCGATCCACGAACGGGTCGAGCAGTGCGCCCAGTCGTGAGGACTGGTCGAGCAGGCGGGCCAACTTGCCGTCCAGGAAGTCGGTGACGCCGCTGAGCACCAGCAGCGCGAATGCCCAGCCGTCGGCGCGCACCACCAGCAGCAACCACAGGAACAGCGGCACACCAGCCAGTCGCAACACGCTCAGGACATTGGGGACGGTGAAGATGCGGTCGGCGAAGACGCCGCCCGCGGCCGGATCGCCCGCATTTCCCGGGTTGTCCGCGCCGGAGCGTTCGCCCGGTTCCGTTTTCCCCGATTCGGTTGTCACAGCCCGTGCATACCGCACCGACCCCGGTTCACGCCATCCGGGCACGCCGTCGCGCATATATTCGGTACTTACCTGCTGTGCGGTACGCCGCACCGACCCGAGTGACAGAATGAGTGCAAAACCATCTCACACAGTTGTCGCACGGTTCAGAGAGGGAAAGCATGCCAGCATTCGACTACGACGTGGTAGTGATCGGCTCCGGATTCGGCGGCAGCGTCAGTGCGCTGCGCCTGACCGAGAAGGGCTACCGGGTCGGAGTGCTCGAGGCCGGACGGCGCTGGCCCACCGAGGATATTCCGAAGACGAATTGGAATGTGCGCAAATCGATCTGGGCGCCGCGACTCGGTTTGACCGGGCCGCAACGGATCAGTGTGCTCGGCAAATGCGCGGTCTTTTCCGGCGCGGGTGTGGGCGGCGGTTCGCTCATTTACGGCAATACCCTCTACGAGCCGCTGCCGAACTTCTACACCGATAAGCAGTGGGCCCATATCACCGATTGGAAGGCCGAACTGGCGCCGTATTACGACCAGGCGCAGCGCATGCTCGGCGTTGCCCCGAATCCGCGGATGACGCCCGCCGACGAGGTGATCAAGGAGATCGCCGACGATCTGGGCGTCGGCGATACCTTCCACCCGACCAATGTGGGCGTCTTCTTCAACGAGGCCGATCCGGGCACCGAGGTCGAGGATCCGTACTTCGGCGGCGCGGGTCCGCACCGGCGCGGCTGTGTGCATTGCGCGCAATGTTTCACCGGCTGCCCGAACAATGCCAAGAACACCACCACGACGAATTACCTCTACCTGGCCGAAAAGGCCGGAGCCGAGGTACATCCGCTGACCACCGCGACCGCTGTTCGGCCGCTGTCCGGCGGCGGATATGCGGTCGAGACCGAGCGTTCGGATCGCTGGATCCGCAAGCAGCGCAAGACCTTTACCACCGGACAGGTGGTATTCGCCGGTGCGGCGCTCGGCACGCAGAAGTTGCTGCACAAAATGCGCGATGAGGCGATACTGCCGAATCTGTCACCGCGCCTCGGTGAACTGACCCGCAGCAATTCCGAGGCGATCCTCAATGTGGTCAGCCGCTCGCGTAGCGATTTCGCCGAGGGCATCGCTATCACCTCCTCGATCCATCCGGAGGCCGATACCCACATCGAGGTCTGCCATTACGGGAAAGGCCAGAACGCGCTGTTCCCGATGTCGGTGCCGATCGTGGACGGCGGCGCGTTCCGATTCCTGCGCTTCCTGCTGGCAATCGTGTTGCACCCGTTGGTATTCCTGCGCAGCCTCAATGCCCACCGCGCCTCGGAGAAGTCGGTGATCCTGCTGGTGATGCAGTCACTGGACAATTCGCTGACCTCCTACCGCAAACGCGGGCAGTTGAAGACCAAACAGGGCACCGGCGAACCGAATCCGACCTGGATTCCGATGGCGCACGATATCGGACGCCGGTTCAGCGCCAAGGTGAACGGCGATACCCACGGCCTGATCATGGATGTGCTGAATATCCCGGCCACCGCGCACTACATCGGCGGTTGCGTGATCGGAGAGGGGCCGCAGGCCGGTGTGGTCGACCCATATCAGCGGGTATTCGGCCACCCTGGACTGCACGTCGCGGACGGTTCGGCGGTCACGGCCAACCTCGGTGTCAATCCGTCGCTGACAATCACCGCCCAGGCCGAGCGCGCAATGGCCTTCTGGCCCAATAAGGACGAGGCCGACCCGCGTCCGGAACTGGGTTCGGCGTACCGGCGGATCTCCCCCGTCGCCCCGAAGCATCCCACGGTGCCCGCCTCCGCCCCCGGCGCGCTGCGACTGCCGATCACGCCGGTCGATCCCGCGGTGCCCGCAACCTGACCGCGAACCCGGACTTCGGCGCTCCCGCACGCGTCTGACTAACCTGGACCGTTGTGCTGGACAGTGGTATCGATCTTCGCTCATATGTTCCTGCGGAGGACGTCCGTGCCCGCGGGCGGACGCTGCGTCAACGGGTTCCGGTCTCGGCCCGGGATCGAGCGGTCACCTCGTCGACGCGACCGGACGTGCTCGACTTCATCGCCGCGAGCAATGCTGGTCGGTTGCCGCATCTGATACCGCTGCGGATCGGTCGGATGCTCGCCTCGCCGTTCACTTTCTATCGCGGCGCTGCCGGGCTGATGGCCGCCGATCTCGCGGGCAGTCCGGACACCGGGGTGCCCGCGCAGATCTGCGGGGACGCGCACGCCGCGAATTTCGGCCTGTACGGCACGCCGCGCGGCGAAATCGTCATGGACATCAATGATTTCGACGAAACGATCGTCGGCCCGTGGGAGTGGGATCTGGAGCGCTTGGCGGCCAGTCTGGTGCTGGCGGGCCGCGAAGGCGGTGCGGCCGAAGACGATTGCCTGCGGGCCGCGCGGGATGCGGCCCGGTCCTATCGCCTCGCCATCGATCATCTGGCCGAGCAACCGTTCATGGAATCGTGGAGCGCGCTGCCGGACGAGTCGATCATCAGTAGGGCAAGGGCAGATGATCTGCTCGACGACTTCAAGAAGGCCGCGAAGAAGGCGCGCAAGAATACCAGCGCCAAGGTGGTCGAGAAGTGGACCGAACATCTGGAGGACCACGAGACCGGGATCAGCAAGCACCGATTCGTCAGTGACCCGCCGATTCTCACGACGGTCGACGCAAAGGTCGCCGAGGAGATCATCGACGGTCTGGAGCGCTACGGCGATACCCTGCGCGAGTCTCGGCGCAACCTGCTGGCCCGATTCGCGGTGTCCGACACCGCCTTCCGCATTGTCGGCACCGGAAGCGTCGGACTGCACAGCTATGTGGCGCTGCTGCACGGTAATGCGGGTGAGGCACTGGTGCTGCAGTTGAAACAGGCCAATCCGTCGGCCCTTGCACCGTTCCTGCCCGCGCCGCCGCCAGCGCACGAGGGCGAGCGAATCGTGCAGGGCGCCAGGCTGGTTCAGTCCGAGACCGATATTCTGCTCGGCTGGACCACACTGCGCTCGGAGACCGGCGAACTGCCGTTCACGGTGCGCCAGTTCCGCAATATGAAGGGCAGCATCGATCCGGCGGAGCTGTCCTCGGACGATCTCGACGACTACGGCAGGCTGGCCGGCGCGCTGTTGGCCCGCGCACATTCGCGTTCGCTCGATCCGCGCCTGCTCGCCGGGTATTTCGACGGTGACGAGGCGTTCGAGGATGCCGTCGCGCGCTGCGCGGTGCGCTATGCCGATCGGACCGAGGCCGACCACGCCGAATTGGCAGATGCGGTGCGGGCTGGAAAGATCGCCGCCGAACAACCGCAGTAACACGCCGCGTCTGGTCGTAGGCGCGGCGAATCGGGCCGTGTTGTCCGTATCCTTGCCACCATCGAGTGATGACGTGAAGGGCGGTCGCGAATGCTCGTGCGAGTACAGAACCCGGCAGGCACCAATGCCGAGCGGGCGCTGATCGACTGGCTGCGCACTTGGAAGGATCCGGCCAGCCCACACGGTGTCGCCACGGTGAATTGCAGTCTGTTCCATAATGATCGGCTGCATCAGTTCGACGCCGTGGTCTGGACCCCGACCAGTTGCGTGGTGATCGAGGCCGAGGCGCTGGTCGCGCGCCAGGACGGCGTGCTGGAGGTACCGCTCAGCGGGCCGTGGATGATTTCCGGCGAACCGGTCGCCGTGGAGGGCCGCGATCGGCGCACGCCGCTGGACAAATCGCGCGAACATACACTCGCACTGCAGAATTGGCTGGCCGCGCGCGGTCTCGGCCAGCGCGCGGTGCATGGTGTCGCACTGATCGTGCCGCTGCGCGGGGCCGAACTATCGATCAAACAGGAGTGGAGCGATCCGAGTTTCGATGTGATCCTCGGCAGCGATCCGGAACGGCTGCGGCACTATTTCGAGACGCTGGCCGATTCCGAGAAGAATATCCACCTGTGGACGGCCAACGATGTCGCGGTGGCATTCCGCAGCCTGGGCATCCTGCCCTATCTGCCCGCCCCGCAGGAGCTGATCAACGAGGGCTTCCTCGGCCCGATCGATATCACGCTGTGGCACGGTGGCCCGAACCAGGCGCAGGCGGAGGCATATGCCGAGGAGTTGGCGCAGGCCGAAAGGGATGCCAACGCATCGGGGCTGGTCATCGAATCGCCCTGGTACAGCCCGTGGAAGCTGTATCCGCGGCAGGCGGGCGATATGGATCTCGGGCGGGCGTTCATGCGGATCACCCTGGCAGTGGGCATGCTGATCGCCTTCGCCTGGGTGATCTGGTTTGTGGTCATCGCGATATTGACTTACGGGCCGGGGTGACGACGGGGGTCGACTGCTCCGGACTGTGGGGCCGCGCTCGACCACGAGTGCGAGGTGTAATCGCGACCGACAGTGCAGTTTTGCATCACCTGCCGGACGTGATCGACCACGGTCCATTCCGAGATCTGCAGCTGGGTCGCGATCATTCGGTTCGTCATGCCGGTCGCGACCAGTACCGCGGTTTCGCGCTGTCGGTTGGTGAGTGCGTCCAGCGGCGATTCGACGGGCTGCTGATCCGATCCGGCATCCGACCGTGCGCCAGCGACCGACGGGGTCTGTTCGCGAGTGCCCTATCGTCGAGCGGTGATCGTCAAATGGGAGGGGTGGCTCGGCCGGGTCCGGGCGAACCTCGTCGCGCTGTGCGTGGTGCTCGTCGGCCTCGGCGTCGCGGTCGCGCTGCCGCTGACCTTTCCCCGCGACGGCGCGGCCACCGATCTGGATCGCGCACTCGCCCGGCCGATCCACTCGGCGATGGACGACCATTCCGGTGGCTATGAAGTGCTGGTGATCCCGAGCAACGGCTACATCCTGATCCCGCTATTGCTCGCGGGCGCCGCCTGGTTCGGTTTTCGGCGGCAGTGGCGGCGGGCCGTGGCGATGGTGGTGATTCCCGAGCTCGTGGTCGGGCTCAACAGCTGGGTGCTCAAACCGCTGTGGGATCGACCGCTGCACGATTATCTCGCGTATCCGAGCGGACATACCGTGCATCTGGTCGCGATCGCCGCCGCGTTCGTCGTGCTGACCGACTCGATGCGGGCGCGTGTCGTCACCAGCTTGATCGCCACCGTCGCACTGGTCTGTGCCGCGGTCGGCATGATCGGCCTCGGCTATCATCTGCCGACCGACATTCTCGGCGGTACGGCGGTAGCGATCGCGCTGGTCGTCGTGTGCTGGAAGCTCACCGGACGATTTCTCACGCAGCGGTTGCGCGTCGACTCCTAGATCGACACCGTCGTATGACTGCCGACCCGATCGAACACGCTCGCATCATCCAGCAGCGCCGCACGCAGCATGTTCTCCGGCACCCCCAGGCCCTCGACCAGTGTCAGCGCATCCGGTCGCAGCCGGTCGACCAGTTCATTGACACCGCGACGCACCGCCTTCGCACGCTCGACCGACATGAACCGGTGCATGATGAACCACGCCTGGTTCTCCTCGAGCATCGAGTAGACGTACAGATCGCAGACGGTCTCGGCGAGTTCGCGAGCCGCCGGATCCGCAATCCCGGCAATGCCTTCGATGAACGCCTCGAGGACCAGCCGGTCGATATGCGCGGCGCCCGCGGCGAGGATATGGTCCTGCGCATTGTTGAACGCCTCGAACGGTGCGGTGTCCTTCGCGCGGGCCTGCAGCCGATGTCCGGCGGTGCGCACCAGATAGTCCTCGCGATCGGCGAACAGCTGCAGCTGCACCGAGCGGCGGGACAGGTCGCCGTCGTCGACCGTGTCATCACTGCGGTCGCGCAGCGTCTGAATAAGTTGGCGCACACCGGAGCGCTTGCGCACCACATCACCGGCCATGGTGGCGGCGAAGCGCACCCAGCCCAGCGCGTCCAGATCGCGGATCTCATCGGAGTAGGCGGTGAGCACTTCCTTGGCCACCAATTGCGTGAGCACGACATTGTCGCCCTCGAAGGTGGTGAACACGTCGGTATCGCCCTTGAGCGTGACGAGGCGGTTCTCGGTGAGATAGCCTGCGCCGCCGCAGGCTTCGCGACATTCCTGGATGGCGCGGGTGGCGAATCGGGTTTGTGCGACCTTGAGTCCCGCGGCCCGTTTCTCCAGGGCGCGCTGCGCACCCGGATCGAGGTCCTGACCGGTCTGCACCAGATGCATGCGACGGACCAGGTCGTTCTGTGCGAACGCGAGTGCGTACGACCGGGCGATCAAGGGCAGCAGCCGTCGCTGATGACTGCGGTAGTCCAGCAGCAGGGTCTCCTGGCCACTGTCCGGATCCGAGAATTGGCGACGCTTCAGCGCATATCGCGTGGCAATGCTCAACGCGACCCGGGCACCGGCCGCGGCGGCACCTCCGACGCTGACCCGCCCGCGCACCAAAGTGCCCAGGGTGGTGAAGAATCGGCGGCTCGGATTCTCGATATCGGAGCGGTAGGTGCCGTCCGGTGCGACATCGGCATACCGGTTGAGCAGGTTCTCCCGGGGAATGCGGACCTGATCGAAGGTGATCCGTCCGTTGTCGACACCGAGCAGACCGCCCTTGAGGCCGTCGTCGTAGGTGGTCACTCCCGGCAGATCGGCGCCGCTTTCATCCCGGATCGGCACCAGGAAGCAGTGCACGCCCTGACTCTTCCCCTCGGTGATCAACTGCGCGAAAACCGCTGCCATCCTGGCATGTTCGGCCGCACCGCCGATGTAGTCCTTGCGCGCCGACGGTGTCGGCGAATGGACGACGAACTCCTGGGTCTGCGGATCGTAGGTGGCGGTCGTCTCGAGATTCGCGACATCGCTGCCGTGTCCGGATTCGGTCATCGCGAAACAACCGAGCAGATCCAGTGATATCAGCCGCTTGACCACATCGCGATGCCGTTCGGTCCCCAGGTTTTCCACGGCGCCGCCGAACAACCCCCACTGCACACCCGATTTCACCCACAGCGACAGGTCGGCGTACGCCAACATCTCCAGTGCGACCACTGCCTCCCCCGGTTCCCCCGTGCCCCCGTTCTCGCGTCGGAAACCACGCTCCGCGTAGCCCATCGATGCGATCGCCCGCATCTGCTCGAGCACCCGTGCCCGTGCCGCGCGGTAGTCCAGAGACGGATCGCCGGTGAACTGATCTCCGGCCAGTTGCACCCTGGCCTCGGCGCGTACCGCGCGCCATGGGCCGTCGAGTGCGTCGCGGAGGTGGTCCGATGTCGAGACGTTCTCGGTGTCAGGCATACCCCGACAGTAGCGTTTCGCGGGCATCCGGCGGGCCGTTCGAACCGAGCGGATGCTCCGGACATCGACCGCTGCCGGAGGTTTGACCAGCGGATTCAGTCCGCAGAAACAGCATGACACGACATCTTCGTAAAGTTCTTGCTTTACCATTGAACGCGTGTTTAATATACTAAACATGTGTTCAACCAGAGAGCCGTATCGCAAGGACCCGCCGAACTAGGAGGCGCCGCGTGACGCCGGCCCCGAATTCGGATCTCAGCACCGCAGCCCGCATTCGCGACATCGCGATCGAGGTGTTCGGTGACAACGGATTCCAGGTCGGAGTGCGCGCGATCGCCGCAGCGGCCGGTGTATCCCCCGGACTGGTCAACCATCACTTCGGCTCCAAGGACGGCCTGCGGGCCGCCTGCGACGAGCGGGTGCTGGAGTTGATCCGGGACCAGAAGTGGAAGACCGCCACCGAGACGAACGTCGCGAAAAGCATGCTCGCGGCCATGTCCGAGATCGAGACATACGGCCCGCTGGTCGCCTACATGGTGCGCAGCCTGCAGGCGGGCGGGCCGTTGGCCGAGTCACTGCTCGAGCACATGATCTCCGATGCCGAGGAGTACATCCAGGCAGGCGTCGAGGCGGGCACCATCAAACCGAGCCGTGACCCGGCCGCGCGGGCCAGATATCTGACGACACTCAATGTCGGCGCGACCGTCCTGTACTTCACCCTGCTGCAAAACCGCGGCGAAAAGCTCGACTACCGCAAGCTCGTTCGCTCCTTGACCGAGGAGTTCGTGCTGCCCGCCGCGGAGCTCTACACCCAGGGATTCCTAACCGACCCAACGATTTTGGACACCCTTACCAAGGAGACCTGATGTCCGACATCATCGAAGTTCGCGATCTGCACAAGAACTTCGGCCACTTCGCCGCCCTGAACGGGCTGGATCTCGCGGTCCGCGAGGGCGAAATCCATGGCTTCCTCGGCCCGAACGGCGCGGGTAAGTCGACCACCATCCGCATCCTGCTCGGCATCCTGCGGGCCAGCTCCGGCGAAGTCCGCCTGCTCGGGCGCGATCCGTGGACCGATGCGGTCGAGCTGCACCGTGAAATCGCTTATGTACCAGGGGACGTCACACTATGGCCGTCGTTATCCGGCGGGGAAACCATCGACCTACTGGCCAGAATGCGCGGGGAAATCAATGCGCAGCGCCGTGCCGAATTGATCGAGCGATTCGATCTGGATCCGCGCAAGAAGGCGCGCACCTATTCCAAGGGCAACCGGCAGAAGGTCGCATTGATCTCCGCGCTCGCCTCCGATGTGCGCCTGCTACTGCTCGACGAACCGACCTCAGGTCTGGATCCGTTGATGGAACAGGTTTTTCGCGAATGCGTCGAGGAGGCCAATCAGCGCGGCACCACGGTTCTGCTGTCGAGTCACATCCTGTCCGAGGTGGAGGTGCTGTGTGACCGGGTGACCATTATCCGAGCCGGACGTACCGTCGAGAGCGGATCGCTGTCGGATATGCGGCACCTTTCGCGTACCTCCATTACCGCCGAATTGCTCGGCGACCCAGGCGATCTCAGCCGAATGACGGGTGTCGAGGACATCGAACGCGATGGTTCGACGCTGCGCTGCCAGGTGGACGGCGAACATCTCGGCGAGTTGATCCGGATCCTCGGCGATGTCGGAGTGCGCAGCCTCACCAGTGCGCCGCCGACGCTGGAGGAACTGTTCATGCGGCACTACCACGTCGACGGCGCGACATCCGAGCAGGCCAGGGCGACCATGGAGAAGGTGGGATCATGACAACCGCAACCGCGGGCGGCAGGCATTACGCCACACCCGCCGTGCGCGGATCGGCCGACTTCGCCGGTACCGGGCAATTACTGCGACTGTTGCTGCGCCGCGACCGAATTGTGTTGCCGCTGTGGGTACTTGCTTTCGGACTGCTGCCCGCCGCCTATGTCGGCAGCGCCAAGGCCGTCTACACCACTCAGGCCGACCTCGATCATGCCGCGAAGTCGGTCATGGAAAGCCCGGCGCTCGTTGCCATGTACGGGCCGGTCTTCAGCACCGATCTCGGCTCGGTCGGACTGTGGAAGGCCGGGCCGTTCTACGCGATGATCGCGATCGCGACAATCCTCACCGTCATCCGGCACACCCGGGTCGAGGAGGAGACCGGTCGCGCGGAATTGGTCGGCGCCACCAGCATCGGCCGCTATGCCGGGTTGACCGCCGCCATGATCATGACGGCGACCGGCTGTCTGATCGTCGCCATCCTGAGTGCCCTCGCGCTCTCCGGCAGTGACCTACCCGCCGCCGGTTCGCTGGCCTACGGTGCAACTCTCGGCTGTTCCGGTCTGGTCTGGGCCGGGGTCGCCGCGATCGCGGCGCAGGTGAGCGTGGGCGCACGGGTCGCGCGCGGGGTGGCGTTCGGGACACTCGGCACGGCCTTCGCGCTGCGCGCGGTCGGCGACGCCGGAAACGGTGTGCTGTCGTGGTTTTCGCCGCTCGGCTGGTGTATCAATCTGCGGCCGTATGCGAATGAGCGCTGGTGGGTGTTGATTCTGCTGCTCACCGTCGCCATTGTTACCACCGTCGCCGCGTATATGCTTCTGCGGCAACGTGATACGGGCTCGGGCCTGCTCGCCGAGCGACCCGGCGCGCCGGTAGCGGCGCCCACGCTCTCCGGTCCATCCGGACTGGCTTGGCGGCTGCAGCGGGGCTCGCTGCTGGCCTGGTCCGTCGGTTTCCTGCTCTACGGATCGCTGATGGGCGGCGCCATCAACAGCGTCGGCGATATGCTCGACAACAGTAAGCAGGTCCGCGACGTGATCAACCGGATGGGCGGCACCGATATGCTGCAGAATTCGTTCATCACGTTCGCCCTCAGCATGCTGGCCATCGCGGCGTCGGCCTACTCGATCTCGGCCGTGCTGCGGCTGCACGAGGAGGAATCCAGCCAGCGCGCCGAGGCCACGCTGGCCGGTTCGGTGAGCCGTGAACGCTACGCGATGAGCCACATCGGCATCGCGCTGCTCGGACCGGTGGTGCTGCTGTTCCTCGCGGGTGCGGCGGTCGGAGTCATCTATGGCATCTCGGATGGCGATCTGGCGGGCAAGGTGGGCGACTGCCTCGGCGCGGCGGCAGTGCAACTGCCTGCGGTGTGGGTGCTTACCGCCATCACTGTGGCGGTCTACGGTCTCGCGCCCCGCTATACGCCAGCTGCCTGGGGCGTGCTGAGCACGATGATCATCATCTTCGTCGTCGGCGCGCTCGACGGGCTCCCCCAGTGGACGCGCGATCTGGTGCCCTTCACCCACCCGCCGAAGCTGCCCGGCTCATCCTTCGAGGCCACGCCGATCCTGTGGCTGCTCGGGATCGTGGTCGTGCTGCTCGGGGTCGGGATCGCGGGCTTCCGCCGCCGCGATCTGCGCTGAGATTCGGACCAGTGCCCCGCAACGAGTTCACCGCTCGTTGCGGGGCGCTGTTGCGCGTTCGGAGTCGTCGAGGAACCGCCACGCGGTGTCTGGCCAGAATCGGAGGCGCAGGCTAGGTTCCGAGGTCGAAGCGGATACCGGAACGTAGCAGCGCGGTGGCGGACAGCCCGAACATGCGGTGGAAAGTTTCGCTGAAGTGCGACGGGGTGGCGAAACCGGCATCTGTGGCGCATCGGGTGAGATCGCGGCCGTCCGCGGCGTCTCGCAGTGCGTGGATGACCCGGGCCCACCGCTGGTAGCCGCGAAATGTGGTGCCGCTGCGCTGGGCGAACAAGCGGAGAAAATGGGGGGTGGACAGGCCCAGGTTCGCGGCGACCGCATCGGCACGGAAGGTGCGATTCGGATCCCGGCGGATCGCGGTGGCGACCCGCTCGATCCGCGGATCGGCAATCGGCGCCCGACCTGCACTGGCCCGAGCGAAGATCTGGTCCGGATCCACGTCATCGCCACGGCACAGCTCGACGAGCTCCTGTTCCCGTCGGTGGCCGAGACCGTAAGGCCCGGTGGTCACCGTCATCTCGTCCGCGATGGCGGTTGCCGGCGCGCCGGCGGGATCGACGAACAGCAGCAGGATCCACTCTCCCGGTGCGAGGACGCGGTGCACCGAGTGGGCGGGGGCGAACGAACTACCGGTGCGTACGTCCCCGTGTGCGGCTGTCTCGAGGATGAACGGCCCATGCAGGCCCACGCTGAGCACCGCTACCGAGACCGAATGCGGGTCTACGCCCAGCTCTGGCCCGATGTACCCGACATGCCCCGGCCGCAGCCACACCATCGGCGATATTGCCGGACCGCATATTTCCGAAAGCGCACCCACCGTCACAGCTGCCAGGGTATCGCTGCGTCGTTCGGAACACAGCGGCCGATGAAGAGCATCACGAACAGCCCGGAGGGCACATCATGCGAGGCAAAGTTCCCCTTGCTGGAGCAGCGGTCGGTGAACAGTTCGTCGAAGACGGGACAGCAATGACCACCATCGACGTTGCCGAGACGAGAGAGCAGTCCCCACCATCACCTGATGCCGATGCCGTGGCGGGCCACAGCGTGGCCGGGTTGCCGCGTCCTTATCTGGGGAGTTTCGGCGCTCTTGTCATCTTTCAGGCGATCGGTGCTGTCGCGGGTCTGGCGCCTTTGCTGGCTGTTGTCGAATTGGGTCGAATTTTTTTGTCGCCCTTACCGATCGATCACGGTCACGTCTGGATCGTCGTGATAGCGGGTGCGGTCGGGTTGTTGATCCGGCTGTTGTTCACGGCCGCATCATCGGGAATCGGGCATATTGTCGATGGCCGGGTGCAGCTGTCGTTCCGCAGGCAATTGGCGGCACGGTTGGGGCACGTACCTATCGGCTGGTTCTCCCGGCGCCGGACCGGCGAATTGGCAAAGGTGGTGGGTGAGGACGTCAGTGCCGTGCACCCGTTCATCGCCCACGCCCCGGGCGAGCTCATCGCCGCCTTCGTGGTGCCACTGGCGTCACTGATCTATTTGTTCACCATCGACTGGCGGCTCACCCTGATCACGCTGATACCGGTGGTGTTGGCGGTGGCGCTGGTCCCGCTGATGATGACCCCGACGCGGCAGCGCGAGCAGGAAGAGTTCGATGCGGCCATGGGACGGATTTCGAATTCCGTCGTCGAATTCGTACAGGGCATCTCGGTGGTCAAGGCGTTCGGCGGATCCGGGCGCGCGCACAGTAAATTCCGCACGGCCGCAGACGATTTCGTCGCCGCCTTCTACCGGTGGGTGCACGGTGTCTCCGCGATCGCCGCGGGCATGCAGCTGGCACTGTCACCACCTTTCGTGCTGCTGGTCGTGCTGATCGGCGGTGCGGTTCTGATCACCAACGGCGGCATGGCCCCAGCCGATCTGCTGCCGTTCCTGCTGCTCGGACTCGGCCTGACCGCTCCGGTGGCGGCCCTCGGCCACGGCTTCGACGATATGCAGGCCGCCCGGCGTGCGCTCGGACGAATCCAGGAAGTGCTTGCGGTGCAGTCACTTCCGGAGCCCGCGCACCCGGTCGCACCACAGGGGCATCGGGTGGAACTGCGCGAGGTTCGATTCGGTTACGACGACGAGCACGAGGTACTGCGCGGGATCGACCTGGTGCTGGCGCCCGGGACGGTCACCGCGATCGTCGGGCCGTCGGGCAGTGGAAAGTCCACCCTGGTTCAGCTTTTGCCGCGGTTCTTCGATCCGACGCACGGGTCGGTCACCCTCGGCGGTGTCGATCTGCGCGAAATCGGCAGTCGGGAGCTCTACCGGATGGTCTCCTTCGTCTTCCAGGATGTTCGACTGCTGCGCGCGTCGGTCGCGGACAATATCGCGCTCGCGGTACCGCATGCCGACCTCGATGACGTGGTGCGCGCAGCCCGGCTGGCGAATATCCACGATCGAATTCTCGAACTGCCGCACGGATACGACACCGTGATCGATGCGCAGGCGAGACTGTCCGGCGGTGAGGCACAGCGGATTTCGATCGCACGCGCACTGCTCGCCGACACACCCGTGCTGGTGCTCGACGAGGCGACCGCTTTCGCCGACCCGCAGACCGAACAGGCGGTGCGTCAGGCCTTGGCGACGCTGGCGGGCGATCGGACGATTCTGATCATCGCCCATCGCATGGAGACGATCGCCGACGCGGACACCGTGGTGATGCTGGAGCACGGGTCCATCGTCGAGCACGGCAGGCCCACCGAACTCCTCGCACAGGGCGGAAAGTTCGCGGCGTTCTGGCATTCACAACGATCGGCAATCGACACCGAAACCCCGTCGGGAATGACAACCGGCGGGGCCGGCAAATACGGCGCCGCACAAGGAGACGAGCGATGATTCGAATGCTACTGCGCGTGCTCGGACCCGAGTATGCCAAGCCGGTGCGCCGCACCTTGATCCTGATGACGACGACCGCGATAGCCGAGGGTTTGTCCTACGCACTGCTGGTTCCCGTACTGCGGGAACTGTTCGGGAGCACACCCGCAGCCGCCCGGCCCTGGCTGATCGCATTCGCGGCCGCCGTCGCGGTCTACGCGGCGCTGCGCTATCGCAGCGATCTGTCCGGCTTCCGGGTCGGGACCACCCTGTTGCGCGGTATGTATCACCGGCTCGGCGACCATCTGGCCCGATTGCCGCTGGGCTGGTACGGCCCGGGCCGAGTCGGGGAGGTGTCCGTCCTGGCCAGCCGCGGTGTGCTGCAGGCGATGAGCGTGATCGCGCATCTGCTGGCCCCGTTCATCTCCGCCGCGGTGACTCCTCTGACAATCGTCGCCGTGATGTTCGCCTTCAACTGGCAACTGGGGTCGGCCGCATTGCTGGCCGCCCCGATCATTGCGGCGATCCAGATCTGGACCGGACGCTCAATGGCCGCCGACGATGCGCAGCGCCACGAACGCGACCACGATGCCACCGGACGCGTCATCGAATATCTCCAGGCCCAACCGGTGCTGCGGGCGGGCGGGCGGACCGCCGAACGCTTCCGGTTGCTCGACGACTCACTGCACGAAGTCCAGCGCACATCCCGCCGCACCACGCTGTCGGCGCTACCGGGCATCTTGGGCCTGGCGATCACGGTGCAGGCGGCATTCACCGCCCTACTCACCCTGGGTGCCTACCTCGCCCTCGGCGGAGCTGGGCTACCCGGTCGCTCCGCAACCTCCGCTCCCATCGGCGCGGCAGAGCTTTTGGCGATCCTGGTGCTGGCCGCCCGCTGCGCGGAGCCGCTGCTGTCGCTATCGGAAATCGGCGGCAAACTCCGCAGCGCGCGTTCGGTGCTCGCGCGACTCGAGACGGTATTGCGCACCGAACCGCTACCGCAAGCTCCCGACCCTATCCAGCCGGTGGGTGGTGACCTGGAGTTCGAATCCATCACCTTCCGCCGGGGCGATCGCACCGTGTTCGACGATGTGTCGCTGTCGGTACCAGCGGGCCAACGGCTTGCCGTCGTCGGACCGTCGGGAGCGGGAAAAACCACCCTGCTGCAATTGCTCGGGCGGTTCTACGACGTGGACGCGGGCGCAGTCCGGGTCGGTGGCGTGGATGTACGCGCGATCGCCACCGACGTGCTGATGGACCAGATCGCCATCGTCTTCCAAGATGTCTATCTCTTCGACGGCACCATCGAGGAAAACGTGCGCCTCGGCCGTCCCGACGCCGAGGACGCCGAAGTGCGGGCGGCAGCGACCGCAGCGCGGTTGGACGAGGTGATCGAGCGATTGCCCGGCGGCTGGGCAGCGCATGTCGGCGAGGGCGGCGCACTGCTTTCCGGTGGTGAACGCCAGCGGGTTTCGATCGCGCGAGCACTGCTGAAGAATGCGCCCATCGTGCTGCTGGACGAGGTGACCTCGGCACTGGATCCGGTGAACGAGGCAGCCGTCCACGAAGGTATCGAGCGCTTGATGGCGGGGCGGACGGTCGTGCTGGTCGCGCATCGGCTGCGTACCGTCCAACGCGCCGATCGCATCGTCTTCCTGGACGGCGGCAGGATCGTCGAACAGGGCACGCACGACGAACTCCTGCACCGCGCCGGCCGCTACGCCGAGTTCTGGAATCTCTCCCTGACATCTTGACCAGCCGATACAGACATTCGGGTATGCAAGTGTTCGTGTCACCAATGGGAACACCTACCAGCTGTGGGTAACGTCTGCTCCGTTATCAAAGCGAAATAAGCAGACGAGGCATATGTCGAGGATTACCCGAAGCTTTACCCGGCTGACCGCGGGCGCTGCCGCGGGTTTGATCGGACTTGCCGTGGCGGCGTTGCCCGCGCAGGCACAGCAGAGTCCGGACAACCCGCAGTACGCGCCGACAATGCTCATTCTGGACGCGTCCGGTTCCATGCAGCGCCCCGATCCGGCAGGCACCATGATGGATGCCGCCAAGACCGCCGTGCGAAACTTCGTCGGTTCGGCACCCGCGGAATCCAAAGTGGGGCTGACCGTTTACGGCACGAGCACCGGAAATACCGAGGCGGAGAAGGCATCCGGCTGCCGTGACGTCCGGGTCCTGCACAAACCCGAAACCCTGGACCGGACCGCATTGACCAGCGCGGTCGACGGGATCAAAGCCAGTGGCTGGACACCGATGGGCACGGCACTGCGCCAGGCCGCCGAGACACTGCCGAAATCGGGACCGCGCTCGATCGTCCTGGTCTCCGACGGGGACGACACCTGCTCCCCACCCGAGCCCTGTGAAGTCGCCCGCGAATTGAAAAAGCAGGGGCTCGATCTCATCGTGCACACCATCGGATTCGCCGTCGACGCCAAGGCCCGCGCCCAGCTGACCTGCATGGCGCAGGCCACCGGTGGTACCTACAGCGACGCCGCCGACGGTCCCGCACTCGAACGGACGCTGCCGCGCGTATCATCGGCCGCCCTGCGCAATTACAAGGCCGTCGGCATACCGATCACCGGCGCGCCGACCTACGCCGCCGCGCCGGTCGCCGCCCCCGGCCAGTATCTGGACACCATCGGGCAGCGGGAAAAGCGCTACTGGGCAGTCGATGTTCCGGCGGGTGCGACCGCGTATTTCAGTGGCACCCTGTCCTTTCCGCGACTGCGTGATATCTCCCCGACCGACGATCTGAACGTGCTGCAAATGCGGATCTACGGTGCGGATGGCGAGGACTGCAATGTCTTCGAATTCGAGAGCTCCACCAAATCCAGCGACGGTGTCGCGCTCACCGTGGCGAAGGCCTTCGACGGTGCGACCAAGGAACGCAAGGGCAACAGCGGCTCCGATAAATGCAAGGGCGGCGGCCGCTACTACTTCCAATTGACCTGGGAGAAGGTATCCGCCGGTGTGCCGGAACGACTTCCGATCGAACTCATCGTCGGTATCGAACCCGCGGTGACCGATGCCGGTCCGGTCGCGGTCGCACCGCCGACGACCTTCGTTGAAGCGAGCGGTGCGGGTACGCCGGTATCCGGCGGCTCATCGTTCACCGTGGCAGGTACGCTGCCGGGCAGCGGTCGCTACACCGATGCGCTGCAGCCGGGTGAATTCGTGTTCTATCGCGTCAGATTGGACTGGGGTCAGGGCCTCGCCTATCGAGTTCGGTTCGGGGCCAACGGCGTTCGCGGACTCGACAACCTCTCCAATATCCGAACCACCCTCTACAGCCCGATCCGCGAGGAGATCGATTCGGACTTCTCCTCCTATACCGGCACCGAGGGTGTCCTGCCGACCAATAAGGCGATAGCCACGGTGCCGATTCGGTACAACAACCGCAAGGCCGACCAGCTGGAGTCACGGCGGGAGGCGGTGGCCGGTTGGTACTACATCGCCGTCAAACTCGGCTCGACCTTCGAACAGGGTGAAAACCGCCCGGTATCGGTGCAATTGGATCTCACCGTCACCGACACCAAAGAGAACGGCCCGCAGTATGCGAGCACGATCGGCGAGGGCGTTTTCGGTGAGAATTCCACCGGTGTGAAGACACCGACGAGCCGCACGCCCGGTGCGGCCCCCGCGGTCGCGGAATCGCGGGCGTCCGAATCGGATTCGCCGACCGGTTGGATCATGACCGGTGTGATCTGCGTTGTGATCATCGGCGTGGCCGGTGTGCTGATCGGATTGCTCGTCACACGCAGGCGACGCGGTTAGCCGAAAGCCCGCTGGCACCATCGGGTGTCAGCGGGCTGCTTCGAGACCGAGTTTCCCGGCGAGGCGGGTCAAGTATGCGCGTACGTCATCGGCATCGCGATCCGGCAGACCGAAAACCGCTTCGGTGATACCCAATTCGGCCCACCGCGCGAGTTGTGTGGCATCGTGACGTCCGGCCAGCGCAATGACTTCCGGACTGCCCTCGCGCTCGTGTTCGCGCCAAACCCGGTGCAGCAGTGCGATCTTCTCCCCGAGGCCCTCCTCGGTGGGGGTGGTCAGCCAGCCGTCGGCATTCTTGGCCAGCCAGGTGAACGACTGTTCTGTCCCGGCCGCGCCGAGAATCACCGGAATCCGTTTCTGCACCGGCTTGGGCCAGGACCAGCTCGGCCCGAAATTCACGAATTGCCCCGCGAAGCTGGCCTCCTCCTCCGACCACAATGCGCGCATCGCATCCAGATGTTCACGCAATACCGTCCTGCGCTTATTCGCGGGGACCCCATGATGCGCCATCTCATCGGTATTCCAGCCGAAACCGACGCCGAGGCTGACCCGGCCGCCGGACAGATGATCCAGTGAGGCGAGGGTTTTGGCCAGGGTGATCGGATGGTGTTCGGCGGGTAGGGCGACCGCGGTGGACAGCGTGATCCGGCTGGTGACCGCCGCCGCGGTGGCCAGCGCGACCCATGGGTCCAGCGTGCGCAGATACCGGTCGTCGGGCAGGCTCGCATCCCCGGTGCGCGGATGGGCCGCCGCCCGAACCACCGGGATATGGGTGTGTTCGGGCACGTAGAAGGCATCGAATCCGGCTTGTTCGGCGGCCGCGGCCGCATCGGCGGGCGTAATGCCCCGGTCACTGGTGAACAACACAATTCCGTACCGCACCGTGCACGCTCCCATCTGCAAATTAGAACAAGTTCTATCACTTTTGGCGGCTTCGACCAAGTGTCCGGACATCCGTCCAGCCCTCGAGGCGGTCCCTCGGACCACTGCGGATGCGAACCCGGGCCTCGGTTGACTACGGTCGCGCTCATGGGTCCGGACATATTTCCAGGAGGAGACGACACCGCCCCCGGCGATCAGGCGGCCAGGCGGCCGCGATTGCGCTTCCTGCGAGCGCCCCGCGTTCCGGTCGTCAAACAGGCGGTCGATCTGCTGGTCGCCGACCGTCCGGCCACCGCCGATCACATCGTCGCCGCGCCCACGCCGCTGCAGCCGATCGATCTCACCGACGATGCCCGCGTCGCCGAGGTGCTCGATCTGGCCGTGCGGGTGGGCGAGGTGGTGCTCGCCTCGGGTACGGGTGTCAACGACACGATGACCCAGGTGCGTTTCATCGCCGCCACCTATGGACTGGCGCGCTGCGATATCGACGTCACCTATGACGCGATCAGGATCTGGGCCGACCGCGGTCCACTGCTGCCGCCCGCCAGCAGCATGCGGGTGGTCAAATACCGATCCCTCGACTTCACCCGTTTGGCCGCGGTCGACCGGCTCACCCGCCGCATCCGCAATGAGGTCGTCCCACCCGTGGACGCGCGCGCTCGTTTGGATGCGATCACCTCAGCGCCGCATCCGTACCATCGCTGGGTCGCCACCTTCGGCTGGTCGCTGCTGGCCGCATCGATCGCGGCGCTACTCGGCGGCGGCTGGCTGGTCGCCGCGGTCAGCTTCGGCACCACCCTGGCCATCGACCGCGTCAATCGCGTGCTGAATCGCTACGGTCTGCCGTTCTTCTTCCAGCATGTGGTGGGCGGCGCCGTCGCGGCGACACCGGCGCTGCTGCTGGCCACCCTGGCGGCAACCCTGCATATCGATGTCGACCCGACGCTGGTCATCGCCGCCGGAATCACCGTGCTGCTCAGTGGTTTGCAGCTGGTCGGTGCGGTGCAGGACGCGATAACCGGCGCGCCGATCACCGCGACCGCCCGCATGCTCGAGGTCATGATGATGACCGGCGGCATTATCGCGGGCATCGCGATGGCACTGCGGATCGGCGATATGCTCGGCGCCACGATCCCACCGGTCTATCTGACCTCCAGCCGCGATATCACCGATCTGCCGATCAAGATCGCGGCTGGTGCGGTGGCCGCGCTGGCGTTCGCACTCGCCTGCTACGCCGAACGCCGCGCACTCGCCGCGGCCGCCTTCGGTGGTGCGGCGGGCACGATCTGTTTCCTGCTCGTACAGCATCTGGGCTTCGGTCCGGTGATCTCCTCCGCGGTCGCCGCGACGCTGGTCGGTCTGGCCGGTGGTCTGATGGCACGGCGGGCGCTGACTCCACCGCTGGTCGTCGCGCTCGCGGGCATCACGCCACTGCTCCCGGGTCTGAAGGTGTATCGCGGGCTGTTTGCCCTGCTCAACGACGAGCTGTTGATCGGAGGCAATCAGGTTCTCGCCGCGGTCGGCGTCGGGTGTGCGCTGGCCGCGGGCGTCACCCTCGGCGAGTGGTTCGACCGCACCGTGCGCCGTCCGCGCATCCTGAGCCGATTCGGCTCGATCCGCCGACCGGTCATCGTGCACCGGCGCCGACTTCCGCGCCATCCGCATCGTCGCGAATCCGGCCGTCGATCATGATGCACCGGAGCCGGCAGGGGCGGCCGGTATGGTTATACGGAATGGTTAGGGTGCCCAAAGCCAACGTCGGCATCGGTGAGGTGGTTCGGATATGTCGGATACGGTCCCGTTCTCCACGGCGATCCGCACCGCCACTGCACAGCAGCACGAAGCGGCGGAGAACTCCTCGTTCATCAGTGACATGCTCGGCGGCGAACTCGGCATCGACTCCTATCACCGCTACACCGCCCAACTCTGGTTCATCTACCGCGCCTTGGAAGACCGCTGGGACGCCCTGGCCGACGATCCGATCGCGGGTCCGTTCATCCGTCCGGAACTGGCCAGGACCGCGGAGTTGGAACGCGACCTCGCCCACCTCATCGGACCCGACTGGCGTGCTGCCCTCGAAGCGCTGCCCGCCACCGCCGCCTACGCCGCGCGCATCGACGAATGCGCCCGCGAGTGGCCCGCCGGATATATCGCGCACCACTACACCCGATATATCGGCGACCTCTCGGGCGGCCAGGTCATCCGTGGCACCGCCGAGAAGTTGTGGAACCTCCCGCATCGCGGCGACGGTGTGCGGTTCTACGTCTTCGACGCCCTCGGCAATCCGGCGGCCTTCAAACGCGAATACCGCGGCCTGCTCGACCAATTGCCGCTCGACGATCTCGAACGCCGCCGCGTACTCGACGAGGGACAGCGGGCCTTCGCACTGAATACCGCCGTATTCGCCGAACTCGCCGCCGAATTCCCGGCACGGCGCCCCGGCTGAGTCTCAGTACGCCTCTCCGCGCGCGCGACCGCCGCACCAATCGTCTTGGCGATCAACGGCAGATACACGATCATCGACCAGTTCTCGACGGAGGACAGCTCAGGACGCACCGCATCCTCGAACGACAGATCCGAGCGTCCGATCACCTGTCACAGACCGGTGATGCCTGGGTTCACCTGCAGCCTGCGCCGCATATTGCTGTCGTAGGTGTCGACCTCGCGCAGTACCTCCGGACGCGGGCCGACCATGCCCATCTCACCGCGCAGCACGTTGGGGAACTGGGGTAGCTCGTCGCGGCTGAACTTGCGATTGGTCTTGCCGATCGGGTGATCGGCGGAGCGTCCTTCATCTTGAAGAACACCGGATTGCCGCCGGTCGCCTCGATGAGCGCCGCGACAGTGCCGGCGGGGCGCCGGGTCATCGGGCGCCCCACTGCTGCGTGGGCATCCTGGGGTGAGAATCGCTCACCCTCGGGTTTGCTGGGCGATCCCTGAGGTTCCTACTTTCGGCGGGGCGGAGCGACGACAGTCATATGTAGTCCCGATGACGTCCATCCCCCGGAGGAATACGCACTATGCAGCCGAGTTACGTCCACCACGTCCGGCAGCAAGTATGCGAATACGGGGATACGAGGTCCTACACATACCTGCGTGAGGCCGGTCGCGAGCTCGTCGAGGAGATTGTCAGCTATCGCGAACTCGATCGCGACGCCAGGGCCGTGGCCGGTTGGTTGGCCGATCGTCCGGAGTCGACGCAGCCCGTTGTTCTCCTCTACCAGGACGGTATGGCGTTTCTGCGGGCATTTCTCGGCTGCCTGTATGCCGGTGTCGTGGCCGTTCCCGCGCCGCTGCCGAACTACGAGCGCAGCGCCGACCGGCTAGCGGGCATAATCGCGGATTCCGGCGCCCGGTTGGTGCTCACGACCACCCAGTTCCAGCCACTGGTCGCGGCGACCACAACTGCGGTCGTCGTCGCCACCGACGGCCCGCTCGGCGACCCCGACGCCTGGCAGATGCCCGATATCGACTCCCGGACGATCGCATTCCTGCAATACACCTCGGGATCGACTGGCACCCCGAAGGGTGTCGTCGTGACGCACGGCAATCTCATGCACAACGAGGCGGCCATCGCCGCCGGGGGCGGGCTGGACGATACCGCGACCGGTGTCGCCTGGATCCCGCACTTCCACGACATGGGCCTGATCGGCTTTCTGCTCGGGGCGGTGTACTCCGGCGGGAATCTGGTGTTCATGTCGCCGATGACATTCCTCAAGCGTCCGGTGCGCTGGCTGCAGGCCATCAGCAAGTACCGAGCAACCTACACCGGCGCGCCGAACTTCGCATACGACCTGATCGTGCGCCGAGTAACCGACGAGCAGCTGGCCGATCTCGATCTCAGCGGTCTGCGGTCCGCGTTGTGCGGCGCCGAGCCGGTTCGCGAACGGACCGTGGCGGCGGTAAACGAGCGGTTCTCGGTCGCAGGATTGCAGCCCACGGCATTCCTGCCGGCCTACGGCCTGGCGGAGGTGACGCTGCTCGCCAGCTACGGACGGATCGACGCGGCACCGGTCTACCTCGACGCCGGGCGCGATACCCGGCTCGTCAGCTGCGGACGCGCGGCGCGCGGTCTCGACATCCGCATTGTCGACCCGCACACGCGTAAACAGGTGCCGGACAACACTGTCGGCGAGATCTGGATTCGCGGCGACAGTGTTGCCGCTGGCTATTGGAACTGCCCCGAGGAGACCCGCGAGACCTTCGACGCGCACATCGGTACCGAGGGCCCGTTCCTGCGCACCGGGGATCTCGGTCTGCTGCACGACGAGGAGCTGTTCGTCGCGGGCCGCCTCAAGGATCTCCTGATCATCAACGGCCGCAACCTGTATCCCCAGGACGTCGAGGAACTGGTGGGCGCGCTGCATCCGGCACTCGCCGGCAGCGTCGGCGTCGCCGTATCCGTCGACGCGGGTGGCCGGGAACGACTGGTCGTGCTGCATGGCATCAAGAAGGCACTGCTCGGCGAGGCCACACTCACCGAGCTGACCTCGGCGATCAAAATCGCGGTCGCCCGAGGATTCGATGTGCCCGCGCCGAATGTCGTTCTCGTAGAAACCCGTTCGGTGCATCACACCACCAGCGGCAAGGTCCAACGCAGCTCGATGCGGGCGGCGTTCCTGGACGATCGCGTCGAGGGTGTCCTGCACGAAGATCTCGAACCGGCACTGAGCCGATCACTGACCGTCTGACCGACCCGTATCGCCGAGGAGCCGAATATGTTCGACACAGTCGCCGCCTGCCCGACAACGATCCAGGGCTGGCTCGTGCAGCGCGTCGCGGATTACACCGAACGTGCACCGCACCAAGTGGATCCGGCGGTCCCGCTCGCCGAACTCGGTCTCGACTCGGCTTCAGCGGTGACCCTGTGCGGTGAGATCGAGGACCGGTGGTCACTCGATGTCGACCCGACCCTGGTCTTCGACTACCCCACCATCGCCGATATCGCCGCCCACCTCGCCGCCGAATTCGCCCACGCCGCATGACCGATATCGCCATCGTCGGCCTCGACTGCCGATTCCCGCAAGCACCCGATCCGAATGCACTGTGGCAGATGCTGCTCGAAGGACGAGACGCGATTTCGGAGGTGCCCGCGAACCGCTGGCATGCCGACGACTTCCACGATCCGGCCGGTGCGCCCGGCACGATCAATACCCGCAGCGGCGGATTCATCGCCGACGCGGACGCGTTCGACCACGAATTCTTCGGTATCGCACCGCGGGAAGCCGAAGCGATGGATCCCCAACAGCGCCTACTACTGCAGTCCACCTGGCGCGCCTTCGAAGATGCCGCACTCGACCCTCGGGCGCAGTCCGGCACGCGCACCGGGGTTTTCGTCGGCGTGATGGCCAACGAGTGGGCGAATCTGCAGATGAGCGACTATGCCGCCATCACACCGCAGCACGGTTCGGGCAACGGGTATTTCATGACCGCGAACCGGCTTTCATATCAGCTCGATCTGCGCGGTCCGAGTATCGCGGTCGATACCGCTTGTTCGTCATCGCTGGTCGCGATCCATCTCGCCTGTGGCGCACTGGCTTCCGGCGAATGCGATCAGGCGGTCGCCGGTGGTGTGAACCTCGTTCTCACCCCGGCTGTCGGCGTGTTCTACACCCAGGCGGGTCTGTCCGCACCGGATGCCCGGTGTAAACCGTTCAGCGGCAACGCCGATGGGATCGTGCGCGGCGAGGGTGTCGCCGTGCTCGTTCTACGACGGTTGGCCGATGCGGTGGCCGAGGGTCTGCCGGTCTACGCGGTGATCAAGGGCAGCGCGGTCAACTCCGACGGCCGCAGCAACGGCATCACCGCGCCGAACCGGTGGGCACAGCAGCAGGTGATCACCGAGGCGTATCAGCGGGCCGGAGTACGGGCCGAGGATGTGGACTTCGTCGAAGCACACGGCACCGGAACGATTCTCGGTGACATGATCGAGGTCAAGGCGCTCGGCGCACTGCACGGGACCGACCGAGCCGAACCCTGCGGTATCGGTTCGATCAAGGGCAATCTCGGCCATACCGAGGGCGCTGCCGGTGTCGCCGGACTGATCAAGGTCGCGCTCGGTCTGCACCACGGTATTGTCGCGCCGACGAGATTCGCCGCGCAGGAAAACCCCCGGCTGCGGATGAGTCACCATGGTCTGCGCTTGGTCGCGGAACCGATGCCGCTGCACGGACCGGCACTCGGCGGGGTCAGCAGCTTCGGGATCGGTGGCACGAACGCGCACATTGTGCTGGCTAGCGCACCCGCGAAGTCAGCTCCGGCGGCGTCCGGCGGTGGCGTGCTCACGCTGTCATCGAATGACCTGGATGGGTTGCGTCGCAATGCGCTTCGGCTCGCCGACGCATTGGCGACGGTGCCGGAGGATCGGTTCGCACAGCTGTGCTGGACCAGTAACCAGGTCAAATCTTCCGGACGCACGCGACTGGCGATCGTCGCGACCGATCGCGCCGACGCTATCGCACGCCTGCGGGTCGAGCCCGAAATCGGTGTGGCACAAGCGGTCGGCACCGGTTGGATGTTCACCGGTCAGGGCTCGCAGTTCGCCGGGATGGCACGGGCATTGGAGGCGACGAACCCATCGTTCCAGCACGCCCTCTGGGCAGTCGATGATTGCATGTTCGACCACCTGGATCGCTCGGTGCGCGATCTGCTGCTCGATGAGAGCACCGATATCGACCGCACCGACCTCGCACAACCCGCCATCTTCGCGATGGAATACGCACTCGCCCGCTCACTCGCCGACGCGGGCGTGCGGCCCACATGGCTCATCGGCCACAGCATCGGCGAATTCGCGGCCGCGGCCGTCGCGGGCGTTTTCGACCTCGACGACGCGTGTCGACTGGTGGTCGCGCGCGGTCGGCTGATGCAGCGGTTGCCCGAGGGCGGCGCGATGCTCGCCGTTCGCGCGGACGAGGACCGGGTTGCCGATCTGATCACCGACGAACCCATGGTCGCGATAGCCGCCGTCAATGCGGGCACGGAACTCGTGCTTTCCGGTCCCGGCGCCGCGCTCGACCGGATCCGGGGCACACTCGAGGCACACGGGGTGAACACCAAGGCGCTCAACGTTTCCCATGCGTTCCACAGTCCATTGATGGCACCGATGCTGGCCGAGTTCGAAGCTGTCGCCCGTCGCTGCACCTACCGGACACCGAGCATTCCCATCTACTCGACCGTGCGCGGCCGACTGCTCGACGAGTCCGAGGCAATGGATGCCGCGTATTGGACCGAACACATCCGTGCGACAGTACGTTTCGCCGACGCCGTCGAGGCCGCGCTCGACACCGAGCCCAGCCATATCATCGAGATCGGACCGCGCCGGATCCTGACCGCCCTGGTCAGCCGGATACGGCCCGAGATGACACCGCGCTGCCTCGTGCCGAGCCCCGGACCGGCGGCGACCGGCACCGAATTCGCGCAAACCGTTGCCGCACTGTATCGCGACGGTTTCACCCCCGATTGGGATCAGCTCTACCGACCGGCGCAGCGTGTCCGGCGCCGCCTACCGACCTACGAGTTCTCGACCGCACACCGATTCTGGGTCGAACCCCCCACCCCCACAACGACTTCCACGACTCCTGAGGCAACAACCACGATGGATCAATTGATCGCACTTTTCCGCGAGCAGGCCGCCGTATTGGCCAGTGTCGCAACGGCATCCACCGAGATACGCACGCCGCTGCCGGATACCGACCGGTCGTCCGTCAGCCCGGAGACGGTCGCTGGCATCGTGCGCGCGGAGATGGCCAGAGTCAGCGGCTTCGCGGCCGACCGATTGCGGGACCACCAGACGATCACCGATGGGCTCGGGCTCGATTCGATCATGCTCACCGACCTGTTCGGCGGACTCGTCCGCAAACTCCCCGGACTGACCATCGATCCGAGCTGGTTCACGGCGGCGACGACGCTGGGGGATGTCATCGGCTACGTCGCGGATCAGGTCACCGGTGCGCCCACTCCCGCCGCGCCCGAACCCGAACCGGAGCGCGTCGCCGTCGCGCCGGAGTATCGGATCTCGGAGTTCACCGAGGTGCGGGCGATCGCCGATCGGCTCTCCGGTGCCGAGGCACTCGGGCTGTCGAATCCGTACTTCCTGATCAATGACGGCGTCACCCGGGACACCTCGGTGATCGACGGCGCACCGGTGCTCAATTTCTCCAGCTATAACTACCTGGGCCTGTCCGGTCATCCGGCGGTCGTGACGGCCGTGCAGGATTCGGTCGCCCGCTATGGCAGTTCGTGTTCGGCCAGCCGCGTGCTCTCCGGCGAGAAGCCGGTGCACCGCGAGCTCGAGGCCGAACTCGCCGGTTTGCTCGGCACCGAGGATGCGATCGCACTCGTCGGCGGCCATTCGACGAATGTCACGATCATCGGACATATCGTCGGACCGCAGGATCTGGTGATCCACGACAGCCTCGCGCACGACAGCATCCTGCAGGGCTGCAAACTCTCCGGCGCGACGCGGCGGCCGTTCCCGCACAACGACCACGCGGCGCTCGACCGGCTGCTCACCGAGATCCGGCACCAGTACCGCCGTGTGCTGATTCTCATCGAGGGCGTCTACAGCCAGGACGGCGATATTCCGGATCTGCCCGCGATCATCGAGGTCAAGCGGAAGCACCGGGCGCTGTTGATGATCGATGAGGCCCATAGCATCGGTGTGCTCGGCGCTGGTGGTGGCGGTATCGGCGAATACTTCGGCGTCGATCGCGACGACGTGGAATTGTGGTCCGGCACAATGTCGAAGGCGCTGGCTGGCTGCGGCGGCTATGTGGCGGGCAGCGCCGAACTGATCCGCTTCCTCAAATACACCACGCCGGGATTCGTCTATAGCGTCGGCATGACCCCGATGAATGCGGCCGCGTCGGTGGCGGCGATCCGCCAGCTGCGCGCCGATCGGGCTCCGCTGAATCGCCTGCGGCACAACGCACAACTGTTCCTGCGGCTCGCTCACGATGCCGGTATCGACACCGGCGACAGCGCGGATACCCCGATTATCCCGTGCATCATCGGCGACTCGATGCAGACGTTGACACTGTCGAACGCGCTGTTGCGCCGCGGCATCAATGTCAACCCGATCCTCTACCCAGCGGTCCCGGAAAATCTTGCCCGCCTGCGCTTCTTCGTTACTGCCTGTCACACCGAGGACCAGATTCGCGACACGGTCAAGATCCTCGCCGAGGAGCTGGCCCTGCTTCGGTCAGCCGGCCGAGCCGAACTCACTACCGATTTCGGCGAATAACACCGGGGCATCGGCACCGAAGGTGACCGCGGCGGTATGCAGCGCTTCTATCGCCGCGGTCAACGCGTCCGGATCCATCGCGTGCTCGATGACGCTCAATGCGAAGTGGGGGCGATGCACGGGACCGATATCGAAGGGACTCGTCTGCGAACGCCTGGACGCGCCGAGGGTTGCGACAAGTTGGCGCGACCTGTCCTCGGCAGGTCCGAACTCCTCCTCATCCAGACGCGCGAAGGCGGTTGCCATGTCATCGAATGGCGGGGGCAACGGTCGCCCCTCGTTCAATGCCGTCAATGCCGGTGCCACCCAAGCTCTTTCGGCGATACCCGCCAACTCGCAGGCCTTGACCGCGCACCGTCGAGCCAGCCGCCGCAAGGTCGGCTCATCCATGACGGCGATCGCCTCGGCGAGCGGGCGGTCGAACCGCGCTAGTTCCGCGGCCGAAAAGTGTTCGCTCAGTTCCGCTATCGGTTCGCCATTCCATTCCGTGCGCGCCATCTCCGCCTCGAGGTCAGCGGCCGGGATGCGTCGCGAACCCGTGGAGTCCATGAGGAGAACCCACTGCTCATCCACGAAATCTTCCGCCGCGTTTCGCTCGGAAATCGGCACATCTTCCGGGATGCCGTAGCCGGGCATATCCCACTGCCGGTGCGGCAGGAGATCACCACCGTCGTCGGGCCACAACCGAATCCGCCAGATATCACCGGGCGTCGTGGTCCCCGGCCATCCGTAGCTCACGAATCCGCGACCGCTGACTTCGATCAGATAATCACCGGGCGGCACCGGACACGGATCGGCCCAGGTACCCGGCGGCGACGAGATAGTCAGCGTCCCATCGGAATCCACGCTCAACCTACCCTCGCAAACTTGCTGCCAGTCGTCGCGATCGTTCGGCGGCCTGCCATCCCACACCTGCACCGTTATCGACATCTCGAAGTTGTTCTGATGCGGACTCAGCACGAGCAGAGCGGTGCCGTCGCCCGCGCACGGCCGCTGCGCACATGCCTGATCGAGTAGGTCGAGTTCGCTGTCCGGATCGCCGAAACCGCCGTCTATGCAGAACTGGCCGTAATCCATCATCAGCTGGACGGTATGCTCGGCAATCCGGTTCACCCCGTTTGTCATTCGGTCATCCTGGCATCGCGGAGCCGATCCGCGAACTGTCTACCCGGCCAGCCCCTCCGCCGCGATGGCGAGATCCTTATCGCCGCGACCGGAAAGACCGAGTACCACGATCGAATCGGCGGGGAGCTCACCGCACTCGGCCAGCTCGAGGAGATAGCCGACGGCGTGGGCGGATTCGAGGGCGGGAATGATGCCTTCGGTTCGAGTGAGGGCGTGCAGACCTCGCAGGGCCACCGCGTCGGTGGCGGTGCGGTAGGTGACGCGACCGATGTCCTTGAGATAGCTGAGTTCCGGGCCCACGCCCGGATAGTCGAGCCCGGCGGCGATGCTGTGGGTCGGCGTGACCTGTCCGTCGTCGTCCTGCAGCAGATAGCTGTAGGCGCCGTCCATTTCGCCGGGACTGCCCGCACTGAGGGTGGCGGCGTGATCACCCGTTTCGACGCCGAGGCCCGCCGCCTCGACACCGATCAACTGGACCTCCGGTTCATCGACGAAGGGGTGGAACAAGCCGATGGCATTGCTGCCGCCGCCGACACACGCCACGAGATAATCCGGCAGTCGGCCTTCGGATTTCAGGATCTGCAATCGAGTCTCGCGGCCGATGACGGTTTGCAGATCGCGCACGATCATCGGATACGGTGCAGGACCCGCCGAGGTGCCGAACAGGTAGTGCGTGGTGTCCAGATTCGACACCCAATCCCGGACCGATTCGCTGATGGCCTCCTTGAGCCTGCGGCTGCCGGTCTCCACCGAACGCACCTGCGCGCCGAGCAGCGTCATCCGCATGACATTGGAGGCCTGGCGGCGCATATCGTGCGCGCCCATATAGATGACACACGTCATGCCGAGCATCGCGCAAACGGTCGCCACCGCGACGCCGTGCTGACCGGCGCCGGTCTCGGCGATGATCCGGGTCTTTCCCATCCGCTTGGCCAGCAATCCCTGGCCCAGTGCGTTATTGATCTTGTGTGCACCGGTATGGGCCATATCCTCGCGTTTCAGATACACCCGTACGCCGGGAACCGCGAGCAACTCGGCAAAGCGCGGCACCTGATGTAGCAGCGTGGGACGGCCGACCCGGCTCCGCAACAATTCGCGTAGTTCGTCGTGGAATCCGGCATCGGCCCGCGCCAGCGCATAGGTCTGTTCCAACTCCAGCAGCGCCGCCATCAGACCCTCGGGAACATATCTGCCGCCGAACTCGCCGAACCGCCCGCGCTCGTCCGGAAGTGTGCTCGTTAGCAACGTGCCCCGCGACACATGATCAATAACCATCCACACCAACGCTTCCTGCCGCGAGTCCCCAGCACCTGTCTACTTCGACTCGCCGCGCGGCGCGCACCCGCAACGGATTAGTTAACAGTCTCTTTAGGTTCCCGATTCGGGATTCACCACATCGGCAGCTCGGCGAAACCGCCGGTTCAGCTGTCAGACCAGCAAATCCGAGCGGTTGCGGACAGTGGCTACCCTGCGCACGCGCAGGCGGTGCAATGCGGGCTCGGCCAGGCGGGCATCACCGGCCAGCACATCGCCGCGGTGAACCAGGTCCGGGTAGTCATTGGCGATGCGGCGCTGGAAGCGATAGGCCGGAACGTAGACCGACAGCGTCACGGCAATCATCCCCCTGATCGTGGGACCGGCCGAAGCGGTCCGTTTTCCACCAATCCGAATACCGCGCCAAACCACTCCGGCCGGCATCGATCTGTTCGACGGCTCGCCGCTGCAGCGGATCCAGGAGCGCAGGTGCATCCTGCCACAGCTCGTCCAGCGCCATGGTCAATTCCTGTTCCAGTTCGGGATCGTTCAGATGCACCACGCGCAGTCCGCTCCTGAACATCTGTGCCAGGCCGTGGAATTGTCGTCGTAATACTCCGAGGCGGTGATGCCGACGGCCGGAATTCCCTGCGACAGTGCGAAAACCGCCAGATGATAGGCACTGGTGACCAATACGCGACACCGCCCGACCTGCCGGAACACATCCACTGGCGTGCCACCGCGGCCGACCGGCGGTAGCACCTTGTCCACCCCGCCAGTAGCGGCAACGTCGAAAGCCGTTCCTCGGAGGCGTATTCGGAGATGATCAGTGGCACCAGCCCGGCGTCCAATTCCGTGGCGCGGGTGCGCACCACCCGCCCGACAATCTCCTGGGCTTCGACGCTGACCTGTACATGATCCGCGGCGGGCCAGCTGGCTAATCCGTTGTCCGCTCGGCGATCTGGCCGCTGTGGACCGCACGCAACGACGCCGCGGCGAAGGCTGCGCAATAGTCGATCAGATTGTCCATCGGCACGTCCAACCGACCGCCCTGCTTCTCCACGATCACCCGCTCCAACGTCCCGACCACCGACAGCGCGAAGATATCGATGATTTCCGCGGGCGGCTGAACGTCCGGCAGCGCCTCGGTGGCCGTGGCCGCGACCAATCGGGCGAAGCGCCACAGTGCCTCGCGCATTCGATATTCGGCACCGGCAGCGGTGGGTTCGACGAAAACGATGCGCAGTTTGCGCGGATCCTCGGCCAATGCGGTGAGATACGTGCCGATACCGGCCCGCAGTTTGCGCGTCCCACGCGGCTCGCTCGCCCCGACCGCCGCGGCCACGGATGCGAACAACTCATCGATGACGTGGTCGAATACCGCCGCGAACAGCTCCTTTGTTCCGGCGAACGATTCGTAGAAGTACCGGTCGGTCAATCCGGCCGCACGACACAGATCCTTGACGCCGGTCGCCGAGTAGCCGCGCGTACCGAACAGCTCCAGCCCGGCGTCCAGGAGTTTGCCGCGCCGCGCCGCGACTCGGTCCTCCGCGCCGATACCGCCATAGGTCCGCACCGGGCGCCGCTGCATCGTCATCTTTGCATTGTCTCCCATCCCGACCGGCGATCTGATAAATATGACGATCGAAATAGTCAGATTTAGGGGTCGTGCAATGACAACTCAGCATCGGGACAACCAGCTCAGCAGACGCTCGCTGCTACGTGGCGCGGCTGCGGTGACGAGCACCGCGGGATGGGCGACACCGACCGGAATCGCGGCGGCCCAGCCGACGCCGCGACGCCGAAATAGCCCGGCGCGCAATACCGTCGCGGTGCTCGGCGCGGGCATCGGTGGGCTTACCGCAGCGCATGAACTCGCCGAACGCGGCTACGCGGTAACCGTTTTCGATCGCAAGGAACTCGGCGGCAAATCCCGCACGATTCCGCTGCCGGGCACCGGGATCGGCGGCCGCGCACCACTGCCGGGCGAGCACGGCGCGCGCGGTTTCACCTCGTTCTATCGCCATGTGCACGACACGATGCGTCGCATTCCACTGCCGGGCACCCGAAAGTCGGTGTACGACAACCTGATTCCATTCTCGGTGAGCGATCCACGCTATCCGCGCTCGGGCGATCTGCCCGACGGCTTCCCGCTGATGTTCGGGTTCTATTTCGACCCCACCCAGGCGCTCACACCGGAAGGATTGCAGCGCATCCTGGTCGAGGTGTTCATGAAGAACAATCTCGTTCCACTGCCGGAGGCCATGTATATGGCCGGACGGGTGGTCACGTATCTGACCTCGAGCGAGGAGCGTCGCTTCGGCCAGTGGGAGCATGTCAGCTGGTGGGATTATGTCGGCGCGGCAAGCAGATCCGCACAGTTCCAGGCGCTGGCCGCCACCGGCCTGACCCGAGCTCTGGTAGCCGCCAAGGAATATGTGGCCAGCACCAGGACCATGGGCAATATGATGGAGGGCTTCTTCATCGCGCTGCTGCAGGAACTGACCGGCGGCCCGAAGGTCTACGAGGTGCTCAACGGACCAACCAATGAGGCCTGGCTGGATCCGTGGATCGGGCTGCTCGAGGGCATGGGTGTGCAATTGCGGCCCGGCCACGCGCTAGAGGAATTCGTGGTGGCCGACGGTCGCATCGGCGGTGCGCGCATTCGGCGCCCCAATGGCAGCAGCGAGGTGTTCGACGCGGATTGGTATGTCTGCGCGGTGCCGACCGACCGCGCGCGACGGCTGTGGTCACCGGAGATCCGCGAGCTGGATCCGGCGCTCGGTCGAATGGATGCGCTAACCGTCGACTGGATGAACGGCATGCAGATGTTCGTCACCGAAAAGCTGGATCTCGGCAAGGGATACAACATCTACCTCGACGCACCGTGGCGGCTGACCTCCTATACCCAGCGCGCGTTCTGGGATGTGGATTACGCCGCGAAATACGGTGACGGATCGATCGTCGACGGCCTCACCATCGATATCGCCGACTGGGATACCCCGGGCATTCTTTTCGGCAAGACCGCCAAGGAATGCACCCGCGACGAGATCTACCAGGAGACCTGGGCGCAGATGACCGCCGCGCTCAACGACGACGGCCGAATCCAGTTGAAGGACGGCATCGTCGGCGAGTGGATGCTCGATCCGGGCGTCGAATGGGCGGACGGGCAGAATACGAATGACGAACCGCTGCTTGTGAATACGATCGGATCGTGGGCCGATCGACCGACCGCGCACACGCAGATCCCGAACCTGTTCCTGGCCGCCGACTACGTGCGGACCAACTTCGATCTGGCGACCATGGAGGGCGCGAACGAGGCGGGTCGCACCGCGGTGAACGCACTCCTCGACGCATCCGACTCCCCCGCCGCTCGCGTCCAACTCTTCACGCGCGATTCGATTCCCGCTTTCGAACCGTTCCGGCGAATGGATGCCGCTCGCTATAAGGCCGGTCAGCCCAATCTGTTCGACCTCGGCTGACCGACAACAGCCTGGTCATTCGCCCCGCACGGGGTTGATCTCGACCCGTTCTGCGGGAGCTGCTGGATCGCGTCGTGCTCGGTCGATCCGCGGACCACGACAATCGGCTCACCGCACGCACCGAGGACGGCGGCAGTTGGACGCTGCCGGCTCGCGGCGACACCGCCGAGGTGGACCGACCCGCGCAGACCTGCCGACGCTCGGGCAAACACATGATCAGCCCTGGACCATCGCCAGCGATGGTCATCTGCAGGATTCGATCATGATGGGTACCGACGTGCACGGCGTCGTCCACCGTCGGCACGGGCGGTCCGACCAGGCGCTAGTCGAGGGGTTCGGACAGGTCGGTCTTCAGGTGTTCGAGTCCGGCCCGGATCCGGGATTTGACCGTGGGGAGACCGACGCCGAGACGCGCCGCCACCTCGGGATAGCTGAGTCCGGAGTAGTACGCGAGCGCGATGGATTCGTGCTGGAGTTCGGTCAGATGGGTGAGGCTGCGGCGCAGGGCGTCCCTCTCGTCGTGACGCACCGCCTCCTCGGCCACCACATCGGTGGGAGGCTGATAATCGCGACTGCCCCAGGAGTGATTGTGGTCCACGGTGGCGCGTTCGTGCCGGACCCGGTCCACGGCCTGACGATGGGCCAGCATGCGCAGCCACGTGAGCACCGAACCGCGGTGCTCGTCGAACCGGATCGCGCAGCGCCACACCTCGAGGTAGACGTCGTGACAGGTCTCTTCGGCGTACCCACGGTCACGGACGATCGCCAGCACGCGCTGGTAGACCAGACCGCGGGTGCGGCGATAGAACTGCGCGAACGCATCTTGATCGCCGTCGGCTATGCGATGTACCAATTCGGCATCGACATCATGGGATTCGATATCAATCGGATCACGAAACTGACACGGAACGGGCCGCAGCGTGGTTGGAATTCGTTCGGGCCGATGTGGAATGCGTTCGGACCGAGATGAAACGAGCAGGATCACGATTGCCCCCAGACAAACAAGTGATGCGACAAGCAGGTTGATTTGGACGTATGAAGCTGCGTCGAAGCGGACCGTCGAGGGCATGGACGGCACTGGCGGAGAACGGAATCCGGCCGGGGACAGGGGCCGATAGTCCAACTTTCACATTACCGCGCCGCGCGCAAATGATCATGTACTTTCGCGCGGTAATGGATTTACTCAGACCCGCAGGCCGAGTTCGACGATCCCCTTCGCCACCGCATGTACCGCGACCCGATTCTTGCGTGCATGCGTGCGGATCAGTTCGAACGCCACCTCCGGCGTGGTGCGCCTGGCATTGGCGATAACACCCTTGGCCTGTTCGATGACGATCCGCGAATCCAGCGCATGTTGCAGCTGCGCGGTCAAACGCTGCTGCTCGCGCAGCACGTTGGAATTGACGATGTGGCCGGTCGCCATGCTCGCCAACAGTCCGCCCACCGAAAGATCCTGATCGGTCCAGACCCGTGGGCTCGGACCGTACAGGCCCAGCGCGCCGACCGTGGTCTCACCGACCCGCATCGGAATCTCGGCCAGCGAGGACAGCCCGTGCCGGACCGCCTCGGCGGCGAACTCCGGCCAGCGCTCGCCATATCGACCGATATCGTCGATCGCGATGGGTTTGCCGGACCGGAACGCGTCCACGCTCGGACCCCGTTCACTGCGATGCTGACAGAGTTCCATGGCCGTCAGCTCCTCCGGAGCCGCGGCGGCCATCCGGGAGCGCTCATCGGGCGTGAGCGCCTCGTCCGGCATCAGCATGACGGTGCAGCCGACCAAGTCGAGCGCGACAATCGCGCTGTTCATCAGTTGGCGCACCATCTCTGCTGTGTCGCCGATCGCAGGTAGCAGCTCGGCCAGCCGCGCTGCCGCGGCCACCAGCACCTCATTGTCAGACACTCGCATCACCCCGCACGCGCGAAAGTCGGTCGTCCCCTCAAGTCCCGCGCCGCACTTGCTGACATTCCCATGGTATGGCTAAGCGAAGTCGCACACCACAATTTCGACACCACCTTGCTCCTTTGAATTGTCCAGCTACTCATCGGATTCCGTTGGCCGCCATCCGATAGTGGTCGACATGACTACTATTCGGATGCCACGATGGACGACAGACTCGACCTGACCGTGCCACAAAGATGTACCCGGTGAGGCTTATTTTCGCTGAATGCTCGCCGTCAAAATGTGCCGCATTGCGGCGATAGCAATCACCGCGACCGGGAGACTGCAATGGTGCCTCCGTTCGACGATCGGCAGCGCGACCGATCATCCGAGCCGCTGCCGGATTCGATCCAGTTATTACGATCACTTGTGCGCGCGGTCGACTCGCTGGCTAGCGATTTCGACGTTGTCGAACTATGTCAGCAGCTACTGGAGGCCTGTACCGAAGTCACTGGCGCGACTGATGCCGGATTGTTGCTAGCCGACCAACGTGGTGAGCTACAGGTACTGGCCTCAACAAACGAGTCGGCCCGACTGCTCGGTTTGTTACAGCACGAGGGGCCGAGCCTGGATGCCTATCGGAGCAGGACCGCCGTATCGGCTCCCGATCTGCGTGCCGACGGGGCGCTGTGGCCGGAGTTCGCACATGCGGCAGCGGCCGCGGGATATCTGTGCACCTATGCCGTGCCGCTGCGGCTGCACCGCGACAGCATCGGTGCGCTCACCGGACTTGCAGGCTCGGCAGCCGCGCTCGGACAGCTGGATCTGCGCATCGGGCAGATCCTCGCCGATATCGCGGCCATCGGCATCGCGCAGCACGTGCTGCGCGCGCAGGACGCGACGATCCAGGCGCAGTTGCCGACCGCGCTGAACACGCGCGTAGCCATTGAGCAGGCCAAGGGTGTGCTCGCCGAGCGCGGCGACCAGGATATGGATCGCGCATTCCAAATCATGCGCGAATACGCCCGCGCCACCGGACGGCGGCTCACCGATATCGCCGGTGACATCGTCGAGGGGCGGATCGATCTGCGTGCCGATGCGGCGGAGTGAGTCAGGTATCGAAGCGGATACGATTTTCCACGACCAGCACCGCGACCTCGGCCAGCGACAACCCGTGCGCGAAGGCATAGGCGCGCAGCCGCGCATAGGCGTCGGGAGCCCCGATATCCAACTGCGCGAGCACGATTCCGGCCGCCTGGTGGATCGTGCGACTGGTCAGCGGCTGATCCCACCATTGCGCGGCGGCATGCGCGGATTTCGCCGATCCGGCCACCAACTGCGCGATGACCAGATCGGCGATATGCAGTCCCGCCGAAATCACATACGGTTCCGGCTTGCCCGGTTCGGCCCGATACAGATCGAGCACGCCGAACCGCACCACACCCAACTGCAAGGGCACCGCGACCATCGAACCCGCCACCGCGACCCGGTTCAACTCATCGGCGAAACCCGGCCACCGCACATCGGTTTCGGCCAGATCGGCCACCAGCACCGGTACACCGGCGACGACGGCGTCCACGGCCGGCCCCTGCCCCGCGGTGACCTGCACCGCCTCCACCCGCGCCGCCACCGAATCACTTGTGGCCCACAGCTGCAGCCCGGCTTCGCGCTCCTGGATCAGGATCGCGGCACGCTGCACCGGCAGCACCCGCACACAGGCGCCGCACAGGGCGGTCATCCCACCGCCTTCGGCCGACAGCTTCGTCAGAAACTCGAGGGCCGACAAAAATTCGTCGGTCAATTGATCGAACTGCCCCACACCATTCCTACGAACTCTCACGACCGTTATCCCCGCCATGAGGTCGACGGTCCCCTTGTCCAAGGATTCGTCACGACCCCGGCACTGGACCGCAACTACGCCGCGGGAAATACGGCGGGTCGGCACCGCAAGAATACGAAACACCGATCGTCCACACCAGGGCCGAACGTCCCACAGTCGCGGCAGCCAGGTCGGTGCGGGGGTCAGCCCATCATGGGATCCATCACCAGTGCAGGCCGGGGATTACCCGGGTGACCCGCGCGGCCGGGCTGGGCAATGCCATCAGCGGCAGGACCACAGGCGCGAGATAGGACAGCGCGGTGCGACCGGAGTCCTGATCCGCCTGCGCCTCCTCGACCGCGTCGGACGCCACGGTCTGCTTCCCCTGTGCCGCATGCGATTCACCGAACCAGCGGAACCCCTGGTGCATGATCGTCCGCTTGACCGACGGCATCAGCAGTTCGACCGCCTGGGCGAAGGTGCCGACCGGTGTGTCGATGCGGTGCGGGCGATCCTCGATGGCGCGCACCACGATGCCGGCGGCGCGGTCGGGATCCGGCACCGGAAGCGAGCGGTAGAGATCGGTCGGCGCGATCATCGGGGTGCGCACCAATGGCATGCGTACCGAGGTGAAAGTGATTCCCGCATCCCGATTTTCGACCGCAGCAATCTCGCTGAAGTTGTCCAGCGCGGATTTACTCGCCACATATGCCGCGAAGCGCGGCACCTTGGTCTGCACGGCGATCGAGGAGATGTTCACGATATGTCCGAAACGCCGTGCCCGCATCGATGGCAGCAGTGCGAGAATGAGTCGCACCGCGCCGAAGTAATTTACCGCCATGGTCCGCTCGAAATCGTGCATGCGGTCGGTGGAATTGACCACCGAACGACGGATCGACCGTCCCGCATTGTTCACCAGATAATCGACATGACCGTGATCGGCGAGCACCGCGGCGACCAAATCTTCGACTCCGTCGGAATCGGTGATATCGCACGGATAGGCATGAGCGACACCACCTTCGGCCCGCACCGACTCCGCCGCGGCTTGCAAATCGTCCACACCGCGCGCCACCATCAGCACGATCGCACCGCGCTGCGCGACGGCATGGGCGGTGGCCAGTCCGATACCGGAGGAAGCCCCGGTGATCAGTACGACGCGGCCGTCCAGCGGGTCGCCGCTATCGCCGGGCCGACCCCGGTTCGGGTCCAGGTTCTCGGCCCAGTACCGCCACAGGCGCTCGGCGTAGCTGTCGAACGACGGCACCGCCAGACCCGTCCCGCGCAGCTGCGCCCGGGTGGAGTCGGAGACGAATTCCGCGGCGAACGAGGTGTGCGGTGCGACCTCGGCCGGAATTCCCAACTGCTCCAACAGGAAATCGCGAACGGTGGAGACACCCGGGAGGTGGGCGAGACCGTTCAGCGCGAACCCGCTGCCGGGCACCGTGCCGATTCCGGTCGGCGCACCCGCGGCGGCCGCGAGCGCACCATAGATCTCGCCGAACGGCTGCGGTTCCGGGTTGACCAGGTGGAATGTGCGCCCGTCGAGACCCTTGCGGCGCACCAGCTCGACCATCGCACCTGCCACATAGTCGACCGGCACGATATTGGTCGCGCCGAGATCCGGCAGCAGCATCGGCAGTTCGGCAGGCAGCGCGCCCAGGCGCGAGATGGCCGGGAAGAAGTAGTACGGACCATCGATCTTGTCCATCTCACCGGTACGCGAATCGCCGACCACGATCGCGGGCCGGTACACCCGCCAGCGCACCCCTTTGGATTCGCGGACCAGCTTCTCCGCGGCGAATTTGGTCCGGTGGTACGGCGAAGTCAGCTGCTGCCCCAGGTCGAAATCCTCCTCGAAGAATTTGCCCTTGTGGTCACCGGCGACGGCCACCGAGGAGACGTGGTGCAGCACCGCGCCCAATTCGCGGGCCAGCTCCAGCACCGAGCGAGTGCCAGCGACATTGGCCGCGTGCGCGGTCTGCTCGTCGGCGGTCATGTCGTAGACCGCACCGAGGTGGATCACATGGTCGGCCTTGGGTGCGTCCTCGATCAGACCGAGGCCTTCGGCGGTCAGATCACCGAGCATCGGAAAGGCGCGTGCGCCACCCTCCCAGCCCGCGGTGAGTTCACTGAATTTCGCCACCGATGCGGTGCGAACCAGCACATGCACAATGGCTTCGGAATCGGCTGCCAGGAGTTCCTGAACCACCCGTCGGCCCAAGAATCCGGTTCCACCCGTCACGATGAAAGTCGTCATCGCATTTCCTCCTGCTGTCGCACTCGAATTGAGTTGTCACACAAGCGCGCCCGACATGCAGCAGTGAATGCGGACATCATTGATTCGGCTTACAGCCAAGTAGTTGCTGAGCCAAAGCAGGGAACACCATTGCCCTACTGGTCGGTAACTTTAATGGGCGCAGCTAGTTGCGGGCAAGCGAACGGCAGCCCAGAGCGATGTGTGAATGGTCACCAATGGGTGCCGCTAATATTGTGTGTTACAACAGTTTTCAGATAATGCTCGAACGCGAAACCTTAATCAGGACACCGCGTTTGCGCACCGGCTCAGCGCTTCTCGGTGCGGGCGGACGGGGATTCCAGCGGTGGGCGCCCCTTCAGATAGGTCTCGAAAGCATCAAGATCGATGGGCCCGACCGTCTTGTCGGCACCCTCGGTGAAGACCGTGAAACCGTCACCGCCCGAAGCCAGGAAGCTGTTGGTGGTGATGCGGTAGGTGGCGACCGGGTTGAGGGGTTGGCCGCCGATGCGCACGCTGTCGGCGACGACCTTGCTACCCTTCGGACTCGACTCGACGTAGGTATAGGTCAGCCCGGCTGGTGAGAGCACGGTCGCCTTGCCATTGCTCCATTGCTGTTCGAGCAGGCGCAGGATCTGACTGCCGGTCATGGTGAGGGTGACGACCTGATTGCCGAACGGCTGCACGCTGTAGATATCGCCATAGCTGATCCGACCGGCCTTCAGGTCGGTGCGCACACCGCCCGGATTCATGAAGGCCGCGACCGCCGCAGCGGGCGCCACCGCGGTGACCGAGAGCATCGAGTCGGCAATGACATCACCGAGCGGCGATTCACCGGAGCCCGCCGGTTCGTGCGGCAGCGACGCCGCCGCGATGCCGACCGGCCGCTGCGCGCGTGGCTCGGCCTGCGCGGCATAGAAGTCGATCAGCGAGGTGGTGGCCGCGTCCGGCGTGACCTCCCTGGTGACCACCCGGTTGACCGCCGATGCCTGCACACCGTCGGCGCCGAAGCGCAGGGCGACATCGGTGATCAGCCGACCGTAGGAGGCGGCCTGGGTGACCACCTTGCCGTCGATGGTGCAGACATACGGCTGGTGCGAATGTCCGGTGAACAGCACCCGCACCGCGGGATCGACACCCGTCGCCAAGGCGGTGACCTCGGCGGAGATGTTCGCGCAACCGTTGTAGTCGACCACCGCATTCTGGGCCGGCTGCTGCACCCCGCCGTCGTGTAGCAGCGCCACCACGGTCTGCGCGCCCGCCGACTTCACCTCGGGGACATAGCGATTGATCGCCGCGACCTCATCGCCGAAGGTGTAGCCCCGAATGCCTTCCGGGAAAACAATGCTCGCTGTCTCGGGTGTCACCGTGCCGATGACACCGATCTTGTGTCCGCCGAGCTCGAGTATCGTCCACGGCCGCAGCGTCGGCGGCAATTTACCGCCCGCATCGGTGACATTGGCGGCCAGGAACGGGAACTTCGCACCGGTGAACGGCGTGCCGGGCGAGCATCCGGCGGGCGAGCACCCACCCTGCTGTAGTCGCGCCAATTCGATGACGCCGTTATCGAACTCGTGATTGCCCACCGAGGAAGCGGCCAGTCCGATCGAATTCAAGAAGGTAATGGTCGGCTCGTCGTGGAAGAGTCCGGAGACCAGGGGGCTCGCGCCGATATTGTCCCCGGCGGACACCACGGCACTGGCCGGATACGCCTTCTTCAACCGTGCCAGATGGGTGGCGAGGTAGGCGGCGCCGCCCGCGTCGTATCCGGCGATCTTGCCGGTGGAACCCGCGGGTGGCTGCAGATTGCCGTGTAAATCGTTGAGCCCGAACAGATGTACCTCATCCGTCTGCGCGCCGCGCAGATCGTCGGTCGAGATGAGCGGGATCACTCCCGGCGCCGTCGAGGCGGTCGGTCGACCGCTGTCGGATGCGCTACCGCAGCCCGCAACCAGGGCGATGCTCATGAGTCCCGCAATGATCATGCCGATGCGACGCTGCGCTGTCATATTCAGACTGTCCCACGCCCGGGTGCCATCGGCATGAATCTCGTGCGAACACACCGGCGGCGGGGTCGGTGCTCGACCCCGCCGCGCGGATTTCCCGGTTACACCCGGCCCGCCGCGAAATCCGCGGCCGGCCAGAACGCCCAGCCGTAGTTCGTGTGCTGGCTCGGGTCGATGCCGCCACCACAGATCGGATCACCGCCGGTGCAGTAATCGGCGGTCTTCCAGGCGTAGTTGCCGGGGACCCCCCAGCCGATCAGGCGGAGGGGATCACCGAACAGCAGAACTGCGGACACCTTCCATTCGAGATCGCCGGGGAGCACGTAGATCCCGGGCAGCGCGGTCACGATGCCGGTGCCGACGACACCGTGTACTACGGCCGCGCCCTGCGAGTAGCCGACCAGGATGAACTGCTGATCCGGGCACATTTGCGACTGCCGAATGACATGGTCGGTCATGTCCTGGGTGCCGCGGCTGAGCGAAGTGGGGTCGAGCAGGTCCGCGGGATAGTCCACCCGGTAAGCGCTGCTGCTCACCGGAAGTGCTTGGAGCAGCGTGTCATACAGCGGGTCGCCGACGACGGAGCCGAGCCAGCCGGGTTCCCCGGTGCCTCTGGCGACCACCACATCGACCGCGGCACAGTCCGCCCGTGCCTGCGCGCCGATGCTGGTCACCACCCCCGCCGTAGCGACGAGCAATAGCACAGCGAATACCGGTGCCAGCCGCCACTTCTCGAATTTTCTTACCTTCCGGATTTCCATCGTGATCACCTCTCACGCCGTTGTGAGAAGCCGAGTGACGCTTGTCAGCGACAAGTGTCACTCGGCTACATTCGCGAAGGTAGGGAAGGTAGAGAGTTGCGTCAAGCAACTCAGCTGAAGCGAGACCGGTTCAGCGCTGAATCGTGTCCTGGAATCCGGTCCAGCGCACGACGATTCGGGCGCCTACGGGATGAGAACCGCTGCGCCGGTGAAACGTCCGTGTGCGAGATCCGCGAGGGCTCGACCTGCCGTACCGAGGGAGTACCCCGTTGTGGTCACATGTATACGGTGTTCGCCCGCCAGCGCGAGGAATTCGCGCGCGTCGGCGCGGGTATTGGCAGTCACCGAGCGAATCTCGCGCTCCTGGAACAGATGCCGCTGGTAGTTCAGTACCGGGATATCGCTGAGATGGATGCCCGCGATGGCGAGGACGCCGCCGCGATCGAGCGCTTCCAGCGCGGGTAGCACCAGCTCGCCGATCGGCGCGAACAAGATCGCCGAATCCAATTGCACCGGAGGCCGATCCGCCGCACCCTGCACCGAGGCGGCGCCGAGGTCCGCGGCCAACTCGCGCGCGGCCGGATCCCTGGTCATTACATGCACCTCGGCACCGCGCGCGAGCGCCACCTGCGCGGCGATGTGCGCGCTGCCGCCGAAGCCGTAGATCCCGAGCCGTCCACCCGTTGGCAGATCGGCACGCTGCAGCGCCCGATAGCCGATGATCCCGGCGCACAGCAGCGGCGCGGTTTCCATATCGCTGTATCCATCGGGCAGCCGGTGGGCGTAAGCCGCTGGGACAGTGGCATATTCGGCGTAGCCGCCGTCCGCGTCCCAGCCGGTGTACTCCGAATTCGGGCAGAGATTCTCCGCGCCGCGCAGACAGTACCGGCAGCTGCCGCAGGTGTGGCGCAACCAGGCGATGCCGACGCGATCACCGACCGCGAACTCGGGTGCCGAAGAGTCCGGTGCCCCAGCCGATCCCAACCCTTGCGCTACCACCTCCCCCACCACCTCATGCCCCGGCACCACACCGGGCCGATGCACCGGCAGATCCCCTTCGGCAACATGCAGGTCGGTGCGACAGACTCCGCAGGCCAGCACTCGCACCAGGAGTTCACCGGCCTGGGGTTCGGGCACCGCCTCGCGGACGAAGTCGAGCGGTCCGCCATCGATCGACCCAGGCCGTCGCACCCGCCAGCCGATCATGCCCGTGGTCGCCGCACTCACATTCATGCCGATCACTCCTCACCGACAGGGAGAACGGTCTCTTCGGATTATCCCCGCCGACCACGCTCGTTCACCCGTTCCGCCAAAGGTGAGTCGGCCCTTCTGATACATTTCTGTATTGAATACATAGCTGTATCGAAATGGCCGGGAGCACGAGGAGGTGCGCGTTGGCATCGACCACCGATACGGAGGTCTCGGTGCGCCGGGTGACCCGCCGTCGCACCGAGACCCGCAAACGCCTACTCACCGCCGCGTACCAGGTGTTCGCCGAGGAGGGCTTCGGCCGCGCCTCGGTGGAACGGGTCTGTGAGCGGGCCGGGTTCACCCGTGGCGCCTTCTACTCCAACTTCACCTCGCTAGACGAGTTGTTTCTTGCCATGTGGGAGCAGCGATCGGCCGCCATGATCGCCGGTATCCGCGCGACCCTCGACGGCTTCTCGTTCGACGGCGTCGCCGATATCCGCGCCGTGATCGAGCGCTTGGACCGCGCTGTGCCGATCGACGAGGACTGGTTCCGCATCACCGCCGAATTCACCTCACACGCGCTGCGCACTCCCGGCCTGCGGCAGGTGATGGCCGGACGTGAGGAAGCGATCGTCGCTGCACTGATGCCGACGATCGTCGACGCACTGGCCCGCGTCGGCCGGACGGTGGCCGATCCCGTCGCACTGGGTCAGGCGCTGGTCGCGGCACACGACGGCACCGCCGTTCAGGTGCTGATGGAACCCCGCAGCCGCACAGTGCGCAGCCGACGCACCGACCTTTTCTGCCACATCGTGCTGGCCTACAGCACCGAAACCGAAGGATGATCATGACCGACCCGAGCCGCGAATTCACCCAAGAGGCAGATGTCATCGTCGTCGGTGCGGGCCTGGCCGGACTCGTGGCGACCCACGAATTGGTCAAGGCGGGCCGCAAGGTACATGTGCTCGACCAGGAGAATCGCAATAACCTCGGCGGCCAGGCCTTTTGGTCGCTCGGCGGACTGTTCTTCGTGGACAGTCCGGAGCAGCGCCGCCTCGGCATCAAGGACTCCTACGAACTGGCACTGCAGGATTGGTTCGGTTCGGCGGGCTTCGATCGCGAGGACCAGGACTACTGGGCCCGCCAGTGGGCGCGAGCCTATGTGCGCTTCGCGACCACTGAGAAGCGGGATTACTTGCGCGAGTTGGGTTTACGGGTGACACCGCTGGTCGGTTGGGCCGAGCGCGGTGGCGCCTTCGCCGATGGGCACGGCAATTCGGTGCCGCGCTTCCACCTCACCTGGGGTACCGGGCCCGAGGTGGTGCGAGTGTTCCAGGAGCCGGTGCTCGAGGGTGAGCGTCGCGGACTGGTCGGCTTCAGTTTCCGGCATCGGGTCGACGAGTTGATCGTCGAGGACGGCGCGGTGGTCGGCGTGCGCGGCAGCGTACTCGAGCCGACCGATCTGGAACGCGGTCGGGCTTCGTCGCGAAATGTGGTCGGCGACTTCGAATTTCGCGCCAAGGCGGTGATCGTCACCTCCGGTGGCATCGGCCACAATCATGAGCTGATCCGCCGGAACTGGCCTACCGAGCGACTCGGTCCGGCACCGGAGACCATGATCTCCGGTGTGCCCGCGCATGTGGACGGGCGGATGCTCGGCATATCCGAGGCAGCGGGCGGCGCCATCGTCAATCGCGATCGCATGTGGCACTACACCGAGGGCATCAACAACTGGAATCCGATCTGGCCCGATCATGCCATCCGGATCATTCCCGGTCCGTCCTCGCTGTGGTTCGACGCCAATGGAAAGCGTTTGCCGGCACCGTGTTTCCCAGGCTTCGACACCAATTCGACCATGAAGGAGATTCTGGCCACCGGCTACGACTACTCCTGGTTCGTACTCACCCAGTCGATCATCGAGAAGGAGTTCGCCCTCTCGGGCTCGGAGCAGAATCCGGATATCACCGGTAAGGATCTCAAGCTCACCCTCAAGAGCCGGGTGGCCAAGGGTGCGCCCGGTCCGGTCGAGGCGTTCAAACAGCACGGGGTCGACTTCGTGGTCGCGAATACCTTGCGTGAGTTGGTCGATGGCATGAACAAGATCGCGCGCGGCCCGCAGCTGGACTTCGACGAGCTGGAGCGACAGATCGTCGCCCGCGACCGGGATATCGCCAATAAGTACTCCAAGGACGCGCAGCTGATGGCGATCAACAACGCGCGCCAGTACTTCGGCGATAAGGCGGGTCGCGTGGCCAAACCGCATCGCATCCTGGATCCGGCGAACGGGCCGCTGATCGCGGTGCGGCTCAATATCTTGACCCGCAAGACGCTCGGCGGACTGCAGACCAATCTGGATTCGCAGGTGATGCGGCCGGACGGCACACCGCTGCCCGGACTGTATGCCGCGGGCGAGGTCGCCGGATTCGGCGGCGGCGGCGTGCACGGCTACAACGCGCTGGAGGGCACCTTCCTCGGTGGCTGCATTTTCTCCGGCCGTGCCGCGGGACGGGCCATCGCGACGAAACCGAGTTAGTTCGCACAGCCCGTCGCGGCGACGCGGGACAGCGGCTGCGGTGTCGTGGTCGCGATCTCCGGCATCGGCGTGGGCAGCGGTTCCGGGGCAGGCTCGGCGTAGAGGCGCATTCCGGTGTATCGCGGGCCCTGCTGCAGGGAGATCCCCGAGATCTTCACCTGATTCCCGTGTACATCGGTCACCTGTGCCGAGAACGGTCCTGGCCCGGCGCCGCTGATTGTCCAGTAGTTGTCCATGCCGCGGTCGAGTTCATGCCACGGGCCGCCCGCCGCGGACCGTAATGCGATGCGCTGGATGGGATTTCCCGATCCGGTCACCAGCATGGCCAGCCAGGAGGCCGAGGAGTCGGGCTTCAGCTCGTAGATCAGCTCGGGTGCGGGCTGCGGATCACGGACCACGGTATAGCGGATCTGTGCGACGCCGTCGGACCGATTCGCGATCTGTTCGAAGGCCGTGGTACTCAAATCCAGTTGTCCCGGAGCACATCCCGGGCAGCGGTCGGCGATGAGCACCCGGACGTCGCCGCGCGGGCCGTGCACATCGAGATACGCACCGCACAGATCGGCCAGCCCATACTCCTGAGTAGAGACGCCCACGTAGAAGCCGTTCGTCGGCAGTCCGGTGAATGAACACGCGACGCCGGGGCCGAATGCGTAGTACCGTGCCTCGCCCGGGCGCGTGGGTGGCGACGCGTCCACCGTATGCCAGTTGGCGATACCGGTACTACTGCTGGCCACCATCATTCGCGAGGTGCCGGTTCCGGGATCCGGCACCGCATGTGTCGCCTCGCAGGACGACTGCTGCTCGGGTCTCGCGGCCCAGATCGCGACCGCCACCGCGGTCACTATTACGCCGACGGACGACCACAGCCACCCGGAGCGGAAGTGCTGCTGTTGGATCGGTATTCGGTGCACCGCTGTCCCCGACTTCCGGCTCACCCAACTCGCGGACTCTCCATCCTGACCCCATCAGGAAAGCAGGCCGACCCGCGACGTATGACTCGAACGAAAAATCTCCGTAGTGAAACATGCACGTGTCGGCAATCTCATGGCAAATAGCCAGCATTCGGCGACGAAGATCGGAAAAGATCCGTTACTACGAGGTGGCCCTTGCCGGTTCGGCGTCCACACCCGAGAGTTGATGATCCATCCGGTCGCGCTTGGCGCGCAGGTAGCGGATGTTGTGTTCGGTCGGCGTCGCCTGCAGCGGCAGCCGCCGCACCACCGTGACCCCATACTGTTCGAGGTCCGCCTGTTTGGCGGGGTTGTTGCTGAGCAACCGCACCGACCGGATACCGAGATCGGCGAATACCTGCGCACCCGCCGCATACCTGCGGGCATCGACCGGCAACCCGAGTGCGAGATTCGCTTCAACGGTATCGGCGCCGCGATCCTGTAATTCGTACGCACGCAATTTGTTCAATAATCCGATGCCCCGGCCCTCTTGTCCGCGCAGGTAGACCACCACGCCACTGCCCTCCTCGGCAACGGCACGCAATGCGGCGTCGAGTTGGTCGCCGCAGTCGCAGCGCAGCGAACCGAGGGCGTCACCGGTGAGGCATTCCGAATGCAGCCTCGTCAGCACGGACTCGCCGCCGGGCGCACCGAAAACCAGTGCGAGGGTTTCGGTTCCGGAGATCTCGTCGCAGTAGCCGATGACCCGGAATTCGCCGTACCGGGTCGGCAAGCGGGTCTCCACAACCCTCGTCAGGGTGTGTTCGGCGCGGCGGCGGTAGGCGATCAGATCGGCGATCGAGATGATCTGTAGCCCATGAGTTTCGGCGAAGTCGAGCAGTTGCGGCAGCCGGGCCATCGAGCCGTCGTCGTTCACGACCTCGGCGATGACACCTGCCGGGCGCAGCCCGGCCAGCCGAGTCAGGTCGACGGCGGCCTCGGTGTGGCCCGCGCGACCGAGCACACCGCTGGGATGTGCGCGCAGCGGGAAGACGTGGCCGGGCCTGGTCAGCTCGCCCGGAGTGGTACGCGGATCCGCCAGCGTGCGCACGGTATGGGCGCGGTCCGCAGCCGAAATCCCGGTCGTCACACCGGAAGCCGCATCCACCGACACCGTGTAAGCGGTGCCCTTGGGGTCCTCGTTGATCGGTGTCATCGGTGGCAGTTGGAGCCGATCCAGGTCTGCGCCGGGCAGCGGCGCGCACAGCACGCCGCTTGTATGCCGGACCATGAAGGCGATGGCTTCGGGCGTCGCCAGTGCGGCGGCGATTACCAGATCGCCCTCGTTCTCCCGATCTTCATCATCTACGACCACGACCATGCCGCCCGCGGCGAGAGCGGCCAGCGCCGTCTCGATCGTGTCCAGCGAACGCTGCTGTGCGAATTCGGTGCGCATACGACTAGTAGAAGTATTACTATTAGTCATAGCAAGCGCCATCCCGCTCAGTGAGCGGGACTAGGAAGCGCGACGTCCTTTACCCTTCGCGGACTTCTTCGCAGCGGTCTTGGTCGCGAGTCTGTCCACGTCGGCGAGCAGTTCCTCGGCGAAATCGCGTTCGGCCTCGTAATGCCGTATGCACCAGCGCAATACCGCGCCCGGATAGGCCCAATTCGGGTTCTTGTCGGCGCCCTCGGCATCGACCTCGGCCAGTTTGCGCATCCGCTCCGCGTATCCGATGTGCTCGGAGAGAATTTCGCGCAACCGGTCCGGTTCGGCGAGATGGCCCAGCCAGACCCGCAGCATGACGCTGTGTTTGAGTATCGGCGCCTCCACGGGTGCGTGGTTCACCCACTGCGCCGCGGCCGCGCGACCACTCTCGGTGATGGCGTACATGCGCTTACCGCGCACGCCGTCGTCCTGCAGCACGGTGCGCGAGGTCGCGTAACCGTGCTTCTCGAGGCGTTTCAGCTCGGCGTAGATCTGGCTGAACGATGGACTCCAATAGAAGAATTGCAGGCTCCAGTCGGCCCATTTCTTCAGGTCATAGCCGGAGAGTTCATCGGCGTGCGAGAGCATGCCGAGCACGGCCCAACTCGTAGTCGGCAGGTCGGGGACTTCGGCGCTCGCCGCAGACTTCGCTTCGGTCACGATGGGACTATACCGCTTAGGCATATTTCGGGTGCAAAGTCCCGCTCAGTAGGACACGCCCCGGTTATCGGGGCGCGGGCGCCGGGAGTAGTCTCGCCGCATGTCGCGCACGCGCATTATTCGGATCGGCACCCGATCCAGCCCGATGGCCTTGGCTCAGGCCGAACAGGTCGCCGGACTGCTGGCCGGGCTCGGCGTCGAGAGCGAGCTGGTCAAGGTAACCACGGCAGGCGATCGTTGGATGGGCGATCTGTCCAAGCTCGGTGGTAAGGGCGCCTTCGTCAAGGAGATCGATCGGGCACTGCTCGATGACGAGGCCGACCTGGCGGTGCACTGCCTCAAGGACATTCCCGGTGATATTCCGGTGCCGGAAGGACTCGCGTTCGCCGGTTATCTGCCGCGCGAGGATGTGCACGATGCGGTGATCACCCGTACCGGCGCACCACTCGCCGAACTCCCCGAGGGCACCGTCGTCGGCACAAGCTCGGTGCGCCGGACCGCGCAGCTGCGGCTGCACTATCCGCATCTTGCGGTGAAACCGTTGCGCGGCAACGTCAACACCCGATTGGCGCGCCTCGAAGAGGGCCATATCGATGTGCTGATCGCGGCCGTGTCCGGTCTGCACCGCGTCGACCAGGCGCACCGGATCACCGAAACCCTCGACCTGGACACCATGTGCCCGCCGATCGGGGCTGGCGTGATCGCACTGCAGTGCCGCGCCGACGACACCCAACTGCTCGATCTCGGTGCGCGCCTGGACGATCCGGCCACCCATCGTCATGCGGACGCCGAACGCGCAATGCTGCACGCACTGCAAGGCCACTGCAACTCCCCGATCGCCGGACACGCGACGACCGACCCCACCGGTCGACTCACGTTGCACGGCAAGGTCTTCAACCTCGACGGCAGCCAGTGGCTGGACGCCAAACACTGGGGCGTCCCGGAGGACCCGAGCGCCCTCGGCTTCTTCGTCGGCGCGGACCTACTCCGCCAGGGCGCCCGCGCCATCATCGACTCCATCCCCCACTGAGCTTTCTCGGAAGCAGGCAGGCCCGGCGCACAACTTCACACGACGCGCACCAATTTGCCCGGTCAATTCATGCGTGGCGCGCAAAACCGTGCGCGGCAATCCCCGTCTCGCCCCGACCACGACGCCACGCAGCAGACTCGAATCACCGCCACCGAGCGTGACGGGGGAAGAGGGCGCGGGCCGCCTCGTGTGCGGCTTCGACCAGCACTCGCGCCAAACGCGCGGTATCCAAGGCCGTTCGGTCCCCGCCGATTTGACCGGATAGCGACAGGGCACCCACCGCTGCGCCGCGCCCGCGAATCGGCACCGCGACGCAGCAGATCCCGGTCACCGACTCCTCGTTGTCCACCGCGATTCCCTGCCGATGCCGGATCCGCGTCAACTCGCGGTGCAGCTCCGCCCGGTCGCAAATGGTGCGTGGCGTCAACTGCGGCAACCGGTCTCGGTAGGAGGTCTCGATAATGCTCGGCTCCAGCGAGGCCAGCAGCGCCTTGCCCAGGGCCGTACTGTGCGCGGGCATCCGGCCGCCGAGGCGAGTCGGAATGCTGGCGGTATAGCGACCACCGGCCTTGTCCAGGTACAGCACCTCGCGTCCGTCGAGCACGCCGAGGTGGCCCACCATGCCGGTCCGCTGACACAGCTCGTGCAGCAGCGGACTCACCGCGTCGCGAATCTCATGATGATCGGCGGCGAGTCCACCGAGTTCCAGCGGACGCAGGCCGAGGCGGTAGCCGCCGGGTGCGTGCGCCAACCAGCGCAGCCGGATCATCTGGTCCAGGATGCGGTGCACCGTGGACCGCGGCAGGCCGGTTCGCTCGGCCAATCCGAGCAGCGTCAGAGTCGGCGTCGAACCGTCGAAAGCGTCTAGGATCAGCGTCATTCGCTCGATCATCGAAACCGGCGGCTGCGCGGGCCGGGCGGTCGGACGCCCCGGACCCGATAACAGCTCGTCGGATCCCGGACCGGTCAGCACCTCGACCGTCATGGCGCACCTCCATTGTGTAGCCCATACAGCTTAGAAGTATTTCGATTAGGCATGTCCGTTTTCGGCATACCTTCTTGTGTCCCCAATCACAGTGCCGTCAGGCGCACGACGTCGAATCCCGGAAACTACGGAGATCGCTACGGATCTTCTCGGTAGCCGGAACCGGTCATTGACAGCGCACCGCGCGCGCCGCTTACCTTCATGGCGAAACGGAATATTTCTAGTAGAAACTAGGAGCGCCATGGCCGTCGTGCTCGACTTCAAGGCCGTCCTCGGCCGATTCGCCACCGGAGTCACCGCGATCACCGCCCTGGACGGTGCGCAACCCGTCGGGTTCGCCTGCCAGTCCTTCTCCGCACTGTCGCTGGATCCGCCTGCGGTAGCGCTGTTCCCGGCGCGGACCTCCACCACGTGGCCGCGGATCCGCGCGGCGAGCAAGTTCTGCGTGAATGTGCTCGCCGCCGATCAGGAGCAGGTGTGCAGACAGCTCGGACGCAGCGGTCCCGACAAATTCGACGGTCTCGACTGGAGCCGCTCCCCCAACGGTTCACCGCTGCTCGACGGATCCATCGCATGGATCGATTGCGAGCTCGGCGGGGAGCTCGACGGCGGCGATCACACCATCGTCATCGGCCATGTCACCGCACTCGGCGCGGGCCGCGATGCCGATCCGCTGCTGTTCTATCGCTCCGGATTCGAGCGCCTCACCACTGCATGAGCGAGCGCAGCGACCGAACAATCAACCCAGTCTCCCGACCAGTGAGACAACACCTTTGCGCGCTCATCGGCGCGCCGAACCATCGAAATGACAGCCCGACGAACGTGGAGGAACAATGACCGACGATCAGGTGCGCGTGATCGACACCGGCGCCCCGCCCACCCGGTATGCCCGCGGTTGGCACTGCGTCGGCCTTGCCGACAGCTTCCGCGACGGCAAACCGCACACCGTCGAAATCTTCGGCACCGAACTGGTCGTCTTCGCGAGCGCGGACGGCACGCTCAATGTGCTCGATGCCTATTGCCGGCATATGGGCGGCAACCTCGGCGACGGCATTATCAAGGGCGATACCATCGCCTGCCCGTTCCACGATTGGCGATGGCGCGGCAATGGTCGTTGTGCCGCAATCCCTTACGCGCGTCGTGTACCTCCGCTGGCCCGCACCAAATCGTGGATTACATTGGAGCAGAATCGGCAGCTGTTCGTCTGGAACGATCCCGAAGGCAACCCGCCGCCGGCGGATATCACCATCCCCCGCATCGAGGGCGCGTTCAGTGACCAGTGGAGCGACTGGACCTGGAACCAGATCACCATCGAGGGCGCGAACTGCCGTGAGGTCATCGACAATGTGGTGGATATGGCGCACTTCTTCTACGTGCACTTCGCCTTTCCGACCTACTTCAAAAATGTCTTCGAGGGCCATATCGCCAGTCAGTACATGACCTCGATCGGACGCGCGGATGTGCAGGGCGAATTGGCCAAGGAGGCGGGCGCGGAGAACACGCTGCATTCGGAGGCGCACTACTACGGCCCCTCCTACATGATCGATTACCTCGTCAACGAATCCAGCGGGCAGACGGTCGAATCCGTGCTCATCAACTGCCACTACCCGGTTTCGCCCACCAAATTCGTGCTGCAGTACGGCGCGATCGTGAAGAAGCTGCCCGGCCTGTCGCCGGAAGAGGCCGATGCGATGGCGGTGCGCTTCGCCGATGGTCTCGGGCGCGGTTTCGAGCAGGATGTGGCGATCTGGGAACGCAAGACCCGCATCGATAATCCGCTGCTGTGCGAGGAGGACGGGCCGGTCTATCAGCTGCGGCGCTGGTACGAGCAGTTCTACACCGATATCGCCGAAGTGGAGTCGAAGATGACCGACCGTTTCGAATTCGAGGTCGACACCACGCGTGCGGTCACGGCGTGGGAGTCCGAGGTCGCCGAGAATCTGGCCGCGCAGCGCGCGGACGCCTGAACGGATCTGTAATGGATTGCATCACCTGCCATACCTGCCGAAATCAGGTGTCGGTGGTCAAATTCAGCCCCGCGCACATCAGTGTGCAGTGGAGTTCCGCCGCTCGCGCGGGGTGTGCCGAGTTCACCCACACGGGCGGCGGTCCGGTGCGCGGGTGCGCGGCATTGCGCGACAGTATCGAAAAAGCGGTCACCGCAGGCGAAGTCGGGTTGACTACCCGTGATGGGGATTTGTTGTGAGCGCGGCGGTGACGCTTCGAGTTGTTCGAGTAACCGCCGAAACCCGGGATGCGGTCGCACTGGAGTTGGTCGCCGAACCGGAGCGACCATTTCCCTATCGGCCCGGCCAGTTTCTGACACTGCGGATACCCAGCGAACAAACGGGTTCGGTGGCGCGCTCCTACTCACTGTCCAGTGCGCCGCATGAGGGCCGACTCGAGGTCACCGTCAAGCGGACGGTGGGCGGATACGCATCGAACTGGTTGTGCGACAACGCTGTTCCCGGCATGACGATCGACAGCTTGCCGCCCGCGGGAATTTTCACACCCGATTCACTCGACGCCGATCTGCTGCTGCTGGCTGCGGGCAGTGGGATAACGCCGATGCTGTCCATCCTGAAATCGGTACTAGCGCAGGGCGCTGGACGGTGCACGCTGATCTACGCCAATCGCGACGAGGAATCGGTGATCTTCGCAGGTGAACTGAAGTCATTGACCGCCGAGCACCCGAACCGGCTCGTTGTGCTGCATTGGTTGGAGGCTGTTCAGGGCTTACCGTCGGTGCCCACACTGACCACCCTGATCACACCGTGGATCAGTCGCGAGCTATTCATCTGCGGCCCCGCGCCTTTCATGGATGCTGTCGTCACAGCCGCCGACAACCTGGGCATATCCCGGGTGCACGTCGAGAAATTCGTCTCGATCTGCGGTGATCCCTTCGCCGAAACCGAGGTCGAGGACACCGACGACGCTGCCCTGGTCGAAATCGAGCTCGACGGCGCCACAAGAGAATTCGCCTGGCCGCGCAATACCGTACTACTCGACGTGCTGCTAGCGCGCGGGATGGCAGCTCCGTACTCCTGTCGCGAAGGCGCCTGCAGCGCCTGTGTCTGTCGTGTCGTCGAGGGTGAAGTGAAGTTGCTGAGTAACGAAGTTCTGGCACGCGAAGACCTGGCCGACGGTTATGTACTGGCCTGCCAGGCGGTGCCGGTCACTGATGCGGTCCGGGTCACCTATGAATGAGGAGAATATGGCAATCATCAGCTCGCTCGGTTATGTGCGGGTGGCGGTCAGCGATCCGGGCGCCTGGCGCACCTTCGCTTTCGATGTGATCGGTTTCGCCGAGGGCGCGGGTCCGGATCCGGACGCCATCTATCTGCGCATGGATGAGCACGTCGCACGATTGGTCCTGGTGCCCGGCGACACCGATCAGGTGCTCGCCATCGGCTGGGAGGTCCGCGACCATCGCGCGCTCGCCGCGGCACGCGAAGCTGTGGAGAAGGCCGGAATCGAGGTCACCGCGCTAACCGTGACGGAGGCAGATGCCCGCAGCGTAGAGGCGGCATTCACCTTCCGCGATCCCGCGGGCACCAGCGTCGAAATCTTCCACGGCCCGGTCCTGGACCATAGCCCGGTCGTCGGCGAATACGGAAACCGTTTCGTCACTACGGGACTCGGCCTCGGCCACGCGGTGCTGCCGGTCCCCGATCTCGACGGGGCCTTCCATTTCTATACCGACGTGCTCGGATTCCTGCCGCGCGGTGCGTTCCGGCTCCCCGCACCGCCCGAATACGGTCCGGTGCGCATCCGCTTCCTCGGCGTGAATCAGCGCCACCACAGCCTGGCGCTGATCCCCTCCGGCGGTAAGGCGGGCTCGGGGCTGGTGCACGTCATGGTCGAGGTCGACAGTCTCGACGATGTCGGCCGCGCACTCGATCGGGTGAACAAGGCCGGTTATCACCTGTCCTCGACGCTGGGCCGCCATACCAACGACAAGATGATCTCCTTCTATGTCCGCACCCCCGGTGGCTGGGATCTCGAATTCGGTACTGAGGGCGTGCTGGTCGACGAGAACACCTATACCGCGGAGGAAATGACCGCCGATAGCTATTGGGGTCACGACTGGAATCGAGACTGACAAGCACATGCGACGACTCGCGGCCTGAAACCCCTGACTATCGTCGATAACGACGGAAGGGGTTTGGCGATGGCATTGCGCACCGAGTTCACCGACCTGCTCGACATCGAGCATCCCGTAGTCCTCGCACCGATGGGTGGCGTCGCGGGCGGCGAACTGGCCGCAGCGGTCTCCGAGGCCGGTGGACTCGGCCTCATCGGTGGCGGCGGCGGGGATGAGAAGCTGCTGGATCAGGAATGTGCGTTGCTTACCGCTCGCACCGAAAAGCCTTGGGGCATCGGCTTGTTGAGCTGGGCCATCGATATCGATACGGTGCGCAGGACGGTGCAGCGCCGACCGCATGCGATCCTGCTGTCGTTCGGCGATCCCACTCCGTTTGCCGCCGTGGTCCGGGAATCCGGGATTCCGCTGCTGGTCCAGGTCACCACCACCGACGAGGCAGCGCGTGCCCTGGAGGCCGGGGCCGATGTGCTGATCGCCCAGGGTGCGGAGGCGGGCGGGCACGGCGGTGGGCGTGCGACGCTGCCCTTCGTACCCGCGGTCGTTGATCTGGCAGCGGGTACGCCGGTGCTGGCCGCAGGTGGGATAGCCGATGGACGCGGACTCGCGGCCGCACTCGTACTCGGTGCGGCGGGCGCGCTGATCGGCACTCGCTTCGAGGCGACACACGAATCCCTGCTCTCGGCCGAAGAGGCCAAGGCCATCATCGCCGCACGTGGCGGCGATACCGAACGCAATCGCATTATCGATATCGCCCGCGAATCCCCGTGGCCCGCCGAATACACCGCACGCACACTGCGCAACCGTTTCCTCGACGAATGGGCCGGACGGGAGGCCGAACTCGCGGCTGATCCCCTTGCCCGGCAACGCTATCGGGCGGCTGCCGAGCAGGCCGATCTCGACTGTGCGCCGATCTGGGCGGGTGAGAATGTCGACCTCATCGACAGTCTCGAATCCGCCGCTGATCTGGTGCGGCGTATCAGCACCGACGCCGAACAGGTCTTGCGGCGAGCGGCGGCGCAATGCGACTAGTCCGCGTGTTCCTCGGTCGAGGCGCGGAGCAGTTCACGGGTGTAGCGCTCGGCGAGTAGGGGCAGGAAGTTGTCGATGGTGGCGTGGTCCGCGAGGTAGTCATAAGCGGAGTACAGCCATCGTTCGATGGCTTCGTCGCGGGTGCTTTCGAATTCGCGTTCCAGGCGGCGCGCGGCGGCCCTCAGTGCGAACTGTTGATCGAGGGACGGTTCGTGGAGGGGCGGGTGCGTAACTGGACCTTCGGTCATTGCGGACTCCTGGTCGGGGACTTCCAGTGCGAGGACGGCGGTCGAAAGCCGTGTCCAGTCGATCGAGTACCCGATGCGTCGGCGACGAACACCCGGGACTTTGGACGCACCCGGGACTACCCTTTCGATATATGCCAACAGACTTACGAAGGTGGCCGGAATGAGCGAGAACCTGCTCTGGGTGCCCGATGCGTGCACATTGCCCACGACCGAGCAGCCGTTGCGCGTGGCCGAATTCACCGATCTCTTCGCGGCCGCACTGCGTCGAATCGAACGCATCGCGCCGACCCGCCTACGGCTGGAACTGGCCGCAGCCCACGAAGACACAGCTCGCGACCTCGCCGCCCGCGAGAGCTCCTGTTGCGGATTCTTCGACTTCAGCTTCGTCGCCGCGGCCCCTGATGCGATTGCGATGGATATCGAGGTACCCGCCAGCCGGATCGCCGTACTCGACGCGTTGGCGAATCATGCCGCCGAAGCCCGAGCAAAGTAGAACAGGTTCTTGTCTGAGGGCTCGGTAAATGCCAAGCTGAACGGATGGATCTCGCCGCCATCGAAGCCGTCCGCCAGCTCAAGTACCGCTATTTCCGGACCCTCGATCTCAAACAATGGGACGACTTCGGGGATACCCTCGCCGTCGACGTCGCCGGTCGCTACGGCACCCACGCCCTCGGTGAACCGCTCACCCTCGACGGCCGCGACGCTGTCACCGCATTCATGCGCGAGAACCTCGGCCCCTCCGTGGTCACGACCCATATCGCGAACCATCCGGAGATCACCGTGGACGGCGATACCGCAACGGGCTCATGGGCTTTCGAGGACACCGTGATCGCCACCGAATACGGCATCCTCATCCGCGGTGCGGGCTATTACTCCGACACCTACCGACTCGATCCGGACGGCCACTGGCGCATCACCTCGACCAGTTACCAGCGCATCTACGAATCGATGCAGGCCCTCGCCGACACCCCCAGCTACCAGCTGCTGACCAACATGTGGGCGACACAGAAATAGCAGAGCGCGGCGGATTTGAGGCCACTATCTTCCCGGTGGCACTCGACTCGAGCCACAGCGGCGGCGGAGGGTGGGAGCATGTCTTCCCTTGCGCCCGCCGAATTCACGATCGAGACCGCCTACCTGAACACCGCTTCCCACGGGTTGCCGGCCGCGCGAACGTTGGCGGCATTGCAGGAGTTCAACACGCTCTGGGCGGCCGGCCGTGCGGCACCGACGACGCGGGACTATCTGGTACCCGAATTGCGGGCCGGATTCGCGCGACTACTCCCGGGTGCCTCGGCCGACGATATCGCGCTGGGCGGTACCGTGGCCGCGTTGATCGCGCCGGTGGTCGCCGCGCTGCCGCCGGGAGCAGAGGTATTGCTCGCGGAAGGCGAATTCTCCTCTGTCTCCATGCCATTCGTACACCGTGGCGATCTGAATGTCCGGTTCGTGCCGTTGGAGCGTATCGCCGACGAGGTCCGGCCCGAGACAGCGTTGGTAGCGGTCAGCGTTGTCCAGTCGAAGGACGGTCGAGCCGTCGATCTGCCGATGCTGCGCGCGGCAACTCTTTCGCATAATGCCCGACTGCTCGCCGATGCCACCCAGGCCGCCGGTTGGGTGCCACTGCGTTTCGTCGATGCCGACTACTGGGTATGCGCGACATTCAAGTGGCTGATCGGCGCGCGCAGCGTGGCCTTCTTCGCCGCACCGCCGGAAGCGGCCGCGCAGCTGCGCCCGATCAGTCCCGGCTGGTACGCGGCGGCCGACCGCTGGGCCGAGCTGTACGAGCCGATCGCGCTGCCGATCACCGCCCGGCGTTTCGATTCGACACCGGACTGGCTCGGCGTCATTGTCGCACTATCGGCGCTGTCGTTGATCGAAGAGCTGACCGTCGACAAGATCGGCGCGCACAATCGCGAACTCGCCGCACAATTCCGAACCGGTTTGGCGGAGTTGGGTTTTCAGTCCGTGCCCGCCGATTCGGCGATTGTCGCCGTATCGGGTGCGGGCGATGCGGCAGCGCGTCTGGAAGAGGCAGGCGTACTCACCTCCGCGCGAGGCGGCGGCCTCCGCTTCTCGTTCCACCTGTACAACAGCGCCGCCGACGTCGACCGCGCCCTCTCCGCCCTCGCTCAGTAACACGCCCAGGCAGCCCGGTAACAACCAGCCCTCGGGGATTCGCTACCCGAAGGTGTCCCACCTCAGGTGCGAATCCCCGAGGAACTACGCCGGGCGAGTGGCGGGTGCGGTGATGAGTGGGAGATCGAGGGCGGTAAGGATGCCCGCTGGGGCCTGCACCACGGCCGGGACGGCATTGACGATGCGCATGGCGGTCGCCAGGAGGGTGGCGTGGTTGTGGTCGCCATTGCGACTCGAGGTGACCAGGTCCATCGCGTAACTCGGCTCGCCGGTGATCTCGACGCGGTAGGAGCCCTCGTGGTGTGCGGGTTGTGGCCAGTCCGGGCACAAGTCGGGGCGTAGCCGCGTGACATGCTCGAGAACCGTCACGGGCTGGTCGCCGACCATGCCGCGGACCTCGAAACGCAGTGCGGCAGCGGTACCTTCGGCAATGTGGCCGGTGGCGATGTCGAAGGATTCGGGGGCGGGGATGCGCTCGTAGGTCTGGGTGACGGCGTCGAGGGTGACACCGATTCCCGCCGCCAGCTGGCGCACGGTGCCGCCCCACGCGAGCGATAGCACCCCAGGCTGCAACAGCATCGGGATCTCGTCCAGCGGTTTGCCGAACCCCATGATGTCGAACATGACCTCGCGGTTGTCGTAGCTGGCGTAGTCGACGATCTCCAGACACCGCAGTTGATCGATGCGCAGGCAGGTGCCCGCGAGCGCGAGCGGCAGCAGATCATTGGCGAAACCGGGATCGATGCCATTGACCCACAGCGACGAATTCCCTTGTGCCGCGGCCTCTTGGATCGGCTTCAGCAGTTCGTCTGGCAGCACGCCGTACGGGTACTGGAAGAACACCGGCGCGCACGCCACCACATTGATGCCCGCGCTCAGCAGTCTGCGCAGATCCTCAACAGCCTCCAGCAGGCGATTGTCGGTCATCGAGCAGTAGACGACACAGTCGGGTTTCGCGGCCAGGATCGCCTCGGCATCCGTCGTCGCGGTCACACCGACCGAATGCTCCAATCCGGCAATGGTTCCCGCATCGAGCCCGTCCTTCTTCGGACCCGACACCCACACCCCGACCAGCTCGAGATCCGGATTCGCGATGACACCCGCCAGCGCATGTGCGCCGACATTCCCGGTGCCCCATTGGACTACGCGGTAGCTCATGACAGATCCGGAAGAGGAAGGTCGAGATTGGGGGCGATCAGACCACCGTCGGGTTCGAGTACCTTGCCCGTGACGTACTTTCCGGCGGGCGACACCAAATACAGTGCGGCGGCGGCAATGTCCTCGGGCTCACCGATGCGATGCAGCGGCGTCTTGGCCTCCAGCTCGGTGCGCATCGCGTCATTGCCCGCCACGATCTCCAACGCCGAAGTCAGAATCGACCCTGGCGCAATGGCATTCACCCGAATGCGCGGATTCAGATCCATCGCCGCCAACCGGGTGTAGTGCGCCAGCGCCGCTTTCGCCGTTCCGTAGGCGACGAAGGCGCGGCCGGGCAGCCGCCCCATGGTCGAGGTGATATTGAGGATCGAACCGCCACCGGCGGTTTCGAGTATCTTCGGCACCGCCGACCGGACCAGCGCGTGCGCATTGGTGACGTTGAAGTTGAACGCCTCCACCAGCGCGTCCGGCGTGGTATCGAGCAGCGGGCACGGCAGCGCACCGCCGACATTGTTGACCACGATATCGAGCCGCCCGAAGCGTTCGACTGCCGCAGCGGCCAGCCCGGCGGTCGCCTCGATATCGCTGAGATCGGCGGGCACCACGTGGGCCTGGCGACCCACCGCCGCCACCTGCTCGGCGACCTCATCCAGCTGACTCTTGGTGCGGGATGCGATGACGACGTCCGCGCCCGCCTCCGCGAAGGCCACCGCGATCGCCGCTCCGAGGCCGCGCCCCGCGCCGGTGACAACGGCGACCTGTCCGTCGATTCGGAATCTGTCCAGGATCATGCGCGCTCCAACTGTCGAATATTCGACGGCTACTTGTCGTAATATTCGTCATCGTAGAGCTGTCCTGTTGAACCGCACAAGGGGTTGCAAATGTCCGACCGGTCCCCCTCCCCGCCGACCCGCCGGGTCATCGATATCGTGTCGCTGCTCGCCGCGACACCGGAGCCGATCAGCGTCGCGGGCATCGCGGACCGGCTCGATATCGCCCGCGCGACCGCAACAGCGATTTTGGCCGAACTGGATTCGGCGGGCTGGGTTCGACGCGATTCGAGCCGCGGATACAGGCTCGGTCCGAGACTGGCGAATCTGCACGGCCCCGCCCTGCCGCACGCACTCGGCGATATCCTCGCCGAACTCACCGCCCGAACCGGCTACGGCGCGACATTGAGTCGCATAGAGCCCGATCACCTCACGGTGCTCGAGGTGCGCCACGGACCCGAACGCGTCGTCCCCGGCATCCCCGTCGGCCATCGCATCCCGATGCAGTTTCCGGCCGGGGCGAGCGTGATGCCGTGGCGTTCGGCGGCCGAGCAGAACACCTGGCTGGCCACCGCACCCGACTCCGACCGCCGCATCGCCAGCGGACTGCTCACCCTCGTGCGCGATCGTGGCGTTGCGCTGTTCCGTCCACGCACCGACGATGCGGGCACAGTCGAACTCCTCGCCGACCTACTGAGTGCGATGGGGACCGAACTCGTACAACCGCACCTGCGCACGCGGGCCCTACGCCGCCTCGCATTTCTCACCTCGCGGCCATTCACCAAGGCCGAACTCGACTCCGATGCCGAACTCCCGCTGAGTTACCTCGCCGCACCGGTTTTCGATGCGAAAGGTACGGCAGCGTATGAAGTCCAATCGGGGCCGCTGCGGGCATCGACCACCAAATCCGAGCGCGACGAATTCATATCCGCCACAGTCGATATCGCGCGGTCGTTAACGGAAGCATTGGCATCATGAGCTATTTCGTCAAGGCGTACGCCGCACCGCGATGCAAGGGCACCGGAGCCGTAATCGTCGCGGAATCGCGGCTGATCCCTTTCGCAGCCGAATTGGCCTGCTCCAGTTGGGGTTTGCGATCGAACAGCGTCCTGGTCAGGACGCACGCCAGATTCGCGTCCAGATCATCGCGCACCAGCAACAGATTCGGCACGACAATGGTCTTCACATCGGCGGACAGCCCGTAGACGGTGGCCGGAATCGTGCCCTCCTCGTAGACCGAATTCACCGCGTGCATACTGCCGGTGAGTTCGGGGATATCGAGGAAACGCACCTTGCCGTTGGCGGAGGTCAATAGATCGGTGATACCGGGTGTCGGCAGGCCGCCGGAGAAGAACATGGCGTCGATGGAGCCGTCCTTCATACCGTCCACCGTCTTGGTGAGATCCAAGCGCTGGGCCTCGATATCGTTGTCCGGGTTCAAGCCCGCGGCCTGCAGTATCCGCTGGGCGATTACCTCGGTGCCGGACTTCGGCGAGCCGGTGGAGACCCGCTTACCGCGCAGATCCGCGACCGATTCGATATCGGCGCCGGTGCGCACGATCACCTGGGTGTAATTCGGGTAGAGCCGCGAAAGTGCCTGCACCGGTTGCTTTTTCCCGTCGAAGCCAGCATTGCCGAGCACCGCGTCGGCGGCGGTATCGGCGAGGGAGAATGCGACCTGATAGGTGCCTGCCACCAATTGCTGGATATTCTGCACCGACGCACCGGTTTCGGCCGCGGTCGCCTTCACCTTGCCGCCGGTGGCCTGCGAAATCTGGTCGGCGTAGGCATTGCCGAGGGCGAAGTACACGCCGGTCGAATTGCCCGTCGCGATGCCGACGCGGGTGTCGGTGTCGACCTCGCAGGTGACCTCCCCGCCGGTGTCGGACTGCGGTGTGTCGCGGCGGCCCCCACATCCGGTCAGCAATCCGGCCGACACCATGGCGACGGCGAGTCCTATGGCAACTCTTCTCAAGTCGTCCTCCTTCGTGAGAGCAGCGTTACCCCGACGGCCGCGGTCAGCGCGGCCAGACCAACGACGAGCGCGCCGGGTTCCAGGTACAGCAGCGCCAGTCCGGCCACCGCGGCGAGCAGCCGGGCCGGGAGTCCGGCCGGGCCGATGCCGAGGATCCAGCCGCCGGTCGCGGCGGCTAGCGCCGCGACGCCGACCCCGGCCACGATCGTCGTCCACAGCACACCGAGCACGGGCCCGTGCCCGAGCAGATACTCGCCGGGGCCGCTGAGCACGAACACGATCGGTACCAGGAAGGCGGGCAGCGCGTACTTCAATGCCTGCCACATGGTCGGCACCGCGCGCGCACCGGTGATGGCCGCCGCGCCCACCGCGGCCAGCGCCGTCGGTGGCGTCACCTCCGACAGCACCGAGTAGTAGAAGACGAACATCGCTGAGGCGGGCGGGGATACATCGAGCGCGAGCAGGGCGGGACCGATGATCGCCCAGCCGATGATGAACGACGCGGTCACCGGAACCGCGAGCCCGAGCAGCGCGAGTGCGAGCGCGGCGAGCACCACGGTGCACGCCAACACCACGGTGTGGTTGTCCGACAATGCCTTTCCCGCACTCACCAGCAGTGATGCCAGCTGCGCGCCGAGGCCCGTTTTGGTGGCGATGGCGGTGATCACCCCCGCCGATGTGCACACCGCGACCACCGGCAGCGCCGAACGCACACCGCTGCCGATCATTTGGAAGATCCGTCGCGGTGATCGAGCCTCGGCGCGAATGCGCGAATCGACGAAGGCGAGCACGAAAGCCAGTGCGGTGGCGTACACCACGGCGCGCGCGGCACTCAGGCCGATCAGCAGCAGCACCACGATCGCGATCAAAGACAGGAAGTGGTAACCGAATCGGGCCAGCAGCCGCCACACCGAGGTGGTGCTCATCTCCACCGACTCGGCACCGAGCCGGCGCGCATCGATCTCCACCGCGAGCAGAATTCCCAAGTAGTACAGCAGCGTCGGGATCATTGCCCGCCCGAGCACCGTCACATAGGAGACATCGAGATATTCGGCGACGATGAAGGCGGCGACACCGAGCGTCGGCGGTGACAGGATCGCACCGACACCTGCCGCGGCAAGCACACCGGCCGCCTGTTCGGGCGGATATCCGGCGCGACGCAGGATCGGCCAGGTGACCGCGCCGACCGTCACCGCGGTCGCGGTGCCCGATCCGGAGACGGTGCCCAGCAGGAATCCCGATGCCACGGTGGTGCGTCCGGCCGCGCCGCGCGAGCGCCGGAATGCCGCGACCGACAGATCGACGAAGAACTGTGCCGCACCGGAGAATTCGAGTACGGCGCCGTAGAGGGTGAACAGCACGATGTAGCTGGCCGCGACATCCAGTGGCGTGCCGTAGAACCCGCTACCGGAGTTGTAGAGCGCATCGATGATCTGTCCGAAGTCGAGTCCGGCATGCGCGATGGTCCATTGCTGTGGCAGGTACCCGCCGTAGTAGCCGTAGGCGAGGAACGCCATGCACACCGCGGGCAACATCCAGCCAGTGGTGCGCCGACAGGCCTCGAGCACCAAGACCAACAGCACCGTGCCCATGGCGGTGTCGACCGGATCGAATAGACCCTGCCGATCCAGGAATGCGTTGTATCCGCCCCCGCCGGACCCGATCGCCATCGGCAGCACCGGATACAGGCACACCATGAGCGCGACCACCGCCAGCAACCAGTCGAGCCGACCAGGACCATTCCATCGATCGAACCATCGCAGCCCGGACCGATAGGCCAGGAACACCACCGGCAATGTCCCGGCGAGGAAGATCACCAGGTAGTACTGGCTCCCCTGCGCCAGCGGCCGAAAGACCTGCCACAGCACCAGCAACGCGACCGCGAACGCGACCGTCGCCAGCACCCACTCGGCCCATCCGCGCAATATCCGCGCGGGCTTCTCCTCGTCGTCGACCTCGATCTTGCCCGGCCCTGCCCGGTCCAGACCGCCCCGGGGCCGCACGGCGTGGCGGTCGGCGGGAGGCTCGGCTGCTAGATGAGCGTCCCGCATGTCCGACATTGCGCGACCATATCAACGCACGACCGTCCGTATACGGCTAACAAACATGTAGCCGAGAAAAGTAGAAAAGCGGTCGGTTTGTCGCCCTAAGTCGACCTGGTCGCCCGACCACCCAGCGGCACCTTGTGCGCGATCAACCGGCGATACGAGATGCGCCAGCCGGTTGCTCCGCGCACGACCGTATCGTCGTATTCGATGCTTCCGCTGGTCCCATCGGCATAGATCCCGATCCCCTTCGACCGCACCCGAACCGCACCGCCCACCTCGGCGATGACCACGTTCGTAATGTGATGCCCGACCGGATTTCCATTGCCGAGGGCGACCGCGGCCTCCTGCAGCGCCGGAATTCCGCGTAGCTCACCGGCCCCGAAATCACTGAGGTCGTAGATGATTTCAGCGGTGAACAGCTCATCCATCCGATCGAGCTCACCCGCATCCATCAGATGACCGTGCAGCGCGATCAGATCACCGATCTCGAACCGATCCTGCGCCGATAACGCCATGTAAGCCTCCTGCCGCCCCACTTTCCTGCCGAAGATGAGGCCTGGTCCGGTTATCCGCGACTGTAACGGACGAGTGATCGCTTACGCCGCTGCTTTATCCGGGCTATGCGGGTGTGGCGGTCCGTGCCGATGGGCGGCGCTTCATGATCCAGCGCAGGAAATTGACCCATGGGGACGGGCGGGCCGGGGTGACGGGCGGGTGGCCGAGGGAGACCGCGGTTCGGTCGAGTAGTGCCTCGATCATCGCGTCGTGGATCCAGCGGATGGCCAGGGGCCACAGCAGGTAGCCGATACCGCGCAGGCGGCAGTCGATCTCGTGGCGCAGGATGCTGCTGTCCGGCCACCGGCCGTCCAACACGTCGAGGCTGTGCGTGCCGACCAGGAAGGATCCGGGCGCGAGGGTGAACTCGATGCGGCGGCCCGGTATCCACTCGGTACAGCGATACCGGATGACTCCGTGTCCACCGTCGGCACCCACCCCGAGTGGCCGGTCGAGGACCAGCGCGGGCCAGCCGGGCGGCCACACCGGACTGTCCGGCTCGGCGGCCCTGGCGAGCAATGCGCCGAGCTGATCCGTAGGCACCGGGTATTCCCGCTGGTGGACATTTCGCACCATGCCCCAACCTCCATTCGCTACCGTATGGAACACTGCCCATACGGTAGCGTATGGAAGTCGGCGCGCGATGTTATCCGAGCCACACGGGGCAGTTATCCGACAGAGGGCTCGTACACGACGATCGCCCACGGGGATTCGCGGGACGGGCGGACCGAGGTACGCCGTTCGTGCCGACCGGTCACCGGATCGTCGGCCGGAAATCCAGCGGCGCGCAGGCGCGCGAGGGTCGCGTCCAGGTCCCCGACTTTGACGGCGAGCGACGGGATATCGCGTTCATCGGCACCGGCGAGCATGACCCGGGTCGGGCCGATATCGAATTGCGCCCATCGATCACCGTCGACGAATGTTGCGGTCGTGCCGAGTACCGCGGTGAGTAGATCTATTGCGGCGGCGAGATTCTCGGCAGGGAATATGGTGCCGATACGTTCGACGGTCATGGTTTCTCCAATGCTCGGCGCACAGCCGAAAAGGCTTGGTCGGCGGCATCTTTCGCATCAGACAGGTTGTCGGCCATGCTGAAGAAACCGTGGAATTGCCCGTCGTAACGGATCGTGACGGTCTCGACTCCCGCATCCCGCAGCCGCCGCCCGTAGGCCTCGCCCTCATCGCGGAGTGGATCGAATTCGGCGGTGATGATGTAGGCGGTCGGGAGGCCGGACAGGTCCGTCGCACGCGGCGGTGCGGCGTACGGGTTCTCGGCATCGGCGTCCGAGGCGAGGTATTGCTCCCAATACCAGCGCAAATGGTCGTCGGTGACGAAGTAACCGCTGGCATTCTCCCGATAGGAGGCGGTGTCACGGGCCGGATCGAGCATCGGGTAGATGAGCAATTGATGGGCGATGGCCGGGCCATTGTGATCCCGAGCCATCAGTGCTGTCACGGCGGCGAGGTTGCCACCGGAACTGTCACCGGCCACCGCGATGCGAGCGGGATCGCCGCCGAACGAAGCCGCTTGGGTCGCAATCCATTTCAGGACGATGAACGCATCTTCGGCGGCGGCCGGGAACCTATTTTCGGGAGCCTGCCGGTAGTCGACCGATACCACGATCGCACTGACACTATTGCTCATCGCACGACACAGCTGATCGTGGCTGTCCAGACCACAGATCACGAAACCGCCGCCATGGCAGAACAGCACGACCGGCAGGTCGGCACCGGGCGCAGCGGGCCAATACATACGGACCCGAACCTGCTGCGCTCCAACAGGTCCCGGTACCAGGCGCTCCTCGACCCGCCCTACCGGAATCGGATCGACCTGGGCCGCCGGACGCGCGGCAAGTATCCGACGCGCCTCGACGGCATCGAGCACTTCAGTGCCCAGCGCGGGAAACGCCGCCGCGGCGAGATCGACGATCACCTGCGCTTCGGGCTTCAGCGGCATGCCTATCCCTCGCCCACGGCTTCGACCGGCGGCAGCGCGTCCGGGGGAATGAACTGTCCCGCCGACAATCCGCCGTCGATGGCCAATTCCGCACCGGTGATGAACGCCGCGGAATCGGAAGCGAGGAATACCACCAAATCCGCTACCTCCGAGGGCAATCCGACGCGACCGAGGGGTAGCGAGGGAAAGCTGCCGGCACCGGTGCTCAGCCCGAGATGCCCGATCATCGGTGTCGCGATCGGACCCGGATGCACCGAGTTGACCCGGATTCCGAGCGGTCCCAACTCGAGTGCGGCCGTCTTCGTCAACCCGCGCAGCGCCCATTTGGACGCACCATAAGCGGAATGTCCCATCAGCCCCTGCAATCCGGCCTGCGAGGAGATATTCACGATCGAGCCGCCCGCCGCCCGCATCGGATCCACGACGGCCTGGATGCCGAGGAACGAGCCGATCAGGTTGATACGCAGAATGCGTTCGAGTTCGGCGGCGGAGGTTTCGATAAGCGGTTTGGCGGTGTAGATCGCCGCATTGTTCACCAGCACATCGATGCCGCCGAATTCGACGATCGCGGTCTCGACGGCGACGGCCCAGTCGGTGGCGCTGCTGACATCGTGAGTGACGAAACGGGCGCAATCACCGATGGATTCGGCAACTGCTTTGCCCTCGGGTTCCAGCACATCGGTGAGGACGACACGTGCGCCAGCGGCGGCGAACAGGCGCGCTTCCTGCTCGCCTTGGCCACGTGCGGCGCCGGTGATGAGGGCGACTTTGCCAGTGAGGTCGATCATCTCAAGCTCCTACGAATTCGGTTGTCTCAGCACGCTCCGCTGCCCTGAAGTGCGGAATGACCTTCTCGCCCCAGTGCCGAATGGTCTCCAGGCATGCCTGCTGCGGCACCGTTCCCATCTGGATCAGGCACAGGATCTCGTCGGCACCGGCCGCCTGCAGCCGCTCGACATACGCGATGGCGTCCTCGGGGCTGCCGTACGCGTGCTCGGCATTGAAAACCGAAGTGGCCCCGGCCTTCACCGGAATCTTCGCCTCGTGCAGATACGCCACATGCTCATCGGCGGCCTCACGAATCTTGGCCACCTCGTCCACCGTCGGATCGATGGCCTCGTCCGGCACCGGACCCGCGCCGTACCAGTGCTTGATGGACTGCGCGAAGAACCGCTGCCCACGCGCGCCGATCTGCTGCGCCTTCTCCCGGTCGTCGAGCACGATCGTCGGGCACAGGGCCGCGAAGTGATCGTTGACGACCGTGGAGACGAACTTCTCCCCTGTCCGCTCGGCAATCGCCGCGTCATAGGTGCGGCGCAGTTCGGCGATCTCCTCGACACCCGCGAAACCCAGTACCAACGCGCCGATTCCGTAGTCGGCGGCCAGTTTCAGCGTGTCCTTCTTGGTGCACGCCATGAACAGCGGCGGATGCGGCAGCTGCACCGGACGCGGCAGCATCGGATGCGGATCGATATCGAGCAGCTCACCGTGCCATTCGAATTCGCCCTCCGGATCCTGCCAGGCCTTGCCGATAATGCGCAGCGACTCCTCGACCTCCTGATAGGTGCGGTCGGGATCGACACCGCACATCGAGGTTTCCTGCGGGGTGGCCCCGCGCCCCGCACCGAGATTCACCCGCCCGTTGGAGAGCACATCGAGCATGGCCGCGCGTTCGGCCGCGCGCACCGGGTGATTGAAGTTGAACGGCATGCACACCACACCGTGGCCGATGCGGATCCGCTCGGTGCGCGCGGCCACCCAGGTCAGGAAGATCTCCGGGGCGCTCATGTGCGCGTACCACTTCAAGCCGTGATGTTCGACCGCCCAGACAGTGTCGAATCCCATCTCCTCGGCCAGTACCGCCTGCTCGACACAGTCACGCAATACCTGCCTTTCGTGATCGGCCGACGGGTCGGTCATTTGCGCCTCGAAGATCATCGAGAACTTCATGCATTGCCTCCATCTGTTCTTCCCACCCCACCGGCTCCGCCGGCTGTCCATCCCCAATTCGATATGCCTAGTAGAAATATTTCCGATGCTCTTGTTGAGGTCAGGTGCATGTCTCGGTGGATGGGACTATTCCGGTTCGCGCCGTCCGCGCGCCCATAGCGTCGAGATCGCACACGGCGTTCGAACCAACGCCGGAGAAAGGACGGACCTGACGTGGGTCGACTCGATGACAAGGTCGCGCTGATCACCGGCGCCGCGCGCGGGATGGGCGCCGAACATGTCCGCCGCTTCATTGCCGAGGGTGCGCGGGTGGTATTCGGCGATGTCCTCGACGAACAGGGCGAACAGTTGGCCGCCGAAACCGGTGCACGCTATCTGCACCACGATGTGACCAGCGAGGCGGACTGGGCAGCCGCGGTGCGGACCGCGGTGCAGGAGTTCGGCAGGCTCGATGTGCTCGTCAACAATGCCGGCCTGCTGCGGTTCCAGCGCATCGCCGAGATGAGCCTGGCCGATTTCACCACGATCATGACGGTGAACGTCACCGGCACCTGGCTCGGCATCAAATCCGCCGCGCCCGCGATGACCGGCGGTGGCGCGATAGTGAATATCTCCTCGGTGGAGGGATTCGTCGGTGCCGCAGGCCTATCGGCCTACAGCGCAAGCAAATTCGCCATTCGCGGACTGACCAAATCGGCCGCGCGCGAGCTCGGTGCGATCGGAATCCGGGTCAACTCCATCCATCCCGGTGGTATCGCTACGCCGATGACGGCGGCGGCGGGTTCGGGCGTCGACGGCAATACCTTCTTCGCCGGATTGCCGATTCCGCGCTGGGGACAGCCCGGCGAGGTCTCTGAGGCGGCCGTCTTCCTGGCCTCGGATGCCGCGAGTTATTGCACCGGAACCGAGGTCGTCATCGACGGCGGCATGCTCACCGGCGCCGGTTACTAGGGAAAGGGAGCCAGATGTCCGAGGAATACACCTACGACGTGGTGGTCGTCGGCTCGGGTGCGGCGGGGATGACCGCCGCACTCACCGCCGCCTATCGCGGGCTTTCGGTGGTGCTGATCGAGAAGAGTGGCAGCTTCGGCGGTTCCACCGCGCGTTCCGGCGGTGGTGTATGGATTCCGAACAATCCGGTGCTGGTCCGCGAGGGCGTGCCCGACAGTCCGGATCTCGCCCGGGTCTATCTGAAATCCGTTGTCGGCGATCGTGTTCCGCAGGCCAAACAGGACGCATTCCTCGACAACGGCCCGCGCATGATGACCTATCTCGGCGCACGCACCAACCATCTACAATTCGTCTACGACCGCGGCTATTCCGACTACCACCCGGAACTGCCCGGTGGCCTCGCGCAGGGCCGCAGCATCGAACCGGCGATTATCGATGGCCGCCTGCTCGGCGAGGATCTGGAGCTGATCAACCGGCCGACCATGTCCGGGCCGAAGGGAATCGCATTCACCGTCAGCGATTTCCACGATCTGAATATGATCGCGCGGACCTGGAAGGGTAAGCGCACCGCGATGAAGGTCGGGGCCAAGGCGGTGCTGAACCGGATCCGGGGACGGCAGCCGCTGAGCCTCGGCAAGGCGCTGGTGGCCCGGCTGTGGTTGGCGCTGCGCGACGCGGGCGTGCCGGTCTGGCTGAACACGCCGCTCACCGAGCTGATTACCACCGACGATGCGGTGGTCGGAGTGCGCGCCGAGCGCGATGGTGCACCGATCGTCATCCGTGCGCGGCGCGGTGTGGTGCTCGCCGCTGGCGGTTTCGAGCACAACCTGGAGATGCGTAAACAGTTCTTCACCGCGCCGGTCAGTACCGATTGGACCGTCGGCGCGACCGAGAACGTCGGTGACGGCATCCGGGCCGGTGAAAAGCTCGGCGCCGCACTGGATCTGATGGACGATGCCTGGTGGGGACCGTCGGTGCGCAATCCGGACGGGCCGCCGTTCTTCTGCCTGGCCGAGCGATCCCAGCCCGGCGCGATCATGGTCAACGATGCGGGCGAGCGGTTCACCAATGAATCGGCCAGCTATGTCGATGTGGTGCACACCATGTACCAGCGACACGCTACCGGTGTGGGGCACGTGCCAGCGCACTTCATCATGGATCAGCGCTTCCGCGATCGATACCTGTTCCTCGGCACCTTCCCGAAACAGGCCATCCCGCAGAAGTATTTCGATGCCGGGATCATCAAGAAAGCCGATACCCTCGCCGAACTCGCCACCAAGATCGGAGTTCCGGCCGATTCCTTGATCGCCACGGTGCAGCGGTTCAACGGTTTCGCACGTGCCGGGCGAGACGATGACTTCCATCGCGGTGAATCCGCTTACGACCGCTATTACGGCGACCCCACTGTGCAACCGAATCCCTGTCTGGCACCAATCGATAAAGGGCCGTTCTACGCGGTTGAGATGGTGCCCGGCGATCTCGGCACCAAGGGCGGCCTGGCCACCGACGAACATTCCCGGGTGCTGCGCGAAGACGGCGCGCCCATCGCCGGACTGTATGCGGCGGGCAATAATTCGGCCGCCGTGATGGGCAACAGTTACGCGGGCGCGGGCGCGACAATCGGGCCCGCCATGGTGTTCGGCTATATCGCGGCAAATCACATCGCCGATCTCGAAATCCGAGCGGGAGCATGACGTGGACAGGGTAAGCGGCAAGACGATCATCGTGACCGGTGGTGCGCGCGGTATGGGCGCGGCATTCGCCCGTCGGCTGGTCAGCGAGGGCGCATCGGTGATCGTTGCGGATGTGCTCGCCGACGAGGGCAAGGCGGTGGCCTCCGAACTCGGCGATCAGGCCATGTTCTGTCCCCTCGACGTCACCGACGAATCTGCCTGGGCCGCATTGATTGCCGAGACGGAGCACACCTTCGGCCCCGTCTCCGGACTGGTCAACAATGCGGGCATCGTGCACGTCGACCCGATCGAGCGGCTCGCCGAGGCGGATTACCGCCGGGTGATCGATGTGAACCAGGTCGGGGTGTTTCTCGGCATGAAAGCCGTTGTGCCGTCGATGCGCCGGGCGGGCGGTGGCTCGATCGTCAATATCTCCTCGATCGGCGGCATCATCGCATTCAGCAATATCCTCGGCTACGTCGCCTCCAAATGGGCCGTGCGTGGGATGACCAAGGCCGCCGCCCAGGAGTTCGGCGCCGACGGCATCCGGGTCAACTCGGTACATCCCGGCGTGGTGGCCACCGAAATGACCGCCGACTCCGATCGCTCGCACTCGATGGTGCATGACCAGCCCCTGCCCCGCGCCGCGGCACCGGGTGAGCTGGCCAATCTTGTGCTGTTCCTCATCTCCGATGAGGCAAGTTTCTGTACGGGCTCCGAATTCGTCGCCGACGGCGGCTACACCACCAAATGACCAAGGACAGCTGCTGTGAAGAACTTTGAGGACAAGGTCGTCGTCATTACCGGCGCGGGCGCGGGCATCGGCCGCGCGCTCGCGCTCGAACTCGCCGGCCACGGCGCGCGGCTGGCATTGTCCGGCCGAAACCTTGCCAATGTCACCGAAACCGCCGCGTTGTGCGAGAAAGCGGGTGCCAAGGCACGGGCCTACAAACTGGACGTCACCGATCGCGGCGCCGTCTACGCCCACGCCGATGAGGTCCGATCCGACTTCGGCCCGGCCAATCTCGTGGTCAACAATGCGGGCGTCTCCCTCACCGCGAATATCGAGGAGCTGACCTGGGAAGACTTCGAGTGGATCGTCGATATCAACTTCTGGGGCGTCATGTACGGCACGAAAGCTTTTCTGCCACAGGTGATCGCCTCGGGCGACGGTCATATAGCCAACGTCTCCAGCATGTTCGGCCTAGCCGCCTGCCCGAGCCAAGCCGCATACAATGCGACCAAATTCGGCATCCGTGGCTTCACCGACGCGCTGCGTCAGGAGATGAAGATAGCGGGCCACCCGGTCGGGGTCAGCAGTGTCCATCCCGGCATGATCAAAACCGAAATCGCCTGGAAGGCCCGCACGGGCGGCGACCGCGACCGCGACGCCTTGGCCGCCAACTTCGACAGACTGGCCAAGACGACACCCGAATCCGCGGCGAAGACCATCCTGCGCGGGATCCGAAAGGATAAGGCCAAGATCCTCATCGGCGCCGATGCCCGCGTAATCGATTTGTTGCCAAGGATCTTCGGTTCGGGTTACCAGCGCATCATCACCGCCCAGATGCGAAACGAGGTGTAGATCGGGCGGCACTTGTCGATGGTGAACCCGCGGTTCCCGCACTATGTCGCTGATCGCATTCGGCATCATTTTCCGCATTCAGATGAATCCGCTCCGGCGGCGCGCAGTAGTTTCGCGCCGAGATCGGCCAGCATTTCCGCCATCTCCGGCGGTTCTCTGACCTCGAATTCCAGGCCCAGGTGGGCGATGCGCACGGCGGTCCATTCCAGTGAATCGGCGGTGGTGCGGAGCAGGCAGGATTTCTCGTCGATGGGCTCGATTTCCTCGGGGCGGACCCGAAAGGTTTCGATCAGCTGCGGGGCCGGGGCGTGGACGAGGAACACGACTCGGCGCAGCGGGCGGGATCGGGCCAGCGACCGGGTGACGAACGCAGCAGCGTCTTCGGTGGGCAATTGCCTTGGGGCACTATGTGTTCCGATCGGTCGCGGAGAATCGATGCGGTCTACGCGAAAGGTGCGCCAGTCGGTGCGGTCGATATCCCAAGCGACCAGATACCAGCGGCGGCCCGCGGAGACAAGGCTGTGCGGTTCGGTCAGTCGGCGAGTCTCGGTGTCGCCTTTATCGCGGTAGCGGAAGCGGGTGCGTTCGCGGTCACGGCAGGCGGCGGCCAGGACGACAAGGGTTTCCGGGTCGACCATCGGTCCAGCGGCGGGGCCTGCTAGCGACACCGTTGCCGACCGTACCGCCTCGACTCGGCGGCGCAGTCGGGCGGGCAGCACCTGTTGCAGCTTGACCAGCGCCCGCGCCGATGACTCGTCGATACCCTCGACCGCGCCCAGCGCCGCATTGCGCAGTCCGAGCGTGATCGCGACGGCCTCTTCGTCGTCGAGCAGCAACGGCGGCAGTGCGGTCCCGGCCTCCAGGCGGTAGCCGCCGATCGAACCGAGGCTGGCATACACCGGATATTCCAGTTCCCGCAGCCGCTCGATATCGCGGCGCACCGTCCGGACCGTCACGCCGAGGCGTTCGGCCAGCTCGGGGCCGGTCCATTCGCGGCGGGTCTGCAACAGGGCGAGCAGTTGCAGCAGGCGGGCGGCGGTTTCGGTCACAGCCTCGAAGTATCCGCCGCAATGAGGACCAAACCTGACCTCATTGGCACCTACCGTGGCGATTGTGAACGCAGACCGAGACACCATCCAGATCATCGGGGCCCGCGCCAACAACCTGCGCAATATCTCCGTGGCCATCCCCAAAGGCAAGATCGTCGTCTTCACCGGCGTATCCGGATCGGGCAAATCGTCGGTGGTCTTCGGCACCGTGGCCGTCGAATCGCAGCGTCAGCTCAATGAGACCTTCACCTGGTTCATCCGCAATCGACTGCCCAAATACGAGCGGCCCGAGGCCGATGTGATCGACAATCTGGCCCCCGCGGTGGTGGTCGACCAGAAGCCCATCGGCGGAAATTCCCGCTCCACCGTCGGCACCATGACCGATATCCACTCCATAATTCGGGTGCTGTTCTCGCGGTACAGCGAGCCGAGTGCCGGTGAAGCGACCCGCTATTCGTTCAACGACCCGTTGGGCATGTGTCCGGAGTGCGGCGGGCTGGGCCGAGTAGTGCGGCCGGATCTGGACAAGTTGCTCGACACCGCCAAATCACTCAACGAGGGTGCCATCAACTTTCCGCCGTTCGCGGTGGGGACATTTCAGTGGCAGATCTACGCCGAGTCCGGACTCTTCGATCCGGACAAGCCGTTACGTGACTTCGCCCCGGATGACTGGCAGTTGTTCCTGCGCGGCAAGGGATTCCGGGTGCCGCGCCCGAACAAGACCGGTTCGATGGGCAGCAATGCCTATGAGGGACTGTTGGAGCGCTTCGACCGGCTCTACATCAAACGCGACCTCGGTGCGCTGAGCGACAAGATCCGCGCGGCGGCGATGGAAGTGGTACACGCGCAGACCTGTCCGGAATGCGGTGGCGCACGGTTGAATTCCGCCGCGCTGGCGAGCCGGATCAATGGATTCGGCATCGCCGACTTCGGCCGCATGGAGGTGTCCGATCTCATCGAAGTGCTCGGCGAGCTCGATGAGACCGCCGCCGCCTTGATCGCCGATGCGGCCATTGCCCGGTTGCGCCGGATCGAGGAGGTGGGGCTCGGCTATCTCTCGCTGGATCGCGAGACATCCACGCTTTCCGGCGGAGAAGCACAGCGTCTCAAGGTCGTTCGGCATCTCGGCTCCAGCCTCACCAGCATGACCTATATTTTCGACGAACCCAGCGTCGGCATGCATCCGCGCGATATCAGCCGTTTGAACAAGTTGCTGATCCAGTTGCGCGACAAGGGAAATACAGTGCTGGTGGTCGAACATTCCCCCGATGTCATCGCCGTCGCGGACCACATCGTGGATATGGGGCCCGGCGCGGGCGGACACGGTGGTCAGGTCATCTTCCAGGGCACCGTCGAAAAGTTGCGCACGTCGGGCACCTCGACCGGTGAGCGGCTACGGCGGGTGCAACAAGTCAAAAGCGTGAGCCGCACTCCGACCGGCTGGCTCACGGTCACCGGCGCGGATTCGTACAACCTGAAGAATCTCACCGCACGGTTCCCCGTCGGCGTGCTCACCACGGTCACGGGTGTGGCGGGTTCGGGCAAGAGCACGTTGGTATCTGGTGCATTCGCGCATGCTTACCCGCAAGCGATCGCGGTGGACCAGTCCGCCATCGCCGCCTCCCGACGCTCGAGCCCCGCCACTTACACCGGCATCATGGACCCGATGCGGCAGGTGTTCGCAAAGGAGCACGGCGTCAAGCCGGGACTGTTCAGCTTCAATTCCGCGGGCGCATGCGCCGAATGTGGTGGTGCGGGCGTCATTTTCACCGATCTCGCCTATATGGACCCGATCACCACGGTGTGCCAGAGCTGTCACGGACGCCGCTATCGTCGCGAAGTGCTGGGCTATACCGTGCGCGGTGCATCCATTGCCGACGTGTTGGATATGACCGCGGAGCAGGCCATCGACTTCTGGAATGGCAATGCGGGCAGCAAGATTCGCACTCCGCTGCGGGCGCTGAACGAGGTCGGTCTCGGCTATCTGACGCTCGGTCGCTCGCTGAGTTCACTCTCCGGCGGTGAACGTCAACGCATCAAACTCGCCGACCACCTGCATCGCAGCGGCGGCATCTACGTACTCGACGAGCCGACCACCGGACTGCACATGGCCGATGTCGAGGCCCTGATCGCCCTGCTGGACCGGCTGGTCGACGCGGGCAATACGGTCATCGTCATCGAACACGATCTCGAGGTCGTCAAACGGGCCGACTGGGTGATCGATCTCGGACCGGACGGCGGCAAGCACGGCGGCGAAATCGTCTTCACCGGAACACCTTCGGCGCTACTCGACGATCAGCGCTCCATCACCGCCGACTATCTGCGGCGCAGCGTCGCATGACACCCGGCCGCGGCCCCTCGACGTGACCATGCCCCCGCGGACCAGATTTCGATACGACAACCGCATCCAGAGCTTGCCGACACCGGCACCGGACAAGCGCGGCATGACAACCGAGCGACCCGTCGTCAGCAACAGCAGGTCGGCGATGCGGCCATGTACCTCGTCACCGGCGCCGACCGCCCAGTCGGCGTCGGTCGCGACGAGCCGGAATCCCTCGAGCCGGTGCTTCGCCCAGAACGGCCACCCCATCGTCCACACCCGAGTGGCCGCCGTCACCGCGGCTTCGATCGGGAGGTCGACCTGCCTGCACGTCGGGATCGCGATGTCCTGCCCGTGCACCATGATGCCGTAGAGGATATTGCGATAATTGGTGACCGCCGGCAACTTTCGCGATGCGGCATGCGCTCGGATTTCGGCTACAAGATCATGCCCCGCCTCAGCGTAGCGGACGGACACATCGTGATTCAGCCGATGGAACCGCCCCCGCGCCCGCAGCCCTTCGCGAACCATACCGACCGGGCCGGGCGGCTGCGGTGCCAACGCGATATGCGCGGCCACATCCCGAACCCGCCAGCCCGCACACAGCGACGGCAGCTCCCACTCATTCGGCGCGAGGTCGTCGAGCACGTCGGCGACGGCACGTCGTTGCTGCTCGATGACCCGCCACTGCGCATCCCGGTCCATATCGGCCTCCGATACAATTTAGTCAGTGTCACTGACTACTATAGTCAGATAGACTGACCAAATCAAGATTGTGCTGCGCCCCAAAGGACGTGCCGCTCAGATCAAGGGGCAGTGCGACTGGTTCGGTAGCGGCCCGGGGTGGTGCCGATGATGTTGGTGAAGGCGGCGATGAAGCTGCTGGGGTTCGCCCATCCGCAGGCGTACGCGACGTGGGTCGTATCGTGACCGTCGGCAAGCAGGACAAGTGCGTGATAGATGCGTAGTTGTGTGCGCCATTGATAGAAGGTCATGCCGAGTTCGTTGTGGAACAGTCGGCTGAGAGTGCGTGCGCTGGCTCCGATCTGCTGTCCGAGTTCGGCGAGTGAGCTGTTGTCCGCGGGCCGCTGGTACAGCATTTGCGCAATGGCGCGCAACCGATCGTCGCGTGGTTCGGGCAGTTGCAGTGGCTGCTCGTGTGCTTCGCGGAGTTCGTCGACGAGTACTCGGCGAAGCCGAGCAAGTGCGGCGCGATCGAATTCGCGTGGGCCCGTGAGGGTCAGCAGGATTTCGCGGGCGAGATCGGAGACCATGAAAACGGCAGGTTGCTCTGGCGCGAGCCGGGCCAGGGACGCCGGGAGGAACAGGATCCGCATATCGGTATCGCTGTGCGCGCGGTGGTAGTGCGTGAACCCGGCGGGGGTCCATGCGATTCGATTGGCCGGAACGATCGATGTGCCACGTTCGGTGTGCACTGACAGAACGCCGCGCGCGGCGTACACCAGGTGTCCACGTGGATGGGAATGCACAGTGCTCGTTCCCCCCGACGACCAGAGATGAACTCCTCCAGAGGGCCACAGACGCGACGTCCGACCGGGCGAGGGAATTTGGCGGCCTACGGGCATATGTTGGCATTCTACCGGTAGCCAGCCATACGGCCTACTGGCCAGAGTGAAGGCATGCGCGATGATCTTCACTCAGCCAGCACCACGAACTCACGCCGTCGGAAAATGCGAGCGGCGGTCTGTGTCCGAGCCGGTGGCCCGGAAGTACTGGAGATTCGTGAGCTACCGGTGCCAGCGGTTCGGGATGGCTGGAGCCTGGTGCAGGTCAAGGGCGCGGGCTTGAACCGATCGGAGCTGCGGACCCGTCAAGGGCATTCCCCGAACGTGAGGTTCCCGCGTGTGCTCGGGATCGAATGTGTGGGAATCGTGGCAGCCTCGACCGATCCCCTACTGCCGGAGGGGACGCAGGTTGCCGCGGTGATGGGTGAGATGGGCCGGGAGTTCGACGGCGGCTACGCGGAGTACGCGTTGTTGCCGAACTCGCTGCTCATGCCGGTCACGAGCACGTTGCCGTGGGATGTGTTGGCCGCGCTACCCGAAACCTACTTGACCGCACAGGGCTCGCTGGACGCGTTGGGCATAGTGCCGGGTAGCACGGGACAGCTGCTGATCCGCGGCGGGACCTCGTCGGTAGGGATGGCCGCCGCGTCGATCGCATCCGGCTACGGCGTCGAGACCGCGGCCACGACTCGGCGACAAGGCAAGAGCGACGCATTGACCACGGCCGGCGTCGACCACGTACTCCTCGACACCGGTGAATCGCTGAGGGCGAGCGTGCACGCGGTTTGGCCCGAGGGCCCGGACTATGTCCTGGATCTTGTCGGGACAAGCACGGCGGTGGACTCGTTGCGCCTGGTCCGTCGCGGCGGGACAGTGTGTGTATCAGGCTCTCTCAGCGGCTGGCTGATCCAGAACTTCGAACCGATAGCGATGATCCCCTCTGGCACCAAGCTCACGGCTTTCCACAGCGACAACTTCAAGGGGCGCGCGGGCACGACCGTGTTGCGACGCGTCATCGGCCAGGTCGAGGCGGGCGTCTATCGGCCAAACATCGACCGCGTCTTCGGCCTGGACGACATCGTCGCGGCACACCACCACATGCAAAACAACCAAGCCACCGGAAAAGTTGTCGTGGTGCCCTAGCTACATCCTGCTGACCGAGACGGCCAGTACACCGAGCCGGGGCTGGGCGGCAGGCTGAAATCGGGCTTCCCGCGGTGTGCGCACTGCGGGGTTGCGCCATTTGCCAGGGCGTTCGGGCTGTGCCAGCGGCCCGGTGATCTGCCCTTGTCATGCGCTTGGTTGCGCGGTGGCTGTCGATGACCGAAGGAGTGTTATGACGATCGGAGTGGAGCCGGTGCGGCGACCGGAGGGCGCCTTCGGCAGGGCCGGCGCCGATGGTTCGGTCGTGGTGGCACTCGATGGGGCGTGCGGACTTTCGCGGGAGCGGATCGGGGGCAAAGCGTGGAGCGTTGATCACATGCGAGGGTTGGGGTTGCCGGTCCCGCCCGCATTCGTGCTGACAACCGAGGCCTGGGCGGAATTCGGGGCCAACGGTGGGATGCTCGGCGCGCAGCTCTGGGCCGGAGTGCGAGACGGTATCGCCGCATTGGAGCGCGGAACGGGGCGGCGGTTCGGGGCCGCCGAGCATCCGTTGCTGGTGTCGGTGCGGTCCGGGGCCGCGGTGAGTATGCCGGGGATGATGGATACCGTGCTGAATCTGGGCATGAACGACTCGGTCGAGCGAGCATTGACCGCCGAGACGCGAAATCCGGGATACGCCAGTGATACTCGCCGGCGGTTCGTCACCCAGTATCGGGAGATCGTGCTCGGTGACCCGAATGGCGTGGTGCCGGAGGATCCCTGGGAGCAGTTGCGTGGCGCGGTCACCGCGGTATTCCGTTCGTGGGATTCCGCGCGGGCCAAGACCTATCGGCGTACCCGGGGTGTTTCCGATGCGCTCGGTACGGCGGTCACGGTGCAGGCCATGGTCTTCGGAAACCTCGACGCGCTCTCGGGGACCGGCGTGCTGTTCAGCCGGAATCCGAATACCGGTGCGCGTGCGGTCTTCGGCGAATGGTTGGTCGGCGGACAGGGTGAGGATGTCGTCTCCGGACGCACCACCCCGCGTCCACTCGACGAACTCGCGGTGACGCTGCCGCAGGTGCACCGCCAATTGCTCGCCGCCGCCGAACTGCTCGAGCGCGACGGTCGCGATATCCAGGATATCGAGTTCACCGTCGAATCCGGCCGCCTGTGGCTATTGCAGTCGCGACCGGCGAAACGCTCTGCGCGCGCGGCGGTTCGCGCCGCCGTCGCCATGGCCGATGAGGGACTCATCGATGCGGATGAGGCACTGCGCCGGGTCGATGCCGACCAGGTGCGCACCGTCCTGCGGCCCGCATCGGGCGATGACACCGGACTGAGCCCGCTGGCCCAGGGTGAATCCGCATGTCCCGGACTCGCCTCCGGCATCGTCGTCACCGATCCCGACGAAGCCGAAACCCGTTCGGCCGCAGGCGAGCACGTGATCCTGGCACGTCCGACCACCAGCCCGGACGATCTGCACGGGATGATCGCGGCGCAGGCCATCGTCACCGAACTCGGCGGTGCCACCTCGCATGCCGCGCTGGTCAGCCGGGAGCTGGGCCGTCCGTGCGTAGTCGGCTGCGGGGCTGGGGTTGTCGAGGCACTGGTCGGTCGCATCGTCACCGTCGATGGTGGGGCGGGCACCGTGTGGCCGGGCCAAGTGGGCGGCAAGGCAGTGGAAGCCTCGGTAATCGAGGATATCGAGCGACTCGCACAATGGGCACAGGTCGATTCGGCCCAGCTGCCCGTGTTCCTGTCGAAACGGAACGACGATCGTTCAGCGGCAACGGATTCCGATTCGGCTCGTTTGCCGATGACCCAAGATACCAACGGCAACAAGGTCTCCGAACTCGCTGTCCTGCGCCTGATCGGCATCAAGGGGCGAGTTGAGCCGGACACCATCGCCGCAAGCCTCACAATCTCCGAGACCGAAGCCGGCTCGCGCACTGCCGATTTCGTGACACGCGGGCTGTGCGCCCGCACACCTGTCGGCGTTCGCCTGACCCCGCAGGGCCGCGAACAACTCGCCCAACTCCTCGAACACGAGCGCGCCGATCTCGACCGTAGCGACCTCGCCGCGGCCTACGATGAATTCTGCGAGTTCAATGCCGAGCTGAAGGCAATCATCACGGCCTGGCAAATGAAGGACGCGAGCACGGTGAACGATCATTCCGACAACACCTATGACGCAGCTGTTTTGGCGCGCTTGACCGCACTGCACCACGGCGTCACACCCCTTGTCGAACGCATCAGCGCCATCGCGCCGCGCCTGGCTCCCTACACCGACCGCCTGGCCCGCGCCGTCGAGCGGATGAACGGCGGCGACCACAGCTGGGTGGCTCGGCCGATCATCGACAGCTATCACACCGTGTGGTTCGAATTGCACGAGGACCTCATCGGTCTGTGCGGCCTGAGCCGCACCGACGAGGCCGCCGCGGGCAGGGCCCACTAGCGCGATGTTCACCGATAGCGCCCAGCGGCGATGGGTCGAGTTCGCCGAGATCGACAATGTCCGCGACCTCGGCGGACTTCCCGTGATCGGCGGCGGCACAACCCGATTCGGCGTCGTCTACCGCTCCAGCACCCCCCAGCATCTCACCGAGGACGATCTGGCCATGCTGACCGGCCCGGTCGGCGTGCGCACGCTGATCGACCTGCGCAACCCCGATGAGGTACTACGCGAGGGTTATGGCCTACTGACCGGCAGCGCGACGGTGCGCATGGTCAATCTCCCGGTGCGCAAGTCGACCGACGTCGTCGCGACCCCCGCCGATCTGGTTCCCGACGGCAGACAGTACGACCTTGTCGCGTTATATCGCGAACTCCTCACCGGCAGTAGCGAAGCCATTGTGACGGCGGCCCGCCTGATCGGCGATGCCTCGCGGCACTCGGTCGTCTTCCATTGCGCCGCTGGCAAAGACCGCACCGGCATCCTCGCGGCCATGGTGCTGGACGCGGTGGGTGTCCCCGCGGAGGCCATCGCCGCCGATTACGCGCTCACCGGCGAACGCTTGGAACGCATCCGCGAACGCCTGGACGCGCTGCCGTCGTATCACGGGCTGCCACCGGTCCGCACCGGCATCCTCGCGGTCGATCCGGATGTGATCATCCGGTTCCTCGACGAATTGCACACTACCCATGACGGAGCGGCAGAATGGCTGCGCACCAACGGACTATCCCGTGCGGAACTCGCGCAGCTGCGCGCGATGCTCGTCGACTAGTCCCCGCGGTGGCGACTGTTCACCCGGAATTACCGCCGAAAGTCCAGTAGGGTCACCAGCGTGCACGACGATGTCGACTACACGAAGCTGGCCACCCCCGCCGAGAAGAAGAAATACGCCAAGCAGAACAGCTTGATGTACGGCGGGCTGATCGCCATCGGCGTCGTCATCCTCCAGGGCTTCCTCACGGCCTCGCCGCTGGGCACATCCGGTCGGATCTCCATGATCGCCTTCGCGATCTCGCTGCCACTGCTCGCGGTGCTGCTGATGCTCGACGAATGGCAGTCGGGCGAACAAGCGCCCAGCCCGAGCATGACCGACGAGGCAGCCAAAGCCATCGCCCTGCTCAGCTCCCTCGTCGGCGTCGTCGCGGCCTTCTGGCATATCGACTGGAGCGCGGGCGTCGCGGTGATCGCGGCCGGAGTGGTCGCGCTCGGGGTCTACGGAACGCATTTCAGCAGTACGAGTTTCAGCCAGGCAGTGCTGCGCCGTAACCAGCAGCGGGCTGCCGCGGCCCAGGCGACAACACCCGCGACGGAAACGTCGCAGCCGACCGCACCCCAATCACCGGCGTCTCAGCCGCCAACGCCCCAACCATTGGCTCCGCAGCCGTCGGCTCCCCAGTCCCCAGCAGCTCAGACCACTACTCCTGGCCCGACTGCGGACCAGCTCGAGTCGCCCCGGACCGCAACACCCGAGCCGACGGCACCTGGACCAGCGAACCCCCACACAGCAGTTACCGAGCCAACAGCACCTGAGCCGACAGCCCCGGACGCGACGACAACCCCGTCCACAACGCACGAGGCGACAACGTCCGAGTCCACCACTCCCGAACCAACAACGGCCGAGCTAAAAAAGCCCTGACCAGCGCCGACTCAGTCGGCAGCACCGTACGAACGGCGCCCGACCCAACAACACCGGACGCGACGACAACCCGTCCACAACGCCCGAGGCGACGACACCCACGCCCACAACACACGAGTCGACGGCTCCCCAGCCAACGACGGCCGAGCCCACATCACCCGAGTCGCCGACCCGGACCAGAGCTGCCAAGCCGACAACGACACCCACGTCCAGGGCGGCCGAGCCGCCAGCGCTTCAGACCACAGCGCACGAGCAGACAACGACATCCGAGTCCGCAGCGCCTGCGGGCCACGACGCCCCAGACCACCGCTGCCGAACCGATTACCGCCGCGGCGACGACACCCGCGTCCACGGCTCCCGAGCCAACTCGGAGCACATCGTCCGAATCCCCCGAAAAACACCCGGAAGCAGCCGCCAAACCCCTGACCCGCGACATCTCAATGTCTCAGACCTGACCTCAACGAGGTCAGCGCACGTCATGATGAGCCTTATGACGACGCGCGAGGTAGTGAGAGCAGGCGCGTTCACGAGGATCTACGACCCCGGCGACGAGGAAACACACCCCTGGTACATCAACGACCACACCGTCGTCCGCGATGAAGTCGGCCGCTGGCATCTGTTCGGCATCACCCATCCCGAACCGGCAGACCCGTTCCACGAAACGGAATTCGCGCACGCCACCGCACACCAACTCCAGGGACCGTGGACCAAGCGAGCTCCAGCCCTGACCGTCGATCCGGATTACGGCGAAACCCATCTCTGGGCACCGCATGTCATCGGCGTCGATGGTCGCTACTACATGTTCTACGCGGGCGGCGGCCCCGACCGCACCGCCGCCACCATCAACCTCGCCACCTCGACCGACCTGTTCGGCTGGACCCGCAGCCGAGCCGGACCGTTGTTCGGTGACGGCTACGACGCCAGGGATCCGATGGTCGTGCGCATCGGCGAGAAATGGGTCATGTACTACTGCGCTACCAGTACGCCGAGCGGTGGACACCACGTCGTCGCCTATCGCACCAGCGGCGATCTCCTGCACTGGGGCGACCGCCATATCGCATACACCGACCCCACCGTCGGCACCGAAGCGGGCAATACCGAATCACCGTTCGTGGCGCACCACGGCGGCTGGTGGTACCTGTTCATCGGTCCGCGCCCGCGCTACGTCGGCACCGATGTATTCCGCAGCGACAACCCCTTCCGGTTCCGCATCGGCGACAAGGTCGGCCATATCGCTGCCCACGCCGCCGAACTCGTGCGGGACGACGACCGCTGGTGGATCACCAGCGCGGGCTGGGCCCAGGGCGGCGTCCACCTCGCACCACTCACCTTCCCCACCCCGCGTTCCGTCACCGCGGACGTTCCCCGCTGAGCGCTCGCACCATACCGGCCACCAGCACCCTGGTCTGCTCGAATGACGCTTCGGATACCGCCGGCGCGTTGACCACCGTGCGCATGACCCCCAGCCCGAGCAGCAGCGCACCGATCAGTTCCGCACGCAAGTCACCGTCCGCACCGCCCAGGCGCGTGGCCATCTCGCGCAGATAACCATCGCAGAGTTGCGCGCGCAACTGGTCGCGCACGACGTCATGACCGGCCGATCGCAGCCCCGCGACCAGTGGATGTTCACCGCCGAATTCGGGCCAGTCATCGAACACGACATCACGCAGAAGGGCATCCGCGATCGAGACAACGGGTCGATGCTGGTCGGCCGCAACGCCTTTCGGAATCTCGATATGCATCGCCTCGGCATAGAGCTTTTCTTTGGAACCGAAGTACCGGAACACCAGTGCAGGATCGACGCCCACATCACCGGCGATATCGCGGACTCCGGTGCGGTCGAATCCGGTCGTGGCGAACCGCATTCGGGCGGCATCCAAGAGTGCGGATCGGGTGGCGGCACGGTCGCGCCGACGGCCCGGCGCTGCGGTTTCGGTCATCTAGTCAGCATAAGTCACCAATTGTTGACTTGCGTCTCGCAGTCCTCTTAGCCTCGATGTCATCGGCCGATGACTCAACCGAAAGTGATTCGAGGAGAAGCGATTCGATGCGCACCTACGTGATAACCGGCGGTACCGACGGCATGGGCAAGGGGCTCGGCCTGCACTTCCTCAGCCGCGGCGACCGTGTGCTCGCGGTGGCCAGCGGCGCTGTGAAGGGCGCCCGATTCCTGCGCGAGGCCGCCGCCCTCGGCGCCGCCGACCAGGCCAGCTTCATCCAGGCCGACCTGAGCACGCTCGCGGGCATGCACAAGGTCATCGCGGAAGCCGCCGCGGTCACCGATACCGTCGATGGTGTCGTCTTCGGCGCGCAGAACTTCCGGTCCGAACGTCAGGAGACCGCCGATGGCTTCGAATACACCTTCGCCCTGACCTACCTGAGCCGCTATGTCATCGGACACGGACTCTTCGACGCACTGGAACGCGCCGAAGCCCCGGTCATCATGAATATCGCGGGTCCGGGCGGGCTGCCGGGCACCATCGAATGGGACGATCTGCAGCTACGAACCGGTTTTCGCGGCATGCGCGCGGCCATGCAGTCCTCGCGCTGCATCGACCTGCTCGGGGTGGCATTCGCGCAACGTCATCCGGGAGCCCGCACGCGATATGTCCTGTACAACCCGCTCATGGTGCGTACCGCCATGGCCGACCCGCTGCCGACGGCGCACCGCATCCTCACCAAGACGTGGCTCCTACTCGCCGGCCAACCGGTGCGCAAGGCCATCGTCCCCATCGCCGAACTGATCGACCATCCACCGACCGAACCGATCACCGCTTTCCGGCGCCGCACGCGACTCACCTTGGCGGGCAAGGACTTCGATCCCGAGCGTGCCCGGCGGCTCGACGCGATCACCGCCGAGTTGGTCGACAGCCGGGTCACCGGCGGATAACGACCTCGAACCCGCTCGCCCGAAGCCGACCACCGGCGGCCCCCTTCGGATAGATAATCCTGGAGGGGGCCTGCGCGTTGGGAGGCGGTCGGGATGGCGCGGATAGGGGTCATGAGCGTGTCCGATGGGCGTGATTATGTGCACGCCGGGATCACGGAGTTCATCGAGTCGGCCGAGGATCGGCTGGTCAGCGCGTTGCGGACGGCCGGCCACGAGGTTATCCGCGGCGCGACGCAGATCAGTACGAATGCGCTGGCTGGATCGGTGGCGCGCGAAGTGGCCGCCGCCGGTGTGGATCTCACGGTGCTGCACTACGCGGTCTGGGCGTTCCCGCACTTCACTATGTTGGCCGCGGGTGCGACGCCCGGTCCGCTGCTGTTGCTGTCCAACATTGATCCGGTGCAACCGGGCATGGTCGGCATGCTGGCCGCGGGTGGTGCGCTGGATCAGATCGGTCGCACGCACACCCGGTTGTGGGGCGATCCGGCCGATACCGAGCTCATCGAGGCGATCGGTACCCGGGCGACTGCGGCCGCCGCGGTATCGAGCTTGCGCGGCAGCACTTTCGGGCGCTTCGGCGGTCGGCCGATGGGGATGAATACGGCCGTCGCCAATACCGATCAGTGGCAGCGCCTGTTCGGCATCGACGTCGAGGAGATCGATCAGTGGGAGATCGTCCGCCGCGCCGAACAGGCCGATGCCGGTGAGGCGAAAGGTGCGCGAGAGTGGTTGGAACGCCATACCGCCGGTGTGCACTACGACGGCGTGAAACTCACTCCGGAATTGCTGGAACGCCAGCTTCGCTCGTATCTGGCCGTGCGTGAGTTGATCGAGGAATGGCGGCTGGACTTCTCGGGTATCAAGGGCCAGCCCGAGCTCACCCAGTACTTCGCCACCATGGATATCACCGAGGCGTTCCTCAATGATCCCTACGATTGGAACGGCCCCAAACAACCCCATGTGTGTGCGACCGAAGCGGATATGGACGGCGCACTCACCATGCGGCTGCTGCAGCAGATCGCCGACACTCCGGTGCTTTTCGCCGACGTCCGGCATTATCACGCGGACCGCGATATCTGGGATCTGTGCAATTCGGGCCAGCACGCCACCTGGTTCGCCGCACGCAGCGACGAGCCGACGGAGAATCTCGCCAACGTACATCTCTACCCCGAGGTGTTCTTCTTCCCGGCGGGCGGCGCGTCGGTGCACCATCTGGCCGCGCCCGGCCGCATGACGCTGGCGCGGCTCACCCGCAAGGACGGTAACTACCGAATGCAATTGATGCTGGGCGATTTCGAGACCTATGACCAGGCGACCAATGAATCGCTGATGAAACAGTCCACCTGGGAATGGCCGCATGCCTTCGCCCGGTTGGACGCACATGCCGACGATTTCCTGTCCCGCTTCGGCGCCAACCATATTCACGCCGTCCCCGGCGACCATCGAGCCACTGTCCGGGCCGCCTGTGAACTGCTCGATATCACCCTCGACGAGTTCACCCGATGACGAGCGCATTTCTCGGCGTCGATATCGGGACCTCCAGCTCCAAGGGCGTCCCGGTCCGGTCGCAAGGCACCGTTATCGCCAGATCCGAACGAACGCAAGGTGTTTCGACACCGCGATTGGGCGCACGACTGGGCCGCAGTTGTTGCTCCCGGTCTGAAGCTGCCCGAGTCGGCCTGGCCCACCGAAGTTGGCGGCAAGGTGAGTGCGACCTGATGGCCGAGGCTGCCGACGTCCCGGCGGGCAGTCGCGGCCTGCTCGCGCTGCCGTACTTCGCAGGCGAACGCACGCCGCTGTTCGACCTGGATGCCAGGGGCGTTATCGCGGGCCGCACCCTCGGCCACGGACGTGCGGAGTTGTACCGCGCGGTGCCGGAGGGCATCGCCTATGGGGTGCGGCACAACCTCGAAGCCATGGCAGGCGGTCAGACCCGGCGACTGGTCGCGGTCGGCGAACCCGAACAGCCGCCGACCACCACCTCCTACCAGAAACGCGCGGGCCACGCCGCCGTCACCGACCGATACGGCTGGCCCGGGCTGTGAACGTCGCGGGTTCGGCATCGGAACTCTGGCGGCTCGATGCCGCACGCACCCGCTCGATCAGCGCGGAGAATCCGACCGGCTCCCCCGGTGCCGGAGCTCGCGCCATCGAGGGCACCGGCGCGCATGCGGCGCGGCTGCTCGGACCCGGTTGGAAAATCTCCCCGTCCATTCACCTCGGTGCGGGCGAAACCGTGACGCTGGCAGATATTTCCGGCTCCGGTGTGCTGCGCCACTGCTGGCTCACTACCGACCGGACGGTGCTGCGGCAGCTCACGCTTCGCATGTACTGGGACGACGAACCCGAGCCGTCGATCGACCTTCCACTAGGCGATTTCTTCTGCAACGGCTGGGACGAACTGGCACTTGTACACTCCGAGATGGTCGTCGTCGCTCCCGCCGGTGGACTGAACAGCTTCTGGCCCATGCCTTTTCGCGCGCACGCCAGGATCACACTGCACAATGCCAGCGACCGTGCGGTGCCGGTCTACTACCAATTCACCTATACCGAGGAGGTCGTCCCCGACGCGGCCGGATATCTGCACGCACTGCGCCGCCACAGCACGCCCCTCAACGAGCCCGCTGTGCACACAATCCTCGACGCGGTACCGGGGCCCGGCCGATATGTCGGCACCTACCTGGCGATTCGGCCCGGCGCACCAGGCTGGTGGGGCGAGGGCGAGCTGAAGTTCTACCTCGATGGCGACACCACACATCCAACACTGTGCGGCACCGGCACCGAGGACTACTTCGGTGGCGCATGGAATTTCGATCTCGACGGTGCTTACCGGACATATTCGACGCCTTACCTCGGCCTGCACCAGGTCCTGCCGCCCGATGAGATCTACCAGCCGCACCAGCGATTCGGGATGTACCGCTGGCATATTCGCGATCCGATCTGTTTCCAGCAGGAGTTGCGCGTAACGATCCAGGCGCTCGGCTGGCACGACGACGGCACCTATCTCCCGCTGACCGAAGCGGATATCGCGACAACGGCGCTGTGGTATCAGAGCCGCCTAATCGCGGCCTAGCTCGTCATCCGGAAGTTCCATGGCGAGTAGCTCGTCGGCGCGGTTCAGCGCGTCATCCATCGCCGACTCGATGCCGTCCATAACCGAAAGTCCGTCCAGCAGACCGGACAACTCGCGCCGGGCGGCTTCCAATTCCGCGACCGCCGGATCGACGCGATACCACCCGACACTCTCACGCCACCAAACATTTTCGTCGATCCACGCCCACATGACATCGCGCACCAGCTTGGCATCGGGAGTGTACATCTGGAAGCACTCGCCCGATCCGGCCGCGCGGTGCTCGAGTTCGTACACGCCGTCGGGAAGCAGGCGAGCCTGGATGTAGGCGTGCTCGCCGCGTTCGACCACAATCGCCGGAAATTCCGGGTCTGGTGGTTCGCGCAGCAGATCGTCCAGCAGCGGATCCGTCAGGGCGGGCAGTGTGGTTCCGTCGCCCGTGCGGACGTGCACGTCGGCATGCCGGTCCGGGTCGTCGTTCACCGCGACAGTCTGCCTCATCCAGAAATCCGCGATGCGGCGGGGCGAAATGCGACGGCGCGGCGGGGTTCGGGTGCAAGGTAGTGCTATGCGCGCGGTCGTGATCGAGACCCCTGGGAAATTCGCCGTACAGAACGAGCCGGATCCGACGCCCGGGCCCGGTGAGGTCGTGGTGCGGGTGGATGCGGTCGGGATATGCGGCACCGATGTGCATATTGCCGATGGCGAATTCCCACCTACGCCGTATCCGATCGTGCCCGGTCACGAGTTCGCCGGTTCGGTGGTGGCGCTGGGCACCGGGGTCGATGGTGTGCGGGTCGGCGATGCCGTCGCGGTAGACCCGTCGTTGTTCTGTGGGGCGTGTCATTACTGCGCGATCGGGCGTGGGAATCTGTGCGAACGGTGGGGCGCGATCGGCGATACCGTCGACGGCGCGATGGCCGAATACGTCGCGGTGCCTGCCGCGAATTGCTATCGGCTGCCCGAGACGCTGTCGACCACACACGGGGCGCTGGTCGAGCCATTGTCGTGTGCGGTACATGCGTTCGATGTATTGCCGCGTGCGCTCGGCGCGCACTATCTGCTGTACGGCGCGGGCACCATGGGTCTGCTGATATTGCAGCTGGCGCGAGTGGCCGGGGCCGCGTCGGTGTCGGTGGTCGATACCAATACCGCACGACTCGGGGTTGCCGTCGAGCTCGGCGCGGATGCCGCCGCGACCACTGCCGACGAATTCGACCGCCCGCAGGGTTGGGAGGTGGTCATCGACTGTACGGGCGCGGTCGCCGCCATCGAGGACGGACTCGGCCGGGTGCGCAAGGGCGGGGTGTTCCAGCAGTTCGGGGTGGCGCCGGGTGCGGCGACCGCGTCGATCTCACCGTTCCGTATCTACAACGACGAGATCACCATCGTGGGTTCGATGGCGGTACTGCACAGCTTCGGCCGGGCGGTCGAACTCATGGGCAAGGGCGTGATAGATGCGAACACCATGATCACCCACAACTTCGGATTGGACGAATTCGCGGACGCGCTACAGACTTTCCGCGCTGGCACCGGCCGCAAGATCCAGCTCAGGCCGGAAGCCTGATGGCCACCGTCGCAGGAGTGGACAGCTCCACCCAGTCGTGCAAGGTCGTCCTGTGCGATGCGGACACCGGCGAGATTCTGGACGAAAGGCGCGCCCCGCATCCCGAGGGCACCGCGGTGCCCGCCGAATCCTGGTGGCAGGCACTGTGTTCGGCCGGCGACGGGTTGTTGGATCGCGCCGATGCGGTGGCGGTCGCAGGTCAGCAGCACGGGTTGGTCGCACTCGATGTCGATGGTCGGCCGGTCCGGGATGCGTTGCTGTGGAACGATATTCGATCCGCCCACGCGGCCGAGGAGTTGATCGCCGAACTAGGCGGCCCGCAGGTGTGGGCAGATGCCGTCGGCAGTGTGCCGCTGGCCGCATTCACCGTCGCCAAGCTGCGGTGGCTGGCCGATCACGAACCCGAGCATGCCGACCGCACACACCGGGTGCTCCTTCCGCACGACTATCTGACCTGGCGGTTACGCGGTGGGCCATCCGATCCCACCGTCGAACCGACCACTGATCGCGGCGACGCCTCTGGTACTGGCTATTGGTCGCCCGCGACCGGTATGTACCGCAGAGACATACTCACCCGTGCCTTCCGGGGGCGAACACCCGAACTTCCCCGCGTCGTCGGACCCGCCGAAGTGGTCGGACGCACTCCTGCGGGCGCAATCGTCGCGGCTGGTACCGGCGATAACGCCGGTGCCGCACTGGGTTTGGGGATCGCGGACGGTGACGTCGTCCTCTCACTCGGCACCAGCGGCACCGTCTACACCCGCGCCGCCGCACCCAGCGCAGATGCCACCGGAGCCATTGCGGGATTCGCAGACGCGACCGGCGCATTCCTGCCACTGGCCTGCACACTCAACGCCGCCCGCGTACTGGGCGCCACCGCCGAACTGATCGGAGTCGATATCGCCGGCTTGGAAACCATTGCGCGCCAGGCACCGCCGGGATCAGAAGGTGTCGTCATGCTTCCCTACCTCTGCGGTGAACGCACCCCGAACCTGCCGCATGCCACCGGCAGTCTGCATGGTCTGCGACCGGAAACCTTGCGCCCCAGCCATATTGCGCGCGCAGCCGTCGAGGGCATGCTCTGCAACTTGGCCGACGCGCTCGACCATCTGCGCACCGCTGGAATCCCGATGCAGCGTGTCCTGCTGATCGGCGGCGCGGCCCGCTCCGCCTTGGTCGCCGAAGTCGCCGCCCAGATCTTCGGGCTCACGGTCACGGTCCCGGAGCCGAACGAATACGTCGCGCTCGGCGCCGCCCGGCAGGCGGCCTGGGCTCTGAGTGGCACCGCACAGCCACCGAGTTGGCCCGCGCGCACCGTCGCCGAGGTCCGCGCTCCCAGCGACGGTGGGGCGATCGGCAAGCGGATCCGGGCCACGTACGCGAGCACCCGGCAAGCCCTCTACGCTCGATGAATACGTTGCTGCGGGAATGTTGGCGGGTGGGGCGCTGATCGGCCTCGGCCGGCTCTCGGTAGCTGCTCGCGGGCTCGGCCCAGGATCTGCTGCTGGTGTTGTGCGGCCGGACGCTGCCCGCGGGGAGTTTGCGGGGCGAGGCCGCAGAGAGATTCACCGACCCGGTGCCACCGTCACGGTGACACCGGCACAAGCTCAGTGCTTGGTCAGCAACTTCGCCCGCAGCGCGTCGAGTGTCGCGCCGTCGATCCCGAGCCCATCGCTGAGGAAGCGGTCGAACGAGCCGAACGATGCCTGGACCTGGTCGAATGCCGCGTCCAGGAATTCGCGCTGCACACCGAGGATCGGCTCCCACAGCGCACGATCGGTCACCAAACCCTGGGCAACGAGCCCGTCCAGCAGCGCCTTGTTTCCGGCCGCCAAGTTGTCGTTGGAATCCAGGAAGTCGTTGTAGATCTGCCCCTTCGGCACCTCCAGCGCGCTCATCAGCATCGCGGTCATCCAGCCGGTGCGGTCCTTACCCGCCGTGCAGTGGTACAGCACCGCACCCTGCGCGCTCGCGATGGCGGTGAAGGCCTGGGCGAACTGGGCGCGAGCGGTGGGATTCGAAACGAACCAGGCGTAGTAGTCGCGCATGATCTTGGCGGCCTTGCCGTCGCCGAGCGCCTCCTGCTGGGCGGCCGGTCCGGCCTGGATCAGGCGCGCCACCATGAGGTAGAAGTCATTGGCCGGATCGTAGACCGGCTGTTCGATGCGGCGAATCGATGCCGGAAGTCGATCGGGATCGCGTCCGGTTTCGGTGGGGCTGCGGAAGTCGATGACCTGAGTGATATTGAGCGACACCAGCTTCTGCTGTTCGCTCGCGTCGAGTTTGGCCAGCGCGTCGGCCCGGTACACAACACCGGTCGCGACCGACCTGGCGCCCTTGCCCGGATAGCCGCCGATATCGCGGGCATTCGGCGCATGCGTCAGACCCAGCGGCCGATCGGCCTGGCCCGGAGACCGCAGCGCCGGCACGGCCGGACCCGAGAGCGCCGGACCCGCCGACGCCGGTCCGGTCAGCGCCGGGAGAACGCCGACCAGCACTACGGCCGCGGCCGTGATCGTGCCGCGGAAAGCGCGCGAATTCTTCACGAGGGGTGTTCCTTTCATCAAGGGCCGCATATGGTCGGCGACCCAAGTTCGGGCCGCGCTCAGTCGGCCAGCAGCGTGACCGTCCCGGCCGCGCCGTCCACGCGCACGCGCTGGCCGTCGGCGAGACTGGTGGTCGCGGTCTTGGTATCGACGACACAGGGAATGCCGAATTCGCGGGCGACGATCGCGGCATGGGATGCGGAGCCGCCGATATCGGTGATCACAGCGGCGGCGTAGGCGAACATGGCGGTGTGGCCGGTGTCTGTCACCGCGGCGACCAGGATGTCGCCGGGCTCGATATCGTCATCCAGCGACAGCACCAGCTTGACCCGGCCCTCCACAACGCCGGCGCAGACGCCGATGCCGGTCAGGCTCTCGTCGGCGGTGAGGGCCGCCGCATCGGGGACCGGTTCCCATTGTCCGGCAATGACATCGGGCATTCTGATGGTCTGCAACCGAGCGCGTTCCGCGCGCCTGCGGGCCACCTTGGCGGCCACGTCCGCTGGAGGGCAAAAGATTTCGTCCAGCGTCAGATAGCAGGCGTCGTCGATCTCGCGCAATCGACCGGCGCGCACGAGCCGATCGGCCCGCTCGCGCACGGCAAGTCGCAGGCAGTGGGTGATCCGGACGACGCCGTCGCGTGCGCGTTCCCGGGCCACCGTGGCTCCTGCGGCCATTCGCGCGGTACGGCTCGGCGACGGATCCACGGATTCGCGCTTGGGCGCAGGCATTTGCGCGGCGCGGGCGGCGGCGCTCACCAACAGCGCGGGCCGATCACCGAATGTGGGGTTGATCAGCTCGCATTCGCCGGGACCTCGATGCCCGACCTTCGCCAGCTCCTCGTCGAGTGCGGCGGCGAATGCGGGGGATATCGTCCGGGCCGCATCTATGTCACCGGCGCGTGCAAGCTCGGCGAGATCGGCGTCGGCGCGGCAGAATTCGGCCAGGCGTTCCACCGCGAGCATGGGTTTCGCCGATTCCAACCGATTCAGGTCGATCGCAACCTCGCCCGCATCCTTGCCGCGTGCGTGGATGGCGGTGGCGGCACCTGTCATCATCACACCGATCGCCGCGGCCTGCCACGCCTGGTGCAGGCGGTCGCGCCAGAGCAAGGCGCGAACGTGCAGCCGCTCATCGGACAGTTCGCGAATCTCGTTCGCGCTCAACGCTTCCGCATGAGATGCGGCATTGATCAGTTCGGCCGTCTTAGCGAAGCGGCGGGCGGTTGCGATGACGCGGGACGTCGCGCGCGCCGTTGCCAGCGTGCTCGCCAGTCCCGTTGGCATCGGCGGCTTGCCGTGCGGCTGCAAGGCGATTTCGGCCGGAATATTGCCGTAGGCATCGCGGCGGATGCTCTCCTCATCCCAGCCCGGCATATTCTCCGCGGCGAGCACGCCGATCGAGGCATTGATGTAGATGTGGTGGCCGAGCACGGTGGTGACCCGACTCGTCCAGTGCTCCAAGGCGATTCCGTCGAGTGCGATCATCTCGCCCATGGCCTCGTTGCTGAGGCGGATGGCACCGGCCTGCAGATCGATGGTCAGGGGCGTCATCGGGCCGGGAAGCGCTTCGGAAGTGTTGGTGGCGGTGTGGACCGGGTAGCGCTCGTCGACTCGATCATCGAACTCACCCTCGAGACCGTCGGGGGCGATATCGGTGAGCAGATGGTTGTCCGAGGTGGCGGCACGAGAGGGAATCACGTGTGACGGCAGCGGAATTGCGCCCCGGCGGGTGCGGAATCCACCGCCGTCGGGCTTGCGGCCGATCATGCCACGCACCAGATCGGCAATGACCTCGCTTGCCGTCCAGCCACAGTGGAAGCCCCACTTCTCCTGTGCGACAGTGGGATCCAGGAGCGGTTGGCGACCGGACCCCCCGGGCACCCAGGCCGAGTAGCGTACGCCCGCTTCGCGCATCATGCGGCGTACCTCGTCGGTGGTGACCACGCCGGGAGCCGCGAGCTCGACGATCTCGAGCCCATCTTCGCTATGCCCCGACGGTAGTGCGGTGGCGGCCGATACCAGGAAGCGGTCCAGGTCGTCGCTGTGCAGCAGTTGAAATCCGTCGTCGGACTTCGAACCGAGAATCGGCTCCAGTGCCCGGCGGGTTTCGGGTCCGCCCCGGCGACCGGCGGTCGGCGCGGTGCGCACCAGCACGCTGTCCGCACGCGAGGCTCGCAGCACCGCCACGGCCTTGCCGTCCGCATGCGCCGAGCGTGGATCGACCGGAACCACCACGCGCGCACCGGTTTTGCGCGCTTCAGCGGCGATTTCGGCGAGTCCGCTTGCGGCCAGATGCACGATGCTCGCGCAGCCGTCGACAGCTGCGGTGTGGTCGGTCGTGAACCGCACCCGCGGATCGATATAACGATGCCACCGCTGGTCCAGCCCGGCCACTTCGTGCCCGGCGGCCAACAACATGCGCGCCACCGCGCGACCGCTCGGCTCGGTGATTCCGGTGACCAGGACCCGCATCGATTTCCTCTCCTCACTGGCGCCGGGATATGCAAACGTGACGCCGTTCACACACCATCGCGAGTGCGGGACGCGGCGATCGGCGCCAGTCCCACTGAACGGGAGCAACCGGCCCGACCACCGAGATGATCGATTCCGTCATCCGACGGACCGGCGGCAGTCTCGACACCATGACGGTCCGCAAATCGGTCGCGCCGCGTGCCGCCGCCGAGGTGAAGTCCTATGACATCGAGACCGAAGTGCTGGTCGTCGGGTACGGCAGCGCGGGGGCCTGCGCCGCATTCGAGGCCGCGAGGGCCGGTGCCGAGGTTCTGGTACTGGATCGGGCCGGTGGTGCGGGTGGCGCGTCGGTGTTGTCAGGTGGCGAGATCTATCTCGGCGGTGGGACGCCGATCCAACGGGGGTGCGGGTTCGACGACAGTCCCGAGCAGATGGCGGCATTTCTGGTGGCGGCGCTCGGGCCGGGCGCGGATGTGGCGAAGATCGTGCACTACAGCGAGCACAGCGTGGCGCATTTCCACTGGCTCGTCGACTGCGGTGTGCCGTTCAAACCCAGCCTCTGGGATGCTCCCAGCTGGGTGCCGCCGACCGATGACGGGCTCATGTGGCTGGGCGAAAACAGTTGGCCGTTTACCGAAATCGCGATCCCGGCGCCGCGCGGGCACCGGCCCACCTCGAACGACTTCGGCGGTAGGTTGCTGCTGGATTGTTTGCTATCGGCGGCCGAATCTGCGGGTGTGACAGCACAATACGACACCTATGCCACGAATCTGATCTTGGGCGAGGATGGTTCGGTGGTCGGAGTAGTGGCACGACGCTACGGCACGGAGCTCGCCATTCGGGCACGCCGTGGATGTGTGCTCACCACCGGCGGTTTCGTCGACAACGACGATATGCTCGCCGCCCACGCGCCGCGACTGCTCGGCCACACCAAGGTGAGCGCGGGCACCGACGACGGCAGCGGTATCCGCATCGCTCAGGCCGCCGGGGCCGCCGTACGGCATATGTCGGCCGGTCAGGTCGGTGCTTCCCTGATTCCGGGTTTCGCCGCGCGCGGCATGGTCGTCAACCATCGGGGCCAACGGTTCGTCAATGAGGACACCTATCCCGGCCGCATCGGCCAGGCCGCGCTGTTCGGTCAGGGTATGAATGTGTGGGTGGTGCTCGACGAACGGGGCTACGAGGAGGTGCCCGAACGCGAACGCTGGGGTGTGCGCCCGACCCATGTCGCCGAATCCATCGAAGAACTCGACGAACTGCTCGCCCTGCCGCCCGGCGCACTCACCGCTAGCGTCACCCGCTATAACGAATTCGCCTCGCGCGGAACCGATCCCGACTTCCACAAGGCACCGCGCTGGCTGCGCCCACTGACACCCCCGCTGGCCGCCATCGATGTGAAAGCGGGCGTCCGCCCGCCCGCCGAATCCGGCGACCGCCGCGGCACCGGCGCCTCGGTCTTCACTCTCGGCGGCCTCCACACCACCCTCGACGGCGAAGTCCTCGATCTCGACGGTCTTCCCATCCCCGGCCTCTTCGCAGCGGGCCGAGCTGCCTCCGGCCTGCACGGCGAGGGCTACATCAGCGGCACCTCCCTAGGCGACGCTACCTTCTTCGGCCGCAAAGCCGGAACCACCGCCGCGCAGTCACCTGGGCACTAACGCAATCAAGCAGCCACCCGCCACTGCTGCCGATCGAGGTCGAGGCGCGCGACGAACTCGCCGTAGTGATCGGACGGCACGAATTCCGCTGGACGGCCGACAATGTCCGCCTCCGGCGATCTCCGCGGGCGCGGAACGCTGTTTCCCAAGGGTGGCAAGGGAATAACTTTGCGTGCTGGGGCAGAGGCGGCAACCATGCAAGTTCGCTGCTCTTCGGCGGATCGTGCGGGAAGGTGAGACGGATGCGGCTGATCATGATCGATGATGACGCCGACGGCGGCGACGCCCTGGCGCAGGGACTCGAATTACACGGTCATCAGGTGGAGCGTAAGCATCGTGGGACCGATCTACTCTTGGCGCATCATGGCTATCACGCCGTTATCCTCGACATGGGCCTGCCGGATATGGACGGGTTGCAGGTTTTGCGCAAATTGCGCGAGGTGAGCTCGGTGCCGGTGGTTATTCTCGGTGAGCACGCCGATGAGCGTTCGATTGTGCTGGGGCTGCACAGCGGCGCCGACGACTATCTCGTCAAACCCGCGCGTATCGGTGAGTTGGCAGCGCGGCTGGAGGCGGTGACGCGCCGGGTCGGCGTTGCCAGTATCGCCCGGGGTAAGACGGTGACCAGTGAGGACGTTCGCGTGGATCTCGCGGCACGGCGGGTGGAGGTAGCCGGGGAACTGGTTCCGCTCACCCGGCTGGAGTTCGAGTTGCTGCGGGTATTGGTCGAGCGGCCCGGAATCGCGGTCAGCCGTGAGCAATTGATGGACTGCGTCTGGGGCGACTCGATGCTGGCGGTCTCGCGGAAACTGTATGTGCATATGGCCTCGCTGCGCGCGAAGTTGGACCGTCCCGGGCTGATCACGAATATCCGCGGCTACGGCTACCGGTGGGGTCCGGACCCGTACGAAACCAACGCCGATTCGAATTTGCTGCACGCGGTATAGACGCCCCTCCGAGCGTTCCGATCACCGGGACTTGTTCCCGACGCGCGGTCACGGCCGCCATAGCGTCACAACTATGGCGTCGTCCGGCACACCGGTCGCGGAATCAGAACATAGGAGGACACCCGTCATGGCCAATAAGGTGCTCGATCGGGTTCGCGATCTGCTCCCGGCAATCCGGGAGCGAGCCGCGGAGACCGATCTGCAGCGGCGGGTTCCGGTGGCCAGCATCCGGGAACTGACCGCGGCCGGGGTGTTCCGCATGCTGCAGCCGTCGCGTTTCGGCGGCGACGAAGCCTCCCCCGTGGCGTTCTACGAGGTCATTCGTACGATCGCTTCGGCCTGCCCGTCCACCGGCTGGGTTTCCTCGGTGCTCGGCGTGCACCCCTGGCAGCTGGCGCTTTTCCCATTGCAGGCGCAGGAACAGGTGTGGGGGGAGGATGCCGACACGCTCATCTCCTCGTCGTACGCTCCGACCGGGCGACTCACGCCGGTCGAAGGCGGGTACGAGGTCAGTGGACGATGGAGTTTCTCCTCCGGCTGCGACCACGCCCAGTGGGCATTCCTTGGCGCACTGGCCCCGGACGAACACGGCAATCCCAAGGATTATCTGACAATCCTGGTGCCGCGCAACGACTATCGCATCGATGACGTCTGGCACGTGGTCGGCCTGTCCGGTACCGGCAGCAACGATATCGTCATCGAGAAGGCCTTCGTTCCGCACCACCGCGCCTACAGCGCCACCGAACAATCACAGCTGCGCGGTCCCGGCCAGGAGGCCAATCCCGCTGCGCTGTACAAGATTCCGTTTGCCGGCGTGTTCTCCAACACCATTACCGCACCCATCATCGGTGCCGCACAGGGCGCGTACGAGGCGCATATCGAGCGCATGCGCGAGCGAGTCCGGCTGTCCTACGGCGGCCAGAAGGTGGCCGAGGACGCATTCGCACATGTGCGGGTCGCTCGCGCGGGCTCCGAAATCGACGCGGCCATCCTGCAAATGGAACACAACATCTCCGAGCAACTGCGTTATGCCGAAGCGGGCGAGGAGATTCCGTACGAAATCCGGCTGCGCACCCGCCGCGACCAGGTGCGCGGCACCGAGCGCGCGATCCAGGCGATCGAGCTGCTGTTCGACAATTCCGGTGGCCACTCGATCCGCAAACCCAATCCGATCGAACGGCATTGGCGCGACGCACACGCGGGCAGTGTGCACGTCATCAACGATGTCGAGCGCGCCCTGGCGATGTTCGGCCGCGGCGAATTCGGGCTGCCGGTCGAAGATCGGATGGTCTGATGGACGCGGCGGACACCAGTCGCCACATCACCGTCGACGGCCTGAAACTGCGCTACCACGAGGCGGGTTCGGGTCCACCTCTGGTGCTGCTGCACGGCTCGGGCCCGGGAGTATCGGGCTGGGCCAACTTCGGCGCGAATCTGCCGATACTCGCCGAACACTTCCGCTGCCTCATCCTGGATCAGCCGGGCTTCGGCGCGAGCGAGCGACCCGAGGTGTACCAGCGCAACTATCTGCGCATCGCCGCCGACGCGGTGCTCGGATTGCTGGATCAACTCGAACTACCGACGGTGCACCTGCTCGGCAACTCCATGGGTGGCGCGGTGGCGACGCTCGTGGCGCTGGAACACGGCCAGCGCATCGATCGACTGGTGCTCATGGCCCCGGGCGGTGTCGGCGTCAACGTACTGGGACCCGAACCGTCCGAAGGGATTCGACGACTACTCGACTTCACCGGCAATCCGACTCGTGACGGCGTACTAGCCTGGCTGCGGACCATGGTCTTCGACGAGGCGGTACTCACCGACGAACTCATCGAGAACCGATGGGCCGTGGCAGCGGATCCGGCCGCCATCGCGGCGATCCGCGATGCCTACGCGACCTTCGCGAATCCCGCCTTCGCGGAACCGATTCCGCTGTGGGCGCGGCTGCGCGCGTTGCGCAATGAGGTGCTGCTGCTGTGGGGTCGCGATGATCGGGTCACCCCGGCCGAGGGTGCGCTGCTGCCGTCACGTCAGCTGCCGAATGCCGATCTGCGGCTGTTCGGGCGATGCGGACACTGGGTGCAGATCGAGCGCAAGGACGCCTTCGAGCGCGCGGTCATCGACTTCCTGAACTCCGGGCTGTAGCGCCGATGCCGAGGCGACATAGGCATCACTATGTCCGGACGATGTCGCATTAATTCGCGAGATCCGGTCGCGGTTCGCCAGTTACAGTCGGCCGGTGACGTGGACCGCACCCGAGATCACCAGAACCAAGCCGCCGCTGGTCGCCGACGAGCGGACCATGCTGCAGACCTGGCTGGACCTGCACCGCCGCACTTTACTGTGGAAATGCGCCGGCCTCGAGGCCGAACAGCTGAAACGGCGCTGCGTCGCACCTTCGACGCTGTCGCTGCTGGGGCTGGTCCGCCATCTCGCCGAATGCGAACGCGGCTGGTTCCGCATCGCCACCCGCGGCGAACCGCTGGATTACCTGTACTGCAGCGAAGACAACCCGAACGGCGATTTCGACGATATAGCCAATGCCGATGCCGCCGCGGATCTGGCGACGCTGCACGCGGAGATCAAGTCGGCCGACGCCGCCGTCGCGGGCCTTCCCCTGGACCACGTCTTCACTCGTCGCGGCACCGAATTCAGCCTGCGCTGGGTCTATGTGCACATGATCGAGGAATACGCGCGACACAACGGTCATGCCGACTTCCTGCGCGAACGCATCGACGGCGCGACCGGCGACTGATGCGTCAGATCTGATTCCGGCTGACCCACGCGGCGATCTGTGTCCGCGAGGTGAAGCCCAATTTGGTGAGAATGTGGTCGACGTGGCTCTCGACGGTCCGAATCGAAATCACCAACTCACTCGCGATGCTCTTATTGCTGTAACCTGCCCCGATCAACCGCGCGACTTCACGTTCGCGTCGAGTAAGCACGTCCGCCGCAACAGTTTTCACCGGCGCGGCAGGCCGCGCGGTGCCGAGCGCAAAGGCCACCGCCGCCTCCAACCCCAACGCCGCACCCGCATCGAAGGCGGCCTGAAACTCCTTCTCGCCCATCGCATCGCGCACCTGTAGGCGCACCTTGTCCCCCACGAATTCGGTCATCTCATGGGCGAGCCGCTGGGTACTGCCGCGCCGCACCGTCGACGCCGCCCCCATCAGCCGCGCCGCGCGCTGCAGATCCCCATCGGCCGTCGCCACCCACGCGAGTCCGTCGAACCCGGACGCCGTCCACACACATCGGTCGAACAGGCTGAACAGCTCGACCGCCTTGCGCAGTTCCGCAATCGCCGCGTCCTGCGCGCCTTTACGCCAGCGATCGGTGCCCACCGCCCAATGCCCCAGCCCGCCCAACAGGTGCGAGCCGTAGTCGTTGGTCTTGGCGAGGAAGCGATCGGCGATCGCGCCAGCCCGTTCGTCGCCCAGCACCAGCGCACACACATACGCGAAGGCCAGACTCTCCATCTCGACGCCGTGGTGGGCGCAGGCACGCGCACGGTCGGAGACGGACTCGGCGATATCGAGTGCCTGTCTCGGTTCGTCGTTGGCGAATGCGAGTAGCGCGGCGAGCAGGGCGTGTTCGACGAGCACGTCTTCGGCATCGAGTTCCGTTGCGATATCCAGACATTCGTCAGCGAATCGCGTCGCGGTCGCCGGATCCGACAGCATGGCGGCGATCACCGAGGCCGCCGCGAGTGCGCGTGCCCGATCCTTCGTATGGTCGCGATCCTTCTCCAGTGCTTCCAGGAGCCAGCGGTAGCCTTCCAGCAGGAAGCGGTAATGCTCCCAGAACGGGCGCAGTTCCGTCGCGATCTCCAGTGCGCGATGGGCGCTTTCCGCATCGGCCAGCGAGAACTGCAGCGCCGCACGTAGATTCGGATGTTCGCGGGTGACGTCACGGAACCACGTGACATCCTCGCTCCCCCAGTACGCGGTGCGTCCCTGCGCGGCGATCCCGTGGTAGTAGTCGCGATGACGCAGCCGCACAGCACGCTCACCACCGCGGGCGACCAATCGCGCCAAGGCGAACTGACGCAACGGTTCGAGCATCGTGTAGCGCCCGGTACCGTCGCTGTTCTGCCGGTGGCCGAGCACCGACTTGTCGACCAGTCCGGTCAACGCGTCCAACAGTGCGTCCGGGACCGCGCAGACCGCCTCCGCGGCCTCCAGATCGAAACCACCCGCGAAGACCGACAGCTGCTCCCACAGCCGCTGTTCGTCGGGCGTGCACAGGTCATAGCTCCACCGGATCGCGGCCTCCAGGGTCTGCTGCCGCTCCGGCGCGGTACGCAACCCGGCGGTGAGCAGCCGCATTGCATCGTCCAGACGCGCGAGCACTTGATCCGGTGTGAACATCCGCAGCCGCAATGCCGCCAGTTCGAGTGCCAGCGGTATGCCGTCCAGGCGACGACAGATCGCCGCGAGCGTCCCGCGATTGGCATCGGTGACATGGAAGTCAGGGTTCGCGGCGACGGCCCGATCGATCAGCAGCCGCAAGGCATCGCTGTCGACGTGCGCCGGGCGTGTCTCGTCCTCATCCACCTCCGGCACCGCGAGCGGCAATACCGGCATCACCTGTTCCCCGGAGACCCCGAGCGACTCGCGGCTGGTCGCGAGAATCCGCACATCGGTGGTCGCCGGAATCAGCCGGTCCACGAGTTCGGCACACGCGCCGATCAAGTGCTCGCAGTTGTCCAGGATCAACAGCAGGCTCTTGTCGGCCAGGAATTCGGTCAGGCCGATGACGGGGGAAGTGGTGTCGTCGCGCAGGCCGAGCGCCTGCGCGACGCTCAACGCCACCAAGTCCCCGTCGTGCACATGCGCCACCTCGACCAGCCACACACCGTCGGGAAAGGCGCGACGCACCGTCTCCCCCACCCGTCGGCTGAGCCGGGTCTTCCCGACGCCGCCCGGCCCGGTCAGGGTGAGCAGCCGCGTGCTGGACAGCAGCTTGCGCGCCGTGGCGACCTCGGCGTCACGACCGACGAAGCTCGTCACCTCAGCGGGGAGGTTCCCTGTCACGTGCCGCACCACGCTGCATACCTTTTCATGCGCGGCCGTCGTCCCGGGCATTTTGACCGAGATGTCGTATTGGTACCCGTTAGGAGACTATCGCGTTCGCGGCTCGGATGACGGCGGCCAGCGATGCTGTGAGGACGGAATCGCTGCTTCCGCAGGCCCATCCGGTCTGCGCACCGACGCGGTACTCGAGGTAGGTGATCGCGGTCCCGGCGTTGCCTGCCCCGATCGACTGCTGGGTCAAGCCGAGCACCTCGACCGGGTACCCCACCCGGGCCAATGCCGCGGTGAGCGCCTCGATCGGACCGACACCGCGATGTTCGCTACGCTCAGTGACACCGCCAACGCTCAGCGTGACCTCGGTGTACGCGTCGGTCGTCCGCCATTGCGTCAACTCGACCGACTCCGCCGAGGTATGCAGATAGGTCGCCTCGAACAGCTCGTACAGTTCGGCGGCGGTGATCTCGAGACCGGTGTCATCGGTACGCGCCTGCACGTTCCGCGCGAAAGCGATCTGCAGTCGACGCGGCAGTTCCAGGCCGTATTCGGACTCCAGCAGATATGCGATGCCGCCCTTGCCGGACTGGGAATTCACCCGGATCACCGCGTCATAGCCACGCCCGATATCGGCCGGATCGATCGGCAGATACGGGACATGCCAATCGAGTTCGCGTTCGTCGATACCGGTCGCGGCCGCCCGTTCGCGATGTTCGGCCATACCCTTCTTGATCGCGTCCTGATGGGTGCCGGAGAACGCGGTGTGCACGAGATCGCCAACGTAGGGATGCCTTTCGTGGATCGGCATACGCGTGCAGTACTCGACGGTCCTGCGGATCTCGTCGATATCGGAGAAGTCGATCATCGGATCGATGCCCTGCGCGTGCAGATTCAGCGCCAGGGTCGCGATATCGACATTGCCGGTGCGTTCGCCATTGCCGAAAACGCAGCCTTCCACGCGCTGGGCTCCGGCGAGTACGGCCAACTCCGCGCACGCGATACCGGTACCCCGGTCATTGTGCGGGTGCACCGACAGGATGACGCTGTCGCGACGCGCCAGATTCTTGTGCATGTACTCGATCTGGTCGGCATACACATTCGGTGTCGCAACCTCCACCGTGGCAGGCAGATTCAGGATCACCGGCCGCTGCGCAGTGGCGCCCCACAGGGTCGTCATGCGGTCGCATATGTCGAGTACGAAATCCGGTTCGGTCAGGTTGAATACCTCGGGGGAGAATTCGAACCGCACATTCGGCAGATCACCGGCGAATTCGAGCACGTCGCGGCCACCGGAGACGATCAACTCGCGCAGTTCGCCGATATCCTTGCCCAGCACGACATTTCGCCATACCGGCGCTGTCGCGGTGTACATATGGATGACGACCTCGTTGCGGATGCCGCGCACCGATTCCACCGTGCGCTCGATGAGATCGCGTCGGGCCGGTGTGAATACCACGATCGTGACGTCCTCCGGCGCGATATCGGTGCGCGCGATCAGGCGGACGAAATCGAAATCGGTCTGCGATGCGGATGGGTAGCCGACCTCGATCTCCTTGTAGCCCATGGCAACCAGCAGTTCGAAGAATCGCTGCTTGCGCACCGGATCCATGGGTTCGGCCAACGCCTGATTGCCGTCGCGCAGATCGACCGGCACCCACAGCGGCGCGTGGGTGAGCCGGGCATTCGGCCAATCGCGTTCGGCGAGTGGCACTTCCACCCGATCGTAGACGTTGCGGTAGCGGTGCGACGGCATTTGCGAATGCCGCTGTCTGTTCCACGCCGGAGCGACATGCGGAACGGCACCCGCTGGCGTGGCAATGGTGGGGAACATGGTCATGATTGCTGCTTCCTGGCCTTCGGGGCCGTCACAGAGAACGGTGACCGGCCACGACGAAGCCCCACGGCGGGCGGCCGGTCGTTAGGCCCCGCCGTGGCGGCTGAGCAGAAGCATGGTGCGCATGATTGCTAGACTATACACAACTCCTCAGACAAGTAGAGAGGTTCGGATGGTCTCGCAGGTACGGCGGCATCCGCTCGCGGCACAGGCGGCGGAACTGCTGCTGACCCGCATCCGGAGCGGGGAATGGCCACTGGGACATCGCCTTCCGGGTGAAACGACCCTCGCCGCGCAGCTCGGCGTCGGCCGCTCGACCCTGCGCGAGGCGATCCGCGAATTGGCGGGTAAGGGCGTGCTCGACAGTCGTCAGGGGGCGGGGGTTTTCGTGACCGCGCTGGATGTCACCGAGGACTGGGATGTGGTGCTGCGCCGTGCCACCATCGCGGCGGTCATCGAAGCCCGCATCGCGATCGAGGCCGAGGCCGCGGCGTTGGCCGCGCAGCGCCGCACCCCGGCCGACCTGCGCGCCATCCGCCGGGCCCTGGCCGCGCGCGAGGCGCACGGCGAACCGATCGCCGACCATGTCGATGCCGATATGGCATTCCATCGTGCTGTCATCGTCGCCGCCCACAACGATGTGCTCACCCAACTCTTCGACAGCTTCCTCCCCCGACTCCGGGTGGCGATGATCGATATGCTCAAGATCCGCCCGGTCCCCTCGGAGCCCACCGACCACGACGCGCACATTCGGCTCACGGATGCGATCGCACATCGAAACCCCAGTGCCGCAGCCGAATTCAGCCGAAGGCACTTGAGCGCTTTGAAAGACGCGTTCACCTGATGACCGAACGGAGATCTCTCATGCCCGAAACCCCAGTGCTGCAACTGACCGAGGTCACCTTCCGCCGCGAAGGCAAACAGATCATCGACGGCATCTCGCTGACCGTCCACGCGGGCGAACACTGGGCACTGCTCGGACCCAATGGCGCGGGCAAGAGCACCCTGCTCGGCTTCTGCGCCGCGGTCACCTTCCCGACCTCGGGCACCGTCGATATCCTCGGCCAGCGGATGGGCCGAGTCGATCTGGCCCCACTGCGCCACTCGATCGGCCATGTGAATCCGCGCCATCCACTGCGGTATCCGCTGACCGTCCGCGAGGTCGTGCTCACCGGCATCACCGCAACCATCGACACCCCGATGCGCTGGACGCCGACACTGGAGGATCTGCGCCGCGCCGACGCCATGATCGACACCGTCGGTCTCAAAGGTAAGGCCGAGGAGATCTGGCCGACGCTGTCCCAGGGCGAACGCGGCCGAACCCTGATCGCGCGCGCCCTGATCGCCGAGCCGCGCCTGCTGCTGTTCGACGAGCCGTCCACCGGACTCGATGTGGCGGCTCGTGAACAACTCCTGGAGACCATCGACGCGCTCGGCGAAACCCATCCCGAGGTCGCCTCGATCCTGGTCACCCACCATCTGGAGGAGCTGCCGAGCACCACGACCCACGCACTGCTGATCGCCGACGGCCGGACAGTTGCCGCCGGTCCCGCCGCCGAGACGGTCACGACGGACACTGTGAGCGCGGCCTTCGACCACCCGGTGGCAGTCCGCTACGACGACGGCCGCTGGACCGCGCGGGCCGCTGTGCGGGCCTGGCCCGCGTGACAAATGTGCCTTTTGGAAGAATTTTCGAGAGAATGTCGATTCGAGCCGATGCCGTTCGATGCGTTGAGTGAGGGTCGGACAAGCCGACCACCGAACCAAGGATGGCCAGATGCGACACATGATGCTGATCCGAGTCGATCCGACGGATGCGCCGGTTCCCGACGAGGCGCTGATCGAGCAGGTCAACAAGGTGATCGAGGAGATGACCAAGGCCGGGGTGCTGTTGGATACCGCCGGTCTGCATCCGATCACCGAAGCCACCAAGATCACCCAGGTCGGCGGTAAGCAGACCGTGCTCGATGGACCGTTCACCGAGTCGAAGGAAGTCGTCGGCGGGTACTGCCTGCTGCAGACGAAGACGAAGCAGGAGGCGGTGGAATGGACCTCGCGCTTCCTGAGCGTGCACGGGCCGGAGTGGAATATCGAGGTCGAGATTCGACAGGTCGTCGAGGGCTGATCCGATAGATGAGCCGGCCGCCCGAGCAGATCCGCGATGCCGTCGAAACCGTGTGGCGGATGGAATGGCCGCGCCTCGTAGCCGGGCTGACCCGGACAGTCGGCGATATCGACGCCGCCGAGGAACTGGCCCAAGACGCGCTGGTCGCCGCCCTGGAACAGTGGCCGCGCGAAGGCGTGCCGCCGAATCCGGGCGGCTGGCTCATGCTCACCGCGAAACATCGAGCGATCGATCGGGTGCGGCGCAATCAGAACCTCGCCCGGAAGCTGACGCTGGTCGGCCATGAACTGCGGACCGCTCCCGAGCCCGAGTCGGCGGAGGATATCGAGGACGATCTGCTGCGCATGATCTTCACGGCTTGCCATCCGGTGCTGTCACAACCGGCCCGGGTGGCATTGACGCTGCGGTTGCTCGGCGGATTGACCACCGACGAGATCGCTCGCGCCTTCGTCGTACCCGAATCGACTGTCGCCCAACGCATTGTGCGGGCCAAACGCACCATCGCCGCCAGGCGCGTGCCATATGCGGTGCCGCAGGGTGACGAGCTGGCCAGGCGTTTGGATTCGGTGTTGGAGGTCGTGTACCTGATCTTCAACGAAGGCTATTCCGCGACGACGGGCGATGATTGGATCCGCGTCGAATTGTGTGAGGACGCCTTGCGATTGGCGCGGATGCTGGCGAATCTGCTGCCCGACGAACCGGAAACACACGGCCTCGCCGCGCTGCTGGAATTACAGGCCTCGCGCTCGGCCGCACGGATGAGTCCCACGAAAACCGTTGTCCTGCTGGCGGATCAGGAGCGTTCCCGATGGGATCAGCTGCTGATCCGACGTGGTTTCGCAGCGCTGGGCCGGGCCCATGCGGCCAGCCGTAATCGCGGGCTGCGGCCGGGCCGCTATGCGCTGCAAGCCGCGATCGCCACATTGCATGCCATGGCGCCGAGCGCCGAGGAGACCGACTGGCGGCGCATCGCAGGCCTGTACGCGGTTCTCGCCGAACGCTTTCCGTCCCCGATCGTCGAATTGAATCGAGCCGTCGCGGTCAGCATGGTGCACGGACCCGCCGCGGGTCTCGAACTCGTCGACGCGCTCGTCGCCACCGGCACATTGGACAACTATCACCTGCTCCCCGCTGTCCGCGGCGACCTGCTCGACCGGCTCGGTCGACCAGCCGAAGCGCGGGCCGAATTCGCCCGCGCGGCGGAGCTGACCGGGAACAATGCCGAACAGGCGCTGCTGCTGGACCGCATGGCCGGATGTGAGTAACCGCTATTGCGATACCTCGGCCTCGGCCAACTCCTTCAACGTCAGCAACTGTTTGCGCATCATGACCACATCGCCGAGGGCCAGCACGCGGGCGACAATCCACGGTGCGCCGCAATGCATTCGGACCATCAGTCGGGTGCCGTGCGCTTCGGGTCGCACCGCGTAGGTGACGCAGACGTTGCCGGAGACCAGGGTGATATGGCGGCACAGCGCGAAGGAGACGAGGGTGAACGTGGACATGAACCGCTGTCCCACCTCGAGTTCGGTCAGCGCCGGATCACGGTGGCGTGGGCTGCGCCTGCCGAAGTTGTCGAGCAGGTCGTAACTGTAAGGGGCGACCCGCAATTGGCACAGCCAGCCATATACCACGCTGGGTGGCGCATCAATGCTGATGGCCCGATCCGCCTGCACCCCACCAGGTTGCACCTCGTCACATGGCAGGGGGAGTTCGCATTCGGCCTCGGTGGCACCCCAGACCAACCCCGGGATCATGCCGCGGCCGCGATTCGGCGCAGCATATCGCGCACCACAATCTTGTGGCCGCCGGTGCCGATGACCAACGCGCGGTAAATTTTTCCGTGCAGACCTGGGAATTCGGCCCAGCTGCGCGCTCGCAGCAACGTCCGGCTCGGCCCCTGCTCGTCCAGTTCGAAGACCAGCGCATAGCGCGAGAACCAGTGCCGCCCACGCAGTGCCAGCCGAGCGGGCTCCTCGGCCGCGTCGAGCACGAAGCCGACCGGCGTCTTCGAGGGATCGCTCGGATCCTTGCAGACAACCTTCAGCAAGGCTTTCCACGCCCGATCGCGATTCGCTTCCACCGATCTGGCATGCTCATCTATGTAGGACAATCGCTCCATATAGAAGGAACGTACTAGTACATGGCGCCTCCCCGCAAGCACGACACCGACGTGATCCTCGACGCAGCGCGCACCCTCGTACTCACCGATGGCCCCCGCGCCGCCAGCGTCGCGGCGATCGCCGCGGCCAGTGGTGCACCCGTCGGTACGCTCTATCACCGCTTCGGCAACCGCAACGGCGTGCTGACCGCGGCCTGGCTGCGCGCGCTCGAACGCTTCCAGGACCGCGTCAAGTCCGCCGCCACCGATCCGGATCCGGTCGAGGCCGGTGTCGCAATGGCCGTGGCGAGCATTCGCTTCGGTCGCGAATTACCCGACGACGCGAGGCTTTTGCTGAACCTGCGCCCCAGTGATCTGCTCGACGGCGGACCGGACGCGGAGTTCCGTGCCCGGCTCGACGAAATGAACGCACCGCTCATCGAGCACCTGCGCCGCATCGCCGCCGCCCGCTTCGGCCGCGACGGCGAGCGCGAAATCGACGCCGTCAGCCGCGCCGTGGTGGACCTGCCCTACGCCGCCCTGCGCCGCCACGCCCAGGCCCCCGCCCTCCCCACTTGGCTCGAAGCCGACCTCACCGCCGCCGCCCGCGCCCTGCTCGAGTCCTACCAGCCCTGACCCCTGTCCCGGGATCCGCGCGTCTTACGGCCCCACATGAAAGGGGTTCAGAGCGCAGACCGCGAGGTCGCGTCTACCGGCGGGTGTCGATGAACTCGATAACCAAGCGGTTCTGCGGGCGCTGTGGCGATGGTTTTCGGCTCCGAATCGCACCGGAATCGAACCCGATCGCCGACACGGGGGCGCATGCGTCCGCACTGGAAGACCTCGGTGGTCTGGATGATCGGCGAGTCGGTCTCACCCTCCGGCGACGATTTCGGGGGTGAGTTTGTCGAGGGTGTCGATCACCTCGGCGGCCAGGGCAAGGGCGTCCGGCGCAGGCGGATATTCCGGGCGCGGCACGGCGATAACACGCATCCCCGCGGCATGTGCCGAGCGCAGTCCATTGCTCGAATCCTCGACGGCGGCACATTCGGTGGATTTGTGCCGCATGAAGGCGGCCGTCGCCACGTACACATCCGGTGCGGGCTTACCTCGATCGACCTCTTCGGTCGAGAAGGTGACGCCGAAGAATTCGATCAGCCCGGTGCGGCCGAGCACCGTGTCGATCAAACTGCGCGGCGACGAACTGGCCACCGCGAGTGGCCAGTGTTCGCTGATGCGCTGCACCGCCTCAACTGCCCCCGGCAGCAGCGGCACCGACTTCTCGTAGTGCTCGGCCATCCGATCGATCACGTCATTGGCCACGATATCCGGCGTCGCACCGACACCGAGTTCACCGCTGAGATAGTCCGACCACTCCCCCGTACTCATCCCCATCAAGCGCTGCTGGGTATCGGGTAGCCAGCGCCCGCCCTTCTCCGCCACGTACGCGCGGCGCACCTGCTCCCACACTGGCTCGGAGTCGATCAGAACGCCGTCCATATCAAAAACAACAGCCGCAATGTGCATACGGGACAAAGCCTTTCGCCAGCGACACCGTTCGGCGACGACCCGATGGTCGACCCATCGACCCGCCCCGCGGTGGGGGTTTTCGGAAGACCTGATGAACAACGAGTACCCACACTAGGCCAGCCCACCCCGCCCCCGCATTCGGCCATCGTGTCGACGCGCGCAACCAGCCATGGCGTACGGCCGATGCGACGCTGCTCCAGCCCCACCGAACGAGCATTCGACCGGCAACCGATAACGTGTTCTACATGAACGAAGAGCAGGTCGGTAACTCGCTGCCGAGCAAAGAACACCATGAGGGCGGGTTCCGGCCGATGTCGGAGCTGATCAATGCACAGCTGGACGAGCTCGATATTTCGCGCGGCGGGCCGCACTATGGTGCGTTCGTCGAGCAAGTGCGCAGTCTGATGGATCGGGCCAGGCTGGCCTGCCCGACCGATGAGCTCGCGCTGGAGACGATCGGCATCCTCAAACAGCTCAACGACAAGTTGGATACGGCAATCGTCGACGAATGGTCCGCGCCGACCTGGACCAGGGTCGACCTGCCCTCCCGCGGCAACATCACGCTGCCGCCGTTCGTCGTCGACAAGGCGGGCAAGGACGGCATCGAAGCCCGCATCACCTTTCGCACCTTCCACCTGGGCGGCAATAATGCCGCCCACGGCGGACAGGTCGCGGTCGGCTTCGACGATCTGCTCGGTATGGCCGCCGCGGTGCACGCGGGCCAGGTGACCCGCACCGCGTCGCTCACCGTCGACTACCGCTCCATCACTCCCCTCGACACCGAACTGCGGGTGCACGCTTGGACCGAGCGGCAGGAGGGCCGAAAGGTCTATGTCCGGGCCACCCTGCACGACGGCGAACGCCTCTGCGCCGAGGCGAAGGGGCTGTTCATCGTGCTCAAACCAGGTCAGCAGTGAGAACCGAGATCAGGTGAAATCGCAAATTCCACCTGATCTCGCATGTCCTAGCTCGTCGGGAAATGTTTGTTGCGGTATTCGGCGAAGCGCGCGTCGACCTGATCGGCGGTGAGGCCGAAATCCTCCAGCGTGTAGCGGTGCACGGGACGGGCCGCCCCGGTGGTGCTTTCCGCATGCAATGCCGTCATCGCGGCTTCGGCCGCTGAGCTCAGATCGATATCGAAGTGCCGGTAGATCGATCCGACGGTGCCGATCGGGTCCGCGATGAAATCGTCGTAGTACACATCGCAGAATTGAGCGGGATTGTGCCGCTTGCGGTCCGCGAGGAACTTATCCGCGCCCCTGGCCCACAGATCCAACTGCGCCGCACCGACGACCGGACCGCGGAACTTCTCCGACCACCCGGCCGAGGCCTGCTCGTTCAGACTGCATACCGAGGCGATGATGGTGCGTGGATCCCGGTGCATCTGGATCACCAGCGCATCCGGATATACCTCGAAGATCGCGTCCAGCGCGAACAAATGACTCGGGTTCTTCAAAACCCAGCGCCGGTCGGCATCGGGCATCCCGATCAACTGCAGGTTGCGCCGATGCCTGCGATAGGCATCGGTCCAATCCTGTTCGCGCAACCATTCGGAATATCCGGGCACATAGCCGAGGCATTCGTAGGATACCGACATCAACGACTGCCGCAGCAGCTGCCAGCACTCCTCCACCTGGTCCGCCGAAATATGGTGCACGCCCATGAATTCCGGATGTTCCACATGGTGCTGTTCGAATGCCGCCTCGATCCGCTGATACACCGGATTGTCCGCCCAGGTCTCGCGCGGTGGCCGCGGTTGCGGCATCTCGGTCAGCCACATTTCCAGGCCCTGATGCGCCGGATCCGCGTTGAGCAGCCGATGCACCGCCGTGGTACCCGAACGCGGCAGTCCGGTCACGAAGATCGGGCGCTCGATCGCGACCTCGGCATGTTCCGGAAAGCGTTGCCACGCCGCCTCACTCAGCAGCCGAGCGATCAGCGCACCTCGCAGGAAGGCCCGATTGACCTTATTCCCGAAGGGCGTCAGCTCAGCCTCCTTGGCATAGGACTCGAGCAGCACTGCCAGCCCCTCGCGGTAGCCGTCGTCGCCGAAATCGCTCAATCCGACGACCTTGGTCGCCGAGGCGTGCAGATCGTCGATGGTGCCGACGTCGTCTCTGCCGATCACAGTCATCTCCTAGTGGTGGTATTCGCCGCCATTGACATCCAGGCAGGCGCCGGTGATCGCCCGCGCCAGCGACGAGGCGAAAAAGACGACGGCGTCAGCGATCTCATCGGGCTCGGGCAGCTTGCGCAGATCGATCGTCTCGGCCGTTTCGGCATACACCTCTTCGGGGGTGATCCCGCGCTGCTTGGCCTGATAGTTGAAGTACCACTTCAAGTTGTCGGCCCAGATGTAGCCGGGCGCAATGGTATTCACCCGAATGCCCTTCGGCCCGAGCTCGGTGGCCAGGCTCTGAGCCAGCGCGAGCAGACTCGCCTTGGCCATCTTGTACGGCCCGAAGGTGCGCCGCGAATGCCGCAGCACCGCCGAATTGATCATGATCACCGAACCCTTCGACTCGGTGAGCGCGGGCACGAACAGACGCGTCAAGCGCAGTGCGGCAAGCACATTCGTCTCGAAACCGGCGCGCACATCATCGAGATCGACATCGGCCAGATCGGTGATCGGCGGAATCGCGAAGGCATTGTTCACCAGGGTGTCGACATGGCCGAAGGCACTTTGTGCCGTCTCGACCAGATTCGTCACGGCCGCTTCATCATTGATATCGGTCGGCACCACCACCGCGCGCCTACCGAGTTCGGTGATCTCCTTGGCCACCTCGGTCAGCCGCGATTCGGTCCGCGAGGCCAGCACTACATCCGCTCCAGCGCGCGCACTCTGCACCGCGATGGCCCGGCCGAGCCCCGGGCCGACGCCGGAGACGACAACTACCTTGTCCTGCAACAACATCAGCCGAGCATCCTTTCCGCCACGGCAACCTGACGCGCCGCGATCCGCGCCTTCCAATCCTCGGGTGTGATCCGAGCTTCCTGGTAGTACGGCAGCCGCTCGGGCAATTCGGCGACTGATACCACCTCCACCGTCGGCCCGTCCTCGGGCTTCAGATCCCGCGACAGCTGTTGCCAGCGGAACTGCAGGTACCCGCGCGCATGGCCGGTGCGCTCGATCCAGTTGGTCAGTCCCGGATCTCGCTCGCTGATCACGAGCCGGATCATCCCGTCCGGATCCACGCGCGCCTGGTCGGCGGTGAGGCTGGTCTGGTGGTTGATGTAGTCGAGCGACAGGTACCACATGCTGCCGAGTTGGAAACCCTGGTAAGGCGCATCCGATTTCGGCACCGTGAGGATCATCGCTTGATCGTCGTCGAGTTCGTAATGGCCGACGGAGGAGAACTGGGTGGTGAGCCCGCCCGGGGTGGAGCGCGGTTCGGTCATCGTGTTGACCGGCAGGTTGAGATAGAACCACTTCGGGAACGCCAGGAAGGTATTGAGCCGCGAGACCAGCATTTTCCCCGCGATGTCATAGCGCTTGCTCATCAGATCCCTGGTCAGCGGCGGCGGTGCGTCGCCGATTGTGTCCACCCGCTGAATGCGAATCGTGCCCGCCTGCTCGATGGCCCAGTCGCTGTATACCTCGCGAACCACGAGCATGGCGGAGTCGGGCGCGAGATGGACATAGCCGCGGCGCGCCTCGCCTGGCCCGAGACGGAGCTGATAGGAGCCGTCGGCCGCGATATCGAGGGCGCGAGCATCGAAGGCGGTCTCGCTGTCGGGGACGTCCACCGGCGAGTAGTTGCCGTTGAGCACCTGGAAGCTGAGGTCGCGGGTGGTGCCGCGCGTCCCGGTCACCACATACTCGGCGTCGGGACGCAGATATGAATGGAAGTAGAGGGTGTCCGGGTTGTCCAGACCCATCTTCGTATACGGCCCGGTGGACATGACGAAGAACGGAAAGTCCCGCTCGAAGGCCCACGCCATCTGGATGGAGGCGCGAATACTGCCCGCGAGGTAGTCGTAGCCCTCGACGAGGTCCTGTTCGGTCCGAATATGCGGTGCGCCGGTGATGATTTCCTCGGCGGCGGCGATGGCTTCCGCGAACGGCTGTGTCAGCAAGAGGCTTCTCCGAAGTAGCTGTTCCAAATATGTACCACTCTGGTACATTTCGATATGAGCAAGATTAGAACCTGTTCTAGGAGTTGTCCATGGTTGCCCGCAGATCCGCCCCGACCGCACGGGTGGTTCAAGTGCTGGATTTCTTCGTCGAGCGGCGCGGCAAACGCTTCGGACTCTCCGAACTGGCCCGCGAACTCGACCTGGCCAAACCGACCTGCCTGGGCATCCTCACCGAACTGACCGCGGGCGGCTATCTCATGCGCGACCCGAGCACCCGGTCCTACGGCCTCGGACCTGCGCTTATCGCCGCGGGCCGGGTCGCACAGGACAGCTTCGCCATCGCCTCCATCGCGCGCGGCGAACTGGAGAAACTCACCGCGCTCTACCGCACCACCTGTACCGCATCGGCCGTGGTCGGCGAGCAGATCATGGTGCTGGAGAGCACCGGTCCTGGCCTGGTCAAGGTGGGTGCGGCCTACCATTTCGCACCGCCGGTCGGTCTGATGTACGTGCTCTGGGATACCGACGCGGCATTCGATGCCTGGTTGCACAAGCCGCCGACGGTGCCGCTACGCCAGGACGAGGCCCGGCTACGCCGGATCGTGGCGGAGTGCCGCGAGCGCGGCTACCTGGTCGAAAGCCTGACCGCGGCGGGTCGGCGACTGTACGCTTTGCTGGCCGGGGTCGCGGCCAGCGATCTGCCCAATGAGGTGCGCGAACTCGTCGGCGAATTGGTGACCAGCCTCGGGGAGCGGGTCTATCTCGGCACTGATCTGCGCCCGCGCAAGGAACATCCGGTCAGCCTCCTCGCGGCACCCACCTACGGCGGCGACGGCAGGCAGAACATGGTGCTGACGATGTATGTCGGAGCTTCCATCACCGGCGCCGAGATCGATCGTCGCGGAACGGCGCTCGTGGCCGCCGCGGATCGGGTGACCGCCGAATCCGGGGGTCACAAGCCGGATTCAACCCATTGACCAATGACCGAAACGTGTTCTAGTTTTGGGGCGTGAGCCAGTACGCGAAGTCGACGGCGAGCACCTACGAGTTGCCACATCTGGACGCGCTCGAGGCCGAGTCGGCACATATATTCCGGGAAGTCGCCGCGACCTTCGAACGGCCGGTGCTGCTGTTCTCCGGCGGCAAGGATTCGGTGGTCATGCTGCACCTCGCGGCCAAGGCCTTCTGGCCGGCGCCGCTGCCGTTCCCGGTGCTGCATATCGATACCGGACACAATTTCGACGAGGTCATCGAATACCGCGACCGCACCGTCGAGCGGCTCGGTCTGCGACTCGTGGTCGCGAGTGTGCAGGACGATATAGACGCAGGCCGGGTAAAGGAGGAGACCGGACCGCGCGCCTCCCGAAACCGTTTGCAGACAGCCACGTTGCTGCGCTCGATCCGCGAGGGCGGATATGACGCGGTATTCGGCGGCGCGCGCCGCGACGAGGAGAAGGCGCGCGCCAAGGAGCGCGTATTCAGCTTCCGCGACGAATACGGGCAGTGGGATCCGCGCAATCAGCGACCGGAACTGTGGAATCTCTACAACGGTCGCCACAGCAAGGGCGAACACATCCGGGTGTTCCCGCTGTCCAATTGGACCGAACTCGATATCTGGCATTACATCGCCGCCGAAGCCATCGAGCTGCCGCCGCTCTACTACGCGCACCGCCGAAAGGTCGTCCAACGCGACGGAATGTTATTGGCGCACACGCGATTTCTCACCTTGCTCGACGGTGAGCAGCCGTATGAGAGCACGGTGCGATTCCGGACGGTCGGCGATGCGACCTGCACCGGATGTGTCGAATCGACCGCGGCGAACCCCGCGGATGTGGTCACCGAAGTCGCCGCCACCCGAGTCACCGAGCGCGGCGCCACCCGCGCCGATGACCGTATTTCCGAGGCAGGCATGGAAGACCGCAAACGGGAAGGGTATTTCTGATGACGACCACCACCCTGCTGCGCCTGGCCACCGCGGGCAGCGTCGATGACGGTAAGTCGACGCTGATCGGCCGTCTGCTGTTCGACTCCAAGACGATCTTCACCGATCAGCTCGCCGCGGTAGAGCGGACCAGTAAGGCGCGCGGTGACGACTATCCGGATCTGGCGTTGCTCACCGATGGCCTGCGCGCCGAACGCGAACAGGGCATCACCATCGACGTTGCGCACCGCTACTTCGCCACGCCCCGGCGCAAATTCATCATCGCCGACACACCCGGCCACATCCAGTACACCCGCAATATGGTCACCGGCGCCTCCACCGCCGATCTCGCGCTGATCCTGGTGGACGCGCGCAAGGGCATTGTGGAACAGACTCGGCGGCATGCCTTCCTGGCCAGTCTGCTCGGCATCCCGCACCTGGTGGTGTGCGTGAACAAAATGGATCTGGCCGGCTGGTCGCAGGACCGGTTCGAGGAAATCCGCGAGGAATTCGCCAGCTTCGCGACGAAACTCGAGGTCGCCGATCTGAGCTTCATCCCGATGTCGGCACTGCACGGGGACAATATCGTGCATCGCGGTGCGAGCATGCCCTGGTACGAGGGCTCGCCGCTACTGCACCACCTCGAGGAGGTGCATATCGCCTCCGACCGTAATCTCATCGACGCGCGGTTCCCGGTGCAGTATGTAACCCGCAGGCACGCAGAGGATTTCCGGGGGTATGCAGGCACTGTGTCGGGTGGTGTCTTCAAGCCGGGTGACGAAGTCGCGGTGCTGCCTTCCGGATTCACCACAACGGTCGAGGCGATCTGGGGTCCAGGCGGAACACCGATCACCGAAGCCTTTCCGCCGCAGGCCGTTACCATCCAACTCACCGACCAACTCGACGTCTCCCGTGGCGATCTGATCTGCCGCCCCGCGAACCGGCCCCATGTCGGACGCGATCTGGACGCGATGGTGTGCTGGTTCGCCGAGGACTCCGATCTCACCCCCGGTGCCACCTACACCATCCGGCACACCACCCGCACCGCGACCGCCGAGGTGCGCAGCCTGGACTACCGGCTCGACGTCAATACCCTGCATCGCGATGAGAGCGCGAATTCGTTGTCGCTCAACGAAATCGGACGCATTCAGCTGCGCACACGCCAGCCGCTGCTGTTCGATCCGTACCGCCGCAACCGCATCACTGGCAGCTTCATCCTCGTCGACGACACCACCAACAACACCGTCGCCGCGGGCATGATCACCGGGCCGACCTTGCCCTCCTCTCGTGTCGTCTGGCATGCCACCGCTGTCGGCCGCGACGAGCGCCCGACAGCAGGGCTGACGGTCTGGTTGACCGGCCTGTCCGGCTCCGGAAAGTCCTCCGTCGCAGTGGAACTGGAACGTCGCCTGGTCGCGGCGGGCCGTCCGGCCTTCCTGCTCGACGGTGACAATCTGCGGCACGGCCTCAATGCCGACCTCGGCTTCGGCGCGGCTGATCGCGTCGAGAACATCCGCCGCGTGGGCGAAGTGGCGCGACTGTTCGCCGAAGCCGGTGTGGTCGCGGTGGTTTCCCTGATCAGTCCCTACGCCGCCGATCGCAATAAGGTACGGGCCGTGCACGATACCGCGGGCATCCCGTTCGTCGAAATCTTCGTGGATACACCACTGGAGATCTGCGAGGCCCGCGACCCCAAGGGCATGTACGCCAAGGCCCGGGCCGGTGAGATCCGCGGCTTCACCGGCATCGACGATCCCTACGAGGCACCCACCCGAGCCGAACTGGTGCTGCGTCCCGAGGACGGCGATCCGGCGGCCATGGCCGCGGCCATCCTCGCCAAGCTGGCGGATCTCGAATGATGCACCCGGTCAGGGATTCGCCCGCAGCGCGGCACCGAACCATTCGAACACCGGACCAAGTGTCGGCGGGACGGGCCAGCCATTGATGATCGAGAGGAGTTGCCAGTAGCGTTCGGCGCGTGGGTCTCCCGCGACGTCGAGGCGGAGCAGCAGCCAGTTCCGTAGCTCGGCGTCATCTGGGCGGCCGAATGTCGTCGCATATGCGGCGGTCAGCTCATCGACAATGAGCTGGGCCGCAACCGACGACGGCGCTGTGCCCGCCGCGAGCGCCTGACCGACTCGTTCGCGCACGAGTTCGGTCAGCTCGTGGTGCAGGCCGGTGGTGTCGCCTTCGGCGCGCTGTGCGGCCTGATATTCAGCCATGCGGCGCACCGATGCGCGGAAATCCGGATCTCGGGTGAGTTCGGCGAGTTCCACCCAGGCCCGCACCTGGGCGGGTGCCGGGTCGTCGGGCAGTTCCGGCATTGTCGAGCGGATGAGGTCGACGAATTCCGGGTTCGCATCGGTACCACCGAAGGTGTCTTCGACGAATTCGGTAATGAGGCGGCGCTTTTCGGCGTCTGAGAGTTCGACGAGCTTGTGCATGAGTTCCATCTCCTCAGGGGTCGAGCCCCGCTCGGCTATCGCTCGTAACACCGTGCGTCGCACTCGGAGTGTGCTGATCTGGAATTCCAGCGCGTCGGCATGGGCGGCCGCGACCTCGGGCACCGTCAGTTTGCGGTCGAGCACCTGTCGGATGGCGTGCAGATCGATCCCGAGTTCACGCAGGGTGCGCACCAGTTGCAGGCGGGCGAGCGCATCGTCGTCGTAGAGCCGGTAACCGGCGGGGCTGTGGGTGGTCGGCGGCACGACACCGGTGTCGGCGTAGAACCGAATGGTCTTGACCGAGAGACCGGTCCGTTCGGCCATCGTGCCGATCGGATAAAGCGTGTCGCCGTCCATACCTCTACCCTCCTGTCTCCCCTTGGTGGAGACGCAAATTCCCCGGTCGGTGGCCTCAGCCGATGGTGCGGAAGAACTCGCGGATATCGCCGATCAGCAGGTCGGGAACCTCGAGTGCCGGGAAATGGCCACCGGAGTAGAACTCCGACCAGTGGGTGATGTTGTGCGCCTTCTCCGCGAAGCGGCGGATCGCGTAGTCGCCGTCCTTGAAGACCGCGACACCGGTGGGCACCGTGCCCTTCGGCGTGGGCGCGAACATCGCGGCATCGTGGAACCGCTCGTAGTAGAAGTTGGCCACGCTGCGCGCGGTATCAGTGAACCAGTAGATGCTCACATTCGCCAGCATGCGATCCCGGTCGATGCCCTGTTCCGGCAGATCGTGCGACTGGTCGATCCACTCCTTGTACTTCTCGACGATCCAGCCGAGCTGCCCGGCCGGGGAATCGGCCAACAACTGCGCGATGGTGTTCGGGCGCGAACCATTGAGATTCATATAGGCCGAGCCGTCCTTCTGGAAGCTCTGCATGCGTGCCAGCCGCTGCTGCTCGGCCTCGGTGAGCGCGGCCATATCGGCCGGATCGCCGGTCGGGAAGGTGACCAGCGCATTGACGTGCACGCCGAGCACATGCGCGCCATCGAGGCGGGCCAGCCGCGGGGCCAGAAACGCGCCGTGGTCGCCACCGTGCACCCCGTACCGGTCGTAGCCGAGGCGAGCCATCAGTTCCGCCAGGGCCGCCGCGACCCGGCCGTCATGCCAGCCCGCCTCGGTGATCGGACCGGAGAAGCCATGGCCCGGCAGCGACGCAATGACCAAGTGGAAGGCGGGCACGTCGGCGTGACCGTGCGCCTTCGGATCGGTCAGCGGGCCGATCAGATCCAGAAAATCGATCACCGAGCTGGGCCAGCCGTGCAGCAACAGCAGCGGGGTGGCATCGGCTTCGGCGGACCGCACGTGCAGGAAGTGCACATCCTGCCCGTCAATAGTGGTGCTGAACTGCGGGTATTCGTTGAGCTCCGCCTCGGTCGTGCGCCAGTCGAACTTCTCGGCCCAGTAACCGGCGAGCTCGCGCAGATAGGCGGTGGGCACGCCGCGCTCCCAGCCGGTGCCGGGCAGGTCGTCGATCCAGCGGGTGCGGGTCAGCCGCTCGCGCAGATCGTCGATATCGGTCTGGGGGATCTCGATGCGGAAGGGGCGGATTTCGTTGTTCGTCATGTGATCGACTCTGCTGGTAACGGGGGTGCCGACGAATCACGAGAATTCGTTATCTTCGGGTCCACGGCTCTTTACGTTGGCACCGAGCTCTTGATCCGGGCATGATCGCGTGGTGTTGAGCGTTCCCGACCGCGGTGCCTTCGTCGGGCGAGCAGCAGAGGTCTCCGCGCTCCAGAGTGCGTACCAGGACGAGTTGGTGCATACCGTGCTGATCGCCGGTGAGCCCGGTCTCGGCAAGTCGCGGCTGGTCAGCGAATTCACCTCGCGGCTCGGCTCGGATGTGCTGGTACTGACCGGCCGGTGTCCGGAGTTCGGCGCGAGCGGAGTGCCGTTCGCGCCGTTCGTCACGATCATGCGCGCTCTGGTGCGGCGGATCGGCGTCGACGAGCTGACCGCACTACTTCCAGTCGCTCGCCCCGCGCTCTCACGCTGGCTGCCCGAGCTTGCGATGCGCACCGGCGCGGCCGAGCCCGAATCGGATCGGATCCGGTTGTTCGGCGAGATCCTCACGGTATTCGAGCAACTGGCGATCTCGCAGCCGGTGGTGCTCGTCCTGGAGGATCTGCACTGGGCCGATGATTCGAGCCGCGAACTGCTGGCCTTCCTCATCGCGAATCTCACCCAGCGCGATCTGCTCCTGATCGGCACCTACCGGCCTACCGATTCAGAGCCGCTGCGTCGACTCGTCACCGGGCTGCGCCGTGATCCCGGTGTGCGCGTACTGAATCCGGAGCCGCTGACCAAACACGAGGTCGGGCGTCAACTCGCCGCGGTGCTCAACCGCGAACCCGAACCCGGGGTTGTCACCCGAGTCTTCCAGCGCAGCAAGGGAATTCCGCTCTTCGTCGAGGCGCTGGGGCGAGCGCTGCAGGAGGATCCCGACCGCGTACCGACGGACCTGTCCGACCTGCTGCTGGGCTATCAGGCCGGGCTGACCGAGGATGCCAAGGCGCTCCTGCGACTCGCCGCCACCACGGGTTCGCCGGTGCGGGCCGGGTTACTGGAATCCGCGACAGACCTGTCCGAAGACGCGCTGCATCTAGCACTGCGCCAGCTCACCGACCACCGGTTGCTGCTCGCCACTGATAGCGGCTACGAGTTCCGGCACAGTCTGATTCGCGATGCCGTCTATGACGATATGCTGCCGGTCGAGCGAAAGCGCTTGCACACCAGGCTTTCTCAGGTACTGCTCGCAGAAGAGGCGCTGCAGGCCGGTGACCAGCGGCAGGGTGAGCTGGCCTATCACGCGTACGCTGCGGGCGATCTGCCACACGCACTCGTGGCATCCTGGTGTGCCGCAACAGAATCCGAAGGGGCACAAAGCGAACGCGTGCGCCAGCTGGACCGCGTAGTGGAGCTGTGGGACCGCGTGCCCGATGCGGCGACGCTGGTCGAGGCCGATCGGCTCATCGTGTTGGAACGCATTGTCGAGGCATGCTTTCACGGTGGCATCGTCGAACGCGGCGTGGCGGCTGCCGATGAGGCGCTGAAACTGCTGGATGACTCGGAAGCACCGGAGCGGGCTGCACGCCTGTACTACTACCGTGCGGGCCTGGAGAATCAGAGCAGCGGCGGTTCCGTCGATGATCTCACCCGGGCATTGGAGTTATTGCCCGCGCATCCGCCGAGTGTGCTGCGTGGTGAGGTGCTCGCAACGCTCGCCGCATCTCGTGTCTTCAACGGTGACGCCGTCGGGGCCGCGCGCGATGCCCGCGCCGCGGTGGAGGTCGCCGAGCAGACCGGCACGCCGGCGCTCGCCGCACGCGGCTATGCCTACCAGGGGCTCGCAGCGGCCGCCGGAAATGGCTCCGCCGTCGCGTATTTCGAGCAGGCGCATGCTGCGGCGAACGATTCGCAGACATTGTTGACTGTGGTGCTGTGGGAGTCGGCGGCGCTGGTCGCGGCGGGCGAATACCAGGCAGCCATCGAGGCAATCGAACAGGGTTTGCGGGCCGCCCATGAAACCTTTCGTTTCGCCGATGCCGCACCCATCCTGCTGGTGAAATGGGCTCAGGCGTTGGCCGGACTCGGACGCTGGCCGGAGGCGCTGGGCCTCATCGACGAATCGCTAACCGAGCAGCTACCGCCACTCAGCACGGCCGCGCTGCTGCTCTGTCACGCGAGAATCGTGCTGGCGCAGGGCTCTTCGGCCGCGGCAATCAGCAGTGCCGACACCGCAGCGACACTCTTGAGCGACGGACCGTGGGCGCGCCAGTACCAGCTCCAATTGCGCACGGTGCGAACCGAAATCGCGATCGCGGAAGGACAATTCCCACATGCCGGTGAGATCGTCGCCGAGACGCTGGCGGCCGATGACCTCGCCACCCACCACCACGAGGCATGGCAATTGCTCGCGACCGCGGCCCGGATCACGAACGCGCCAACGGAACTCGCGTCCACCGCCGACCGGTTGCCGGTGACCACCGCGGTCGATACGGCCTACCATGCTGTCGTCACCGCCAGCAGAAACAGCGATCCGGCCGCCTGGCACCAGGCGGTATCCGCATGGCGCGCCATCGATCAACGCTACGACCTGGCTCGCAGCCTGCTCAGCGCCGCCGAAGCCGAACTGGCGGTCGGCAATCGCGCCGCCGCCCGAGAACCCCTGCGCGAAGCCGCCGAACTCGCGGCGGATTTGGGGGCGGCACCATTGACCAACGCGGTTGAGCAGGTGGCCGAGCGCGCCAGGGTGGTGCTCCAGGTAGCCCGGCCGGAACCGGCGAACGAACCGCCGCGCACCTTCGGCCTGACACCACGCGAGATCGACGTATTACGTTTGGTCGCACAAGGGTTGAGCAATCGCCAGATCGCAGCCGAGCTGTTCATCAGCGGCAATACCGCGGGCGTGCACGTATCGCGCATCCTCACCAAACTCGGTGCCGCGACGCGAACCGAAGCTGCCGCCGTTGCCCGCAAACACGGTCTCATCGTGCCTGACTGAAGCAGCACGGGAGAGATCAGAACCGTCCCCGGCCACGCACGGCCGGGGACGGGAGTTGTGACGGGCACACGTCACAACAGCCAGCCCGGTCGGTTGTCGACCCACACGACCGGCCGGGGGATAGTGCCGTCGCCGATGCACGCCCACAACGTGGAGGCGGGCATCCCGTGGTAGCGGGCTCTGATGGCGGCGGTGTCTGCGAATTGCACAACTGGCGGCCGCAGGAACGGGTCGCCGCCGGGAACCCATCCGTCGATGCAGGCCATCGACCAGCCCGGCTGGTCGCCGACTTGAATGTCGGGTGAGGGCACCCAGATGTGGGTGCCGTGCCGCCAAGAGCACAGCCTCGACGCGGGCACGCCAACGATCAACGCGAACTGGACCAGACCGAAGTAGCGACGGATCCCGGCGTCGCGTGAGTCCGGCCGGTACGCGGCTGCCGTCGGCATCCGGCTGGCGGGAATCCTCACTGATCGGCCCACTCCCGGGCAGCGTCTGCGATGCGCTCGAGTAGTTCGACCGGCAGATCCACCGGAGCTGGCGGCCCAACGAACGGGATCCGCTGCGGCAGTTCGGTATCGACGACAGTCGTGGCGTCGACGTCGATGAACGCCGCTTCTAACGCGGGAGTGGTTTCCAATCCGGCGGCAGGCATCTCGATGGCGTCGAATTCCTCGACCCATCCATCGTCACCGACGAGACCGAAAGTGCCGTCACTGAATTCGATCAGGCCGCTCATCGGACGGCTTCCCGGGTTGGCTGGAGCTTCCCCGCTTCAGCGCGGATCCAGTAGGCGGTGTTCTTGGCATCGCAGATGTCGCGGCTGCACTCGAGGTGGTCTTGCAGGACGTAGCCAGCTTCTTCGACGGTGCATCCGCTGGGCGGTGCGGGGTGAATACGCGCGGTTTCACCGGTGACGCGCTCGAGGATGTCAGTAGCCGGGACCGCCTCATCCGGAATGGCACCGGAGCCGAGCAGGTAGGGCAGGCCGTAGAAGACTAGCCACAGGAAGAACACGACCGTGGCGGCGACAACCATGACTGTGACGAGTTCAGCGGGCATCGAGTGGTCCCCTCGGGTGCATTGTGCGGTTTAGTGCGCACGCATCGCGGATCTCGAATCGCTGTGACCTCGGGGCCGCAGCGTCGACGTCGTGCGCTGACTGGAACGGTCGCACCCCTCGACGCCGTCGAAGTATCACCAAAGTGCCACCGCATGACACTGAAGTGTCAATGGTGTTGACACCGCGATGCCGCTACCCTGATGGAGGCATGGGGGCAACCTTCAACTTCAAGGAACTCGAGCCATGGCAATGGGTCTCGGCATAGGCAAGCGAATCGCCCGCGAACGTCGCGTTGCTGGAATGACACAGCTACAGCTAGCTCGGGCTATTGACTACAGCCCCTCTATGGTGCGCAAGGTCGAGCAGGATCTGAAGATCCCGACGCCGGGATTCATTGCTGCCGTCGCTCGCGTGTGCGACATCGACCAGGAGGTACTGCGAGGCACGCCATTCCGGGACACCCTCGAAGAAGATGGCCCGCTCGAGGGCATCGCCGAATTGCGCGCGATCCTCTGCGAAGGCGAATATGTTCGCGCCGTAGAGCCGCCGCCGCTCGCAGAGTTGCAGGCAGCGATGAAGGTGATCAACGACGACGACCGCAAGGGCAAGAGCCGTCGCGCGCTGGCGAATCTGCCAGCGTTGATCCGACAGACGTATGGCGCTTTACGTGACAACCCAAGCCCCGAGGTGTACGACCTGCTGTGCAACGCATTCAATGCGGCCGACCGGATGTGTCGTCGCTTCGGCTTCATGTCGTTGACTATTCCCGCGGTCGACCGCTATGACTGGGCGGCAGCACATTCTGGCGACCGCCTCGCGGTCGCCGTCGGCAAGGTGATGCGTACCCGGTTGCTTGTCTATCAAGACAGCACCGACCTGGCGTTGATGCTCGTTGACAAAGCGCTGGTAGAGGCGCAAGGCGACAGTGACGATGCGCTTTCGGTTATGGGGGCGGCACACCTCGCGGGTGCCGTTGCCGCCGCTCGCGGGCTGCGGCTGGATACGGCGCGTGATCATATCGCCGAGGCGCGACTGATCGGTTCACGGTTGGGGTTCGAGACCCGCGCGTACGAGACGCTGTTCGGCCCGGCGAATACCGAGATCCATTCGGTCGGTGTCGAACTCGAAGCGGGCGACCCGGGACGCGCGGCACGTGAGGGTTCTGCCCTTATCCTTCCGCCGTCGATCGCGAAGACCCGCGCGGGCCACTTGTGGCAGGACATCGCCCGCGCCTGGGTGATGACAGGACAGCCGGATAAGGCGATCAAAGCACTCAACGTTGCGCGTAGGGTGGCTCCCCAGCAGACGAAGCTGCATCCGAGCGTGCGAGAGACACTCGGTGGAATCGCCGCCGCAGAGCGCCGCAGCACAGGAAGCACGGCAGAGTTCGCGCGCTGGCTGGGCGTCTCTGTTTGAGGATCTGGAATTCGTTTGTCGCTCTCCTGGATACCCGCGATGGGTACCAGCAAGCTTTCGGCTAGAAACTCCCAATAAACTGCCGCGGCAAGCACTGCTGCCCGGTACACCGATGCGCGAGGAAACGATCGCCGACTACGAAGCCCGCACTGCTGTCCGGTCCGCAACCCGCGCTTCAACGAAATCCCCTGCGCGGTCCTGCTTTACGTTCCGCTGCTGCGTATGTCCAGCCACCTCGGCACGGGCGATCCGCCCCAGGCCTGCACGGCCCGCCTGGACCAACTGCTCACCAAAGAAAGCTGAACCCCGATAATGGTCGGACTATGACCGAATCCCTACTCCACCAGCGCTTCCCCGAACTGGCCAGCACACTGCCCTTCGCCCGGCTCGGTATCGCGCCGACGCCGGTCCGCCCGCTGGACCTCGGCACCAACAGCACTGTGTGGTGCAAGGACGAAAGCGGGTACGGGTCCGGCGGCTGGGGTGGCAATAAGATCCGCAAGCTGGAGTGGCTATTGCCCGAGGCCCGACGGCGCGGTGCCCGCACCATTCTCACCTTCGGCGGCACCGGAACCAACTGGGGTCTGGCGACGGCGCTCTACGCGCGGGAGTTCGGCATCGACACCGCGCTGGCGCTGGTCGACCAACCCGTGGACGACCACGTCCGCGTGCAGCTGCGACGACTGGAAAACTCCGGCGCCACCCTATATTTCACGCACAGCAAGTTGCGCACCGTCCTGGCCGCACCGTGGCTGCTGCTGCGGCATATGCACGGGCGCACCCCACCGTATCTGCTGCCAGTAGGCGGATCGTCGCCGATCGGCGCACTCGGCTATGTCGAGGTCGCATTGGAACTGGCGGCGCAGATCACCGCGGGCGAACTACCGCAACCGACACATCTGGTGACCGCCGTCGGATCCGGTGGCACGGCAGCGGGTTTGGCCCTCGGCCTACGGCTTGCCGGGCTACGTACGCGAGTCGTCGGTGTCGTCGTAAACGACTCGCTTCCCCTCGACGATCGACACATTATCGAGCTGGCGAACCGCGCCGCGAGGGTGCTGCGCGCACGCGGCACGGAATTCACCGCGCCCGAGCTGCGCCCGGACGACGTGACGATGGTGCGTGACTGGCTCGGTCCCGGCTACGGCCATGAAACCCCGGTCGCCATTGCCGCGAAGAAGCTCGCCGCGACCAACGGGCTGGAATTGGAAACCGTCTACACTGCAAAGGCTTTGGCCGGACTCCTGGCGATGGATACCCGTGGCGACTTCGGCAACGGACCCGTTCTGTTCCTCGATACCTACGGGCCGCGCTGATCCGGGTCCAGTCCCAGAATGACGGCCAGCACCGCGCGCAACCGCTCCACATCGCCGCGAAGGCCGGTCACCGCATCCTGATACAGGAAGGCCTCGATGAGCCGGACCAGCGCATAGGCGAAGGTCTGGGTATCGACCCGGTTCTGGTAGCCCTCCACCATCGCGGTATCCAGAATTTCGGCGACCACCCCGACCACCTTCGGCTGGACCGGCCCATCGCTGGTGGTGATTATGCGGCCCGCGGTGGCCTGTTCGGTCGCGATGAAATACCGGTATGCCTCGCTGCGCGTCATCCACTGCGCCGCCCGGTCCAACAGAGCGAGTACCCGCCGCGCGCCGGTGCCGTCGACGCGCGTCTGCGCCGCGACGACCATCCGCTCGAATTCCGACACCATGACCGCGCCGAGCAGTCCGTCTCGCGAACCGAACCAGCGGTAGATGGTCGCGCGCGACAATCCGAGTTCGGCCGCGATCGCCTGCACATCGACCCGCTCACAGGCCAGGAACTGGGCGCTGGCCGCGGCGAGCACCTGAGCCTGGGAGGCGGCGGCGGGACGACCGACGGGTCGGGCGGCACCGGTGGTTGTGGTCATCCCAGCCCTGGGATCGATTCGCGACACATGCGTAGTAATGTACCAAACCGACCCGAGCGAGTACCGCGCCCGTCTGGGCCAGTGCTCCGCCACTGCGAGAGGATGTGCCCGTGCGCTCGACCCTGATCTCCCGTAGGGACCTGGACTTCCTGCTCTACGAATGGCTGCGGGTCGAGGAGCTCACGGCGCTGCCCCGGTTCACCGAACACTCCAGAGAGACCTTCGACGGCTTTCTCGACCTCTGCGAGGATCTGGCCACCCAGCACTTCGCCACTCACAACAAGCGCAACGACAGCAATGAGCCGACCTTCGACGGCGAGAAGGTCACTATCATCCCGGAGGTGAAGGCCGCGATCGAGACCTTCGCCAAGGCCAATCTCATCGGCGCCGCGATGGATGAGGAGATCGGCGGGCTGCAGCTGCCCGCCACCGTGGAGGCCGCCGGATTCTGCTGGTTCCAGGCCGCCAATGTCGGCACCGCCGGCTATCTGTTCCTGACCGTCGGCAATGCCAATCTCCTTGCCGCGCATGGGACTCCGGAGCAGATCGACCGCTTCGTCAAGCCCATGGTCGAGGGCAGGTTCACCGGGACGATGTGTCTGTCCGAACCGCAGGCGGGCTCGTCGCTGGCCGATATCGTCACCCGCGCCGAACCCCAGGCCGATGGCACCTACCGCCTGTTCGGCTCGAAAATGTGGATCTCCGGCGGCGATCACGAGCTGACCGACAATATCGTGCACCTCGTCCTGGCCAAGATTCCGGGCGGACCTGCCGGAACCAAGGGCATCTCGCTGTTCATCGTGCCGAAATACCTGGTGGCCGATGACGGTTCGCTCGGCGCGCGCAACGACGTGGTGCTGGCGGGTTTGAACCACAAGATGGGATATCGAGGCACCACCAATACGGTGCTGAATTTCGGTGAGGGCAAGCACAATCCGGATGGCGCGCCCGGCGCGGTGGGTTACCTCGTCGGCGAACCGCATCGCGGCCTGTCCTACATGTTCCACATGATGAACGAGGCACGCCTCGGCGTCGGTCTGGGCGCAACAGCGTTGGGCTACACCGGATATTTGAAATCGCTCGATTACGCCCGGGAACGCCGGCAGGGCCGCGCCGTCACCGCCAAGGATCCGTCCGCACCGCAGACGCCGATCATCGAACACGCCGATGTACGGCGAATGCTATTGGCGCAGAAGGCTTATGTCGAGGGCGCGCTCGCTCTGCTGCTCTACTGCAACCGCCTCGTCGACCTGGAACGCACCGCCACAGATCCGGCGGCCGAACGCGAGCACACGCTGCTGCTGGAAATTCTCACCGGCGTGGCGAAGAGCTGGCCGTCGCAATGGTGTCTGGAGGCAAATAGCCTCGCCATCCAGGTGCACGGCGGCTACGGCTACACCCGCGAATACGATGTCGAGCAGCATTACCGGGATAACCGCCTCAATCCCATCCACGAAGGCACGCACGGCATCCAGGGCCTGGATCTGTTGGGCCGCAAGGTGATCCAGCACGACGGCGCGAGCCTGCGGCTGCTGGCCGCACAGATCGAGCGGACCGTACTGGCGGCCACCGACGCCGGCGGCGAGTGGACCGAATTCGGCGGACAGCTCGATGCGGTCTGGCAGCGGCTGCTCACCGTCACCGGCTGGATGTTCGCCTCCGGCGATATCGCCGCCGCCATGGCCAATTCCAGCACCTACCTGGAGGCCTTCGGACACGTCGTGGTCGCCTGGATCTGGCTGGAGCAGGCACTGGCCGCGCACGGCAAACAAGGCGACTTCTACGACGGCAAGCGCGCCGCCGCCCGCTACTTCTTCCGCTACGAATTGCCCAAGACCACACCGCAATTGGATCTGCTGGAGCTGATGGACCGCACCACACTGGAGATGCGCGACGCCTGGTTCTGACCCGTCAGACGACCAGCGGTTGCCGTCCCGGGCGGGTGCGACGCCAGGCCACCACGAAGAAGACCAGCAGGCCGACCAGCGGTAGGGTGCCGATCGTCCAGCTCAGCGGCAGCGGCGGTCCGGGCTGGTCGAGCACGGTGACATCGCCGATGGTCCCTTCGCCGTGTCCGAGCGGGCCATCGATCGCGAAGGTGAAGGTGTAGGTGCCGGGCGCGTCGAAGGCCTTGACGTCCAAGCCCCAAGACTCGCGTTTGCGGGGATGGCGGACAAGGGGCGTGGCGCGGCGACCGGGCCTGATCGCTGGTCCGGTCAAGCGCAGCGTCCCGGATTTGTCGGCGATGCCGCCATCGGGCATGAAGGTGAAGTCCAGCGATTTCATCGCGCGGATCGGCCAGGTGGAGAAGCCGACGGTCACGCCGTACGGCCCCACCTGGACACGCTCGGTGTGCACAATCTCGACCGGCGCATAGGCGGAGGCGGGGGCGACGGCGATCAGCGACAGGGTGAGCACGGCCAGTACGGTGACGGTGAGCCTGCGGAGTACGGTCATCACGCTTCCTTCGTCGCGGGCAGCATGGTGGTGAACCGGCCGCCGAGGAATCCGGCGAGCAGGCCGAGCGGAATGCCGAGCAGCGTGATCGTCACGATGTCACCGAGGGCGATATGCGAGGTAGCGCGGACCAGATTCAACTGCAGCGGGAACGTCGCGCCGATGATGACGCCGGTCACGGCACCGGCCACCAAGACGATTTTGCGCGCATCGAAACCACGGGTACGGGCCAGCCAGAACAGTCCCTCGACCGCGACCGCCGCGACGATCAGGAACATCGGCATCATGACGGGCAGATCCGGCGGTCGTCCGGTGAGACCGTCACGCAGCGGCAGTCCGATCGCCGACGCGTAGGTTTCCGCGGCCCAGGGCGAGAACCACCAGAGCAACGCCTGCATCGCACCGAGCCAAACGGCGATGGCAATGGCCGCGCCCGCACGGGCCAACAGTGCCGCGCCGAGGATGAGCAGCATCGGCCCGAACGCGACGATGCCCAGGATGGTCGGATCGACGGGCAGGTGCAGGTTGTTCAATGCATTGGTGGGAATCGGGGCGAAGGTGATCAGGATCGGAATCGCGACGACGATGCCGCCGCGGCCCCAGCGGTGATCACGGTGGGCGGCGAAAACGATGATGCTGCCGATCATGGTGAGCGCATTGGACAGGAACAGCGCTACATGCGACGGGGTATTGAGCACCGCGTCGAAGCCGTAGATCGAATGCCACTCCAGATCGAGTAGGCCGTAGAGGAGGAATAGTGCCGCACCGGCTCCGGCGATCATATAGCCGAGCGGTGCGGTCAGGTTGCTGCCGAAGACACGGATAGGGGTGCCACCGAGACGAGGCACGGGCCGACCGGCACGTTGAGCCGAGGTCGCGATGAGAACCATGGCCAGGCTGACGAATCCGGATATCGCACTGCCGGAGTACAGGAACAGATGCGGCAGGGTGAAGAAGGTATCGGGGCCGACTTCGTTGTGCCACTCGATATCCCAGCTGAGTCCGATCAATGTGACTGCGGTTCCGAGTAGTACGCCCCAGGCGCCGATGCGCGCTGCGGTGGTGTCATCCGAGATCTCCGGTCCAGTGTCGGCTTCGACCGGTGCTGCGGTGCTCATGGTGCTCATTCCTCCTGATGTGTGCATGGTTTCAGCCGCCGACCCAGATCGGCACCGCGAGTTCGTCGACGCTGTCGTGTTCGTCGATCGATAGTCGAAGCTCCCACGGGCCGGTCATCATCAGTGGTACCGCTGCGACGTGGAAATGTCCCGGACCGGTGGCCATCGCCGCGACGGGCTCTCCGGCGTGGCCCGTGAGTGGCTGGTTCGCTTGAATACTCACTGCGGCATGGTCTTTCGTAGCGCCGGTGCGGTCGGTGACGCTGATATCGATTGCGGTGCTGCCGATTCGGACGCTGTCGATGGAAATGGTGACGAGATGTTGCGGGGAACCGGCTTTCAACACGAGCGGACCGGCCGGGCGCGGCCAGACGAACCAGGCGATGGCGGCCAGCACGATGACGACCGCTCCCCCCGGGAGAAGTACACCCTTCCGGGGTGCCGCTGTGTTCTCCGCTTGCCCGCTCATGGCCGTGCTCCCGCCGCGACATCGAGTACGACGGGGACGGTGAGCACGGTGTAGCGCCGTTCGACCTGGATCCAGAGGCGATAGCGTCCCGCGAGGGGAAAGGTGTACGTGAACGGCACATCGGGACCGTATGCGGCGACCGTCTCGTCAGGAGCGCTTTCGCCGTTGGCCGGTGGCATGAGCATGGTGCCGTGGCTCGCGGCGGGCTCGGTCATATCCATTCCCGCCATGTCCATCCCCGGCATTTCGGACTTACCCTGCATCGACGTCGCGCCCATCGAGTGGCCGTGCCCCCAGATGGGTGAAGTCTGCACGGCCGCACCGATATTCGGATCGTGGGGCAGCGGACCCGCCATTATCAGATGGCCGACCATGCCGAGCCACGGTTGCAGATCGGCGGCGTCGCCGAATTCGGCGGTGATAGTGGTCGGCACCCCCGCGACCGGCGTGGTCGTCCTGACAGTGACCTGGTTGCCGTCGACAACGGCTGACGCGGCCTTGTCACCGCCACCGAGATGCACTGTGGTACTGGCGGATTCCGGTGCCACAGCACCAGGCAAGACCGTGAATCCGCTTGCCGAGCGCACCATTTGCACACCACCGCCGCGCCGCGCCAACTCCGCGGACAGCGCGTATCGCCCGGCCTCGGGCGCTGCGAGATGAACGTGATACCGACCTGGTCCGGTCCGGATCGGGTGCAGATGCGACAGACGACCGGTCGGGCCTACCAGCAGCAGATGCATGAGCGCACTGTCGTGCACGACCAGATCGTCGACGAGCGCACCGGTGGCGGCATCGATCAGACCGAGCTCGAGATCGCCCGGCTGTCCGGCGGTCACGGTCCCACCGGCGACCGTGAGCAGTACCGGCGGCCGCGAAAAGTCCGAAATCAACGGCTGATTCACGGCATAGGGATCGGTGACATTGTCGAGCGAGGGATCGAGCTGAGCGCCGGGTTGCGGCGGCAACGGTAGCGATGCCGAAAGCAGTGCGGCCGTCACCGAAACCGCCACCCCGGCCACCATTCCGGCGGCCGGAACCAGCGCCCACACGCTGCGCCGAGCACGCATCGCGATCACCACGGCGACGGGCAGCAGTACGCCCGCCACCAGAAACCCGCCATACACCAAGCGCTCGGGCGGCGAGGTCACCTGCGCGGGCACGATGAACGGAATCCGCGCCACCCGCATACCGTCGCCGACGGCCAGTTCCCACGGCCCGGCGCGGTCCATTCGGACGGTCGCCGAATACATCCCCGGAGTGCCGCCCAGTTCGACAACCGCCTCGGCGGTGGGCGCTCCCGGTGCGGGCTGCGTCGATCGCGTCGAGACCCCGGTCGGAGTCGCCGCCAGCGTGAGTTGCCCGGGCGCGGTACCGGCATGGGTGACCACATCCACCCGCAACGGCCCCGGCACGCTGGTCACCCGGCGCAAGATGATCGTGAGCTCCCGATCACCGAGCGACTGCGCGACCGAAATATCCGAACCGGAGGCGGCCGAATCCGCCGATACCGAACCCACCCCCATCGACACCAACAACGCGCACACCCCTGCGACCAGCAAAGTACGACCAACACCGCCGACAACAGCCACGCCCGTCATGGTAGGGATGCGCGCCCGCCAGAACATCACCCCCAGTGGGGATTTCGCCTCCCCCACCGGAGTGATGCCGCCCTGGACCAGCATCCGGATAATCCCCCAACTCACCGCCGAAACCACCGCTGGGTCACCTGCTGATTCAATAACCAGAATCGGGGTGCGCCCGCGCGGCGCAAGCCCAAGCGCTGACCGCTGCCCATGGACGACGGTGCTGTCGACCCGACAACGAATGGGGTGTCGCGGGCAGTGATCCCCCTCGGCGGACCGCCACGGGGGAACCCAGCCAGAAGTGGCTGCTCTGGCAGCGTGTTGGTCAGAGCAATCATGGGGCTTTGTGCGCTGCGGAACCGACGCCCCGGGCTCACCCGCGCACGGTTGTTCCGAATCACCCAGATCGCCCGGCATTCGAATCTGTGTGATCGAAACTCGTCGGCCGCGAGCAGGGTGGCGCAATGGCCACTCCGAGACCTATCCGCCCAGGTCAGAGGCAGCAGGGAGCGGCGCAATAACATCCGCTGATTTATGGCGCTCGCTAGCGCGCATTTGGGCGTCCGAGCGGCAGCTATCGTCGCTATCCATGCAGGTCAGCGAGAGAAAGGTGGCGGAGGTGGGAGCCGAGGCGACGCCCGTGCGACGGTTGCGGGCCGACCAGGCGCGCCGGATAGCCGACGTGCTGCGTCATCAGATACATGCGGGGGCGTTCGATGACGTGCTGCCGAGTGAACAGCAGTTGGTCGCGGAATACGACGCGTCGCGCAACACTGTCCGCGACGCGCTCGCGCTGCTCAAGGACGAAGGGTTGATCGATCGGGTGCCGAAGGTCGGCACCCGGGTCGCCCGGCGCAAATACGATCACGGGCTGGACGCACTGCTCGGGCTGCAGGAAACTCTCAAGGGCCACGGCACCGTGCGCAACGAGGTGCGCGCCGCCATGCATATCACCGCACCACCCGCCGTCGCGCGCAAACTCGGCCTCAATCCCGGTGAGCGCGTGGTCTATATCGAACGACTGCGTTATCTCGCCGACCTGCCGCTGAGCCTGGATCTGACCTACCTGGCACCCGATATCGGCACCGAGATCCTCGGCCACGATCTCGAGACCAACGACATCTTCGTACTCATCGAACAGATCAGCGGCGGACCGCTCGGCTCGGCCGACCTGGCGCTGGAAGCGATTACCGCCGACGCGCACACCGCCGCCACCTTGGAAGCACCCGAGGGCGCCGCGCTGCTGATGCTCGAACGGCTGACCCGGCTCGATGACGGCAGACCGGTAGATCTGGAGTACATCCGCATGCGCGGGGACCGAATCACCATGCGCGGCAGCCTGATCCGCAGCACATCCGAATGGAAGGTCATCTGATGGCACTGGCGAACCAACGCACCGACATTCCCGTGACCATCGACGAATCACTATGCATCCAAGGTTGCACGCTGTGCGTGGAGATCTGCCCGCTCGACTCGCTGGCCATCAATCCGGAAAACGGTAAGGCCTTCATGCACGTGGACGAGTGCTGGTACTGCGGCCCATGCGCGGCCCGGTGTCCCACGGGCGCCGTCACCGTCAATATGCCCTATCTGTTGCGCTGAACGATCCGGAAGTCCCATGAAGAAACGCCTCGCTCCCCTGCTGCTCGCCGTCGCACTCGCCGTGGTGGGCTGCTCCCTGCAGAGTTCCGACAGCACCCCCGCCGGAACCGTCAAGGTCGTCGTCGGCTATCAGTCCAAGACCATCAATACCGTCACCGCCGGCACCCTGCTGCGCGCCCAGGGCTATCTGGAACAGCGGCTACAGAAGATCACCGACAGCGGCGGCGCCAAGTACCAGGTGGAGTGGCAGGACTACGACACCGGTGCGCCCATCACCGCGCAGATGCTGGCCGAGAAGATCGATATCGGATCGATGGGCGATTATCCGCTGTTGATCAACGGATCTCGCACCCAGTCCAATGAGCGCGCGAAGACAGCGTTCGTGTCAGTGACCGGCTACAACCCCAAGGGTGCGCTCAATATGGTTGTGGTCCCGCAAGATTCGGCGGCGACCAGGGTCGACGACTTGGCCGGGCAGAAGATTTCGGCCAGCGTCGGCTCGGCCGGACACGGCACCCTGGTGCAGGCGCTCTCGCGGGCCGGCGTCGATCCGGCCAAGGGTGTCGAGGTGCTCAACCAGCAGCCGCAGATCGGGGCGACCGCATTGGAATCGCACCAGGTCGGCGCGCTCGCGCAGTTCGTGGCCTGGCCCGGACTGCTGGTCTTCCAGAACAAGGCGAAATTGCTCTACGACGGTGCGGAATTGGGCGTGCCCACCTTCCACGGCGTGGTCGCACGACGCTCCTACACCGCCGACCATCCCGAGGTGCTGCAAGCCTTCCTCGCCGCCCAACTCGATGCCACGAAGTTCCTGAACGACAAGCCGTTCGAAGCCGCCAAGATCGTCGCCAACGGTTCCGGATTGCCGCAGGAAGTCGTGTACCTCTACAACGGGCCCGGCGGAACGTCTTTCGATACCACCCTCAAGCCCAGTCTGATCGACGCGTTCAAAGGCGATGTGCAGTATCTGAAGTCGATCGGCGACTTCGCCGAACTCGATATCGATAAGTTCGTCGATCCCGCGCCGCTGCGCAAAGCATTCGCCGACAACGGCGCGGGCGATTACGACCAAGCGGTGGCCTCCACTGTCAACCCGAGCCGTGTAGCCGGCACCGACCTGGTTTGCGCGCGTCCGGTGAGCAACGCCGCGCAGGCCGGTGAGCTGTGGCTCGACGGCACGGATCAACCGCAGCCAGCCGCCGATCCGACCTGCCTGCTGCGCGCGGTCCAGGCGGCCAAGGCACAGGGCAAGGCCATCCGCGCCGCCTATGTGCCCGATGCCGAACTCGGCACGCGCTGGTTCGCCGATAAGGCGGTGTGGCTGCGCGATGGTGCCAGCTTCCTGCCGTTCACGACACCCGCGGCCGCGCAGCGCTATCGGCAGGCGCACCCGGGCGCGACGGCGATCTCCTACGACCAGGCCGTCACGGAAGTGCGACCATGACCGCATCGCGCAGCGCCTCGATATTGACCGATGGCCGGGCAACGAGCGGGCGCACCGCGGACCCGGTCGGCCCAACCGCGACCAATGGTGATCAAACCGCCGAAGCACGTGGAAGTTCCGCATGGCGTACCCGGGCGCTCCAGGTGGCGTCGGTCGCGGCCGCGATCGGACTGTGGCAGCTGCTCACCGCCAATAATGTGCGGTGGTGGCTGCGCTTCGACACGCTGCCGACGGTCAACGAGATCATCCGCGAATTCGGCAAGCAGCTGCAGTCGGACCAGTTCTATGTCGATGTCGCGCAATCGCTGATCCGCATTCTCACCGGATTCGGGCTTGCGGCCGTGGTCGGTGTGGTCGCGGGCATCGGTCTCGGCCGCTCCGGGCTCTTCGCCGCGGTGTTCGGACCACTCACCGAATTGGCCCGGCCGATTCCGGCCATCGCGTTGGTGCCGGTGGCGATCCTGCTGTTCCCGAGCGACGAATCCGGCATCGTCTTCATCACCTTCATGGCATCGCTGTTCCCGGTGCTGGTCAGCACCCGGCACGCGGTGCGCGCACTGCCGACCATCTGGGAGGACGCACTGCGCACACTGGGCGCATCGCGCACCGATGTCCTTGTGCGAGTGGTATTCCCGGGCATCCTGCCCGGCGTCTTCAGCGGTCTGTCGGTGGGCATGGGCGTGGCATGGATCTGCCTCATCTCGGCCGAGATGATCTCCGGGCGACTCGGCATCGGCTACCGGACCTGGCAGGCCTACACCATCGTCGATTATCCGGCGGTATTCGTCGGCATGATCACCATCGGCATCCTCGGCTTCGGCACCTCCGGAATCGTGGAATTGGCCGGACGTCGAATCACCCGCTGGCTGCCGAGGGAGGTCGCCGAATGACCACGACAACCGCACCCGCTACCCCGACGACGACCGGGATGCGGTTGAGCCTGGACGGAATTCGCATCGCCTACGGCGGCAAAACGGTGCTCGAAAACCTCGAGCTGGCCATCACGCCCGGCGAAATCCTGGTCGTGGTCGGCAAATCCGGCTGCGGTAAGTCGACGCTGCTGCGGGCCATCGCCGGACTGCGCAAGCCGGACCAGGGCGTGATCCGCGCCGACAGCATCGCGGTGACCGGACCGTCCGCCGATCGGGCCCTGGTCTTCCAGGATGATGCGCTGCTGCCGTGGCGCACCGTGCGCCAGAACATCGAGCTCGCACTGCAGTTGCGCAAGGTACCGCGCACCGAACGCAAGGCGAGTGCCCGGCATTGGGTGGAGGAGGTCGGGCTCACCGGCTACGGCGACTATCTTCCGCGCGACCTCTCCGGCGGCATGCGTCAGCGAGTTCAACTGGCACGTAGTCTCGCCGGATCGCCGCGCGCGGTGCTGATGGACGAACCGTTCGGCGCACTCGACACCCAAACCCGAACAACCATGCAGCGCCTGCTGATCGATACCTGGCGCGCTCACCCCACCACCGTCGTATTCGTCACCCATGACCTGGACGAGGCGCTACTGCTCGGCGACCGCATCGCGGTACTCGGCGGCGGCGTACTGCACACCGTGGTCGATGTGCCCGAACCGCGCACACCCGCGGACCGCCGGTCGGTGAAGGCCGAAATCCTGGAGAAGTTGTGAATATTCCCGAGCTATCCGACCGGATCCGGCTCGACTGCGATGTGCTCGTCATCGGCGGCGGCACCGCCGGGACCATGGCCGCACTGACCGCCGCCGAAGCAGGCGCCGATGTGCTGCTGCTGGAGAAGGCGCACGTACGGCACTCCGGTGCGTTGGCCATGGGCATGGACGGGGTCAACAATGCGGTGATTCCGGGCAAGGCCGAGCCCGAGGACTACGTCGCCGAAATCACCAGGGCCAACGACGGAATCGTCAACCAACGCACCGTCTATCAGACCGCCACCCGCGGCTTCGCCATGGTGCAGCGACTGGAACGCTACGGCGTGAAGTTCGAGAAGGACGAGTACGGCGAGTACGCGGTGCGCCGGGTGCACCGCTCCGGGTCGTATGTGCTGCCCATGCCCGAGGGCAAGGATGTCAAGAAAGCACTGTATCGCGTACTGCGCCAACGCAAGATGCGCGAGAAGATCCGCATCGAGAACCGGCTCATGCCGGTGCGGGTGCTCACCGATGCTGGTCGCGCGGTCGGTGCGGCCGCATTGAATACGCGCACCGGCGAATTCGTGACGGTGGGCGCGAAGGCAGTTATTCTGGCGACCGGCCCGTCCGGCCGCTTGGGATTGCCCGCATCGGGTTATCTGTATGGCACCTATGAGAATCCGACCAATGCGGGCGACGGGTATTCGATGGCCTATCACGCCGGCGCGGAACTCAGCGGTATCGAATGCTTCCAGATCAATCCGCTCATCAAGGATTACAACGGTCCGGCCTGCGCCTATGTCGCCAATCCGTTCGGCGGGTACCAGGTGAACGCCAAGGGCGAACGCTTCGTCGACTCCGATTATTGGTCCGGACAGATGATGTCGGAGGTCAAGCGCGAGATCGAATCCGCGCGCGGCCCCATCTATCTCAAGGTGTCGCATCTGCCCGATGAGACGCTCACAACCCTCGAAGGCATTCTGCACACCACCGAACGCCCGACCCGCGGCACCTTCCACGCCAACCGCGGCCATGACTACCGCACCCACGATATCGAGATGCACATCTCCGAAATCGGTTTGTGCGGTGGACATTCCGCGTCCGGCGTGTGGGTCGACGAACATGCCCGCACCACCGTGCCCGGCCTCTATGCGGCCGGTGATCTGGCGTGCGTGCCGCACAACTACATGATCGGCGCTTTCGTATTCGGCGATCTAGCGGGCGGCCACGCCGCGACCACACTACCCGAAATCGCTGCGCCCGTTGAACTTCCGGAAGACCAGCTGGCGGAGGCCCACGAACTGATCTATCGACCGCTACATCAGCCCGACGGCCCGCCGCAGCCCCAGGTCGAGTACAAGCTGCGACGATTCGTGAACGACTATGTCGCGCCGCCGAAGACGGCCGCGAAACTGTCGATCGCGGTCGAGACCTTCGAGCGGATGCGCGGTGAGATCGCCGAAATCGGTGCCCGCACACCGCATGAGCTCATGCGCGCGGTCGAGGTTTCCTTCATCCGCGATTGCGCCGAAATGGCGGCGCGCAGTTCACTGACCCGCACCGAGTCACGGTGGGGTCTCTATCACGAACGTGCCGATCTGCCGCAGCGCGACGATACCGAGTGGCGTTATCACCTGAACCTGCGCAAGAACTCCGATGGCGCGATGGAATTCCTGAAGCGGCCGGTGGCGCCATATCTGGTACCGGTGCCCGGTCTCGATGACCTGCCCTCGACCGACACCACCGCGGTCCCGGTCGCGCAGCCGGAACTCATCGGTGGGCGCGCACCCGCCGACGCACCGCGCACCGTCCGCACATCGACCACACCACCGTCACCGCGACTGGTCAGCCTGCTCGCCCTGGATTCTCCTACAGTGCCGGACCTTTCGACCTATCTGTCCGATGCCGACGCCGGTGTTCGGGTGGCGGCACTGTCGGTCCTGACCGAGAACACCCCCGAGGGATTCACGTCGGTATTGATCGGCGCGCTCGACGATGACGCGGCATCCGTTCGCGCGGCGGCCGCGGCCAGCCTGCGCGAACTCGTTGAGGTGCTTCCCGATTCGACCGGTCTCGCCGATCGACTCCACTCCCCCGATCCCGTCGTCCGGGCGACCGTCGTGGATCTGCTGCGCGCGCTGCGAGCCGGATCCGCAGCGCAATTCGTTGCGGCGCTGACTGATTCGGATCATCGGGTGCGCATCGAGGCCGTGCGGGCGCTGGTGTCGCTCGATGACTGGCGGGCCGTTTCCGCCGCGGCGACCGATGAAAACCGCGAAGTACGCATTGCCGTCGCGCACGGGTTGTCGGCGATCGGCGGTCAGGGCACCGAAACCGCGCACGCCTTGGCCGAGGATCCGGATCCGCTCGTGCGTGCCGCCGCATTGGCCGCCTTCGCGAGTCTCGGTGTGACACAAGATGACACCCCGCTACTTGTCGGCGCGCTCGCACACTCGGCCTGGCAGGTCCGGGTGGGTGCGGCGCGGGGTCTCGCGGGCGCGGCCCCCGATCTCGGCGTCATCCCGCTTTCCGAAGCGTTGCATGATCCGCACCTCGACGTGCGCAAGGCGGCAGTGTTGTCGCTTGCCACTTGGCCGCACAGCGGGGCGGCGCATGATGCGCTGAAGCTCGCGATCGATGACACCGATGCGGATGTGCGCGCCTATGCACGCCGTGCGTTGGACAGTGCACACCCTCTGTCGTAGCCGCATATCGCTTGTGCGCTATGCGTCATCGCAACCGGGGTGCGACACTGCGCCGCTGCCCGACGGAACTGCGCGGCAGCGTCCTACTCAGGCCGCATCACCGCGGATTCCGGTCTGCCGCAGCGGTCGACCACACCCGCCTTGCTGAGTCGAAATCGATTTATGCGCAGCGGAATTGGAAGCTTGCGAGCGGCGTCGCGCCGGGTGCCACGTCGACCTGGACGTAGGCGATGCTCGCCAGCTCACAACCGGAGGGCACGGAGGTAACCTGCGCCTGGTAGCAGCCGTTCGGGAAGGCCTGCGTCGCGGTTCCATCGCCACCGGTTGTCAAGGTGGCAAGCACCGGGCCGGCGGCGCATGTGGTTATGCCGACCCCGACACCCGTCACCGGCAGTTGATCGGTGCCGGTGCTCGCCTGCACCTTCAGCGGACCGTCGCTCGGCGCCTGAGCACCGGCAGCGCCAGCGGGCAGCAGCATCGCCACCAGTGCGGCACCGAGTACGGACGTGACAAGCAGCGTGTTGCGCAAGCGGGTCTCCTTCGGCGGATGTGAGCGGATCCGGGCGATCACCCCCGCCACCGTATTCCAAACCGACCGGCACGGCCACGACCCGAAGCAGCCAGTCGCGCCGAGGATCAGGCGGGATCCGCGATAACCACCACGCCACTCGGCGCACCGACCAGCGAAACCGTCCGCGCGGCAGCATCATCCACGTGCACGCGCGGATGATCGGGCAGCTCGGATTCGTAGTACGTACCCGGACCATAGAATTGGCCGTACTTGACGACCACACCGCCGATATCGAGTACCGCGGCCTCATGTTCCTGGATGACGGCACCGCGACCGGCTGGCGGCTCCCACGCAATGCTCTGGGCGACAAAGCGTTTCGAGCCCGCAGCCTGCGCGGCGGCGATCAGATTGCGAGTGCCCTCGGAACGGATGCGCGCATTCGCACCGGCGAGTTCCGGGAGCAGCGCGGCATCGTCGGGGAGATCGGTGAGCTGATGCATCAACAGATCGGGCCCGAAGGCTACGACCGCGGCGATGAGCGCGTCGAGGTCGTACACATCGCAGACCACCGGTTCGGCACCGGCGGCACGCACCTGATCGGCCTTGGCCGCAGACCGGGTCATTCCCGCAACCTCGTGTCCGGCCTCGAGCAGCAAGGGCAATAACCGCGTTCCGATGACGCCGGTCGCGCCGGCCAGATAGATCCGCACCCGACCCACCCTAATTCCCCGGACCGAAGTGGGGAACGCCGCGTCGTTGCTGGTCGTATGCTCTTGCCCAGCGGCATCGAGGGAGATGGAGGATCCATGGCGGATCGGGAAGTGCTGACCTGGGAACTATTCGGGACGGCGAGCCGCGAGCTCGCCACCGAAATCGCCAAAGACGGGTTCGAACCGGATCTGATCCTCTCGATCGCGCGTGGTGGCCTATTCGTCGCCGGGGCGCTCGGTTACGCACTGGACGTGAAGAACCTGCACGTGATGAATGTCGAGTTCTACACCGGTATCGATCAGCGCCTCGATCTCCCGGTCATGCTGCCGCCGGTCCCGCAGGCGGTCGATCTGGCCGGCGCGACGGTCCTGATCGCCGACGATGTGGCCGATACCGGCGCCACCCTCAAACTCGTGCGCGACTTCTGCATCGATCATGTCGCCGAGGTGCGCTGCGCGGTCGTGTACCAGAAACCGCATTCCGAGGTCGATTGCGAATACGTCTGGCGGCGCACCGACCGCTGGATCAACTTCCCCTGGTCCACCGAACCGCCGGTGGTCGATCGGCAGGCCCAGGTACTCGACGCCTGAACCGCACGACTCGGCGCGCGGCTCAGGCGGACGGTGATTACCGGCCGGCCGGATCGCAGAAGTCGATGTCGAGATCGAGTGACCGTTGAGGACGGCCACCCGGAGGCGGAGCCATTGAGGCACGGCGGTTCAGGTCGGTGTCGGCTGCGGTTCGGTGGTTCGTTTCGCGCGAGCGAAGCGGCGCATGATGGGCAGATCCACCCAGTGGTACAGCACCGCAGCGATGGTGGTCGAGACGATCAGGCTCAATATTGCGAATCCGGCCCAGCCGAGGATGCCGAACTGTTTGCCGCCGATGAGATTCCGGGTGATCAGCACCATTACTGGGAATTGGATCAGGTAGAAGGCGTAGGAGACGTTGCCCAGCCATATCATGCGCGGATGGGCGTTGAGACCGCGAATTCCGTGCAGATCGCGTGCGGCGAGGGTGGCCACCACCGCTGTCATCGGTGCGAGCATCAGCACCGACATCTTGTAGTTGACCGGTACCAGCCAGGTCGCCGCGTACGCGCCGACCAGCGCCAGCAGGGGCGGCGTGAGACATGTGTCGCGCCAACGTTCTTCGAGCACCATGCGGGCCGCCAGGACGCCGAGGAAGAACTCCGGCAGCCGGGAGAGCGGAAAATTGTAGCTCAACCAGTACGACAGCGAAACCGGGATATCGGGTTGGGTGAACCAGCGCGGATCGGCGTGCAGTTCGAAGAACGGGGAGGCCTCACCCGGAAGCAGCCGTGGCGCAAGGTATTGGTGATCCCCTTCGGACCGGGCACCCACAGGTAGTAGGCGGTGTGCAGGGCGATGATGGCGAGCATCAACAGCCCCGCGGCCAGCAGCAGCCGCCGGGTGGGGATCCGCATGATCAGCGGAAGCAGCAGTGGAAAGCTCAGGTAGAACAGCATTTCCGAGGCCAGTGACCAGGCGGGCACATTCAATCCGCCCACGGTGGTCCATTTCGGTACCCAGGTGTGCACGAGCAGCAGATTCGGCATCCACACGACCAGCCGTGACAGCGGCACACTCGCCACCACCACAAAGGCCAGCGCGGCCAGCAGATGCATGGGATAGATCTTGAGCACTCGCCGCCGATAGAAGCCGCGCACCGACATTCCGGGCCGGAACGACCAGTAGATGATGAATCCGGATAGCACGAAGAAGAAGGTGACCCCCGCCGCCCCAGCTGCATGGGTACCCACCAGTGGATCTGCGCGAATAGCTCGGACTTCTGGAACGGGTAGACCGGCAGGAAAACCAAGGCGTGCAACACGAATACCGCGAACGCCGCCCACCACCGGACGCCGGTCAGCGACGGCAGCGCGGGCCGACTCGGCTCCGCGGAAAACACTGTCTATTCGATCGGTGCCGACAGCGGCAATCTGCATGTCGTACTCACCAACGGCCAAGTGGCCGTGTGGTTCGGAGCGTGCGCCGCGGCGCGAGATGTTCAGATACTGCGGTCACTATCTCACGTCCGATCGAACGTGCTGAGGGATCGGCTGAATGATGCGTGGCGGGCCGGGGCTGGATGGCGATCGGGTTGCGACCCAACGTTTTCCCGGATCGACCAGTTGATGTCAGCGTCACCTCGGGCGAAGTGATGTCGTGGGACAGTTGGCCAGGGGAACCGGGGCAGCTGTCATTTGCTGGTGCAGAAGGGATTAAGGCATGTCAGTGCAACGGCAAGTCGCGATTGCGCGCGACGGTGGGCGCATCCGTCCGCTCGGGCCGTTCGGGGCCGCGGCGATCACCCTGATCGCAGGGGCGGTCGTCATGTTGTTCGTCAGCGCGATCATCGACTGGGTAACCCTCGCGGACTTCGAGAGAAGCTGGGACCAACCGCAACACATGCGCAAGGAATGGCAGTCCAGCACCTGGGCCGGCAGCATTGCGTCGTGGTTGCTGCTGTGCGCGGGAATCGTTGTCATCGTGTGGCTATGGCGCGCGCGTCGCAATGTCGAGATGCTGTGCGCCGCACGGCATCGACTGTCGATCGGCTGGGTGATCGGCGGCTGGTTCTGTCCCGTGGTCAACCTCTGGTTCCCACACATGGTCATCGCCGATGTATTGCGCGCGAGCGACCCACGAACCCCCGCCGACGCACCGGTACTGCGTGGCCGTCCGGCAGGGCCGTTGGTCACCGCGTGGTGGCTGTCCTTCCTGGTCGGCTGGGCACTCACGGTCGTGACGATCCGATTGAGCGCACCGGAGCCGAGAGGAAAAACAACCGGCGAGTACTTCGTGTACGGGGTCGGCCCCGCGGGCGGATGGGGCCTGATCGCGGTGGAGCTGATCCAAACCGGTGTGCTGGCGGTCGCGGCAATCTGCCTGGGGACCATAATCATCCAAATCCAGCGCTGGCAGGAGATCCGCGCGAGTTACCTGGACGGTCGACCCGGCACCGGGTCGGCGCCGACACCACGCACCCCGTCATCACCGACGCCGTGGACCCGCCCGGCGGGCACCGCTGCCGCATCTGCCTCGACGGCGGCCACCGAGGAACCCCGACCAACTCCTGACCCAGTGCCGCCAGCCGAATCGAGCACATCCTTCACCGAGCCGTCCGTGCAACCCGGCCCGCACACCCTGCCTATGCGCGACACCGATCCCTCGACGATCGGCCCGTACACACTCTTCGGCCGACTCGGCTCCGACTCCGTCGGCGATATCTACCTGGGTCGCGCAGCCGACGCGACCGAGGTCGTCATCCGGGCCATGCACCCCCACCACGCCGCCGACCGCATGGGGCTTGCTCGCGCGTTCGCCGCGGCCCGGACCGTGCACAGCGACTTCACACCGGTCGTGTCGGCCGCCGACGCCGATGCGCGGCGGCCATGGATTGCGACCGAATACGTTGCCGGACCCTCGCTGCGCGACCTGATCGCCGAACGCGGGCCGCTACCGCCACTGGCTGTCGAGGGCATCGCCGCAGGTGTCGCGCACGCCTTGTCCGCCCTCCACGACGCAGGTCTCGTGCACGGTGCTCTCACCCCATCGTCGGTCATCATCACCGAAGCCGGGCTCCGTGTCGTCGATTTCGGTGTCCCCACGCAGCCCGAGCCGTCGGTATTCACAGCACCGGAACAACTCGCCGCTGTACCGACGGGGCCAGCATCGGACATGTTCTCCCTGGGCGGCGTGCTGGCATTCGCGCTGACCGGCCGCGCGCCGTTCGGAGATGCGGATGCCGCGACGCTGCTGCACCGCATCGCCACGCAGCGACCAGACCTCACCGGCATACCCGAAACCCGACTGCGCTTCGTCATCACCGGCTGCCTCGCCGAACAACCCGCTGCCCGCCTCACCACGGCGCAGGTACTCGCGCACCTCGAACCCGTAGCGCCACCGCATCCAGCACCGTCCCCACGGACACCCGTTCCCGCACCGCCGCCGGGTGCGGTGACGTCGTCCGCGGCTGCGCCCACAATGTCGCCGCGTGATGAGGATCCCTCGGCGAGCGGCGCCACCGTGTCACCGCCGCTCGCACAGCAGATACCGACACGGTCGGCGAACGTCGTCGAGCGGCCGGGGCATGACAAGCTCGACGCGGGCGCAATAGTCGTGATCGTCCTCGCGTTGGTCATCGTGGTCGCCGTGATCGTGGCAGCGATCCTTACCTCCCTAGGGTCCAGCCGCAGCGATGCTCCTGCGGGCAGGGCACGGCCCGGAACGCCGACGACGATCGCGCTTCCGGCGCAGCTGCAATCTGTCGACAATATGGCGGTCGACGGTGCCGGTGATATGTGGTTCTTCGACTCACGCAGCTTTTCCCAAGGTGTTGGATCGGGAGTCTGGAAAAGGTCCGCGGCCACCGGCGCCGCGGCCACGGTCCCCGGCATCGGGCCGTCCGGCCTCCTCTCGCTCACGGCCACGGACGCCGGTGATCTTTATGTCGGCGCGAGCAGTAACGAGTTGTTCTTGGGCCCGCAGCCGTCGACGTTCGACGGAATCCTGAAGGTATCGGCCGCCTCCGCCACACCGATCCCGGTTCCTACCGGCCACGACGTGTATCCCCGTTCGATAGCGGTGAGCAACACGGGTGACATCTACATCGCAGGCGGTGGACGATCGCTGAAGAAGCTGCCTGCAGGGTCGAATTCTGTTATCGTGCAGCCGTTTCCGGGCCCCGAGGAGATCAGCGAGGTTGCGGTCAACAATGTCGGAGACATCGTCGTCGTCGACAAAAAGAACTGGAACGCGAACACCACATGGAAACTTGCCGCCGGCACGTCTGTGCCGGTGCGGATCGACGCGGTCCCCGGAAAGGTCGCCGACATCGCCATCAGCGACAGCGGCGATCTCTACGTTGTTCCCGAGTCCAGCGTGAAACCGCAGATTCTTCGTTTTCCGTCGGGGTCCGGCGCTCCCGAGGCGCTTTCCACGCCGCTTTCGCCCGAGGCTGTGGAGGTGACGAGGTCCGGCGATGTGTACGTGCTCGGCGCGAGCGGCGCAACGACTTCCGTGCTGAGGATGCCCGGGCAGTCGGCCCCGGTCTCGTCCAAGAAGAACGCGCGGTCGACGACATCCACGACGAGTACGCCATCGGCACCTCGCGTCGAGACGCCCCCCGCGAACATCAACCAGACGGTGTCGGCACCCGAACGCGGTGTGGCGTACGAAGTTCCGGCTGACTGGACGGTTGAGTCCACATCCGTCATCGGCGGCGTGGAGAGCTCTCGGGGACGGCTCACCGGCAAGGGATATGCCCACTTCAAGCGGGCCACCTGCGAGACCTCGGGAGGGCCCGCATCGTGGATTTCGCGCTCCAAAGACATCTCGGATCCGGCCGCTGCCGCCGTCGATTTCGGTCGTTCGGGTGCCCAAGGTGGGTGGGACGATACCAAAGACGCCAGGCCCGGCCCCGCCGTGCCGTTGACCACTGCGGGTGGCGGTATCGCCGGGTGGATGGTCGAGACCACCGGCACGACCCGCCCACTCGAGCCCTGCGGCGGCTCGCGATATTCGGTGTACACGTTCGGGTTCACCAGTGGCAACGAGACATTGGTCGCGGTGATCGTCTCCGATCGCGGCGTGCCGGGTGCCATCGATATCGAGTCGGCCAAGAAGATTTTCACGACCCTCCGCCGACTGTAGACTCGCGCCGACTTTCTGTGTCCGCGCGGTCGGCAGGCCCAAGTTACTCGACGCCTGAACTCGGTGCGCGACTCAGGGCGGACGGCGCTTACCGGCCGGATCGCTCGGCAACGGCGGCGTCGAGGCGGGCGCCGAGCGCGTTGATCTGGTCGCGCAGCCGGATGAGATGCTCGATCGGATAGCCGACCTCCGCCATGACCGCCTCGATCATCTGCCGGGCCTGCGGTTGCAGTGCGCGTCCGGCTTCGGTGGCGCGTAGTTCGACGGCACGGCGGTCGTTGGCACTCCGGACGCTCTCGACCAAACCATGTGCCTGAAGTCGCTGGATGAGCGGTGAGACCGTGCCGTAGTCCAGCTGCAGCTGTTCGCCGAGTTCCTTCATGGTCATCGCGGGCCGCCCCCACAACGCCAGCAGGGCCAGGTACTGCGGATAGGTAACACCCATCCCCTCGAGAAACGGCCGGTATGCCGCGGTCATCGATCGGGATGTGGAATACAGAGCAAAGCACAGCTGTGATGCGAGCGAGAGCAGGTCGGCATCGGATCCCCCCACGGCTGCGGTAGCACCATCGGACCCCGCTTCCGCTCCGACACGCACCACTGGTGTGGGATGCGCTTCTTCGGGCATCAGAACACTGTATCCCAGCGAATTCGCTCCATAAGTTGTGCTGTTGCGGAGTGACGGCACGGGAAGCGAACGGTAGCGATGACACCCGATTTCTGACACCGGTTCTACCGGGCAAGGCTGAGACGAGCGCGCCGCATGGTGACGGCCAGGACCGTCCGGTCACCGAACTGTTCCGCGTGGCCTCAGTGCCGAAGCTGCAGTGGCGGTGCGGCATCCGCCGGGTCGACGTCAACGGCCGGGTCTCGGTGCAGGATGTGATGTCGCGTCCGGGGTGGACGCCGCACACCGCGCTCGCCTGGAGGATCTGTTCGGACATGCTGGTGATGCCCGCCTCACGCAACATAGATGCCAAATGTCATGACGATTGGGCGGCGCTCATCGCCGCATGGCGCGCCGGCTATCGCCGGGACAGTTGCGGCGGCGAAGCGGCAAGAGGATCCGCGGTTCGACCGCCCGATCTTGGCCCTATCCGCGCTGCTCTCGCTCGTAATAGGCTTCGGTCTGTGGTTCAGGCCCGCACGGAAATGGACTTCGTATCGAGGTAGGCGCCGATACCCTCCGGCCCGAATTCGCGGCCGATGCCGCTGTTCTTCACACCGCCGAAGGGCGCGGCAGGGTCCATGGTGTAGGGCTGGTTGATGCCGAGGGTGCCGGAACGGATGCGCAGGGCGACGGCCGAACCGCGATCGATATCGGCGGTCCACACGGAGCCGGACAGCCCGTACTCGGTGGCATCGGCGATCTCCACGGCGTGGTCGTCGTCGGTGTAGGTCAGCACACTCAGAACCGGTCCGAAGACTTCCTCCCTGGCGATCCGCATCGAACTATCGACATCGGCGAAGACGGTCGGCCGGATATACCAGCCGCGATCGACCGTATCCGGCAGCGCGGTGCCGCCGGTGAGCAGGCGCGCGCCCTGGTGCTGTGCGTTTTCGATATAGCCGCGGACACGGTGTTGCTGCCGTTGCGAGACCATCGGGCCCACCCGGGTCGCGGGATCGAAAGGGTCACCGACGGTGAGGTTTTCGACCTTGTCGACCAGGGCGTCGAGAAATGCGGAGCTGCGGTGCCGTGGCAGCAGTATCCGGGTCTGGGCCACGCAGGCCTGGCCGCTGTTCATCAGTCCGGCGACGAGCATGCCTTCGGCGACATCGTCGGGATCGGCGTCGTCGAGTACCACGGCGGCGGATTTGCCACCGAGTTCGAGGCTGACCCTGCGCAGCGCGGCCCCGCATGTTTCGGCCACCTGTCGTCCGGCGGCGGTGGAGCCGGTGAAGGACACCTTGTCCACACCCGGGTGCGCGACGAGGTGACGGCCGGTGTCCTGGTCGCCGGGCAGAATGCTGACGACACCCGGTGGCAGGCCGAGTTCGTCGAGTAATTCGGCCATGAGGTAGGCGTCCAGCGGTGTCTCCGGCGAGGGTTTGAGCACGATCGTGCAGCCTGCCAGGAGGGCGGGAATCAACTTGGCGACGATGAGGAACATCGGCATATTCCAGGGGATGATCGCGGCCACCACACCGACGGGTTCGTGGACGACGAGGACATCGCCACCGATGAATCCGGATCGCGTCTGCTGCCACGGATAGTTCTCGGCGATATCCGCGAAGGCGCGCATCATGACGCCGGGAAGCCGGGCGTGCGCCGATCGGGCGAAGGTGATCGGCGCACCCATCTCGATGGTGATCAGCTGGGCGAGTTCATCTTCACGCGTGGTGTAGCGCTCGGCCAGCCGCCGAACCAGCGCGATCCGCTCGCTCGGATCAGTGCGCGGCCAGGGGCCCTCGTCGAAGGCCGTGCGGGCCGCGGACACAGCCCGATCGACATCCGTCGGCGTCGCGGCGGGGACACGGGCGACCACCCGCTCCGAATGCGGCGAGATCACCTCTATCGTGTCGGCGGTGGCCGGCCTCACCCACCGCCCGCCGATGAACAAATGCTCGTGTGTGGCCATGCGTATGCCTCGTGCTGGATCGTCTCGGCTACTCACAGTGTTGGTGCGGTGATGTCGCGGTAGAAGCGGACAATCGGCGGCGGGTCGACACATAGACCAACGGGCGGCGAGAACCCTCCTGCTTTAGTGGTCTCGGCAAGTCGTTCCTGCACGGCCGCGATGTCGTCGGCTTCGATCTCGTAGACCGCTACGAACGGGCCCTCGGTGATGGGGGCGAACCGTCGAGCGGAGACGATCCCATCGAGTCCCAGCATTTCCTTCATGTGGGTCTCGTCATACCAACGGTTGAATGCCGCAGCGTCTTCGGGGGAGTTGGGCCGGGATTCGACGTAGAGGATTCCCTTGACCATGTGTTGCCTCCTGGTAGGTGTAGCGCTCAGCTGTTCTTGTGGATGTGGCCGTCCTTCATGACGAACCGCACGTCTTCGATGACGGAGATGTCGGCGGTCGGGTCGCCGGGTACCGCGATGATGTCGGCCAGCAGCCCCGGTGCCAGACGCCCACGGTCCTCGACGCCGATGAGTTCGGCGCTGGTGACCGTCGCCGCGCGCAATGCCTGCGCCGGTGTCATGCCGCGGTCGACCAGCGCCCACAGTTCTTTGGCGTTGTGGCCGTGCGGGATAGCGGGTGCGTCCGTGCCGCAGGCGATCTTGACCCCGGCGTGGATAGCCCTGCGTAGGGTTTCGCGAGCGCGGGGGAAGACCTCGGCGGCTTTCTTCTGCAGTGCCGGTGCAGCTTTGGAGACATCGAGGCCTTCGGACAGGTAGCTCGTCGGTACGAGGTACGTACCGTGTTCGACCATCATGGCGATGGTGTCGTCGGTGGCAAGTGAGCCGTGTTCGATGCAGTCGACTCCGGCGCGGATGCACGCACGAATTCCGGCATCACCGTGCGCGTGCGCGGCGACCCGAACCCCGGCACGGTGGGCTTCGTCGACGATCGCGACCAGTTCCTCATCCGAGTACTGCTGAGCCCCCGCCACTGTGCCGTGCGACATCACCCCGCCGGATGCGGAGATCTTGATGACCTCCGCGCCGTATTTGATCTGGTACCGGACCGATTCGCGGACCTGCGGAACCCCGTTGGCACGACCCTCCTCGACACTGAGCGGCATGATGTGCGGGGCGAGGCGTTGGAACATGGTCGGGTCGAGATGACCTCCGGTGGGGGTGATCGCGTGTCCTGCGGCGACGATGCGCGGCCCCGCGATCCAGCCCTGTTCGATGGCGCGGCCGAGGTCCACATCGAGCAGATAGCCACCGGTCTTTACCATCAGACCGAGGTTGCGGACCGTGGTGAAGCCGGCGTGCAAGGTGGTGCATGCGTTCACCGTGGCCCGCAAGGTGCGATACACCGGATCGTCCTGCACGCCGTGCATCGGGTTCGGCAGCCCCGAGGGGTTGTCCGGGCCGCCGATGAGCAGGTTGACCTCCATATCCATCAACCCGGGCAGCAGCGTGAGCTCACCCAGGTCGATGACCTGCGCGCCGGCGGGCAGCTCGGGCGGGTCGATCGCGGCGATGCGGTTGCCCTCGACGACGATCACCGCCGAGGTATGCCGCTGCCCGGTCTCGACGTCGACCCAGGCCGCGGCCCGCAGCACGATCACCTGATCGTTCACAGGCCGGGCTCGATCACGCAGGTCAGCGATGCCGACCCGGTGTCGGGTATGCGTGGTTGCCTCCACACTTCGACCGGGAAGGACACCTGGATCATCGAATACAGCAGGTACATCAGGTTTTTGGCGTCTTCGGGTATATCGTCGATCGTGAATTTGTCGCAGTAGGCGAGCGCGTCCTCGGCGCGCGGGGTGATGGCGTCGTAGAACCGCTGCATATCGTCCATCGAACTGTCCAGGCGGCGGCGGTAGCGTTTGGTTTCGGTGGGCAGGCACCACAGTGCCGCATACGGTTCCAGGTCGGCGAATTCGCCGGGCAACAGGGTTTCGCTCATCGCCGGGCCTCCGCACGCTCGCGTTCGTAATCGCCGACCCAGTCGGCGGCGACCTTGTGCAGGTGCCGCAACAGGATCTCCTGATCGTTGAGTTGGAATGTCGTGACCGCACGGGATTCGAGCATGAGCTGCGTCGCCTCCAGCGTCGAAGAGTCCTGCAGCCCATACTCTTTGAAGGTGACCGCGGCCATTTCGTGCGCGACCCGATCGCGTGGGGTGCGGGCGGGCGGGAAGTACAGGTTGCCTTCGAAAATGTGGGAGTTGTAGGACGTCGGCCAATAGTGATAGGTCAGATACCAGCCGCCGGACCAGATGAGAATGACGAAGTTCGGCCACAGCTGGAAGGAGTCCAGGCCCCACGGGTCGCAGCCCGCCGGATTGAGCCCTTCGGGCATCGGGCCCAGATCCGGGACGTCCCACGGCCCGAACAGACCGCTGCGGGTGATGTCCTCCATGGGTTTACGCATGGTCGGATCGAGTTCCCAGGTGACCACACCGGAGGTGCTGACGAGCCGGTGCGGTCCGTCGAGTTGGTAGTGCGGCGCCTCGAAACCGGCCCGCTGCGCGGCGACAGAGAAGTTGTCCGGAGTCTGCTTTCCGTGCAGAACGGGTGCGTGATAGAACTCCTGGAAAGCGTCCATGTACAGCTTCCAGTTCGCTCCGACCTCGGACCGGTACGAATAGCGCTCGGTGAGCCGATCGAACGGGTAGCCCTCCAGACCGGCCACCATCGGGCCCAGGAATTCTCGCAAACTCTGACGCGGCTCGGCGGCGAGGTTGACGAAGATGAATCCGGACCAGACCTCGCAGTGCACTTTCGCTAGGCCCAGATTTGCCTTGTCGAGGTCGAAAAACTCCTCTTCCTGCTGAACGAAGGCCAGTGCACCGTCGAGTCCGTAGCGCCAGCCGTGGTATTTGCAGGTGAACTGGCGACAGGTACCGGAGGTTTCCTCGCGCGGGATTTCGTTCCACACGAGTTTGTTGCCGCGGTGGCGGCAGATGTTGTGGAAGGCGTTGATACCGCCGTCACGGTCGCGCACGATGATCACCGAGGTGTGCGCGGCATGGATCTCCTTGGTGAAGTAGCTTCCAGTGCGCGGAAGTTGTTCTACGCGGCCGACATTGAGCCAGGCGCGTTTGAAGATCGCCTCGCGTTCGAGTTCGAAGAACTCCGGCGAGATCGAGTCCTCGTACGACATCGGTTCGATGCCGAGCTCGGGATAGTGCTGCGTCCAGCTGCCCTCGGCGGGCTTGGGCCAACGAGGCATTGGGTTGACTCCTGAAATGGTCTGCGGAAGGGGGTTATTCGATCGGTTCTTCACCGAGTACGGTGGTGCGCAGCATCTCTCGCGGTGAGTCCTGCGGATACGGGGCCGCACGGTGGATGACGCCCCGGTTGTCCCAGATCACGGTGTCACCAACCGACCACTCGTGCCGGTAGACGCGCTCGGGTGCGGTGCAGCGACGCAGCAGACCGTCCAGCAACGCGCGGCTCTCGCTCGGGGGCAAGCCTATGACGTGGTCGGTCGACGCCCCGAGTACCAGTGAGCGACGTCCGGATTTGTGGGTCCAGATCAACGGGTGTTGCTTGCTCGGTCGGCGTCGCCACACGGCGAGTTGTTCCGGTGTCGGATCTGCGGTCACACCCCGCTGCGACGCCTCGAGCGAATGCACAACCCGCAACGGCGCGAGAAACTTCTGTTCCGCGGCACTCAGATTGCCGAAAGCCTTGTAGGTGCTGGCGAATTCGGTTTCTCCGCCGCTGGCCGCGACGGCCTTGGCGGTGAGCATGGTCGCCATCTGGGGGTAGGCATCGTCCTCTGGAGTGCAGCCGTCGATATGCCAGTCGAAGGTCGCACGCAGATAGCTCGCCGAGGAATTCTTTGTCGTGTCGAGGCTGACCCGGTATATACCCTCGACCGGATGATGCCCGGGTGAGGTATCGACCTCACCCAGTTTGCGGCAGAACGCCACCTGCGTCTCGGGATCCAGATGCAGGTCGCGGAATACCAGGACACCGTGCTGCTCCAGGATATTGAGGATTGTGTCAGGCAGGGACGGGTCGGTGAGTAACGTCCGCGGATCGACGCCGTGGACTTCCGCGCCGACATCGTGGCTGAGTTCGTCGATAGTGATCGTCATGAGGGTGTGGTCCTTCCGGCCATTGCCCGCTCACGGCGCTGTGGCCGAGTTGGAGAAACAAGTCAGGGCCAGGGTTCGGCAACGCGTTCGAGTTCGGCGTCAGCGCTGTCGACGGGTTTGGGCTGCTTGAAGATCTCGATCGCCATCGCGACGGTCACCAGCGAATACACCATCCGCAGTAGTTGGATCGCATCGTCGGGCAGGTCGTCGAGCGGAAATTTGTCGCAGTAGGTGATCGCGTCGTCCACCCGGGGAAAACACGCGTCGTAGAAGGCCTGCATCTCGGCCATCGACTTGTTCAGACGCTGCTTGTATCGTTCGGATTCGACTGGCAGACACCAGATTCGCGCGAAGGGCTCGAGATCGGCGAAGGCCGGTGGCAGCAGTGTGGTTGTCATCGCGCACTCACCTGCGCCAAGTCGGTGCGGTACTCGTCGACCCAGTCCGCGACGGCCTTGTGGAAATGGCGCACGAGAATCTCCTGGTCGTTGACGGGGAAATGCGTCATCCCCACGGTCCGGTAGGCCGATTCCAAAGCTGTCTGCGTGCCGGTGAGCATGCCCGCGTCCTGGAGCGCGAATTCCTTGAACACCACCGAGGCGACCTCGTGCTCGACCCGCTCGCGAACCGTGCGCGCAGGCTGGAAGCAGAGCACGCCCTCGAAGCGGTGGCTGTTGTAGGAGGTCGGCCAATACCGGTACAGCAGATACCAGCCGCGGTAGATGAGAATCTCGATATTGGGGAAGATCTGGAAGTTATCGATACCCCACGGATCGATCCGGCCGGGATTCAATCCCTTCGGCATCGGACCCAGATCGGGGGATTCCCACGGCCCCACCAGGCCGCTTCGAGTGACCCGCTCGATCGGATACATGAACTCCGCGGGCATCGTCCAGCGTCGCGCGCCGCCGGTCGACACCATCCGGTGCGGGCCGTCGACCTGGAAATGCGCGCACTCGAAACCCTTTCCCGGGGTTCGCACCGCACTGGGCACCTGCTGGGAGTGCAGGCCGGGAACGTGGTAGTACTCCTGGAACGCGTCGGCGAACAGTTTCCAGTTACTCTGATTGTCCGCCTTGAATTCGTACCATTCGGTCATCTTGTCGAACGGGTAACCATCCAGATCGGTGATCATCGGGCCGAGGAATTCCCGCAGCGTCTGTCGCGGCTCGGCATCGAGGTTGACGAAGATGAACCCCGCCCACACCTCGCAATGCACCGGCGCGAGCCCGAGATCCTTCTTGTCCAGGTCGAAGAACTCACCCTCCTGCTGCACGAAGGCGAGCGACCCGTCGAGTCCGTAGCGCCAGCCGTGATATTTACAGGTGAACTGCCGACACGTGCCCGACGTTTCTTCCCAGGGGAATTCGTTCCACACGAGTTTGTTGCCGCGATGTCGGCACACATTGTGCAGCGCACGGATACTCCCGTCGCGGTCACGCACAACGATGATCGACGTGCGGGCAACATCGAGTTCCTTGGTGAAATAGCTACCGGTGCGGGGCAACTGCTCGATCCGGCCGACATTGAGCCAGGCACGTTTGAAGATCGCCTCGCGCTCGAGTTCGAAGAATTCGGGCGAGACCGAGTCCTCGAACGACATCATGCCGGTCCCCAGCTCCGGATAGTGCTGGGTCCAGCTGCCTTCGGCAGGCTTGGGCCAAAGGCGCTGGGGCGCCGGTTCGCTGACGAGTTCACTCACGACTGCACCTCGCTGGCGCTCGGCTCCGTCGTGCGCGAAAGCGCGCTGTGTTGATGGTTCGCTCGCTGACGCTCGCTCACGGTTGTTCCTCCATTTCCGGGAGTTCGGACGGTCGTGGCCGGTCGATTTCCGGGTCCGGTTGCAGGGCAACGCTGTTGAACACCATCGCCAGGCACAGGTACGAGCCGGCGACGAACAGCAATTCGATCAGCTGACGTTCATCGAAATGGCGCGCCAGCTCGGTCCAGGTGCGGTCGGTGACGCAGTGGCGTTCCAACAGCTCGTCGGTCGTGGTCAGCAGCAGCCGTTGCACAGGTGACCACCCCGGTGCGGCCGGGCCGTGACGCACTGCCCTGATCTGGTGCTCGTCGAGCCCCAGACCGGCGGCCATCCGAGCGTGCTGGCTCCACTCGTAGTCCGAGCCGCTGCGCCACGCCACACGCAGGATCACCAGTTCCCGGTCCAACGGATCCAGCGCGGGACGCTCGAGCAGCAGACCGTTGAAGGCCAGCCACGCCGAAGCCAATTCGGTGTGATGTGCGAAAACCCCCAGAATATTGGGCATCCGTGGCGCGTCCGGTTCGCCCGACAGATACCGGTCCGCCGCTCCGACATGCCCGCACAGCATCGCGATCGTGCGTTCGTCCCATTCGTGCACCGGTAGCGGCACCAGACGCGGGGCCGTGGCTTCGGTCATATCACCGACCCGCCGTTCACGCCGAGTATCTGGCCGGTGATGTAGCCGGCCTGGTCGGAGCACAAGAACAAGCAGGCGGCGGCGATATCGTCTCCGGTGCCCAGATGTCCGACTGGGATTGCTTTTGCCATCACGGAGTTATCCGGCAGGTTTCCGGCTGCCTGCGACTGCCGTTGCATGGGCGTGTCGATTCCCGACGGCGGGATGGTGTTGACGGTGATCCCACTCGCGGCGTACTCGCGCGCAAGGCCCTTGGTCATCGCCACCACACCACCCTTGGCTGCGGTGTAGTGCACCATCCCTGGCGATCCGCGTTGCGCACTCGACGAGGAAATGGTCACGATCCTGCCCCACCCCGCGGCGACCATATCCGGGATGACGGCTTGCGCGCAGTGGAAGACGCCGTTGAGATTCACGTCGACGACCCGGTTCCATGCCTCGGGCGAAATCTCGGTGAACGGCGAGAAACCGACCAACCCCGCACTGGTGACCAGGATTTCGATCGCACCGAATTCGGCGCGCACCTTGCGCATCGCCGCACCGACCGCCTCGCGATCGGTGACATCGACCGCACAGGCGATCGCCGCGCCATCGGCGGCACGCAACTGTTCGGCGGCCCGCTGAGCGGCGCCATCATCGATGTCGAGAACCGCGACCCGATACCCGCTGGCAGCGAACGCCGCACAGATCGATAACCCCATCCCCGAGGCTCCGCCGGTCACCACCGCGACCCGGGGGCGCTTCGCCGGACGCCGGTCGACACCCTCGCGGTCGCTAACCGCGACAGTGCCCGTCATCGGGCATCACCGTGGATACGACGATCAGCAAGAACGCCAGCATCGCGGCGGTCGATTATTGCAACACAACGACTTTCACTTTCCTGCGCACTACACCTCAGCTCGGCGCAGGCAACGACCGCGCTCGAAAGGCGGATCTCTCCAGTGCCTCGTTCACACCTCTCGCCGATCACGTTGTGGTACTCGAGTCCTCCGGCTGCCACGCCACGAACATCTCCCGCGCCAGCGCGGGCGGTGCAGATCCACAGCGGCGGCCGTCGTACCGCCGAGATGAGAGTAGGGAGATATGCCACGCGCGACACCACATTCTTCGTTCGGCCCGACAGCGATCGAGGTTGCGCCGGGGACATCGAATGACCGCGAAGACCCACATCAGGGGCCTTAAGCGACTGATTAATTCAATCAGGTGATTAAGATATACGTGACCTGGTTCACCGCTGTCAAGCGACTTGCGAAAGCCCGGTCACCGACCCATCGGCCGACTCGATCGCGGCCGGAGACCGAACAGGCAAGAGCGCGGGTTACCTTCTATTCGCGCAACCACGAACCACACGATCGCAACGACACCGAAGGCTTCGTGCCTCACACACCTGGGAGGCCAACACCATGAAGCCCGCTCGCGCATCCGACGCCGAGGACTCACCGACACGAAGCGCCCTGCTCGACGCCGCCGAGCAAATCATGCGGGAAGAGGGCTACGCCGCGGTCAGCACCCGGCGCGTGGCCGCACGCGCCGAAGCGAATTCCGCCCTGTATCACTACTACTTCGGCAATATGGACAATCTGTTCATCGAACTGTTCCGCCGCGGAGCCGACCGCAGCTACCAACGCCAACTCGAGGCACTGGCCTCACCTCAGCCACTGTGGGCCTTGTGGGAAGCCATCCACGACCAATCCCACACCGCGTTGACCATGGAATTCGTCGCGCTGGCCAACCACCGCAAGGCCATCCGCACCGAGATCGCCAACTCCTCCCGACGCTTCCGCGCCATGCAACTCGACGCCGTCACCAAGGTTCTCGGCGACTACGGCCCCGCCGCCGAAACCTACACCCCGGGAGCACTGGTCTTACTCATGTCCAGCGTGTCGCGCTTCCTGCGTATGGAAGAAGCTTTCGACGTCGATACCGCACACGACGAGGCAATCGAGCTGATCGAATCCTTCCTGCGTGATGTCGAAGGCGAACGACGCCAACCGTGACTCGAACTCCTCTCATCGCTACCGCGGTTTCGGTGCGGCGAGTTCCCGAAGGGAAGACAAAAAGAACTCATCCATCCGCGGGCTCAGCTCGCTCAGGGTCGCGGCGCTGGCATAGCTGACGGAACCGAAGACGCGTTCGAGGGCATCGGTGCCGGTGGTGGCGCCGATCGAAAGGCACAGGCAGGCGACACCGTCGGCGCGGAGTTCTTCGAGTGCCTTGTGGGCATCGGCTTCGGCGTAGCGACCCTCGTAGCCATCGTCATAGGGAAAGCCGTCCGAAAGGACCACCAGCAGCCGGTTTTCAGTGCCTGCTTCAGTTTTGAGGATTTCGCCCGCACCGCGGATGCCTGCACCCAGGCGCGTGTAGTTCGATGGTTGGAGCTGGTTGAGCCGGGCTCGCCCGACCGCGCCGAAACGCTGTCCGAACGTCTTGATCGCCGGTAGATGAACAGCGTGGCGCCCCTGTGAGCGAAACGCGTAGACCGCGACGCGGTCGCCGAGCTCTTCGAGCGTAACGGCCAACGTCGCGGCTGCCCGCCGCTGGTGGTCGTGTACAGCGAGGCCTTCGGTATCGGTATCGGTGGCAGACCCGGAGGCATCGAGCAGGATGAGGACGCCGAGATTACGCTCGAGTTTTCGGCGTTCCAGGTAGATGTTTTCCGGCGACGAGTAGCCCGAACGCAGGTCGACGAACATATCGATGAGCGCCTCGATGTCGAGCTCGTCGCCATCGGGACGGCCGCGCAGAACCTTGGGGCCCAGGCCGATTCGCGACAAGCGTCGCCGGAGCACGTCGTCGAGCGGAACACCGGCCGCGGAGATATCGGCGGCGACTGTCAGCGGGAAGTCGATGACCCGGCACCACTCGGGCCGATACCGATGGTTGTGGACATCCCACTCCGGATAAAGCGCTCCACCTACGCCCAGCGTGGCGCCGGGCTTGCCGTCATCGGTGAACTGGATCCGTGTTGGCAGCGGCCGGGCATCGACTCCCACCTGGTACACCCGTCGAACGGCACGAACCTGCATCTCCGCACCAGCGGAGCCATCCCCGGGTGCCCGGGAGTTGCCGAACAGCTTGCGGAGTTTGTCCGACAGCGCCCGCGAGTTGAACAGCGGATTTTCGAACAGTGCGAGAATCTTGCTCCTCCCGGACTGCTCACTGCCATCGTCATCGTCGTCGTCGGCCTCGGGTAAGTCGATCGGATCGAATTCCAAGCGCAGCTCTTTGTTCGTGGCCCGCGCGCCCGGTGCGGCACTGCGTGCCAGCAATCGGGAGGGCTTGATGGCACCGAACCACTCCGGTGGGTCGGCCACCGGTACTCGGCCTCCGGCCACCTCGAGCGACTCCTCGGCGCTCGAGGTGGCCGGAGGCTCGTGCGGACCGAGCCCAGCTGCGAGTGGAATCCGCTCGGCGAGGTCGACGATCACTCGCCGACCTTCCAGCGCCAGGTAGCGCCGCGCCACCACCGGACGAGCCCGAAGCGCCTTCACCAATCGCTGATCCAGACTCCCCGCACCGAGCAGCGCGGTCTGGAGCAGCATCTCGCGGCGCTGCTCGGCGACCGAGCGGCCCGCTGAGACGAAGATGATCTGGCCGTTGGTGTGAGCAGGCTGACCAGCCGGTGCCTCCGCAACTTCGACAGCCCGGCCGGCGATGAAGGTGGCGAGGAGTCGAAACCGGTCGTGGCTGTTCGGATTGGAAACGTTCATGGTCGCGGCAGGACGGCGTCGATGAGTTCGCCGAGGGCACGGACGACATCCTGATCGTCCGAGAGCACTTGGACAACGGCCGACCGCACCGCACTGCGCAGGCTCAGCCCTTCAGCGACCAGACCGCCCGCGAGGATCAACAACCGGGTGGAGGCCACTTCACGCAGCGGTGAGCCATCCAAGTTTCGAATGGCGTGACCGAGTTCGACCAGCGCTGTCGCGGTCTCCGATCCGATCCCGGCTTCGAAGGCGACCACGTCGGTCTCGACCTCGGCGGGCGGGAAGTCGAGTTCGATGGCAACGAAACGCTGGCGGGTCGACTCTTTGAGGCTTTTCAGGACGCTCTGGTAGCCGGGATTGTAGGAGATGACCAGCTGGAAGTCGGGGGCTGCCCGCAGTGTCGTGCCGAGTCGATCGATCGGCAGTTCACGGCGGTGATCGGCGAGCGGATGAATGACCACGGTGGTGTCCTGGCGCGCCTCGACCACCTCGTCCAGATAGAAGATGGCGCCCTCGCGCACGGCCCGGGTCAAGGGCCCGTCCACCCAGACCGTCTCCCCACCCTTTAGCAGGAAACGGCCAACCAGGTCCGCCGAGGTCATGTCCTCGTGGCCCGCGGCGGTAATCAGCTCGCGCCCGAGTTCGTGGGCCATGGCCTCCACGAAGCGCGTCTTCCCGCATCCCGTGGGGCCCTTCAACAGTACTGGCGAACCGCGTCGGGCCGCCGCCCGAAAGACTGCTACCTCGTCGCCGACCGGCCGGTAGAACGGTGCTTCCAAAACCGGGAGTACAGCGGTGGATTGACTGGTCGACATACTAATTTCCTCGCTCGAATGGAACGACTTCCGGAAGCTCTGCGCCCTCAGGGAGAACGAGCCGGCCTTCCGGATTGATGTAGCCGGTGTTCTTGCCGGGGATCGGCAGAACAGGATCAGGACAGAGCCGCCCTGTCCCTTCACCACAGATGCCCATGTCGAAGTACGAACGCTTCTGGATGTCCTCGGGCCAGGGATCGGCGTGCATGGCGAACCACTGCGCGGGCAGGTTGTAGAACACGAAGAAGAACAGACTGCACGCCGCGAAAATGGCCAGGAAACGCGTAGCCTGCTGCTTCACGGCCCCGCCCTGGATCCGTTCCAGTCCTCGTTCGACAAAGGTCCGGCCACGATCGTCGGTGTAATAACGCAGCGCGCACAGACCTGCCTGGACACCTCCCCACATGAGTCCTTCATAGATCGGCCATTGGTAGTAGGTGCCGGCATTGATCGACAGGGATCGAATTGCGCCGGGGTAGGTGAAAAGTCCCATCGGCATCAGGAAGAGGCCCTCGATGACGAGATCGAAGAAGAACGTCCACACGATCAGAACGCCGATCAATCCGAAGTTGCTGATATCCGGCCACTTCGACTTCGCACGGCGCATGATCCAACATCCGAGGATCGTGCACAGCAGAACTCCGTAGGAATAACCCGCCGCGTTCATCAACAACGGTTCGGCCATCATCTGGCCCGGTTCGGCATACGAGCGCCAACCCGGAATGTGGGCCACCCACGACCCCCGATTGAACATCCAGGTGTTGTAGGTACTCCACGTGTTGAAGTAGTTCAGGAGCGGATCCTGGAAGAACAGCAGGCCGCAGGCGACCAGGAGCATGCCGTCGAGCGTGATCCGCCGCTCACGCCGCCAGGGCCTGATGATGAAGTAGTAGACGCCGATCGGCCAGCCGACCAAGATCACGGCCGTCCACGTGATGAGGATCGTCTTCATCCACGTCGGCGGGTCACTGGGCCCTGTGGGCACCCGGACGAAGAATGGTCCCGACACCCAGCGGATCCACACATACACCTGGAACGCCAGGATCAAGCCCCCGACGATCGCCCAGCTCCGGACGGGCTTGCTCGTGGACTGAGCTTTGGCACCCAAGGAGGCGACTCCGCCGATCTCCTCGGTGACGGTGGCTGCCTTCTTCCTACCCAACGGCCCGCTCATCGCGCAGCCTGCTTCGGGATCGTCGTGGTCCAACCCATGCGGATCCGCTCGAAGAGCGGACACCCTTCAGCTATCACCTCGGTGTCGGCGTATCTGTCTGTCGTCGATGAGGCAGTCATCGTCGCCCTCCTTCAGTAGCCCGTCGTCCGAAAATATACCAGTAAGAATCTGAGCGTCGGAATAGTTTCTTAGATTCATGGCATACTCGCTGACATGGCTGAGCGATGGACGAGGGAGCGACGACTCGAGCGCACCCGGTCGCTCCTGTTGGATGCCGCGCAAGAGGTGTTTGCCGAAAAAGGGTTCACGGCGGCAACCCTCGATGACATCGCTCATGCGGCGGGCTACACCAAAGGCGCCATATACAAGCACTTCCCCACGAAGGAAGAACTCTTCCTAGCGGTGAGCGACCGGTACTGGCAGCGCTACTTCGATACATTCACCGAGCTGCTATCGGCAGCAAGCCAGGTGGGAGCGCACGAACTCGACCAAGTCGCCCAGCGGTGGCGCCAACTCGCTGAAGACCGCGGCGCCGAGTCCGCCGCGCTGGGCTACGAATTCACTCTGTACCTGTTGCGCAACCCCGAGGCCCGGGAACGAGTCGCAACCAAACGAGTCGAGGTCGCCGAAGCCCTGGCACGATTCATCGTCGAAGGCCTCGATCGAATCGGCGCGACCCTGCTGATTCCCCCACTGACGTTCGCCCGCGTGCTCATCGCCACCACCGACTCGGTCGCGCTGGGAACCCAACTCGATGACGTCGACCTCTACAGACCAACCCTCGAAATGTACATGTCGGCAATCAAACTGCCCTGACGCCGGTTCATCTCCGACGTACACCATGACGGCGACCGCCGAGCCAGATCGAGAACCCGCGTGATGGTCTCGCGCGATACCGGTTCCGGCCGAAAACCGCGGCAGCTCCACCGGTCTGCCAGCAGCCGGGTCGTGAAGGTCATCATCGGCCAGGCCATCGGAGTGTGAACCGCCGCTGCGGTCGGTTTCCGCTACCGGATCGATGAGCCGATACCCAAGCCTCCGTCGACGTCGAGTACGACTCCGCTGACGTATCCGGCGGCCGGGGAGCACAGGTAGGCGGCGGCCTCGGCGATGTCTTGGGGCTGTCCGGTCTTGCGTTGGGGCACTTTGGCGATCAGCTTTTCGCGGGCCGCGGTGTTCATCGAAGCGAGCATGGGTGTTTCGATGAGGCCGGGGGCGATGGCATTGGCGGTAATGCCCTGGCGGGCGGTTTCGAGTGCGAGGGTGCGGGTGAGTCCGACGATGCCCGCTTTGGCGGCGACGTAGTTGGCTTGGCCGAAGTTGCCGCGCCAGCTCATCGAGGAGAACGAGACGATCCGGCCGTAGTTGCGTGATCGCATGTGCGGCAACACCGCTCGGGCGCAGAAGAAGGCCCCCGAGAGGGAGACATCCAATACCGAGTGCCAGTCGGTGTCGTCGATGTCCTCGATCCGGTTGTCGCGGATGATTCCGGCGTTGTTGACCAGGGCATCGATACGGCCGTGCGCACCGACGACGGCTTCGATCCAGGCGTTGACATCGTCCGAGGAGGTGACATCGACCGGATGGGCCAGGCAGGTGCGCCCGAATTCCTTTTCCAGGCGGTCAGCGAGGTCTCGGGCGGCGACGTCGTTGACGTCGCCGATGGCTACGATTGCTCCTTCGGCCGCGAATCGCTCGGCCATACCCGCGCCGAGCCCTTGGGCTCCGCCGGTCACGAGGACGACTTGATCGGTGTAGCGGTTCATTGCACTCCCAGGAATGTGATAGTGGCTCGGCATGCCTTCAGGCCGATCGGCGTTGCAGGAATGCGGTCAGCGAGGCCGGTACGTCATTGGTGTTCCAGTGCTGTTCGAAGTCGGCGAGTTCTCGGGCCAGTCCTTGGTTTTCGTCCATAGTGGTCAGGGTGTGCAGGAGGGCTTTGAACGCGGTTTGGGCCGGACCGCCGGCTTCGGCCAGTTCGATCGCGGCGGCTCGTGCGCAGGCGTGCACTTCCTCGGCCGGCACCACCGCGTGCAGCCAGCCGGTGGTGGCGAGCCGCTGGGCGGGGACCAGTTGTCCGGTCAGGGCCAGCCACCGTGCCGCGGAGTCGCCGATTTTGCGTGGCAGTCGCACGCTCGAGCCCGCGGCCGGGAGCAGGTTGTTGCGGATGTGCCCGTCGCCGATCAGTGTCGTGTCGGCGGCGACCACCACGTCACAGGCCAGTGCAAGCTCCAGACCACCGGCCACAGCGTGGCCGTGCAAGGCGGCCACCACCGGCAGGCGGCTGGTCTCGAGCCGAGTGACCACGGCCGAAACCCGGCGCAGAAACTGCGTCGGCCCACCCGGGGTGTCGGCCAGGCTCAGAAAGTACCGCAGGTCGGCGCCGGCGCAGAAGCTCTTGCCCGCTCCGGCGAGGACAAGGCACCGGGTGTGCGGATCTTGTTCCGCCTCGGTCACCGCGGCAGCCAGAGCATCGATCAACTCGGGGTCCAATGCGTTGCGGCGGTGGGGGCGGTTGAGTGTCAGGGTGCGGATCGGACCGGTACGGGTAACCAGGACCGGTGCGGGCAGGTTCATCGGGCACCCGCGCCCAGGCCGGCGTCCTCGCGGCGCCGCTGCCGCAGCTGTGCGCGCTGGATCTTGCCGCTCGGCGTCTTGGGCAGGCTCTGCACAAAATGGATACGCCGCGGGTAGGCATGCGCGGCGTAGTTCTTCTTGACCCATTGCTGTAGCTGCTGGACGAGATCGTCGGAGACGGCGGCGCCGGGCGCGAGGACCACGAACGCCTCCACGACCTCGCCGCGCACCTCATCGGGACCAGCGACCACTGCGGCTTCGCTGATAGCGGGGTGCTGCAGGAGCGTGGATTCGATGTCGAACGGGCCGATGCGGTAGCCGGCCATAATGATGACGTCGTCGTCGCGCGCGGAGAACCGCACGATCCCGTCGGCGTCGATCGATGCGATGTCACCGGTCAGGAAATAGGCGCCCCCGGCGCGGAATCGGTCGCCGCCGCGCCCTCCGACATAGCCGCGGAAGGTCATCAACGGACTGCCCGCGACCACGATCGCCAGCCGCCCGGTCTGACCGGACTCGACCGGTGCGTCGTCGTCCTCGCCCAGGACGGTGATCTCCCAGCCCGGCAGCGAAGTTCCCATCGCACCGGCCAGCACCGGCCGTCGCAGGCTGGGGTGGTGCGGGAAACCGATCGGCATGCCGAGTTCGGTCTGGCCGTAGTGATCGTGCACCTCGAGCCCGAGCGCGTCGCGAGCCCAGTCGTTGACCTCCGGGGTCAGCGGCTCCCCCGCGCTCGACAGCCGGCGCAGCGCGAGCCCCTGGGGAACTGGCAGGCCGGAGGCGCGCAGGCCGCGGTAGACCGTGGGCGCAGCGGTGTAATCGGTGACCGCGCGATCCTTCAACACCGTCCAGGTGTCGGCGGCCGAGAATCCGACGCGCAGCAGCAGCGTCGGCACACCGGCCGCCAGGGGAGCCACGATCGCGGTGTAGAGCCCGTAAGCCCATCCCGGGTCGGCGCCGCACCAGAAAACGCTGTCGGGCCCGACGCCCAGACCGAACTCGAGGTAGCTCTGCCACCCGGCTGCATAGCGCACCGGATGCACCACACCCTTGGGTTTGCCGGTGGTACCGGAGGTGAACATGTGCACCAGCGCCCCGTCTCCACCGACCGGCGTCGAGCCGATGTCTTGCCACGAGGCCGCGACAAGGCGGGCGCTCAACCCGTCGGGGGAATCGGTACCAGCGACGATCAGCGTCCAGTCACCTGCGGGCACTTTCGCCCGCTGATCCTCATCGGCCACGACGAGCCTGACCTCGGCGTCGGCGAGGCGGGACCGGATCGCATCCTCGGCGAACGCGGTGAACAACGGCACGTAGACCGCGCCCAAGCGCCAAATACCGAGCACGACCGCGACCAATTGGGCGCTCTTGCCCATCACGGTCGCGACCCGATCCCCGCGCCCCACACCGGCCGCGGACAGAACCGCAGCCGCTCGTCGCGACGCTTCGGCCAGCTCGCCGTAGGTGTATTCGATCGCGGCCAAATGCTCGTCGACGATCATCAGGGCTCGAGCCGATGCCGGATGACGGTCGCACAGCAACCAGGCCACATCCGCATCCGGCGTCCCGAATTGTTCGAGGAACTCACCGACACGTATTGCATAGTCAGGACTCACTACCGCTCCAATGTGGGTACGTAAAACAGTTCATTGGTACCCAAAAGAGTACCGTAGGAATGGTGACGGATAAAGCCCGCTGCTCGCAGCTGCTCGAGGATGGGTGTGAAACACTCGATCTCATGCCTCGTACGGCCTCGGCGCGTCAAACGACGGTCAACACTCCCCGTAAGCGACGCGTTGATGTGGCGCGGCGTGACGACCTGCTGCGTCAGGTCCAGGAGATCTTTCTCAGCGAGGGTTTCACCACCATCACCATCGGCGAGCTCACCGAGCGCCTGCATTGCTCCAAGGCCACCCTCTACAGCGTCGCCGCGACCAAGGAACAGCTGGTGGTACTGGCGACCAAACAGTTCTTCGGCGAATCGGCCGAACTCATCGAAGCCGATGTGGCCACCCAGACCGACCCGCAGGCCAAGATCCTCGCGTACCTCGGCGGTATCGCGAATGCCATGCGGCGCAACTCGAATGCCTTCTACCAGGACATGGTCGCTTTCGCTCCCACCGCCGAGATCTACGCGCGCAACACCGCCCGCGCGGCCGAACGTGTCCATGAACTGATCGATGATGGGATACGGACAGGTCGTTTCCGTGCCACCGACGGCAGGTTCGCCTCCCAACTCGTCGCACTCGCCATCGAGGGAGTCCAGTCCGGCGTCCTGCTCGAGCGCACCGGCCTGTCGGCGGCAGACGCCTTCAACGAACTGGCGGCCCTACTGTTGAACGGGTTACTCCACAGCCCTGACTGACCCGTTGCCGTGCACAATCTGCCGGCGTGGGCGCTCTCGCCGAGCATCCTCGGCGCTGGCGGGGTCGTGAGCGGCGCGATAGCGGGCGCGAGGGCGGCCGAGTCGCAACACGAGCCCCCTAGCCACGCCGACTCGGTCCCGTATGCCGCGAAGGTCTGGGGCTGACCGCTGACCTTCGCGGCGGCATTCTAGGTGGCGGGGATCACCGGCAGGATCAGCCGGGAGGGCCGCGTGGAGTCGTGGAAGATCTTCTGGTGGGCGACACGGTGCTCGATGGCCACGGTCGGATCCTCTCCGGTGTTGAGGTTGCGGTCCCAGCGCGGGAAGTTGCTGGAGGTGACCTGGACCCGGAGCCGATGCCCTGCCTTGATCACGATGCTGGTCGACCACAGGTCGATCTCGTGTTCATCGATGCGTCCGGGCTCTGTGATGACGCGGGTGATGCCGTCGACGATGTTGAGCGAGGTTCCTCGTTCGTCGACAGCGCACAGCCGCACGACCCAGTCCGTAGCGGGCCCGTCGGTGGCGGCGAACAGGGTCGCGGTGACCCGGCCGGTGATCTCGAGGTCCTCAGGGAGCGGGTCGCTGGTGAACACCAGCACATCCACACGGGACTCCACTGCCTGCTGGTCGAGGGCTCCGGGGCGGAAATCACTCGCCATGATGAGCGCGCCGCCCGTGGTCGGCACAGGGTCGGCGGGATCGTAGACGTAGGACGAAGGCGCCTCGTTCTCTGCCGGGGCACAAGTCGACAGATGACCGTCGGGATGGAGGAAGAACTCGGTGTCGCGGGCGCGGGCGAGGGGCCATTGCGGCTCGTGTCGCCACTGATTCAGACCCATGACGAAGATGTCCACGCCCGGGTCTGGTTCCGCGTCGACCGGTTCGCTGGGCAGGAACTGGTCGAACCAGTCCAGCTGAATACCGGTCATGGTCCCGTCACAACTCGGTGGCGCCACCGAGGCCAGCCCGTAGTTCACCGCACCGACATGCTCTGGCCTGGGGCTGAGGAGACTCAGATGTTCCCATGGCCCGACGATCAGTCGAGTCGTGTGGCCCTGTTCGCGTGCGGCGATGTAGTTGTCGATCGAGCCCTGCGAGAACACGTCGTACCAGCCCGCGACGTTCAAGGACGGGACAGTGACCTCACCGTGCCTGCCCGCGACCCGGGCCTGGGCCATCGAGGCGGGATCACGCAAGCCGCGCTGCACGCCGATATCCGGCAGGTTCGTGCGCACCAATGCCGGCGACGCGCCTGAGGGCAACTCCCTATATGTCACCTCGGCGAGCCGGTCGAAGTCGCGAATCGTGGTACCCAGCTTGGCGAACAGCTCCTCGGTATCCGCCGCCACCTTCGCATACTGGCCCGCCGAGACCATCAGCGACCACCACAGATTCAATCCGTGTTCGATCGCTCCGCCACGGAAGAAGATTCCGTCGGCGGGCTCGCACCAGGTGACCTGCGGCGCGATGGCGCGCAGGTGCGGCGCCCCCGCGATGGCCGCAGCCCATTGGGTGTTGCCGGTGTAGCTTGCACCGAACATTCCCACATTGCCGTTGCTACCGGGCAGCGCAGCGGCCCACTCGATGGTGTCGTAACCGTCTTGCTGCTCATACGCCCACGGCAGCCACTCGCCGTCGGATGTGAACCTTCCTCGCGTGTCCTGCTGCACCACGATGTAACCGCGCCGAACAGCTTTGAGCGTGTCGAGCTGGGCGGTCCCCTGCGGCGAAGCCTTGTCGTAGGGGGTGCGCTGCACGAGAACCGGCCACGGCCCCGCACCGACGGGCCGGTAGACGTCGGCCCGCAGAATCACCCCGTCACGCATGGGTACGGACACGTCGAACTCGATAGCCACTTGACTCATTGGATCCTCACTGATCACTCGGACACTCCATCACGACGGCCCGAAAGAAACTTAACTGGGTACCAGCGTATTCGATATAGTACCCATCGTGACCAGACACACAACCCGTACGCAACTCATCATGAGTAGCGGGGTCGTCATTGCACCGTGAGCCTACGAGTGCGAGGGTTCGGCTACCGGTCCGCATGAGGGTCATCGCGCGTTTCGGGTGAATGGCCTCTATCGTCGGGTTCTCCGGCTGACGGCTCGTTGCGAACTTCAGAAGGTGCGCTCGGCTACCTTCACCCGTTCGCTCGCCTGCAACGCGGCGCGCAGTTCGTCGGCCGACAGCGGCGCGGCCGGAGCTTCGAGCATGCGCTCGACCGGCACGCTGGGGTCGGCAAGGTAGATCCGGGTGTATGCACCGGCCTCGGGCTCGAAACGCCAAGTCTCACCTGGCGTTCCGGCGTCGACGGTATCGAATCCGAGCCGGTCGATCAGCTCTGCCGCCCGAGTCTTCGCCCCTTGGTCCGTGCCCGCGATGGGTAGAGCGCTGCGGTCCGGCGCCCCGGCTGGGCGGGCGAGCTGCGGGATATGGTGGGCCAGGATGTTGTTGAATGCCTTGACCAGCAGGGCGCCCGGCAAGAGCTGCTGGGCCAATTCAGCCGTGGTCATCTTTTCGGCGTCGAGTTCGCCGATCCGACCGTCGCGGTGAGGATAGTAGTTGCCGGTATCCAGCACGGTCCGGCCCCGCAGTAGTTCAGCAGGCAGAGAGCTGTACGCGGTCAGCGGGATGCTGAGCAGGATTGTCTCCCCGGCGCTGGCAGCCTGCTCCACGGTGCCTGCCGTGGCTCGCGAACCCAGTTCCTCGACGAGATCGGCCAGGCTCTGCGGCCCCCGCGAGTTGGCGATCACGACATCGATGTCCGCCGCGACCGCCAGCCGCGCGACCGCGGACCCAATATTTCCGCTTCCGATGATTCCCAGTGTCGGCATCGTATTTCCTCTTCCTTGTTCCTTGTTGCGGGTCGCCCAGAGCCATACGCCCGTGGGCGGATAGGCCACCGGGCAGATGGCTAAGACGTGACGTCAGGTGTCAGGGGCAAGTCGTCGACGCGTGAGGTGCGCCAAGGCAGACGAACTCGTCGACCGCCTGAGAGTTTCATGATCCTTTTGTCCTTGCTGCCGGTCGACTTGCAAGCCTGGCGGGCAATGCTCGAGGTGGACGGCCCCCAGTGCCGGAAGCGCCGGACGGGGGCCGGTCAGGCCGGGCTGGCCTCGGCCGCGGCGGATACCTCGGCCCACTCCTGCCAGCCCTCGAGCCGGTCGGCGTAGATCTGCGGGACGACCTGGAGGGGAAAGGTGCCGAAGAAGATCCGGGACGGTGGGGTGTCGGCGTCGACGACCTTCAGCAGCGCGGGGCCGACGCCCGCCGGGTCGGGATTCGGGAGGGTGGCGAAGCTGGCGTTGACTGCCTCCCGGAAGCTGTCGTAGGCGGACAGCGGTGCGGAATAGGCGGAGGACGTGTTGAACTCGGTGCCGAAGGGGCCGGGCTCGACGACAGTGACCTTGATGCCGAAGGCCGCTACTTCCTGGGCCAAGGAGTCCGAGAGTCCCTCGACGGCTGCCTTGGTGGCGGTGTAGCCGCCCGTTGTGGGGAAAGCGGCGAGGCCGAGCAGGCTGGACACGTTGATGATGTGGCCGCTGCCCTGAGCGCGGAGGTAGGGCAGTGCCGCCTGGATGACCCACAGGGTGCCGAACATATTCGTCTCGAACTGGGCGCGGACATCGTCTTCGGTCAGCTCTTCGACCATGCCGAACAGGCCGTAGCCGGCGTTGTTGACGACGACGTCCAGGCGTCCGAAGTGCTCGTGGGCATGCTGGACGGACTCCGTCACGGCGGTTTTGTCCGTGACGTCGAGGGGCAGCGGCAGTATCGCGTCGCCATGGGCGGCGACCAGGTCGGCCAGTGCGTCGGTGTTGCGGGCGGTCGCTGCGACCTTGTCGCCACGCGATAGCGCGGCCTCGGTGAACCGGCGGCCCAGGCCGCGCGAGGAACCAGTGATGAACCAAATCTTGCTCATGGGAAGCACTCCTCAAAAGGGATACGAAGACAACTTATGAGACCATATACCAATATGGGATGGAGTACCACATAGGGTCTGTGTACTACACTCATGGCATGGCTGAGACATCCAGGACCATGGCCTCCACGCTGCGGGAGCGGACACGAGCCGCGATGCGCGATGAGGTCAGCGAGGTCGCGTTCCGGCTGTTCTCCGAGCAGGGCTTCGACAACACGACGGTCGAACAGATCGCCGCCGAGGCGGGCTTGTCGCGCACCACCTTCTTCCGGTACTTCGGCACCAAGGAGGAGCTCGTCCTCGGCAGGATGGGTGAGTTCGGCCATAAGATGGCCGCCGCGCTCGCCGCCCGGCCCGCCGACGAGCGGTCCTGGGAAGCATTGCGCCGCTCGTTCGACGTGATCACCGAGTCGAATACCGACGAGCCTCAGCCATTTCTGAACCTGATGCGGTTGCTCGACGACGCCTGCGCCCTGATGACCCGTCAGTGGGAGAAGACGCAGGGCTGGCAGAGCCTCCTGGTGCCGGAGATCTCCCGCCGGCTCGGCGGTGACCCGGAGTCCGCGAACAACCTCCGCGCCCAGGCCCTTGTGGCGTCGGCGATTTCCTGCCTCGACGCCGCAACCGACGCCTGGAGGGCAGCCGACGGGACCACTCCGTTGTCCGAACTCCTCGACCAAGCCATGGGCGTACTGGTCGAGCCGACAGCATAGCCAAACGGCGAGGCCCCCTTGACCGACCGCGTGCGGCGCGTTGTCGATTCATCCAGGGGTGGCTGTGGGCTGTTCCGTGGAATCGCCGAGACGGGCAGCCACAATTCAGTAAAGGTAGATGGCGAGCATGGTTGTCCAGATAACAGCTAGCCAAGTGTCGGTGGTGATTTTCAGCCAGGTCGGGGCGTGTCGGATTTCCATGAAGTAGCGGATGATCAGGCGGCATTTGATCAGTCCGAGGACAACCACGGCGATGATGAGTCCGGTATCGAGCCTGGTGCTGTCGGCGTGGCCGGGGGCGAGTTGCCAGGCGAGCAGGGTGATCGCCGTGAGTGCGATCCATGCGTAGATGATGCGTTTGTTGTCTCGGATTCGTGTTTTGTCGGTGGCGGTTCGGGTCGTCATTGGGTTACCTCATGAGGTAGATGATGGCGAAGATGACGACCCAGAGCAGATCGATCATGTGCCAGAACAGGGCGCCTTGTTCGACGATGCTCACCCGTTGCCTGCGGGGGTTGCGTAGCTCTTGGACGACGATTCCGAGGATGAGCATGCCGAGTAGTAGGTGTGCGAGGTGGATGCCGGTGAGGGCGTAGTAGAAGCTGAAGAATTCGTTGGCGACGGTGTAGCCGTTGGTTAGCTCGTGGTGCCATTCATAGATTTTCAGGGCGATGAATACCAGTCCGCATGCGCCTGCGGCGAATACAAGTCGTCGCGCTGTCCGGATTGCTCCCTGTCGGGTCGAGATGACGGCCAGGGCGACGAACATGGAGCTGGTGAGCAGCACGACGGTGTTGGTGACACCGATGCCGATGTCGAGGTGTTGCTGGGCGGTGGAGAACTCTTGGGCCGATCTCGCGCGGAAGACCATGTAGACGACGAAGTAGCAGCCGAAGAAGAACAGGTCGCCCAGGATCATCACCCACATGTCGATATCGCCCGGCATGTGTCGTGCCCGTTCAGCTTCGGCCGAGAGTGGTTCGGTCTCCGGGGAGATGCCTTGATCGGAGATGGTCATCGCGTGGCCTCGGCGGGGTAGAGGGGTGGGGTATGTGTGCTCTCGGCTTTTGTGGCGTTGCGCAGGATTGGTAGCAGGCACACGACCCACAGTCCGAAGACGACTACCGCGATGTAGAAGGTGATCATTCCGTTCCAGGAGAACGCCCCGGAGCGGAAGACCCACATCTGGGTGGCAAGGACTTCGGTGACGATCTGCCAGATGGAGATGTAGGCGAACCATTTGGGGAAGATGTGGTTACGGTCGTAGAGGATCGCGATCGCCAGCACAGTGTAGGCAGCGGTGAAGCAGCCCAGGGATCCGTTGTAGGACAACATGCCCAGGTCGTAGAGCAGGTGTTGGATCCCGGGATCGCGGTCGGGGCGGAAAGTCGCGGTGAGCCAGCAGATGAGCAGCACGTGGAACCCGGGGATTGCGCCGACTCCCATTCCAGCGATGTAGGCGTAGGCCAGCAGCGATCCCGAGGACATGCGTTTCATGAAGTAGCCGATGATGCCGTTGGAGACTGCCGCTCCGCCCGCGAGGACCAGTAGCACCGCGAAACCGGCCTGGATTCCCCACTGATGCTTGTCGAACCACTGCGCCACTTGCAGATCAGTCACGTCCGGGCGCGGTGGTGGTGTTGCCCTGCCGAAGAATACGACCCCTACCGACAGGGCGGTGTAGAAGGCGGCGAACAGCCAGTAGATGATCCAGACATCGAGCCCCGCTCCACTTTTCGGGGTGGCGCTTCTTGCTGTACCAGAGGTGTTGGTCACGGCGGTCACGACGCGATCCCCTCCTGCTGGATCTGGCGTCGGAGCGCGGATCGCACGAGGAAGAACATCACCGCGACGAACAGCGCGAAGGCGCCGTTGCGGAGCCAGAACGAGACGAAGCCGTCCCACGCCAGCGGCCCGTCCCGGAACACCGCGGCACCGGCCGAGGGGGCCATGGCCAGCGCCGTCAGAAGTGCGTAGGGCGAGACCCATTTCGGAAAGATGGGTTGCGGTTGTTCATCGAAATACACTGCCAGAGCGAGCAATACGAACTGGGCGACCAGCATGCCGATCGGCGCGATAAAGACGATCCAGGCGAGGTCGTTGAGTACCTGAACCAGTTCCACACCCCGGTCGGCGCGGAAAGCGGCGACGGCGAAGAAGATGTTCGACAAAGCGAACAAGGTCACTCCGGCGACGATCGCGGTGAGGTAGGAGAAGGCGAAGATGTGGCTCTGGCCCCTCATGCGCAGCATCTGACCCATTATCAGCACGAAGAACGGCACGATCATGACCCCGCACAGGTTGAAACCGACCATGCTGAATCGGATCAGCGGTGTGTTGTCGGCGTAGAACTGCGCTACCTCCGTCGCTGTCATGTTCGGCGACATCGGTGGGAAAAAGCCGGGAAACGCAACGAACAGCGCGAGCAGCACCAGGGCGACCACCGGGGTCGACCACAGGATCACCTGGTGGGCTCTCAGATTCGTGGCAGTCGATTGCTCCTCGTCCTCGGTGAGTGTCTGCATGTCGTTGACTCCCGTCGGATGAATGGGTTGTCGAGGTCGGACCGGCCACCGTGCGGCGGCGCTGGCCGATGATTGCGCCGCTGGGGCTCATGGGGAGCAGCATCGCAAGTTTTCTGACTATGGTCAATAATTGTGGTGCGCTAAAATCCCTGCTATGGCGATAGATTCACACAGGCCAAGAGGTGACGATCGTCAGAAAAGGGCGACGCCGCTACGGGCTCGATCCCATGCCAGCCGGGAAGCGATCATGCAGGCGGCCATGGCGTTGTGGCGCACCAAGGGTTTCGCCGAGACCACGGTCACCGACATCTGCAAAGCCGCTGGTGTGTCGAAAGCGCTGTTTTACGTGTACTTTTCACGGCGAGAGGACGTACTCCTCGCAGTGGAGGTGTTCACCATGCGCGACGCGCATCTGGCCGCCGAAGCCGTCTTCTCGGGCCCTTACGAACTGGTCGACGTGATCACCGCGGTCATCGGCACCCTCGAACAGCGTGCCCGCCACTACCCTCCAGAGCTGGTCTTCGAAGCGGTCTTGGAAACCTACCGGCTCGAACGACAGGCCCTCGCCGAGGGCGCCACCCAGGCCGACATCGCCTACCTTTTTCTCGAACCCTTCCGGCAAGCCCACCGCGACGGCCGCATCCCCGCCGAGGTCGATGTCGTGCGCACGGCCCGCATCGCGCAGACGCTGGTGGCCGACGGTATCCGCTGCTGGGCGGCCGCAGGCTTCGATGACCCCGCGCTCACCGAAACCCTCGCCGCCGAGATCAGCACCCTGCTCACGGCGGCCCCCACCACTCGCGTGTTGAGCTCGGACGCATAGCCGGGCTGCGGCTCCGCAGCCGCGGCGCGGCTCCACCGCCTTGGGAGTAACCCCGGATGGCCAGCGGGCGACGGGCTGCTGTCGGCCCTTGCCCCAAGAACAGCCGCACGCAGCGGCTACCTCATCATCACCTGCGGCGTGGGCCTTTCCTGGTCATACGTAGACCCCATACCTCGAGGGTTGTCGCCATCGCCATGTATTGCAGGTAGGCGGCTATGACGAGCTCGCCGCCGTAGTCGTGCAGCCATCCCCGTAATGGCAGCAGTGCCGCCACACCGAGGCAGATCAGCAACGCACCCAGCACCAGTGCCGGAATCCTCAGTGGCGCGAGCTGTTCATCGAGCAGAGCACGGGCGGGCCGCCCCGTATCTGCGGCGGAGCGCGAGTTCGGCTGGGCGGCGGCGGGAATTCCGGTACCGCCGGTCTCGAAGGGGTTGGGTACGGACGCTGAGTTAGCCATAGCGTTCTCCAGGCCGAACTGCGATCGACCAAGGTAGCGATTCGATATGGAATATGGCGCGAGACGGGTGATCGCCGTGATCGGCGACCGATCCGTCCTGTCATGCGGCACGATGGCCGCTCCCCGACGTTTATGAAGGCTAACTATTCTCTGGCGTTAGCGGGGCGGTAATTGAACTTCGAAAAAGCACCGCTGCTCACACGCCCCGGCGCGTTGGCGCGAGACCGAATCGTGACCTTGCACGCAGGTATGGTCCTGAACTTGGAAAATAGCTGTCCGGAGGGTGGAATTCGGGGCCCGGCCCGGAGGACGCGCGGCCCACTGAAGTTACCGAACCGATATCCAACATCGACGGCGCTACAGCGCCAAGTCCGCCGGCGAGGCATCCCAGACGCGGTGCGGCAGCGCCGTCAGCCCGGTGAACACCACCATCAGCGTCCAGGTAACCACCCACACAGCCCGCAGACACGGCCGCAGCTAACCATCGCGACACCCATCCGTGTGCGGATGCCTTGCCCACGACGATTACGGAGCGATGATCCGCAGCCGTATCGCATGGCTGCACGCACAATCAGACCGGAGTTTGCCGCAACGGAAGTCGGAAAGTCGACTCGAACGAGTGCACTAACCGCGGACACCGGTCACAACCGGCACCAGGTACCTGTGCGCGAATGCGGCGAGCTCGTCGTCGGAGTTCAGCGGGGCTGTCCCGTGCGGGGCGAGGATGAGCGAATGGACTATGCGGCAGACGATTTCGGCGCGGATCATCAGGTCGTCGGAGTCGGCGAGTAGTCCGCGCTGTACCGCGCGTTCAAGTGTGGCGGCGGTTGCGGCAACGCACATGGTGAAGGTGGTGGCGCCGTCGACCGTGAGTTTCATGATCACTCGCTCGGGTTCGATCGCCAGCATTCGTTCGACCATGGGATGAGTGCGCCAGCGTGTCACGACCGTGACGAATACGTCGGCGACGAGGTCGTCGATGCCGTTGTGACGTTCGGGCATCGCGGCGAGTTCCGCCAGCAGGGTCGCGACCTCGCGGCTGATCACAGCCTGCACGAGATCATCGCGTGAGCCCACCCGCCGGTAGACGGTGACACGATCGACCCCGGCCTGCCGGGCGACGTCCTCGATCGTCGACTTCTTGACGCCGACCTTCGAGAACTGCACGAGGGCGGCATCGAGTATCCGCGTCTCGAGATCGTCCGCATCATCGCGGCTCAGGGCTGCTTTCGACGCCGTCTTCACCGGTTCGACGCTAGCAGAAAGTGCTCGTTGTGCAACAATTTCAGAAAAAATGTTGCGCGCAACATTGCAATGCAATTTGTTGCACTGTACGGTCGCCGTATGGCTGACACGGCTGGCGCGACGAAGCGCACCTACGGCGACGACGCGCATGCGATCAATGCGCGCGATGTCCATTTCGAGTTCGATTCCGTGCCGATGCACTACATCCCCGGCGAAGTGCTGGCCACCCACATCGTCAATGTCATGCACCTGGTGCTGCCCGAGGGTGAGCGGGCCATGGCACAGGCGCTATCCGAGGCATTGCCGCATATCCACGACGAACGCCTGCGGGAGGAGGTGATCGGGTTCGTCGGGCAGGAGACCATGCACGCCAACAGCCATGAGGCGGCGCGCAGGCATCTGCAGTCCATCGGCCTGGACGTGGACTCCTATGTCCGCAAGGTGGCGTGGCTGGTCGACCGCGTTCTCATCGATCACGGCCTGACCGGACGGGCCGAGGATCAGTGGCTCAAGGAACGCCTCGGACTGTTCGCCGGCATGGAGCACTACACCGCTGTGCTCGGCGAATGGCTGCTCAATGCGGACATTCTCGAGGAGAAGGGCATGCATCCGGCCATGCTGGATCTGGTGCGCTGGCACGGTGCGGAGGAAGTCGAACATCGCAGCGTGGTCTACGACGCGTACATGTATGTCGACGGCAGCTACGCACGCAAGGCACGGACCGCGATCGTGGCGAGCCTGACGCTGCTGCCGCTGTTCATCGTGTCGACGGCGTACATGTACCGGAAGGACCCGGATGCCGACAAAGGCCGATTCTGGTTGCGGCAGTTCGCAAGTGCCACCCGCCGCGGCGTAATCCCCAGTTGGACGGTCTTCCTCACCGAGATCCCACGCTATCTGCGGCCGGGCTTCCATCCCTCGCAGCTGGGTCCGATGGACAAAGCGCTGCGGTATCTCGGGTACTCGCCCGCCGCACGGACGGCGGGTCACTGATGGGCGGCGAGCATACCGATGCCACACCGGTGAGTCTGCGGGTGCTCGGCGGGATCATGGACGTATACAAGAGCGTCTTCGTGAAAGGTGGCGCCGCACCACTGCTGTCGCGGCCGAAGCCGGTGCGGCGCACGGGATTCGAGCTCGATGTACGCATCGAGAGTGTCGAACACCAGACCGATGATGTGGTGAGTCTGACACTGCGCGCGGCGGGTGGCGGCCCGTTGCCGACGTGGCGGCCGGGTTCTCATGTGGATGTATTTCTGCCCTCTGGCCGACAGCGGCAGTATTCACTGTGCGGGGATCCGTCGGACCGCTTCCGCTACCGGATCGCAGTGCGTCTCATTCCGGACGGCGGCGGGGGCTCGCGGGAGGTGCACGAGACGCTACGGGTCGATGATCGGCTGCGAATCCGCGGGCCCCGCAATGCATTCACATATATAGACGCCCCCTCGTATCTGTTCCTGGCCGGCGGCATCGGCATCACACCGATCCTGCCGATGGTGCGAGCGGCGGGCTCACGTGGTCGCCTCGTGTACGTCGGCCGCTCGCGCGACACCATGCCTTTCCTGCATGAGCTGCCCGGCGCGGATATCCGTCCCGACGACGAATTCGGTGTCACCGATATCGCCGAACTCATTGGTCGTGCCGAACCCGGCGCGGCAGTGTACGTCTGCGGACCGCCGCCCATGCTGGCGGCCGCGCAACGCTGCATGTTCGAGCTGAATCCGACCGGTTCGCTGCACACAGAGCGGTTCTCGGCGCTACCCGTCACCGACGGCCACGCATTCGATATCTCCCTCGCACGTACCGGCGGCACCGTTCGAGTCGCCGCGGACGAGACCACGCTGACCGCGCTGCGTCGTCGGCTCCCGGATATCGCCTACTCCTGCCAACAGGGCTTCTGCGGTACGTGCAAGGTCGGCGTCATCGCCGGAATCGTCGATCACCGCGACCGCCTGCTGACCGAATCCGAACAAGCCGACCATATGTTGGCGTGCGTGTCACGTGCGGCTGGCGACGAACTCGTGCTCGACCTCTGAACGACACCGCGTCTGCGTGCGGGAACACCATTGCCGCCCAGCCTGATTCATGCCAGCAGGGACGAACCCTTCGCCGACGACGATCGCACTCGCCGACCGCCTCAGCGCCGCAGGGGCACACTGCGACCTGCGCTTGTGGCCCCGCCGAATGCACGCCTTCCACACCCTCGCGGCGCTGGTGCCCGAATCCCGGACGGCATACCGCGAATCCGGCCGGTTTGTCATTGCCGCCGTCGAATCCCCTGCCGCACAGGCAATCTGAAAGAAGTACCGTCATGAGCTTTGATACCCTCTGCGCCGCCTTCCAACACACCGCTGCCATCGATCCGGACGCGGTCGCGGTGCGCACCGTGGGCGGCACCCAGGAGCTCACTTGGGGCGAATACGCAGCCCAGGTGCGCCGCATCGCCGCCGGCTTCGCCGCGCTCGGCATCGGGCGTGGCGACACCGTGGCCCTGATGATGGGCAACCGGGTGGAGTTCTACCCGATCGATGTCGGCGCACTGCACGCGGGAGCCACGTCCTTCTCCGTCTACAACACCCTGCCGCCCGAGGGGATCGCCCATGTGCTGAACAATGCGGGCGCTTCGGTGGTGGTGTGCGAGGCGCAATACCTCGACCGCATCCGAAGCTCCGGCGCGGCCCCAGCACACATCGTCGTACTGGACAGCGACACAATTGAGGGCACGCTGACCCTGCAGCAGCTGCAGACGCTCGGCACCAGCGACTTCGATTTCGAGAAGTCCTGGAAAAATACGAAGCCCGACGATGTCGCCACCCTCATCTACACTTCCGGCACCACCGGCAATCCCAAGGGCGTCGAAACCACGCACGCCAACCTGCTGTTCGAGGCCTATGCGCTGGCCCAGGTGCTGCCGATCGAATTCGGCGACCGAATCACCTCGTTCATGCCCTCGGCCCATATCGCCGACCGGTTGACCGCGCTCTACCTGCAGATAGTGTTCGGCACCCAGGTGACGGTGGTGGCCGAACCCGCGCTCATCGCGGCGGCGCTGCCGGACTGCCGCCCGACCATCTGGGGTGCGGTCCCGCGGGTGTGGGAAAAGCTGAAGGCCGCAATAGAACTCGGCGTCGCCAACGAGCCCGATGCGGTGCGCGCCGCTGCCCTGCGCTGGGCTCTCGACACCGCACGCAAGCGCATGGACCTACTGCGTGCTGGAGCGCCGGTTCCAGCCGACTTGGCCGCCGAATTCGAGAATGCCGATGCCGCCGTACTGTCGGCACTGCGCGCGAAACTCGGCTTCGGCGAACTGAAATGGACCATCTCCGGCGCCGCACCGATCCCAGCCGACACCCTCGCCTTCTTCGCCGCACTCGGACTACCCATCTCCGAAATCTGGGGCATGTCCGAACTCACCTGCATCGCAACCGTATCCCCTTACGCACCAACCGAGCTCGGCACAGTCGGTCGGCTGGTGCCCGGAATGCAGATGCGGCTCGAGCAAGATGGTGAGCTGTTCGTGCGCGGCCCGCTGGTCATGAAGGGCTACCGCGGCGAACCGGGGAAGACAGCCGAAGCCATCGACGCCGACGGCTGGCTCGCGACCGGCGATGTGATGACCCGCGACGACAACGGCTGTTTACGCGTCGTCGACCGCAAGAAAGAACTCATCATCAATGCGTCGGGAAAGAATATGTCGCCCGCCAATATCGAGAACGCGGTACGCGCGGCCTCCGGTCTGATCGGCACCATCGTCGCCGTCGGCGACGCCCGCCCCTATGTCACCGCTCTGGTGACGCTGGATCCGGACACCGCTGCGAGTTTTGCCGCCGAGCACGGATTACCGGTCACCACACTCGTCGAGCATCCCGACATCATCGAACGAGTCCGCACCGCCATCGATTCCGCAAATCAGGTCCTATCTCGCGTAGAGCAGATCAAACGCTTCCGACTGCTACCGACCTTCTGGGAACCCGGCGGCGGCGAACTCACCCTCACCATGAAACTGCGGCGCAAGCCGATCAGCGAGATGTATGCCACCGACATCGATCTGCTCTACGCCGACCCACAGCCCGCTGGTGTGTACTCCCCAGCCACGAAGGAGACCGTCTCCCGATGACCCGCTGGTTCCCCTCGCCGAGCGACGACTAAGGCGGTCGGACGTCGATCATTTTGCGCGGGAACCAGTTTCGTAGGCGGTGAGGTCGACGCGAGCGGTGGCTCGGGCGCGAACGCCCCAGGCGCGGGCGGCGATTTCTGTCCTCGCTGTGGTCAGATGGCTTGCGGCTTGGGCACTCCGCCGGGGCGCCCGCCGATCTCGGCACCGACGTGCCATATCTGAAGCGGTCCCGGCAACCGACGCTACCGGGACCGCTTTCACCTGCCACTTGACAGAAGACGCCTACATATCAGTTGTGTCGTCCGGGGACGACGTTGGGGTTCCATACATACAGCTTGCTCATGCTCAGGGTGCTGAGCGACTGTACGGAATACAGTTGATGCTCCTGCCCATCCGGCGCGACCTGCCAGGCGTCGAACACCAGTGGCTCGACATGGCAGTAGATGTGTTGCCGACCGTAGGGGCCTATCACCACCGGGCTGGCGGTTGTCCACGCATCGAGCTCGGTCGGAGTTCGGAAAACGTCGTCGCAGGAGCAGTAGTACCGACCGCACGGCTGTGGTACGGGGGCGGCACCCGCCGTCGGCGCGCAAACCAGCACGCCGCCGCCGATCAACCCGGACAAGGCGATAAATAGCAATCTCCTCATGCCGATATCACCTCCAGGTGAGTGAAGGACTGGTGACCGGCCCTTCGTCGCCGTGGTAGTAGACCGCGAAAAATTCGCCGGCCTCCGATACCGGTACCGCAAAAATCTCGGCCCCCCGCTCCGTGCCCTGTACTGGGCCTGCGGCTATATCCACGCAATTCGGATCCTCGACGCGGCAGATCTCGATCCGCGTAATCGCCTTGTCAGCTCGTTCCGGCCAGATAAGTGTCCAAGCGTGGATCCGATTATCTCCGTTGTCCGCGATACACACGGTTATCCCGTTCTTCGTTTCACCACATCCGCCGCCCGACGACGCATTGGCTACGGCGTTCGGGGCGCCGAGCACAGTACCCACGGTTGCCGCGCCGACGAGTATTCGGGCAGCGCCCGATATGAAAGCCGAACTCGTTGACATGTGGTTTCCTTCCCAGAAATTCTGTTACTTCGATCAACCTGCCACGATCAACCGGCGCTCTCAGTTCCGCGGGAATTCGACCGATGATCCGTACGGGATTCGATGAAATACCCACCCACAAACGTCTCGCAACCAAGAATTGACACGTCCCACCTGTCAGCCGGGCCGGGCCAGCATGCCATAGGAACGGGCGATGATCTATCGGTAGCTGATAGGTAATGCATAGGTATGAAAGGCTCGACGGCACGCCGCAATTCCGCTTCGGTCGCTTCTGCCAGCACCCGACTTCCCGGTCCCGGCTCTGCGGCTTCGACGCTGCCCAGACCTGATCACGGAACCGATCGAAGCGCGTCGGCCACCGCTACGCCTGCGGTGCTGGGTCGTCGGGATGATCTTCGGCCGACCTCGTGGAGGTCTCCGCCCGAGCAGACCACGGCGTCGCGGACCGAGTACCGGGTTCTGTGCTGGGCGCGGATCCGCGCGACGACCATGGGGTTGGCCGGGCCGCCGGATCCGTAATATGGAACTGCTCGGCCGCGCGTCGCGTCATTTCTGCCGAGATGTAGCCGGCCTCACCCATCCGGTGCAATTGCGCGAGACCTGCCTGCTTTTCCGCGGCGGATGCGCCGCGGAAATCGGGTCGCCCCTCGCGGAAAACCGCTGCGGTCGTCCGGTGATAGAGACGGGTAGCCTCCTGCCAGTCGAGTATCGATTGGAAGTCGCCGGGGTCCGGAGCCGATTCTCCCAACGGATCCATGCGATAGCGATATCCCCAGGCCGCAGCGAAATCATTCCAGTGACCGGCCTGCCACAAGAATCGGTCATACACCCGCAACGCAGCATCCACACCGCCGGCCGGCGGGCGACCTTGATACAAGCCGAACATACGTCGCACGCCGATATCAGTGAGCCCGTTCACTCGCTGAAATTGATCCTTGTAATCGACTAGATTTCGAGTATTGCGCGGGTCCGGAAAGAGGAGCACTTCAGACGAGTAGTCGGGAACATTTCGTCTTCCGAAGTTTTGGTCGTGGGCGGGATTGAGAGAGGGAAATACTTCGATTATATTGCGTCGGATGGAAAGATCGAAATCATCGTCGCCGAGATAAGCCTCCACCATCTCCGTCGACAGCGGAACCGCTCCCGCCTCGCGTTGTCTGACCATGGCTACCGTCATGCCGGTCGCGGTCGCCACCTGCGACAAACTAATACCCGCTTGCTCGCGGCGATATCGAAGATAGCGACCCGCGTGGGGATACCCTTCCGGGAAAATCGGCGTGCCGGGAATTATCGAGCAAAGACAGGCCTCAACGATATCTTTCGACGGCTGAGAACGGCCCGCCTCGATATCGGCAATAATATCCTCCGCCATATCCATCTTCGCGGCGAGAGACCGGCGCGGGAGACCAGTTCGCAACCGTAATACCCTCAGGCAAACGCCGATATCGGCATCGCCATCGATGCCATCTGACAGCCGGGCGGCCAGGGCGCGCACATGCGCCTCCCATCCCTTGGGCACCAGATGATCCGCGGCCTCACGATTATCGATCGTCATGGGAATTACACCGAGCTCGTGCGCCAGTTGTTCTCGCGTCAAGCCGCTGTATTCACGGAGTCGCCGGAGGCTGCTGCCGACATCGGCCGGCGGACCTGCCGCCAAATCGGAACAGAAGACTTGGGCGAGCGGAGCGTAGAGGTGGCGGGCGTCGGGAACCCGGCGCAACAGCGCCCGCACCTGGTCGGCAGGGGGTCGCCGGGCGCCGTCCTCGATGCCCTGCCAGGACCCGGGGGCCGCGTCGGTCAGCACATCCATATCGTCGGGTGTCAAGGCGAGGTACCTGCGAACATGACTAGCCCAGTCGCGCGGGAGATCGAAGGTGTGCGGATGCGGAACGGGTGCATCAGGGGCATTGTCGGGTTCGGCGCCGATTTCGGCGAGCCAGCGCCTGATCTGGCGGCCATCGACGTTGTGCATCCGCGCATACTGTCCAAGACTCTGTGTGCCGAAACCAGCCTCCTGGTTGCGCACCCGGGTCTCGTGCCAGCGCCGGAATCCATCCGCAATGGCTGTCTCGCGCGATGGCGCTCCACCGTCGGCGGGTCGCGCGTCATCGCGCTGCTCCGCATCGGACCGCCCCTGCTCGGGCCACGAATCGGCAGGCTCCGATGTCGGCTCGGACGGGCCAGCCGGGCGTGCTACCGCCTCAGATGCTGAGCCCGATGTCGGATTCGTCGGGACGCCTTCCTCAGATGATGCACCCATTAGTGAGAGATCCAGATCATGGGCGTGCGGCATCGACTCGTGACCGCCCGAATGCGCGACCGCATGTGCGGCAGCCGACAAACCGATCTGCACCGCGCGACTGACGGGCAGCCCTGCCACCACGCCCATCGCCAGTGCGGCGGTGAAAGCATCGCTCGCGCCAGTCGTGTCGACGACCGACGCGCTATGTGCCTCGAACAGCTCCGTGCGGCCCTGATGATGCACGGCACATCCCGCCGCACCGAGCGTCACCACAATCGTCGGAACCCCCAGCAACTCGAACAGGCGCTCGGGCAGCAGGTCCGCTCGGAGCGACTCGGCGTCGGCCGACGCGGCATCGCTCGACGCGGCGGCAAGGAGCGCCCGCGCCTCGGTTTCGTTCGGCACGAGGACGTCTGCCATACGCACCGTGTCGAAAGAAACTTGGTCACGCGGCGGAGCCGGTTGCAGAACGACCATCGCACCATTTTCCCGGGCGACGGCGGCGATCTGCGCGACGGTCGCGTCGGGCGCTGTGAATGTCAGCAGCACTATATCGGCGTTCTCGATCGCCCCGATGCTACGTCGAATGTCGTCGCTGGTCAGGTCCAGTTCGCGGGAAATATGGTAGATGAACGACGTTTCTCCGTCGGGTCCGACGAAACACGCAACTTTCCCGGTCGCAATATCATCCTCGATCCGCATTCCGTCAAAGCGGATCCCCTCGCGCCGTAATGTCTCTCGAATTTCGGTGCCACTCCCATCGGCCCCGGTAACGGACACAACATCCACTATCGCGCCGAGTCGCGCCGCGGCAATCCCCTGGTTCAGGGCCTTGCCCCCCGGCGTATCACGAATGGATCGTGCGTCTCGGTACTCCTCCACTCCTGGAAGTTCATCGAAGTCGACAATGACATCGATAACAACGTTGCCGGCCGTTACCACCCGTGGACTACCCAGAGGTCCCGGAGCCGGGGCCCCACTGAGCACCTCGTCCGAAAGACCGACAACGCTGTCGGCATCCGCTGCACGCGCGACAGCCAGATCGTCCGGCTCGGCGTGCGCCGACAGCATCGGTGTCGGGGCCGCGGTGTTCGACGTGGCTTCCGAATCACTGGTCTCCGGTTCGACAGTCGTGGCGGCCGGATCGTAGGCAGTCCGACCGGACGCGTCCTCGAATTCGGGGAACACCCCATCCGCGGCGTGGTCCCGACCGACATCCGAATGCTGCGGCGGTTCGCTGAACGCCTCACCGGTCGGCGGTTGATCAGCAGCATCAGCGTCACGGTCGACCTCCTCGGTAATCGCACCTGAGGGTCGATTCACGCGTGGACCCGTCTCCGGTCCGGCATCGGGCTCGGTGATCGAGCCAGCATCCGGTGCTTCGGTGAATTCAGCGCGGAGGTTGTCGACGGCTCGGGCCAGAATTTCCGTCGCGGCAATGTGGTCGATGTCGAGCCGAACTGCCGCGTCATCGAGCGGAACGCCGTGCACGAAGTGCAGTTCGACGAGGCGAATGGCGGCTTCCGGGTCGGGCAGATCTGCCAGCGCGGCACGAACTTTTCCAACAAACGGACTATCGTCGTCGAAACCATCGAGATCGGAGTCCGAATCGGTCCCGCCGGTATATGCGCCTTGTGGGTTGGGGTCCGCTACTTGTCGTGCGCGTATTTCTCCGTGGCGCGTATCGTCGAGCGACCCGGTCGTGGTCTCGATGATTTGTCGTGCTGCGGTGACCTGGTCCGATGTGAGGTCGAGCGCGTCGGCGATTTCACGGATGTCCGGCATTTCCCCAGTTTCGGCATACCGTTTGTTGCGGTAGGTGTAAACCTTGACCGCTCGAGTTCGTTCGCTCGCCTCCAGACCGGGGAACCGCCACTCGAAGTACGTACTTCGCATGGCACCGCGACTCGCAGCCCAAGCGTGCGCCACGAATGGCGGCCCTGCCGGGATGTGATTCACAATGGCACGCAGGATCGCTATCGCATAACGTTGCGTGAGGTCTTCCCTGGATTCGAATATCATGGGCCAGCGTTGCGCGGCCGCTTTTGCTACCCAATCGTATTCTTGGTATATCCGGTTTCGGATAGATGTTTCTTCCGTCGAGCCTGGTTTGGTTGCGATCAGTCGCCAGAAATCCTCGTCTTCGGGCCGGTCGACGGGCGAGGCGGGCGCGAGGAACTGCTGCACGGCCGCGCGAATGGCCTGGTCGGGGACATCCAGAGCATCTCGCCACGTCCGTAGAAAATCGAGAGTGGCGGAATCGCTGTTCTCCACCGCCGAGATGGTCTTGATGTGCCGCCGCATCAGAGTGGCGACTTCCTGTTGAGACAGTCCGCGTTGTTGCCGAACCGCCGTGAGCCAGTCGCCGATATTCTGGTGAAGCGAGGTTGCGGGTTGGGGAATGTTACTGCTGAAATAGTGCGCGAGACCCGGTTCCAAAAGACTCGTGGCGCGATACAAGACGTCATTCGGGATATCGAATGCATTACCGAACGCTTGCAGATAGTCAGCAGTGACCGCGCCATTCTCCGCATTCCACACGGTCTTATGAGCACGATTCACACGTTCAGCGACCTGCAGTTGGGTCAGTCCGTAATATTCACGAACAGCTTCGAGCCAACCCCCGATCGTCCGATAGACATTACTCGCGGGATCGGGTAGAGCACCACTGAAATAGTGCGCGATGTGCGGCTCCAACTGCCTCGCAGCAGCATGCAAAACCTCGTCGGAGATACTTAGAGCACGACCGAACACCTGCAGATAATTTCCGGTGACCCGAAAATCTTTCTCCGCTCTGGACACCGTTTCCATGTGGAGGTTCATGCGGTTGGCGACTTCCATTTGAGTCAGTCCGTAATGCTCACGAATGGCTTTTAGCCAACCCCCCATCGTCCGATAGATATTACTGGCAGGATCGGGTAAAGCGCCACTGAAATAATGTGCGAGACGCGGCTCCAACCGGCTCACAGCAATATGCAAAACCTCGTCGGAGATGCCGAAAGCCCGACCGAACGCCCGCAGATAATCAGCGGAGATAGTGCCCCGCCTTTCCGCACGCCACACAGTCCTGCTGCCGCGATGTATTCGGTCGGCGAGTTGCTGTTGCGTCACTCCGTAGTGTCGACGAACCGCCGCGAGCCAGTCACCGAGTTTCTGGTAGTCGCGATCATGGGGATCCGGTATGAGTGTCGTCCGGGTTCCTTGCCCGATCTGGAGATCTATCGGCGGTTCGCCGATATCGGCTCCAGGCAACAGCAACGAAAGACCATTCCGATCGAACGCCATCGTCCGAACATCGGTTTCCGCAAACTGTGCGGGGTTGATTTCGGAGGGAGGCCGCCACACCCGCGCGGCCTGCTCGTAGGCATACGCATAGGCCAGTAGCGACGCCTCGGTAAACGGGGTGCCGACCAGCATCATCCCCACCGGTTCCTGGCTTGCCGCGTCGTATCCGATCGGCAGCGCAACCGCCGGATACTGCGCCCGGGCGCTCAGTTTGAATCCGGTGTCCCCGACGAACAGCAACGCATCCAATCGGTGCGGAGCGAACGCGGCATCGAGTCGCTCTCGTGCCGTCCCCACAACGAGGTCGCGATGCCTCCGGTATTCCTCCACTACGCCCGGATCGTTCGGGTCGATCGCGGCGGCGCGGATCAACCTGTTCTGGCCGAATCGGATTGCGCCCGCCGAGGCGTTGGTCCGGTTGAATCGGATCAACTCGTCCAGCGTCTTGATCGGAGCGCCCGCAGGCAGTCGGGCCAGATAGCGATCGAAATCCCGCTTGAGCTCGTAGACGTAGAGGGGGTCCGGTAGGCCGTCCAAGGGAACCTCGACCGAGATCAGAGTCGCACCCTGCGCGCTGAGTACCGCTGCCGCGCGAGCGAATGCGGGGTGCGGAGGTATTGCCCCGGGCTGGAAGGCCACCCCGATCCGACTACCGCGCAGTGCATCGACGGACAGTGCGGCGGTGTAATCCGTGCCGACCAAGTGGGCTGCGACCACCGTCGCCGGATCCTCCGGGTCGGTCCCGGCCAACACGGTCAGCAGAGCCGCCGCGTCGTACACCGTCCGCGCCATCGGCCCCGCAGTATCCAGAGTGGCCGAGCCGGGCACGATGCCGGTGCGGCTCACCAACCCGACCGTGGGTTTGATCCCGATCACTGAGTTGGCCACAGTTGGACTGATGATCGAGCCCGATGTCTCGGTGCCGACAGCCCCTGCGGCCAGCGCGGCTGCCACGGCAACCGCCGACCCGGTACTGGACCCATCCGGACTCAGGGACGTGTTGTAAGGATTACGTACGGTCCCGCCGAGGCTGCTGTAGCCGTCCGGCATCTCCTCGGAGATGAAATTCGCAAGCTCGGTCATATTGGTCTTGCCGAGGATGACCACCCCCGCAGCCCGCAGCCGCTGCACCACGAAGGCATCGCCTGACGGATACGAATCCCGCAGCGCCACCGCCCCGGCGGTCGTAGGCAAACCCGCTACGTCGATATTGTCCTTGATCAGAATCGGAATCCCGTGCAGCGGTCCCCGGACATGTCCCCGTCGGCGTTCCGCGTCGAGCCGTTCCGCCTCCGCGACCGCATTCGGATTCACCGCCCGAATCGCATTCAGATGCGGGCCCGCCTTGTCCAAGATCCTGATCCGGTGTAGATACGCTTCGACCAGTTCGGCCGAGGTCACCACACTGTCCGTCATCGCACGCTGCAGCGTGACCGTATCCGCCCGGTCCAGATCGACCGCGGGCGTAGGGTCCCCTTCGCCGATCCGCAGATCCGGAGGGATCGCGCCGGACCCGGCTCCCGGCAACCGCAAGGCGTTGCCCATCCGGTCGAAACCCATCGCCCAGATGCCGGCCAGGTCGGCCGATTTCGTCGTGTCGCCCCAGGCCCGCCGCAGCCCCCTGCCCGGATCCTGTACCTCGAGCCAACCGTGGTTCCCGTGCTCGTCACAGCGATATTCCACACGGTACGTATGTGCGCCGACACCGTGCTCATTCACGGCATGCGCGACGTCGACCACGATAGTCGACACTCCGGCACGCTGGTCGACAGGAAGACTCGCCACCGTGTCGAGCAGCGCCTTCACGACCGATCGATGCGGATGGTCCGGGTCGACGGGAAACCACTGCGGAAGTCCGTGCAGGAACTGCACATAGCTGTCGAACGACACACCAGCGAGGCCGACATCATCTGGCACGTTGACGTTTTCGTTGCCGGTCCGGGCCCGATGCAACGCCGCCGTCAACGGCACGCACTGACTGACCGAATGGGAGTCGGGTGGAACATATTCTGCGGTGCCGTCGTCGGGAGCGACCTCCAGTCCACCCACCTCGCCCGCGGTGATCATCGTGGCGTCCAGCCATTGATCCAGATCCGGGGCGAATCGGTCGATAGATGTTGTCAGGTCATCGATTTCGTCGACGACATCGACCATCGTGGTGCGGGAAATCCAACGTTCGACGCGCTCGCGCACCACGGCGCTTCGCGGATGCAGGTCCGCGCGCCGCATGAACATCTCCTCGAGCGTGGTGGGCGCGGAAGCCAGGTGCCGTGTGTGCGTCCGGCTCCGATCCGGACTGCGCAGTGTCGGCGCAGTATCCGATCCCAATACCAGCGAAAGCCAGCGCAGATCCCGTTTCACCATGCGGCGCAGCGCTTCTCGTGCCTCGGGCAGCGAATCCCACCGATTCAGGTCCACCCCGGCCTTCTCGGCGAGTTGCCCCAGCCGATTCTCGGCTTCCGCACGGTTCAGGTGATCCTTACGTTTGCGCCGCACCAGCGCGACGAGTCGGAGCTGGTGCAGGTAGAGGTTGTAATACCAATTACTCCATGGGGTTTGCTCGTCGAAGGCATCTGTCAGCTGTCGTAGTGCGAGGTAGCGGTCGGCGAGATACGTTGTGCCCGCGGATTCGGAACCCTGCCGCAAGACAGCGACTCGTCGCCGGACCTCTTCGAGGGGCGCCTGCGCCCACCCATCGCCGGGCAGTCCGACCGCACACGCGTCGGCCGCTGCGCGCATTTCGCTCAGATCCGGCTCGAGCTCTCCCCGGCTCATCCGGCGATCCAGCGGATACTTTCGCAGATGGTCCGACATCAGGCGCGCGAGCCGCTCGCGCCCGAGCTTCGCACGGTGGTCGGCTTCGTCCATCGCCGCGGTGATCGTGTCGATACGCGTGAGTCGCCGGCGTGCGCGACCGAGTTCGTGAATCAGGCCGATGGTCGTGTCGAGCCGCTCGGACTCCCCGGGCGGCACGCTGGTCAACCGACTCAGGTCGTATACGCCCGCGCCCCGTTCATCGAGCGCCGGTATATCGAGTCCGAATTCACTGCTCAGTCCATCGAGGAGGGCGACGAAGGCGAGCCGACGCTGGTGCGCGATATTGTCGCGCACCGCGGCCAGGCATTCGCTGAACGGCGCGTCATCGGTGAGTTCGGGCAGACGCCACGCGGGCGCGACCGATGCTGCCGGGACACCAGCCAGCGCCCGATCCATGTACTCGAGCGCGACACCCAGATCGGTATTCAGCAGCTCGATAGTGTCGTAATGTTCGACGGTCGCGGCCGCTCGCTGTTCCAACCAGCGCAGTTCGGCGGACCGCTCGCGCTCCTCGTCCTGGGCTGTCGCCAGTAGGTGTTGTAGCCGAGCATGCAGCAGCAACATTCCCTGCCGCGAATCCCAGGATGAGGAGCGGTAGCGCCGAGCCGCCCGAAAGATCTGCTGCTGAATCGGTTCGAACGACTCGCGCTCGTAGTCCTCGATGGCCGTGCCCAGCGCGAAGAGGTCGCGTGCTTGTCCTTCCAGGCGTTGCCTTGCCGCGAGCCGCCGGTCCGCCGCCGCGAGGACCGAACCGATCGCCGGCAGTAGCGCTGCGCGCGGGCCGAAGTTCGCGAACGCACGCAGCAGTGCGTATGCCTGCGCGATCAGCCGGGCGACCTCGTCGGCGCGACGCGCCAACTCCGCTTCTACGGCCTGGATCGTGCGAGCCCATCTGGTCTGGTACTGGATGTCGTCGACGAGCCTTGCGACTGGCGTCGTTTCGGCAAACGCCGCTCGGGCTGAAGCCAGTTCAGGTGCGGCGGAACTGTTTTCGTCGCGCACCGCCAGCATATGGTGGATCCATCCGTCGTCCACCGCCCGACCGCGCTCGATGCCGAGCATGTCGACCAGCGCGCCGCGCGCGTCCCGATACCTCGCGGACCAGTCCGCCCAGACGAGCGAGCCCGTCTGCAGCAGTTCGTCGGGATCGATGCCGTGCGGGGCGAGCAGTTCCGACAATTCCCGCCGCAGCTGCTTGCGACGTTCGTCGGCACGGCGTGCTACCGCCAGCCGGACATTCGGATCGGCAGCGCCGGGCGCGGATGGCCCGAGATCCTCTGCGCCCGTACCGGCGACCGCCATATGCGACTGCGCGGGTTCCGCAATCGCGTGTGGCTCGAATGAATCGTCCTCCGGCGGTGCGCGACCGGGCGGACGATCTCCCAGGCGACGGATCGGGATTTCTCTGCCCCGGCGACCGACGGGCTCTTCATCAGGTGACAGCGGAAGTTCCGGTGTCCCATCGGATTTGAATGCCACGCCGTGAAATGTGGCCCCCTCGCCCGCTGTCATAGTCAGATGAGCCGCCCACGCGTCCACCGCCTTGTCCCCGCGTACCGTCCGAACTTCGGTAACGATCATGTTGTCGTCATCCAGGTAGGCGACTTGTTCGACGACCACGATCACCGCATCGTCCATCTTCACGGTGAACGCGTGCCCACCGGCCGCCCCGAAGTCCACCGCGCCCACCACGGTTCCTTCGGACTCTCGCACGTGCGCGACGATCTGCGCCGCATCAGAAAAACCGTTCGGATGCCAATTCGCACGGGCCCACCGGGATACGTCCTTACCGTCGACCCCCGCCAGCGGGATCTGGACCCGACGATCGTGCGGAATATCGAACCGAGGCCGCATACCGGTCCCCTGCCCCGCGGCATCGGCGGCCACCAGCAAACATGTCTTCGGAACCGAAGAGCGATGGTGCCAAGGGACCACTCGTCGCGGATTGTCGTCACGCAAGAACGCCTCGAGCCGTTCGACCAGTTCGGCCGGGGTGCCCGCGGTCAGGTCGGGGAAGTGCCGCGAGAGCACGTCACAGATTACGGACCCGCTGCCCAGGGACAGACGCCATCGCCCTTCATGTTGCTCGAGTGGCAGCAACAGCGCCCTGGTGTTACCGAGATTGGTCGCCCACAGCACCGGGTCACGGTGCACCGACGGGTCCGGACGTGTTTCGGCCAACGGTGGTATCTGTCGGGTACGCAGCCGGTAGAGAACGTACGCGGGATCGGACCGTTCGATCGCAGGCTGGGCAATCACCTTGTGATAGCCCAGCCAAAGCAGATAATCGGTATCGCGCAGCGGTCCGTACACCTCGGCGGTTGACATAGGCGAAACAGGGCTCGAGGCGACTTGTGACTTTGCGCCGAATATTGACGAATCCAGTCCCACGAGCCATTCGCGCAATCCTCGAGTTGTCACGCCCGCTTCACGATAGGTCAGGTAACGGTCGAGCAATTGGGCCAGGATCTCGTCCTCGGACTGCCGACGGCGCGGCCCCTCCGCCTCGGCGTCGGGAACCGTCCGTACCTCGATTCGACCGTCTGGTCCCAGCGTCACCGCCAGGTATCGCTTCTCCAGCTCATCGCGCCACAAAGCATCGGCGAACTTCGGACGCTCCGCCGCCAGCTCCACCAGGCTCGCCATATGTCTGCCGGGCGGCGCGGCGACCACCAGCACGCCGCCCGCCACGTCCGGCAGGTGCCCGATGCGGTTGTTGAGCGATTGGCCATCGCTGCGGCCTCGCAGTTCTGCCGCGATGACCCGGCTGGTCAAGAAATCGTCACGGCGGCGCTGAGTGCTGGAGAGGGTGTCGGTCAATCCACCGCGCTGCTCGAGTAGGTCGATGTACTCGCGGATATCGGATTCGCGGCGCAGGATCTCCTGACGGCGAGCGGCAAGCCGGGTATCCGGAAGCGGAATCGACGCCAGCTCCAGCGGATCGATACGCAATTCATCGGCCAACGCGGCCCGATCGGCACTCACCTGTTCCCGCAGCGGCCCGAGCGCTTGCCCATCGTGCTCGGGCAACCCGAGTCGGCTGGCCAGGGCCGCACACGCCTCGGTCCACAGCCGGAACCGCTCGGCTGCCGCGTCGGCCTCTCGAACCAGATCCTCGTACCGCCGATTCTCTTCCGGCACCAGGGTGACCTCGAGTTTCCGCCGTGTGCGGTCAACCGATTTCACGCTCGTCTCGCGAAGCGAATCCGCCACCCGCCGCACCAATGACCGCAGGTTGAGGTCATCGAGAGGTTCCAGCAATCCGGCTTCGGTATCAGGGGCCGGCCATGCCAACCAGCCATCCGGGCCGCGGCCCAGGTCGACAATGATTTCCGCACGCCCGTTCGTCGCGGACAGTTGCCACGAATCCGAGAACCGATGCTGCTTGCCCCGCTCGCGCCGCACTGGAGTGGCGGATCGTGCGGTCGAGGGTGGTCGGCCTGCGGACACCGCCTCCGCCAGCCGCTCCAGCAACAGGTCCGGCGTGGTGGCCGACATGCCCTGGAACCATCGGTTCAGGATGTCGCCCGCGTCGCCGCGGCCGCGCGGCGGCGCAACCCGCCAAGCCAGTCCGTCGACACAGATCTCGACCACCGGGTTCAGGACGCCGAGATCGACATCGCCACGAATGACGACGCGCCAAGGCCCGTCGGAGGCCTCATCCGTTCGGACCGGCAGCGCAATCTGCCGGGTCGCTATTCTGACCAGCACCGCCGCGGGATGCGGCAGATCCATATCCACCGAGGACTGAGCCTCGGCGGCCGCATAGGCGAACACCAGCACAGTACCGTCTCGTTTGAGGTGGCCCGCGGTGGCCTCTATCCCGGCGGCAGCCGCCTGTCGGATGTCTTTCTTGCGATAGCAGACCTGCGTGCCCAATCCGCCGATCCAGTCGCCGAATGTCGTGTCGACCAGACCGAGCCGACGAAAACGCAGGTACTCGTCGAGCAGAATGCCCTCCACTTCGGCGACCGTCGCCTCACGGTATTCACCCTCCGCGGTGGCAGCGGAAATCGGTGTCACGACCGGACCGTCCGGGCCCGAGCTCACCCGCAGGTAATGCCGGTCGAATCGGGGGTGCCAGCGAGCCGCGACGAACCTCGAGTCGGTCGTTACCACGTCGAGCAGCGCCCGTCGATGCATACCATCCGGCGCGGCCACGACCAGTCTTCCGCCGCTTTCCGACGGGAGAAAGGCGACGTAGTCGGTGAGCCGTTCGCCCTTCTGCCCCTCCAGCCGCCAGGAATCGAGCTGCCGCTCGACCGCCGCGCGAGCGGCATCCCATTCCGCTTCGCGACTCGCGTCGTTGTTCCCGTCGCGAACCGGTTCAGGGTCGGGGGGTGCCGCGGCGAGAACTTCGGATTCAGTCTGAGCTGCGGCCGCATCAGGGGCTGTGACGGGAGCGGGGCGAACGTCGCGGAGGTAAGCTCGGCCGTTCTCATCGACCGTCACCTCGCAGTAGTGGAATCGGGCCCCCCGTTCCGACAGATCGGCAAGCACCTCGGGTGCCACCGCGTCCAGCGCCCGACCCAACGTCGCCACCGACCCGGCAACGAATACCTCAGGTGCGCCGTCGCCGGACTCGACCACCGCTACCTGCGGTGCCAGCGACCGCCCTCCCCTGGCGTCGACCACGTTCTGCGCAAGCACATCTCGCGCGACGGCTGTGGCCGCCTCGGCACGGGCACTGCGCTCCCGGATCAGCGCGTAATCGAACAATGCGAGGTAGTCCTGGACGATCCCACCGAAGGTCGCGGTATGAGCGGCCTCGGCCCGATCGGCTTCGATCCCTGGCGGGTGTGGCACAGCGTCGCGGAAGTCGAGGGCCCAATCGATGAGCGCTTCCACGGTGCGGGCCAACTCCTGCGGGGCGCGTTGGTCCGCATTTTGCACACCGAGTTGACGGGCTCGCCGCACAACCGCTTCGAAGACACCGCGTCGTACGTCTGCGGCCTCCGCGATCCATTCGCCCCACCCGCGCAACGACGCATCGACCGCTCCGGTCGGTTCGAACGCCCGAGGATCACCTACCTGCAACCAGCCAGCTGAAGTGTGTGAGCCTTGCCGTTGATCCAGCCCGAGTTGCGCGGCCAGATACTTGCCAACCTTGCGAAGGCGCTCGAACTCGCTGTCGAGCACCTCCTCTAACTGATCACATTCGGCGATATATCCCAGCAGCTGGCTGAGCCTTCGGTGCCGGGCTGCGCGGCTTCCAAACCGTGGAATTTCGGAAAGCTTCCCGCCGGCCCCCGTACCGATCGGCGCCTGTCGCTGCTGGATTTCACGCTCGGTTTCGGCACGCCGTACCACACCGACCGTGAGTTCGCCCTCTGGCGGCAGGACGCCGGCCGCGCGCAGATCTGCGCTGAGGCTCGCTGTCAGTTCCTCGAATTCGCGACGCAGGCGGGCGATCGAGAAATTCGGATCCGACGGATCAGCACCACATAGTTCCAGCCATTTGTCGCGCACGTCGCGTAACCGGACCAATGACTCGAGCCGTCGCGACATCACCTCTATCTCTTCGCCTACTCCTGGACTTTCGATGGTGGATGCCCTGACAGCTCCCAGCTTGTCCTGAATGGACCGGAGCCGCGCGATCAACCGCTTTTCCTCGTGCAGCTCCCTTACATTTTCTACGAGACGCCCGAGTTCGAGATACTCGATCATTGTCTCGATCAAACGCCCGATATCGGAGGACGGTCCGACCGCCTCTCCCAGAATCCGCCATTCCGCAGCAGGGTCCGAAATCTCGATGCGTTCGGCTCGTTGCGCGAAACCCAGGTCCGGCACCCAGAGGATTCCGGAAAGGTTGAGCGGACTATCGACGTCGAGAATTCCACGTATCAGCCACTCGGGCAGGTTGGAGAGCCCGCCTCCGGCCACGTCCCGGGTGAACCGCTGCCAATAGGGGCGGTCCACGACACGAAGTGCCTGTTGGAAGTGCTCGATGACACGCAGAACCCGTTGTGGCCCATCACGAGGCCCCAGATCCAGCTGGCGCAGTATTTCGAGTAGCCGCGCGTGATCCGGGTCTTCGACCCCCACTTCCCGGTCCCGCAGGTGCACCAACTGGTCGGCCAATTCTCTGGCCTTCGCCTCGAACGCTTCCAACCGTTGCTTCAGGTACGCCGAGCCGGGCCGGAGTTCGCTGAGGTCCGCTCTGTATACGACTGCCAGACGTTCCAGCTCGGCGGACAACTTTTTCTCGCGGGCAACAGCGGCACGGCGCGCCTGGTGCAGAACTCGCTGCGGCACAATATCTCCGGCCAGCGTCCGGATCTCGTCCAGCTGATTTTCGTACAGGATTGTCGAGAGGAGGTTGCCCTCGACCATTTCCCGTTCCAGCTTGCTGATGTCGGCCGGTCGCGTGTGGGAAGGGGCGCCGATCACATTACCCGCGCCAGCGACGACATCACCGGAAGGCGACGGGTCGCCAATCGCATCGGATGCGTCGGCGCCCGCGACCGCCAGCCTTGGCGCATGCTGCGAACGGAGCGTGACATGCGGTCGCGGTTCGCCGAGACTCGGCCGCAGTTCGGCGTCCGCCTCGTACACAAGCGCGAAGATGTGCAGGTCGGATGGCAGTTTGCCCGCTTCGAACAGCTGCCTGGCACCGTCGTCGACCAGTGGGTCGCGCCATTTGATCGTGCCCGGCTGGTCCTTGGCGTGGAACAGCAGGCGGGCATGGCCCTGCCCCGACACCGCGCGGGCGTGATCGCTCTCGGTGACAACGAATGCGGCGGCGCCAGGTTGCATTCCACGTAGCCGGTCCGCCAGTTCCTCCCAAGTCGCGACCGGTTCCCACCGCTTGCTACCCAGCACCGAATGCAGCTGTTCGAGGGACGTGCCGCCGAGCCGGGGATCGGGGGTCAAAGGAGCGGCGGCGAGGTTCCTGGCGATCGCGGCGCTGCCGTTCTCTTCGATGAGATACCCCACGACCAGTGGCGCGCAGTTGATCGGCGTCGGCGCGCGCGGTGGGTCGGGTGGACGGGAGTCGCCGTTGCCCTCCGGGAGCGCATCGGCTCCAGCGATCGGCAGCAGCGGCCGGTCCGAGTCCTGTCGGGTCGCCACGGCCCGCGCGGTGTCGGGGCGCCGCCACAACCCCACCGGCAGGGAGTGCAGCGGCACCTGAGTACTGTGCGTAGCTCGATCGGATCCACTTGGCCTCATAGGGAACTCAGGAAATTCGGGCTCGAAGGCGATTCGTGGCGGCCGTTCGAGGGCGTGACCGCTCGATATGCCCGGCACCCGGGCACGACCTCTCGGGATGGCTTGCAGCATCTGCCAGTGTCGGCGCAGCTCCCCCGGCCCCATCTGAACCAATCGGCTCAGCCACTTCTGGCCCGAGTCGCCGCGGGACGCGGCGACGGCTGTCGCTTCGGCCGACACGCGGTTGAAGCCGACAGCGGTCTCGCGCAGTGCCGCCAGGAGCAGGCAGAGGCGCGCGATATCGATGAGGTACTCGCCATCACCTGATTCCACACCGGTCCCAGCGGATGGCCGCTCCCCGGAGGAAGCAAGCGATGCATCCTCGAGGACCTGTTCGATGCGCGGGGTGTTCAGTTCGTCCGGTTCCACTCCGAGCAGCCGAGCCAGTTCCGCTCTTGCCGTGGCCAGTTCGGCGTTCAACCGCGCGAGTTCCGGGGAGTCCGGCCCTAAACCCCAATGGTCGATCTCGACACCGTGTTCGCGGGCCAGTTCCCGAGCGAGCTCGCCGCGCCGCAGCCCCAAGCGGATCCATTCCGGGCGCAACGGCGAACTGAACCACCATGATTCGCCGAATGTCTGCCTGGGTCTGCTGACCGCCGGTGCGACGACAGGTGCCGCCTCCGTGTGGTGGGCGTCCGATGTGGAGCGACGATCGGTGCCCTCGGGGATCGGTGGCATCGCCTCGAGCTGAGCGTCGGTCGTCATGAAACGATCCAATGCCTCGACGAGCCGATCAACGGGCGATGACGGGAACTCTTCGGCCAGCCGCCGCAGCACGGACAGCCGGTGCCCGGTCGAGGAAGCCGTACCGTCCGGTTCCAGCCCGGCAACGCACAACCAATCCAGCACGGACGCCGCCTCACGGCGGATCGCTGCCTGATCACGTAGCTCGCGCCCGAACATCTCCCCGAGATCCGCCAGCAGCCCCGAACGCACAGCAGCATCGAGTCGGCCCCACCCGCGATCGGCCAGCTCTGCCAACCTGGCTTCGAACCGGTCGATCACTTGCTCCACCAACCGCCGGCCCCACAACTTCAGTTCCTGCGGTGCCACCCCGAACAATTCCGCCGCATCCGCCGTCGCCTCCGCGTGCTGCCGGCGCAGATCCGGGCCATCCCCTTCCGGTGTTCCACCGGATGGCGCGTCAACGGGCTCTTGCGATGCCGCAGTGGAGCCTGGCGCCACGGTCGAGCGCACGTCCGGAACTCCCTGTGCCCCAATCGCATCGGCAGCATCGGTGTCATTCGATGCCGCTGCCGCGAGCCCCAGCATCGCAGCACCCGGTACCACGGAGGACATCCTCGCTTCCGAGGCAGTCGTCAGCGACGGCGTCTCAGGTGACGATTCGACCGGGCGGTTGCCGGCCGCCGCACCCGGATGGCCTCCATTATCCCCGGGAGGTGGCACCGCCGCGCGCGCGGCGGACTCCTCCGGCGCACCCGCCCCGGTATGCGCCGAACCAGCTGCGGCCGAACCGGTGTCGAGGGCTTGCGCGGGATCCGACAACGATTCGGTCGTATCTGCTCGGCGAGTCTGCTCGGTCTCGGCGAGATCCTGCTCACGCAACTGCCGGAAGCGCTCCAAGGCCGCCTCTCGCACCGGATCAACCGGCACAGACTCGACTACGGCATCTCGTTCAACCACCGCCACGCTCGCCGAACCGCGATCCGAGGACTCGGACACACCGGCGTGCGGCCGCTCCGGAGCCGAATATGGACCCGTGCCATCACTTTCCGAGCCACCGGGTGTCGTCGAGCGAGCCGATACCGAGGACTCCTCGGGCCCACCGGCAGGCACCGATTCCGAAGACCACAGACCTGCCGCTGCCAAAGCATCTCTGGCCTCGGGTGTCAGTGTGGTCTCGTTGTCGGCGAGATCCTGCTCACGCAACTGCCGGAAGCGTTCCAGCGCCGCCGCCCGCACCGGATCGGGCGGCGTTTGCGGGACGCTCGCACCGTCTCGTTCGCGCACCGCCTCCGACGGAACCCTGTTCGACGAACCCGACGGCTGGGCAGACTGTGATGGCGGAGATGAATATGACTGCGCAGCATTACTTTTCAGACCGTCGGGCGTTGTGGAGCCAGGCGACGGAGTCGATGACGTACCACTATCGGATCCGCCGACAGCCACCGGTTCGGGCGATACCGCAGGCCGCAACCCGGCGGCCGCGAGTGCGTCGGCGGCTGCGGGCGTCAACCCGGACTGCTCGCCGCCCGTCGTCTCCGCCAATTCCCGTTCGCGCAGGGCGCGGGCACGATCCAGGGCGATCTCCGGATCGGCGGTACCCTCCTCGGCACCGAGTCGCAACACCAATTGCGGAGATTTCAGTAGCCGGTCGAATGCCTGATGCGCATCCGTCCATCGGTCCACAGTCGCCGCATCAGCACCGACCCACTGCCGCAACCTATCCCGCAGATCCCCGGACACCGCCTGTCCCTCACGCAACTCCCCAGCACCAGCGAGGAACCGGCCGCTGCTCTGATCAGCGGCCAGTGTCCGGCGCACTTCATCGCCGATCAATCCACCCGCGTGTTCCCGCGCCTGTTCAGCCACGTGCGGCGACTGCTCCGCGCGCTCGACCCAGCACTCGATCGCCGAACGCAATCGCGACGGCGACATCGAATGGAACTCGGTGTCCGACAATCCCAACCATTTGGCCAGCTCGGTGTCCGCCCGGGCCGACTCACGTTGCAGTGCCTTGAAATCCGACGCCCGCGCCCCTGCCACCGCGTCCGCACCCGCCCGCGCACCGTACTCACGAATCGACTGCTCCAACGAAGGTGCTCCGTCAGCACCAGCCGTCGCAGCATCGGGGGCCGCCCCGTCGGTGTCGATGGGTACTCGCTGCGCCCCCGCCTCGCCGGAAGGTTCGGCAACCACCCCTGCGCTCTCGCCAGCGATTGGTGCGGCTTCCGCAGACTGGTGCGCGCTCCGGTCCACACCCGATCCCTGCTCGGATCGTGCCACCGCGTACTGAGGATGAGCGGGATCCCACGTACCGTCCGCCGCACGCCCATCCGCCGAACTCACGTGCGTCTCCGCCGCCACGTACCGGTCCAACTGGTCCAGCAACTGGACGACCGGTGCAGCGCCCTCTGTCTCGGCAGCCCGGCGGACCGCTGGCAATTCGGAACCATCCGCGGCATCTGCCCGCTGTCCCGTCATCCCAGAGTCCGCCAGCCACTGTTGCACCGAAGCCGTATTGCCGTAGTCCTCAGTAAGTTTCCGAGCCCAGTCCACGGTTCCGGGCACGACATCGTCCAGCGCTCTCGCCCGGACCGCCGGATCCAGCAGGGCCCAGCCTTCGTCCCCCAGCGCTCCGAGTAACGCATCGCATTTGCCGATCGCCTCTTCCAGTACCCGCCGCCCCCACAGCCGCACCTCTTGCGGCGACACCCCAAGTGATGCCGCCAGCTCGGCGCGCGCCTCATCGCGCACCGCCACACGGCGGGCCAATTCGGCCGCATCGACACCAGGGGCGGTCGGATCGCCGGAGGGGTGCGCCATACCATTCGAGCTACCGCTCTCCTCAGGCCACTCCGCACCATGCTGGGATCCGGATACGGCCGCATCGCCGGAAGCCGTCCGGGCTTCCGCCAACTCCTGTTCCCGCAGCTCGTTCAACCGCCGATACAGCGCGGCATCCGGCTCGCCCCCGGCACCGGAATTCGTAGCCGAGGCAGCCGAATCCTCGCCCCCAGCACCGTGGACCGGTGTTTCGGCAACTACGCTGTTCTCCGAAATTCCCACTGCGGAAACCGGTTTCTTTGCCGGAGCATCCGATCGGACAACTTCGTCCGCATGCAGCCCCGCGCCCACGTTTTCGGCCGCGGGCGGGGTAGGTGCTGCCATGTCCGGATGCGCCCTGGCCTGCGCGTGCGCCGATGCCATCCCCACGGCGGCGCCACTGGCCAGCGCTGCCAGCGTCAGCTGGAACTGACCGGTCATCGCGGCGGCCGCGGCGGCACCGCCGATCACACCCGAGATGCCCGCGGTCGCCGCGACCACGGCTCGCCCAAGCAGTGCCGGGGCGGCATGCGGAACGACGGCCTGAGCCAGATGGCCGCCGAGTGCCCCACCGAGACCAGCACCAGCACCAGCGACCCCAGCAGTCGCGACCGAGTCCCAATCCACACTGTCGCGATGCCCGTTCAGAATCCCGAGGATCTGCCCCAGCTGCACACCGGCATCGACACCGGCGGTCAACGCGGCGAACCCGCCTGCCTGCATGAGCAGCAGACCGGCACGCTCGGCCACCGCAGCCGCGCCGGCTCCAGCACGCTCTGCGACGAAAGCCGCGAACCGGGCCAAATGTTCCGCTCTCGCCTCCGACAGCACCTGCAACGCCCGCAACGGATGCCAGCCCCCAGCCAGCAGGAGCTGGTAAACCGTCATCGCACCGAAGGCGTACATGGTGTAGCCCTGTTTGTCGGTATCGGCGGTGCTGCGATCGGTGTAGTGCGCCATTGACTTGCAAAACTCACCGGACCCGGCGACCGCCGTGGGAAGCGGCTGCACAGCGTCGTGGATCTGACCACCGAGGCTGTCGCGCACCGCCTCCGGCAGCAGTGCGATTTCCGCGTCGAGCCGCTGCCTGATCTGTTCGAGCTCCTCGCTCGCCCGCTGCCACGCAGCACTCACCCGCCGACCGGCATCGGTGTCCATCCGGGGGATCTCCGCACCGAAAACAACGGCCTGAATCGGGGCAGGCAACTCCGACAACAGCTGCAACGCGGTCGTCACGCCCCACCCCCTCCGCTTATCTGTCCAGGAACCATCTCGTTGGTCGAGGTCAGGCGAGTGACCCCAGACGGCGCCGGTAGCGCTGTTCGAAACCGGTCACATACACCGAAGGTGCGATCGAGGACGTCGAATGTTCCACCACCCCGTCGTCGGCGATATAGAAGATCGCCCGGCCGATCGCGATCTCACCACGCGGCACCGGCACGTACACCATCCAGCCGACCTCGACGCGCTCCGCGGTCAACTCAGCGAGCGGATAGCCGGTGGTATCAAGTCCCTGATCCAGGATGTAGGTACGGATACGGTCGATAGCATCCTGGGCCGACATCTCGCGCTGCCCTTCTCTGGCCGTGACGCCCGCGATCGAAAACTGATACAGCGCAGCGTCGATGTCGAAACCGTCCGCATCGCCGAAAACATCTGTCACCGTCGTCCGAGTAACGAGCCCCGCCTGCGCGACCGGCACCAGCACATCGGCCGCGGCACGCACCCGTGGCTCGGGCGCATCGGGCACCAGGCGCGTCACGATGTCGACCACGGTGCCTGCGGTCCATACTCCCGGAACCGCCGAACCGCACTGCTCGGGCGATGGAGATTCCCCCCGAAACCACTGCCCTTGCTCCCACCAGTAGCAGAACGACAGCAGTCCAGCCGCGGCCCGCGGATTCAGCACCGAGTCCGCCACCCAATCCGGCGCTCCAGCATAGAAACTCGGCATCGGCGCGTCCCCGTTGTACACCGCATCCAGCTCCGGCGGATCCCAGACCCCGCCCGACAGCACCGCACGCCCCCCGGGCAGCACATAGAGAGTCGAACCAGCCCGCCGGGAACTCTCGAACCAGCCCAGCGACGGCAGTATGCGCGGCCCCAACCGCGATCCGACCGCGACGAACGCCGCCGACAAAACCGCCCATCTCGCCCACAGCGCCGGGAGATTGGGCAGTTGATTCTCCATCGGCACCGGCCGTACCCCGGCGGCCCGATCGGCGCGCACCGCGGCAACCGCCGACCGCGGGCTGCGCGTCTGCCGGTCGCCGTGACCGACATAGGCCGCCAGCCACACCGGAAGCCGATCCCGCGGATACTCCGCAAGATCGGCTCGATACACCTCCGGCGCGAACATCTGACCGTCCGGAAACGGCTCGTCACCGTAGTCGTAACCGAATTCGGGTTCGCCACCATCGGACGACCAGACCAGCAGCCGCCACCACGGCCCATACTCGAGCCGCGCCGACAGCTCCCGCAGCCGCCGCACCGAGGCGAGCAGCGCCTCCGGCGGATCCACCTGCACGGACCGGTCATCCACGGTGAAAACGATCTCGACCGTCTCCTCGGCAACCGTCAGTGCGAAGACCGCCGTCATCGACCGCCACCCGGGCGGGCCCGACTCCGCGACCTCCGCCGCGACCTCTTTCGCCGAACACGTCATCTCGTCGTCGACGGTCTGCACAGTGGACAGCGACTCCCGGTCGGTGTGCGCGCCGTCGGCGTCAGACTGCTTCATACGACCAACCTCAATTCGAATTCCCCACTGCTGCAGCCGATCACCGCTCCTGCACGCCACCGCGCGCCACCGACACCTGTGCCGCGGTGTCGGTGAGCAGACCACACAGCGTCTTCGCTGGTTCGGTGGCTTTGTCCCCGTTGAGCATCACGTCGGTGAAGGCGTCGGCCAGCGCCGCACCGGCGTCGAACTGCCCGTTGTCGAAGCTCGCACCGCTCAACTGGTCACGCCAACGCTTGTATCCGGCCACCACCCGAGCGAGTCCGGCATTGTGGTAGCCGCTGTCGCCGCGCAAATACTCGCCGATCAAGATCCGCTGCGCCCGATTCCGTGCCTGCCCCGCACCGGCGAGGTCGAAGGCGCGACCGAATTCCCGAACCGTGGCCGCATACACGGTTCGCGTATCCGCCTGCGCGACGGCGGCACCCGGCCGACGCTGGTTCCGCAGGATCTCGTCGAGCCGTTCCGGATCGGCCGCCAGTCCACCATCGAGGGTTACCGACCACGAGTACGCCGACGCATCCGCATCGGTAGTCCGCGCCCGGCCCACGCACACGACGCACCCCTCGGCGACAGTCCCGATCGCAATGCCGCGGATATCGATCAGTCGATGCCTCGTCAGCACGTCATCGATCGCCGCGAGAAACTCTCCCACCACGGCCGCATCGAGGTCAGAGGCCTCGAAGCCCGACACCTCGACACCGTGCCGCTCGGACAACTGCTGTGCCAGTTGCATGATCGCGTTCCCGGTCCGCGGTCGAGTCGTCGGACCTGCCGCAACCGAGGACCCCTCACCTCGACTCCGCGGTCGGGCGCTCGCGGGCTTCTTCTCCGGTGTGGGCTTTCCCTCGCGGGCGGGCCCGGCGAGTGGAGACGGCCGGCCTGCCGGGTTTTCGGCCCCGGACCAAGGCGTGGCCGAAGGCTTCCGATCCCCGCGTGCACTCACCACGGGTGCGCGCGCGCCGGTCCGGCCCGTCGGGACAACACCGCGTCCCAACGGCTCACGCCCAGGCTGTACGGCCGTCGGCACGTCCGGGTGAACAGGTCGATCGGGATTACCGACACCCGGCGCGGAAGCACGAGCAGGTTCCGACCACCGCTGCCTCTGCAGCCCCTCGGCACGGCCAACAGCACTGTCGGCAACGTGGCTGTCAGCACCGTCGGAGACATCAGGTAGATCCGCCCGCGGGCGCGCCGCCGTGCCAACGGACGGATCGGCGCCTGACGCTGGCATACGCACTTCACCACGCGTGTCCATCCGGAGCTCCGGCTCGTTTTGCGCCCTGACAGTTCGCGTTGCGGACGAAGAATGCGAATCCGGAGAGCGCAGCGGAGGCGATCCGGCGGCCGACGCATGATCGGACTCGGGCACCCCAGCCTCCTCGGCAGGACGCACCACATTGTCGGCGGCCGCAGCGGTGTCTCCCACTGAACTGCCACCGGCCTGATCCGCGGACTCGACAGTGTCAGCCGCCTCCGTCACCTGTCTGCCGAAACCGCGCAACACCTTGGCCATATCGCGAAGGGCGACAACAGCCTGCTGTGCATCCGGCCCATAGGACTTCCCGAACTCCGCACCGGCATCGTCATCGCCCCACCACCGGCCCTCCGCGGACAGCACTGCGTCCAACCGCTGCACTACCTGCAGGACCTCATCGCCGATCTCCTCGAACGCGGCCCCCCGGGTACGCAGCAGTCGCGGATCGATCCATAGCGATCGACTCACAGCCACACTCCAGGTCGCGTTCGGGCAGACAGATCGCGATAAGCATGACCGGATAGGTAGCTTCGAATCATCGGTAACGGGTGCGCCAAGCCCACGCCCGGACGCTTCGGGGCGGATTGCCGGGCCGGAGCCCATCTTGCTGATACTTAATTTCCGAGTCACCGGGGCACAGACTGCGCTATCCCCAAATCCGCCATCTCCTTCTCGATGGCCTTCGCCGCGAAAACCAGACCCATGGACCGCAACTCATGAACTCGCCTGTGCAGCGCATCAGTACCCCCTGGGACAGCCGCGATATGGGCGATACCGATAGGCGCCGCGATAGAAGTCAGCGGTCGATCCGCCATGCCATCCAACCTTTCTGCCGCTCCGCTCATAAAGTTCGACGATGCGCACGAACGAAATATCTCCACATGAGTCTCCGCAGTTAGGTAGTGGTCCGACATCAGTACCCGCCGGGGTGAATCACGATTGCTGGCCGAGGTGCGGCGTAATGAGCCGATTCAGCAGTGCTGGCACTTCGGATCGCTATTACCGTTGAACTGCCACCGCCAGCATGGTCAGCATTTGCACAGAGCATTGGCGAAGAGACTCGCACGACGAACCAGGCTACGAAGACGCGTCGATTGTTGCCACACGATGGGCGGCACGAGCGTACCGGTCCATGTCTCGACCAGGATCCGCAATGAGGCCATGAATAAATCGAGTAAACGGATACCAAAAGCATAGCCGATCAACCGGATGACGTGGTCACGATGGCCATATAGTCGCTGAACTCCATATCGAGCAGCCCCAGATAAGATCTTTCGCCGGGTGCAGAATATCGACCGGATCGATGACATAAAATTACTCGGACAGTTCGACAGCGGAAGAATCTTTCAGTTAGTCCAGCCCAATCTCTGATTAGCCGACGATCCGGCCGTGGGGTCGGCCCACATGGTCACGATGGACCGCCGATGCGAACATAGCGAAGACTATGGTCAGCACGCATTTTTCGAACGCCGTCAACTCTCGTGTATATCCGCCCACCCGCAATATTTGCTAGGCGCATGCCGAATCCCGCAACGTCGACTCACCCTGCGGTGTCACAATCATCAACTGATAGGTAGATTTCACACATCCGCAGAGCGGTGGATTCACGAGATTTCGTTGGCAGTGTGTCGGACCGACCGGCTACTCTGCTCGATGTGTCAGCGCAACGCCCCTTCGGTAGCGGTTCTCTTCCAACAGCGGCCAGTGATTTCGTCGGACGAGAACGAGAGCTGGAAAAAATCGCAACCTTATTTCTGTCTTCGACGCGACTGATTACCTTGATCGGCACGGGCGGCATCGGTAAGACCCGGCTCGCGACTGAAGCCGTCCACCGCTATCACAAGGCGCGGCGGGTGCCGATTCACTGGGTCCGGCTGGCCCGACTCCCCGCGGGCTCGGATGCGACGGCGGTCGAGGACGAGCTCGCTCACTCGATCATCGACATGGACTTCTCGAACCGGTCGACCTGGGATGCCTTGATCGATAAGTTGACCAAGACCGAGGGCACCAGCCGCAATCCGCAGGCCATTCTGGTGATGGACAACTGCGAGCACGTACTCGACGGTGCCGGACAGGCGATTGCGGCGTTGCTGGATGCGGTGCCCGGACTGACCGTACTGGCCACCAGCCGCGAGGCCATCGGCTGGGTCGACGAGCAATTGGTGCCGGTCCCGGCACTGTCACGCGAACAGGCGCTCGCTTTGTTCCGCGCCCGAGCGGAGTTGACCGGTCACCCTATCGCGGGTGATGACGACGCCGCGGTCGCCGGTTCGATCTGCTGGCATGTACACAACCATCCCCTCTACATCAGGCTGGCCGCCGCCCGGCTGACGCGGCAACCGTTGCCGATGATCCTGCGTGATCTCAGCGGGGAGGACGACGACCGACGGCTGCGCTGGTCGCATGGCCCACGGGTCGGCGCAGACGAAAGACATTGGCGCATCCACGATGTCATCGCCTGGTCCTACGACCTCTGCCAGGACGACGAGCGCCTGCTTTTCGAGCGCATGTCGGTCTTCGCCGCCGGTTACGACAGCAATACGGACGACGATCACGGCACGTCGAGGCGCGATGTGGGGGCCGAACTCGAAGCGATCGAGGCGGTATGCGCCGACGACGACGGCGCTGGCATCGCTCGCGACGAGATCGAGGGTTTGCTCGAACGTCTCGTGGACCAATCGCTCGTCACGGTGCACCTGACACCTAATTCGGTCCGGTATTCACTGTTGGAAAGCTTGCGAGTCTTCGCGCAGCAGCGGCTGAACGAGCGATCGGCGGGGGCGGAGTGGCAACGGTTGGCCGGCAGGCACCGACGGTACTACCGGGACAAGGCCGTCCGCGCTGGGGCCGATTGGTTCGGCCCGGCCGAGCAAGAGTTGCTGGACTGGGCTCGTGCGGCGTGGGACAACCTGCTCACCGCGATGGACAGCAGCCTCATCACACCCGGAGAGTCCGCGATCGGATTGGAGATCGCGACCGGGTTGATCGCCCTGCGTCTTCCGTTCTTCCTGGGTTCCCTGCGCGAGTCCCGCCGGTGGGCGATGCGCACCCTGGAAGCGACCCGCGGTCTCGATCCCCAGCCCATTGAACTGCAGACCGCCTCGATGGCGCTGACCGCATGGTTGACCTCGTGTCAGGGCGTGCACGACGAGGCCGCCCAGATGCTCGATGAATGCGTCGCCGCCTGCGTCACGGATGCGGCAGCGAGATCGAATTGGCGAGACGATCCGATGGCCGATCTCGGTCTGCCGGCTCCTGTCGACTTCGCCTTGGGTACCGAACTGCTCTTCGCGGATGATCCGCGCTCGATTGTGGTCCTGGCACGTGCGCGCGAGCGGTTACGCGCGGATGGCGATGAGGGCGGTGCCGCCATGAGCGAATTGTTCCAGGCCCTGGCGGCCGGACTGCTCGGCACCGCGGCACAGGCATTGGAGATCGCACAGCGCTACCTCGACCGTGCCACGCGGTCGGGTGCCGGATGGGCACAGTCCTGGGCCGAATTGGCCTGGGCGATAGCACTGACCAAGCACGGTGATCCACATGAGGCGTTGGCCGTCGGGCGTACCGCGCTGAGGAGTCAACTGTCTATGCGGGACCAGTGGGGAGCGATCTGGGCGGTCCATATCCGGACGTGGACACTGGCACGATTGGTCGCCGACGCACGCGTCGACCATGGCGCACAGCCCGATTCAGTGCTCTGCTTGGCGACGGAGATCGCAAATCTCGTCGGCGGTGCCGGCACGGTACGGCAGCAACTCGGCGTGAACATCGCCAACCTCGGACCGTTCGCCACCGAAACCGATAAGGCGATTGCGGTAGCCCGAGATGTGCTCGGACACAAGGCCTTCGCAGCCGCCACACACGAAGGAGCGATACTTCGAACCGAATTCGACGAAGTGGCTCGACTGGCGCTCGGCACTCTGTCGTTGAACAAGCTGGCACTCGACCACCCGATCCGTCGGCACCGACCATCCAAATGGAGCGAGTTATCGGCCGCCGAACGCGAAGTGGCGGTATTCGCCGCAGCAGGCTGGACCAACACGGCGATCGCGGCAAGTCGTGGCATCTCGTTCAAGACGGTTGACGCACAGATCGCCTCGATCTTCAGCAAACTGATGATCAACTCGCGAGCCGATATCATCACCCTCATTCCCAGCGATACCCGGGAGAAGGTCGCGCAGGCAGCCGCCCGCCGCCCCCAGCAGCGAAGACATCGGTAGCCGAATCAGTGTGTCCACGACTCGGCCGCGCGCTCAACTCCCGCATCGAACCGGCCACAGTGTTCAATTCGGTGGCGATTTCGGCCAGCACTTTCGATACCTCGATCGCATCGGCTCGCAAGATATCCGTCGACAGCGGCGCCTCATCCGCGGCGAATCGCATGACATCCCGAATCCCGCTGCCGCACAACCGCAACACCGCGTCGTCGGCGCCTCGAATGCTCGCCGCCAATGCCGACGCGACCAGATGCGGCACATGCGAGATCCTGGCCACGGCCCGATCATGCTCGGACGGCGTCATCATGACCGGGTGTGCACCGGTCAGACCGACCAACTCGACAACGGCGTCGATCGCGGCCGGATCCGTATCCGCACCCGGCGTGAGGGCCCACGGTCGATCTCGAAACACATCAGCTGACGCGGCGAGCGGACCCGAACGCGTACGACCGGCCAATGGATGACCACCGACATAGTTCTTCACATCGCAGCCGATCAGCTCGGCATCAACCGTAGGAGCCACTTTGACGCTGCCGACATCGGTATAGAAATGTGCCATCGATTTGACCTGACATTCGGCGAGCACTGTCGCGATATCACTCGACGGCACGGCCAACACCGCGATATCGACCGGCGCCGCGGGCAGACCGACGACTCCCGCTCGCCGCGCCGCCGCCATGGCGACCGTATACGGATCCCGATCGCACAAATACGTCAGAATTCCCTGCTTACGCAGGGCGAGTGCGATAGATGTTCCGATCATTCCGGTGCCGATTATCGCAACCTCGCGCACCAACCGGCCCGGCGGCGCTTTCACCACAACCGACAGATTGCCGAATTGAGGACATCACAAATTTTCATTACCCAACCTCGTTGGACTCGGCTCAGCACAGTACAAAGTGCCTGCTAGGGACGAGCTGATCTCGATGGGCAACAAGCTACTCGGCACGCACCGACCGGTTCAATAGGGAATACACATAGATAGATAATTCTCGGCAATTACCTATCAACAGTCGCTACCTACACAATCCCATTTCGTCGCGACGAAACAGGTGGCGCAAGTTCGTACAGCGATCACCGATGCCGTAGACCTACTTATGGTCCCATTCTGGAGTTCGACAGACCGGAATGGAGAGGTGTGAAGAGCATGGTGTGCTGTGTGCTGCTCGCCGGGCTCCTGGTGTTCGGGCCGCGTGGTGTGCGTATCCACCGCGCCTTTCGAGCCCGTCGCCAGGGCCGGCGGCCGAATCGTCATCCACTCGAAATCGCCGTCTCCGGGCATCTCGTCGAACCCTCGCATACGACAGCCCTTCTCGTGCCCACCCGGCCAGCGGCGGCGCGCACACCACAGGAGTCGACATGAGCACAGCTGCACCGGTTCAGGAGTCCACGTCGAATATTCGCCTGCGCGGACCCGCGACCTCCCGATGGTTGCGGCGCACTCTAGTGCTCACCTCGCTGGTCTGGACCGCCGCGGCGGTCCTTCCCCAAGCTCTCGGGCTGTCGGATGCGTGGCGGGCCTTCGGCACCGGACTCATCATTCCGGGCGCCGGTCTGTTGTACGCGATGCCGCCGCTCGACCACACCTTCGCTACCGAGGTTGTCGTCGGCCACGCCGTGCTCCTCTGGGCCGAGGTCGCTGTCGCTAGTGCGGCGGTGCGCCGAGGCCGCGGTCTGCTGGTCGCTGGAGCGGTCGCACCGCTGGTCGCAATAGCGGTCGTGGCCGTGCCGACGTTTGTCGTGGTGGCCGGTCATATTGCCGCCTTCATCGGCGTACTGGCCGCCGCGAGTTGGGCATTTGCCTTCCGTTCGGTGGCGCGGTCGGATTATGTGACCCTGCCGGCGATCGTGCTCTTCGCCGCCGCGGTCTCCGCGGCGCTGACGCAGGTGCACGGCGACATGCCGGGACCGATGACATGGGTGTGGTGGGGTGCTCCTGTTGTCGCGGTGGGGCTTTCGGCATTCGGGTTGATTCGTGAGCGCGTCCGGCATGGCGCCGCTCGCCGGCTCGGGATCGAACGGGAAAACTATTTGGCCGGGCGGCGAGGTTCGGCGCGGACGAATCCGGTGCCGCTCGACCACCGGCTGGGTACGCCCGAGGTGACCGAGGCCGATGTCGATCAGCTGCGATTGCTGCGATATCTGATGAGCATCGCCGCGCAGCCACTGGAGAACTGGGACGGTTTCGACGCCGAGGGTGCGGGCCCGTTGCAGCAGTACCGGTATCAGCTCAATGCCATCGGCTGGGCACTGGCGATGTACGGATACTCGCATACCCCCGCTTTGCGCGGACCACTGCACCGCGCACAACTCGCCGTCCTCACACGCATGCAGGACCAAGCGGTCTGGGGATACTGGCACCACCAGAATCTATTGGGCAATTGGGACTTTCGCGCGCGACGCGCGGATCCGATCGACGTGCCACAGAACATCATGTTCACCGGCTACCTCAACCTGCAACTCGCCATGTTCGGGCAGGCGACCGGTGACCGCCGCTTCGACACACCCGGCTCGCTGACCTTCTCCTGGTCCCCCACCGAGGAATTCGCCTACGACCACCCTGCGATCAACGACATCGTGATCCGGAACTTCGGCGGTGACCTCGGCCTGTGGCCGTGCGAACCGCTGCCGGTCGGCCGCCGCCGCAGGCACGGCCTGGTCTTTCCGTATTGCAATGCGGTGAGCGCGGCGGGCGTCGCGATACTCGACGCACTGGTCGGGACCAGCCACGCCGCCGACATCAGCCGCCGCTTCCAACGCGGCCTCGATAGCGAGTTCACCGCCGCCGATGGCGATATCGTCTCCTTCATCGCCTCTGGACTCGGCTTCACCGCACGAGCATTCCGAGGACCGGCAACCACCGCGTCGGTCGCGGCTTTCGTCGCGCCGCTACTGCCCGACCTCGCCTGGCGCGCATGGGAAATACTGCTGCGCGAATGGCTGACCACCGACCGGTTCCGGCACCTCGGCACCGGCGGATCCGAATCTCCGATCGTCGCGGACTGGGGCTCGCAGGCGGCAACCAACGCCGAATCATTCGCAGCGGCAATGCTGCTCGCACAGGAATGCGGAGAATCCGAGTGGTGCACCGAACTCTGGACAGCGGCGACCGAGCAGCTGGGGTTCAGCGGAGATGCTCGACAACCGGGGGTCTGGAGTTTCGATGCGGCCTCCTTACATGCCAACGGCATGCTGGGTCTCGGCGGGCTCGGTCGCACCTACGCCCTCACCGACATGATGTCGCGCCCCCGGCCACCGCAATGGAACGCAGGGCCTCGGATCTTCGACTTGCCACATCCGAATGTCCTTGTGGCGAAAGCAGTTTCCGATGGTTACGGCCTGGACGCTGTCGTCTGCCCCGGCCTCGGACCGGGCCGATTCGCGCTAGTACTGGATCAACTCACCCCCCGAGGCCAGTATCTGATCCACGGTGCGGTGGAACGAGAAGTGACCGCCGACGCGACCGGCAGCGCCCGGATAGCGGTCGAACTCGAGACCTCGAGCACCATCGCGGTGCGGCCGGTGCCGCACGGCCCTATCTAGGAAAGGATGACCGGGAGGGCCGACAAGGCCCGGTGGAAGGGACCGGGTCGCCAGGTCAGGTTCTCGGCGGGAATCGCCAGCCGCATACCTGGCAGGGCGTCCAGGAGTTGGTCTATGGCGTCTTGCGCGATCAGGTATGCCGCGGTGCGGGCCGGGCAGGCGTGCGGTCCGGCGCTCCACGCCAAATGCGAACGGTTGCCGGTGTGTTCACCGACGCTGATAGCCGGATCGTTATTGCAGCCGGCCATGCTGATCACGACGGGTTGATGTGCCGGAAGCCAGACATCGTCGATCAGAACCGGTTGACGCGGGTAGGTGACGCAGAAGTTCGCCATCGGGGGATCGGTGAACAAGACCTCGTCGAGCGCATCGCGGGTCGATAGGCTCCCGCTGAGTATGTCGCCGCCGAATCGGTCATCGGTGAGCATCAGCAGCAAGGTGTTGACGATCAAGTTCTGCTGCGGCTCGATCCCCGCGCCGTAGAGAACGACGAGTTGGTGGATCAATTCCATATCGTCGAGCTTGCTCGGGTGATGGATCAGTCGGGTGGCGATGTCGTCACCGGGTTCGGCTCGTTTGAGCGCGATCAACCGCGCCAGCGCCTCGGCGAGCAGGACGTTGCCCTTGTCGGCGTCGATACCGTCGAACAGCGCCGCGATTCCGGCCGCGACCTCCTCCCCGATCTGAGGGGGACAGCCGATCATGGCATTGACGACCGCGAAAGCGAGCGGGAAGGCGTACTCGTCTACCAGATCGACCGTGCCAGCCTCGGGCATACCATCGATCAGTGGGGCGGCGAGACTCTCTACCGTGGCGTGCAGCGCGTGTAGATCGACCTCGCCGATGCTCGCGGTATTCGCCTGTCGGTAGCGTGCATGCTCGATCCCGCTGCTACGCAACGCATTCGGACGCCATTCCAGGACCGGAAGCACCGGGCAATCGGCCGGGACAGTTTGCTGCCAAGCCCGCGGATCGGCCGGAAAGTGCTCGGGGTCGTGCAGGATTCGTATCGCGGCGCGATAACCGATCACCAGGGTGGCGGGTACACCTGGGGCAAGATAAACCGGTACCAGCGCGCCATAGCGTCGACGCATCTCTCGGTAGAAATGGTGCGGATTCGCGGCGAATTCCGGACTGAACAATGCCACCCGTCGATCATCGGGATCGACCGGCGATTGGTGGTGTGGAATCGGACTTGTCACCATCCGAGCTGCCATCCCTCTCCCTGGGGCTCTGACAGGCCAGTCATGTCCCGCCGAACGTGCGCCCGCGCTATTCGTACCGTTAACGCTGGGCTGCGCACGGCCTTTTGAACCACCGACCAGCCGAGCCCTGGCACAGTAGAACAACAATGGCGAGTGCGGCAGACAAACCCACAGCAGCGACTCCCCCTCACCGAGTTGACGCCACTCATAGTCACCGACTAGGTAGGTGACGAGCATCAGTAGTTTCGGATTTTACGAGTGCCACTATGGTCCGCGAACGAATGTCCGTCATTGGGCGAAGTCCCCAGCTCGGGTGACCTCGGACCCCCACCGGAGTTCAGCGCGACGCGGCAAGCACCGCATCCGTCGCCACGGCATTGCCGACGGTGATCCTGATACCCGTGCCGCAATGCTTGACCTGGATTCCGTCGCGCTCGAAAGCCGAGCAAAGCCGGTCGATTTCGGCATTGCCGCAGGAATCCAGGTACACGAAATTCGCCGCACTCGTCGGCACCGCGAAGCCGAGCCCGCGCAACCCCTCGGTGAGCCGACCGCATTCGTGGGTGATCGCCGCGGTGCGCACCGCCAATTCCGCCTCAGCGTCATAGCACGCTCGCACACCGGCCTCGGCCAGAGCCGTCACCCGGAACGGCAACTGCCACCGTCGAATTCGCGCGATCACCGGCACCGCGCCGATCGCATACCCGACCCGCAACGCCGCCATTCCGTACGCCTTCGAGAAGGTCCGCGTCACAACCAGATTCGGATACCGAGCCGTCAGGTCAGTCGTAGCCATCCGATCCGCCACCGCGACGAAGTCGATGTACGCCTCGTCGAGCACGACCGTGACGGACGGATCGATTCGATCGAGGAAACCCTCGAGTTCGGCCTGTCCGATGCGGGTACCGGTCGGATTGTGCGGACTGCACAGCACAACTACCCGCGTGCGCATATCGATGGCATCGCCCATGGCGTCGAGATCCTGATGACCGTCCGCAGTCAGTGGAATCTCGACGGCCCGACCGCCAATGGCCTCGGTCAGCAGCGGATATCCGTCGAAGGTCGGCGTGGCCATCACGACACCGTCGCCGGGCGCGACGAACTCGCGCAGGATATACGTGATGACCCCGGTGGCACCCGCGCCGACCACCACCTGCTCGGGCGGCATACCGAGCCTTTCGGCGATCATCCCGGGCAGCCTGCGCGGCAGGTACTCCGGATAACGGTTCGCCGCCACCCGTGCGCCACGCAGCGCGGCACGCACGGATGGTAACGGGCCATAAGGATTTTCGGTGAGCGCGAGCCGATGCTCCAGTTCCGAGGCCGGCGACATATCGAATCCCCTCGCTCAGGGTCGATGAAGGCCCGCACGACTATTCGTGCGGGCGCTCGATTCGAACGGATGCTGTGCGGTCGCTAAAGAACGGAATTCATGATCGTGCCCGCACTAGCGGCGACCGCGCCACCGGCCATCGCACTGGCAATCATCTTCGGCGACTGCAGCCCGCCCCCGGACCATTTTTCCCAGGCGAACCGACCACCGCCGTAGGTAATGGCGGTGACTCCGGACAACTGAATCAGCCAGGTGAAATACTGGCCCATTTGCATCAGTTTGTCCGCCATCGGCGGCGCCTCCGGTGTCGGATTACTGATCTCGGCTAGTACGGTGTCGTGTAACGCGGCGAGAATCATGCTCACTTTCATGCTCCTTGTCGCATGCGGGGTGCCGGGAGAAGAAGAGACTTCGCAATGAACCGCTGCAGCGCGTTGACCTCATAGATTCAACCTCATCAAGATCATGTGACGCAGCCGACACACCGAAATCGATCCCCTAATGCAGCCCGAATCCCAGCCTGCCGGACGTTCGCCACCCCTATCCTGAGCGAGGAAAATTCGCCGGATAGGGCCGCCGACCGAGGGCGGCTCGGCGGTTGCGGGACCCGACACCCCGCCCCGCCCACAGGAGGGAATCGTCATGCCGGATAGCTGGGCTGAAACCGCCACTGGGTTGCCGACCAAAATCGACACGAGTGTGGCTCATGAAGCTCGTGTTTACGATTATTGGCTCGGCGGAAAGGATAATTACCCGGCTGACCGTGCGCTCGGCGATGCCATAGCCACCCATATTCCGGCGATCCGCCGTATGGCCCGAGCCAACCGGGCTTTCCTCGGCCGCGCCGTGCGCTACATCGTCGACGCTGGCATCACCCAGTTCCTCGATATCGGCACCGGCATACCCACCGCGGGTAATACCCACGAAATCGCCCAGGCCATCGCATCGGACGCGCGCGTGGCCTATGTGGACAACGACCCCATCGTCCTCGCGCACGCGCGGGCGCTCATGTCCAGCACCCATGAGGGCAAAACAGCCTTCATACATGCGGATCTGCATGATCCGGCGTCGATAATGCGCGATCCCTCCTTGACCGCGACTCTGGATCTCAACCGTCCGGTCGCCATCATGCTGGTCGCGATCATGATGTATTTCCGCGATAACGACGATCCGCACGCCATTATCGAGAACCTGCTGGAATCGGTACCCTCCGGCAGCTACCTCGTGATCACCCATCCCACCGCTGATTTCGACGCCCGCGCCATGGCCAGGGTGGTGGCCTCGGCCGAATCCGCCGGTATCACATTCAATCCTCGCAGCCGTGCCGAAACCGAAGCCTTATTCGCCGGAACCGAAATCGTCGAACCGGGCGTCGTTCCTGTCGTCACCTGGCATCCGGAGCTGATCGGTGGCATATCGGATCGAGTGCGAGCGATCCAGGCCGATCCGGAATCCGCGTGGTACTGGGCGGGCGTGGGCCGCAAGGCCTGACACCGACCGACGTTTGGCTCGGCGCCCCTCGGCAACTCCACCCCTGAGGTGATCGATCATGGTCAACGATCTGGAGAAGCGGTGGACGGCGGACGAGCGGACCTTTCGCCGGGTGGCGATCTACGTGGCGGCGGTGCTCGTGGTGGCCGCGCTCGTCTTCGTGATCACCGCGATATGGGCGGCGCAACGCAGGGCGTGCGCGGCCGCGGAGACGATGCTGTGTGACACCGCCGCTAAAACCGCGATCCTGACCGGCCCGACCGTGGTGCTGATGCTCGGCGGCATCTGCGCATTCGTGCAAACCTATCGCGTGTGGCGGCGTGGCCGGAGTTGGCCGATCTGGCAGGGCGCTGGCTGGTTCCTGTTCACAATGATGATCGTCTACCTGGGCATCGGCGGCGGCAGCGTCGCCAGCTGAGCGGATCGATAGGGGGTGTGACGTGGAGCATACGCAGTTGGGTTGTGCACAATTTAATTGCCCACTACCGTAGTGGACATGACCGATCACCTCACCCTCGACGAGCAGTTGTGCTTCCGGCTCTATGCCGCGTCGCGGGCGATGACAGCGGTCTATCGCCCGAAGCTCGAACGCCTCGGGCTCACCTACCCGCAGTACCTGGTGATGTTGACACTGTGGGAACGCGACGGCCGCAGCGTCGGCGACCTCTGCGAAGTACTGCTACTCGACTCCGGAACGCTGTCGCCGCTACTCAAGCGGTTGGAGGCGGCAGGCCTGGTCGAACGTCACCGGGCAGCGGCCGACGAACGGCGCGTCGATATCCAACTGACCGAGCGCGGCCGCGAATTGCGGTCCGAAGCCCGTTGCCTGCCAACAGAAATGGGCGAGGCCAGCGGCCTGTCCCCCGATGAATTCACCGCTCTACGCGAAACCCTTCGGCGACTTGCCGATTCGCTGATGTCCCACCCTCGATCGAAAGAGAGTCAGCCATGACCGCCCTCTACACCGCAGAAGCCCTCGCGACCGGTGACGGACGCAACGGCCACGCCCGCACCTCGGACGGCAAGATCGACGTCGCGCTCAACACCCCGAAGGAAATGGGTGGCAGCGGCGTGGGCACCAACCCGGAGCAGCTCTTCGCGGCGGGCTACGCGGCCTGCTTCCACAGTGCGCTGCGCCTGGTCGGCAAGCGCGAAGGCGCGAATGTCGACGATTCCGCGGTCGGCGCGAAGGTCGGCATCGGGCCGAACGACGACGGTGGCTTCGAGCTGACCGTCACCCTGGAGATCTCGCTGCCGCACCTGTCTCCCGCCGAGGCGCAGACCATCGCCGACAAGGCGCACCAGGTGTGCCCGTACTCCAATGCGACCCGCGGCAATATCGACGTCCAGGTCACCCTCGCCGACGACTGACGAAAGGAATCCACATGCGTGCCGTAGTCATCGAAAGTTTCGGCGAGCCGAAGGATGTGCTCACCACCGCACAGCAGCCGACGCCCGAACCCGGGCCCGGACAGGTGCGGATCGAGCTGATCCTCGCGCCCATTCACAACCACGATCTGGCGACCATTCGCGGGGTCTACGGCTACAAGCCCGCGCTGCCCGCGGTTCCTGGTACCGAGGCCGTTGGCCGGATCGATGCATTGGGATCGGATGTGAACGGACTGGAAGTCGGTCAGCGCGTGAGCGTTTCCGGCATCCACAATGTGTGGGCCGAGTATTTCCTGGCCAAGGCGACGCAGGTGGTTCCGCTGCCGGACAGCATTTCCGATGAGACGGCAGCACAGTTGCTCGCGATGCCGCTCAGTTCGCTGATGCTGCTCGAGGATCTGCGGGTTTCGCCCGGTGACTGGATTGCGATCAATGCCGCCAATGGTGCGGTCGGCCGCCTGGTGAATGTGCTTGCGCGGCAACGCGGTCTCAATGTGCTCAATCTGGTTCGCGGCCCAGCTTCCGTTAAGTCGTTGCAGGAGTTGGGTTTCGAACCGGTCTTCGATACCGAATCGGAGGGCTGGCTCGACCACGCTGTCGCGGCGACGGCGGGTGCGCCGATCGTGCGCGCCGTGGACCAGGTCGGTGGGCGGGCAGCTGATGCGCTGCTTTCGCTGCTGGGCCAGGACGGTGAGCTGATTTCGTTCGGCGCACTGTCCGGCCAGCCGCTGTCCATCAATCCGGGTCCGCTGATCTTCAAACAGGCTGTGGTCAAGGGCTTTTGGGGCTCCAAGCGGGCCGAGCAGACCAGCGGCGAGGATATGCGGCGCCTGATCGGTGAACTCGTAGGGATGGCGGCGACCGGTGCGCTGCGCCTCGATGTGGAGGCCGTCTATCCGCTGGAGTCCGCCGCCGATGCCGCAGCAGCGAGCGAAACACCGGGGCGGTCGGCCAAGATCGCGCTGTCGCCGCAACCGGTGTAGTCCGATCCGAGTCCGCTACCCGACTCGCACCACGAGTTTGCCGAAGTTACGGCCCTCGAGCATGCCGATGAACGCCTCCGGTGCATGCTCGAGGCCTTCGACAATGTCCTCGCGGTAGCGGACCCGGTTCTCGGTGATCCAGCCGGACATCTCGCGCAGGAAGTCTTTGTACATCTCCTGGACGAATTCACTCTGGATGAATCCGCGCACAGTTAGACTCTTGGTCAGAATGCGACCGTAGAAGTCGGGCAGGCGATCGGGTCCCGCTGCTGCGCCGGTCACGTTATAATTCGCGATGAGTCCGCAAACCGGCACGCGCGCATAGGTATTCAGCAGTGGATATACCGCGTCCGCCACCGCACCACCGACATTTTCGAAATAGATATCGATGCCATCGGGTACCGCGGCCCCCAGTTGATCGGCGAAATCCGGTGCGCGATGGTCGATTGCGGCATCGAAGCCCAATTCTTCACGCACATAGGCGCATTTCTCTGGGCCACCCGCAATGCCGACCGCCCGGACCCCCTTGATGCGGGCGATCTGGCCGACGGCGGAACCGACCGGGCCGCTGGCCGCGGCGACGACCAGGGTCTCCCCCGCCTTCGGCTGCCCGATCTTCAATAGCCCGGAGTACGCCGTGAACCCGGGCATACCGAGCACGCCGAGCGCGGTCGATATCGGCGCTTTGTCCGGATCCAGCTTGCGCAGGCCCGACGCGGGCGCGATCTGATGCGTCTGCCAGCCCGAATAGGCCTGCACCACATCACCTTTCGCGAGGGAGGGGTCCCGGGATTCGAGCACCTCGGCGACGGTGCCACCCACCATCACATCGCCGATCTCGACCGGCGCCGCATACGACTTGGCGGCACTCATCCGTCCGCGCATATACGGATCGAGGGACAAATACAGGGTGCGCAGCAGCACCTCGCCCGCACCGGGCTCGGGAAGTGCCGCGGTCTCGATGCGGAAATTCGCCGGGTTGGGCGCGCCCTCCGGCCGGGAAGCCAGCACAATCCTCGTCGACTCGACCATATGGCTTACCCTATCGCTAGCCACTCAGCGAAGCACGGAATAGCTAGGTTGGCTAACAGATATCGCGCTGCCATGGATAGAGGGCTGTCAACTCCCCTGACGACAGTTCGCGGCTTCACCGAAGTTCGTATTCGACTACGACCTGCTCAGGAGTTAATTTGGCGCCGCAATTTCGCACCGTACGCCCCGCGCGGACAGCACTCACGACCACCGCCGCACTGGCGTTGCTGCTGAGCGTCGGCCTCGGCACCGCAACCGCCCGCCCTGTCGGTCCGTTCGACGTCGGCGGAGCCATCGAGGTCGAATACGACCAGGTGGGCGGCCCCGGCGCGCTCGGCGATCCGACCGGTCCCGAACTCGATGCCGCCAACGGCGGCCGGTATCAGGCGTTCGAGCGCAATGCCTCGATCTACTGGCATTCCGATAGCGGCGCCAATGAGGTCGGCGGTCCGATCCGCGACAAATGGCGTGACCTCGGCTGGGAGACCGGTGTGCTGCGCTATCCGGTCACCCGTCAGCTGTCCACACCGTCGGGCTTCGGCAACTACAACGTTTTCCAGGGCGGATCCATCTATTGGTCCCTCGGCACCGCCGCGCACCAGATCGGCGGCGCGATCCGCGATAAATGGGGGTCCTACGGCTGGGAGAGCGGTGCGCTCGGGTTCCCGCTCACCGACGAGGCGGCCGCGCGCGCGGACAACGGCCGCTACAACCTGTTCCCCGGTGGCGCGATTTATTGGTCCCCACGTTCCGGTGCACATGTCGTCTGGGGTGCGATCCGCGATCTGTGGGTGTCCAATGGCGCGGAATCCGGGCGGTACGGATTCCCGACGGGCGAGGAATACGACTACCAGGGCGGAAAAGCGCAGGACTTCCAGGGCGATCGGATCACCTGGCAGCCCTAGAAAGATGCGGTGTGGCGCTTACGTTGCGCCACACCGCATCTCGCAGGTGCGATCAGGTGAGGCCGCCGTCGTAGCACAGACTCGCGGTACGCGACGACGGTCCCGGGCGCGGCGAATCGGGATCGAAGGTCCAGTCCGAAATCGGACCCGCGGCCTTCCAATGCAGCCCACCCTTGCTGTCCGCGACCACCCGGTATACATGGTCAGCGCCGTCGATGAGCTGGTTGCCGACGCAGTAGTCGGTGTATTCGGTGCCTGGCTGGTGTGCGCCCGCGCTGAACAGCCGGACCGGATGTGCGTACGCACCTGGGTTCGGCACGGAACTCGGCCGGTTCGTCGGCCCGCCCTTCGACCAGTGCGGTGCGCCGCGGCTGTCGGTTTCGCAACGGAAGTCGCGACCGCCTGCGACGACGGTCGCGCCTCGAACGTGCGTAGTGCCCGCCCAGAGACAGGGGACAGTGGATCCGACGGTTCGGGTACTCGCCGCTGCGGTCGCGGCACCGAGTTCCCGGGTACTCGCTGATGCGGTCCCGGCACCGAATTCGAGGGCGCCCACTGTGACCGCGACGGTCGTCAGCAGGGTGGATGCCTCGACCTTTCGCACAGTCGTGATCATCAGCAAGTCCTTGCCGCGGCGCGGCATACTGTCCAGCCGTCACCGTCCGGGCGCGGTACCCGGGTCCATGTCGTCGTGCCGCCGGTGGGGTTGCCGGAGGCATCGGTGCCGGACTCGTTCTGGCTGCGGTATTCGCGCAGATTGTTCTGTTGTTCGTTGCGCCGCAACGAATTCTGCGGGGCGTGGTGGTAGCCGAACGGATCGATGTGATGCCAGCCGGTGGTGTCGCGACCGCTGGTACTGCTGCGATTGTTCAAGTGGTCCGAGCGCGCGTCCGGAATCGCGAGCGCCTCGCCCGCGCCGACCACCGTGCCCAGGGTGATCACGCCGACAAGCAATGCGAGGGCTCTGCCTCGTGCTCCACCGCGCTTGCTCATGGTTGTTGTTCGATGCATCATGGCCCCTTTGCCTCAGTGCTACAACTACTGAGACGAATAGTAGATAAACAACCTGAGAAGTTTCAGCACCTTATCTAGCAGGCTATTTCAGGGCATCGGCGACAGCAAGCACGTAACTATTCAGTAGAACGTGCACACCAAGCTCACGACCGCCTCAGGAGCCGGGCCCTCTTACCGGCACCCTGGCGCTCCCACGTATGCGTGCCCAGCCACAAGGCCACCACAAGGTGACGGCACAGCAGATCGCGACCTAGCCCCGAAATAATTCCGTGCGGGAATAGCTGCGGCCGCGATACGTTGCTCCGGGGTGGTTAGTGGAGCGAAGGAGAGGGGCCGGTCGGTGGCAGTCGAGGCAGTGGAGTCGTCCGTCGGTCTGCGATCCGATCGAGGTGCGATCCTTGCTTCGCTGATGCTCGCGACAGGGCTGGTCGCGCTGGATTCCACCATTATCGCGACCGCGGTGCTGACTATCACCGACAGCCTCGGCGGATTCTCGCAGTTCCCATGGTTGTTCTCGATTTACCTACTGACACAAGCAGTTACGGTTCCGGTGTACGGCAAGGTTGCCGATACGGTCGGGCGCAAACCGGTAATCCTGTTCGGCATCGCGGTTTTCGCGCTCGGCTCGCTGCTGTGCGGTGTGGCGACGAGCATGCTGGGCCTGATCATTTTCCGCGCGGTACAGGGCATCGGCGCGGGCGCCATCTTGCCGATGACCATGACCATCGCGGGCGACCTCTATACGCTGACCGAACGCGCCAAGGTTCAGGGTTATCTGGCCAGTGTGTGGGCGATCTCGGCGGTCGTGGGACCGCTACTGGGTGGACTGTTCGCCGAATACGTCAGCTGGCGCTGGATCTTCCTGATCAATATCCCGCTGTCCGCACTCGCCGGGTGGATGCTGGTCCGTAACTTCCAGGAGAGCACCCCTCGCCGCAAGCAGCGCGTCGACTATCTCGGTGCGGCACTGCTCACCGTCGGCGCGGGGGCGTTGATTCTCGGTTTGCTCGAGGGTGGACAGGCCTGGGCCTGGTCGTCGCCGACCGGCATCGGCATCTTCCTCGGCAGCGCATTGGTGCTGGTGCTGTTCGCTCTGGTCGAGCGACGAGCCGCGAATCCGATTCTGCCGCTGTGGGTTTTCACGCGACGGGTCATTATCGCCAGCAGTCTGGTCTCGGTGCTGGTCGGCGCGATCCTGCTCGGCATGACCTCCTATGTGCCGACTTTCACCCAGGGTGTGCTCGGCACCGGGGCACTGATCGCCGGTCTCACCGTCGGCGCACTCACCCTCGGCTGGCCGCTGGCCGCATCACAGGCCGGAAAGGTGTACCTGCGCATTGGTTTTCGCGCGACCGCGCTGATCGGCAGCACCCTGGCCACGATAGGTGCCGCAACCACGCTGCTGATCGATGAGAATTCCTCGCTGATCCAGGTCGCCGCTTCGTGTTTCGTGATCGGCACCGGCATGGGCCTGGTCGCAACACCCACCTTGATCGCGGCGCAGACGACGGCGGAATGGTCCGAGCGCGGCGTGGTCACCTCGGCGAATATGTTCGCCCGATCATTGGGCAGTTCGGTCGGTGTCGCGATATTCGGCGCGATCGTGAACTCACGCGTCGGCGACACCGACCACCCGGCTCCGGTACTGCTGTCCTCGGCGGTGCATCTGGTCTTTCTCGCGGTCGCCGCGATGGCCTTGGTCATGGTGACCGCATCCGCGATGATGCCGCGCCTGGGCACGAACGCCGCCTAGCGATTTCGGCGGCTGTGCGTCCACCCAGAAGTCGCGGACCAAGCCGCGGCGCAGCTGCCAGAGCCTGTTGGCGGCGAATTCGCGCAGCCCATCGCTGCTGATCCGCTTCCGCGGCACGCCAATTGCCATTGACCGCGGTGGCGATGCCCGCCGACACGCCTCGAAGCCCTGGCCGACATCCAGCGCCCCGCCTTCGGCGAACGTGTCCGCCTCCACCACAGCCCTGCGACCACGACACCTAGGCGGTCGTGGTCTGTGCCGATGCCATCAGGAACTCGATCCGCGCGATGCGCAGGCGCGGCTGCCTCGCCCGACGATCAGCGAGTGACCGGTCGGATCCGTCGTTACCAAGCAGAACGCCGATCGGCGATTTCGGTCAGCGCGCGATCGCGCTGCTCGACCGGCAACTCTTCGGCGGCGGCGCGGACCGCGTCTATCGCGGATTCGGAGAGCACGTCCAGCGCGCCGCGATATTCCGACCACAGATCGTATTCAGCTGTGGCCCACAGCATTTCGATGATCTTATCTCGAGAAGCCAGGTTGACGAAGCGTTCCAGCTGTGCGGCATCGTCGACGAGGTGGGCCGAGCGGACGAGTGCGACGCCATCGAGTGCGGATTCGGTGGCGCGGGCCGCGGTATCGGAGATCGAGGCAACCAGATCGCCGAGGGTGATCCAATCTTCGCGTGCCGCGAGCTCTTTGCCGACCGCGACAATAGTCGCCTCGGGCAGAGCACCGATTATGGCCGCGGAATGGCGTGGATCGAGTCGGGCGGCGATATCGGCGAGAAAGTCGACCGGCAGACGCTTGGCAACCTCTACCGCGTGTGACGGGTCGAGCACGCCCGACATCCGGGCCGCGAGCAGCGCACCGCGGCTGCGCGCGACCATTTTCGCGGTGATCGGCGTCGGAATCACCTTGGACGCCTGGGCAACCCGATGCAGTCCAGCCTCCTGTCCGGCCACGAACAGATCCGTGACCTGACGGCGGAACTCACGCAGATCCGCATCGGGTACGTCGGCCAGATAGGCCAGCTGTTCGACCGGAACACCCAGTGTCCGGGCGAGTTTCAGCAATTGCGCCGTCACAGTCCGGCCGCCTTCTTGACCGGGCCACGCAGGAAACGCGGCAGAAAGTCGAGCATTCCGAGGGCCGCGGCCTTGAGCTCGTCGGCCTGCCGCCATCGGGCATCGACGACCGCCTGGGCGAGTTCGGCTTGGTGCTCCGGGCTCAGCGCGGCAATGCCAGGGGGTAGATCCTCGGATATCAGTTCCGCCAGCGTGTGCTCTGTCATGGTTGCCTCCGTCGGGCACATCGGGTTCATGATCACAGTGGGGCGATTTACGGCTCGATGCAAGGAAACGGTGCTGTTCGGGGCATTGCCGGGGTCGTATGCCCTAACGTCGGAGCATACGACCGAGTCGTCGATCGATCGGTCACGGGTGGATCGGTGGTCGCCATGGGTATCGAGCACACAGTGGATATCGCGGTGATCGGCGGCGGACTGGCCGGATTGACGGCGGCTCGGCAGTTGCGTCGCGACGGATTCGATGCGGTGGTCGTCGAGGCGCGGGATCGGGTGGGTGGTCGAACGCTGAACCATCCGATCGGGGACGGCAAGATCGTCGAGGTGGGTGGGCAGTGGGTCGGTCCCGGTCAGGATCGGGTGCTGGCGCTGATCGAGGAATTGGGACTGGAGACGTTTCCCACCTACACCGCCGGTCGGCACCTGTTCGAACATCGCGGGAAACTGCGGCGCTATCGCGGTCGGATTCCGTTGATCGCCTCCGCCGCACTGCTGGATGCCTATATCGGTCTGCAGCGGTTGGATCGAATGTCGCGCGCGGTGCCAGCGGCGGCACCATGGTCGGCGGCCCGGGCACGGCAGTGGGATGCCGAGACCGTCGAGTCGTGGATGCGGCGCAATCTACATTCGGAGATCGCGCGCCGGGCTATCACGATGGTCTGCAAAGCGGTGTGGGCCGCGGACCCTGCCGACGTGTCACTGCTGCATCTGCTCGCCTATCTCAATGCCGGTGGCGGTGTGGATTCGATGATCGAAACCGACGGTGGCGCACAGCAAACCCGGATCGTGGGCGGTTCGCAGCGGATCGCGCTGGCGCTGGCGGAGCAGTTGGGCGAGCATGTGCTGTTGAATACGCCGGTGCGCAAGATCGAGCAGTCCGAGGGGGCCGTTGTCGTACACGGCGATGAGATTCGAATCCTGGCCCGCCGAGTGATCGTGGCAATGAGTCCAGCGCTGGCTGGCCGGCTGCTGTACTCCCCCGCGCTGCCAGCCGATCGCGACCAGTTGACCCAGCGCATGCCGAACGGCTCGGTCATCAAGACCATGGCCGTGTACGACGTACCCTTCTGGCGTGCCGATGGCTTGTCCGGGCAGGTCACCGCCGCCACCGGACCGGTGAAGGTCACCTTCGACAACTCCCCGCCGGATGGGAATCCCGGTGTGCTGCTCGCCTTCCTGGAAGGCGGCGATGCCCGACGACTGGGCCGCTACCCGCGCGAAGAACGCCGCGACATCGTGATCTCCAGTCTCACAAGGTTTTTCGGCCCGACGGCGGCCACACCCATCGACTACATCGAGAAGGACTGGTCCGCCGACGAGTGGACCCGCGGCTGCTACGGAGCCTTCATGCCACCCAACACCTGGACCGAATACGGGCCGGCCCTGCGCGCACCGATCGGCCGAATCCATTGGGCTGGAGCCGAAACCGCGACCATATGGATGGGCTATATGGATGGAGCGATCCGCTCGGGGGAGCGAGCCGCCGCCGAGATCACCGCGTTGGTCACTGGGGACCGAAAGCCCACAGCGGTGGGCTGACCTCATCTCGCAGTCGAGCGGATGAATTCGGCGCGCCACCGTTGCGTCTCGTGATTCGCTTCGATCTCCACTGCCCGAAGTCCCTCAGCCGCAAACGAATTGACCTCCGACCAGGTCAGCGGCCACGGCGGTCCACTGACCTGCTCTCCCTCCGCTCGGATTCCGGCGATCACGATCAACTGACCGCCCGGTGCCACGGACCGCCGGATATTGGCGATCGCGGTGTCGCGCACCGACACCGGCATCGACTGCACCGTAATCGACTCGACGACCAGATCGAACGCATTCCGCCACGCGGCGGGAGGATCCAGCAAATCGGCCACCACATACTCCACGGACGACTCCGGAAATCGTTGTCGCACTTCGGCAATCGCGGTCGGTGAAATATCGAAGGCGGTGCTCAGGAAGCCGAGCCGCGCGATGTACTCCGCGTCCTGCCCGTACCCGCATCCGATCACCAGTGCCCGACGCCCGACACCGTCCGCAGCGCGCCGCTCGGCCCACTCGACCAGCATTGGATTGGGCTGATCGCGATCCCACGGCACGACCGCGTCCCCGGCGGCCGCCTCGGCATACAGCCGCTCGAACCACCCCGTCGGATCGTCCTTCGCAATCGACTCCGCGGCCAACCTGCTGGCATCGGCATCTCGATTCACAGCCATCCAGCCAGTCTCGCACGAGGGCCAGAGCGCTCACGACCGCTTGATGACCCGGACGCGCTGCCACACTTCGACGACGAGCAACTGCCGTTCCTGGTCAACTCTCGCCAGATAGCGATCGACTCGGCGTCGGGCAACCGGCCGACATCAGCTGCAGCCGCGCCGGAAGGCCTCGGCGACCTCCGCTCGCTCGCTGAGGATCTGGCGGCGGCGGTTCACCATGGTCTCCGCTATCGAGGCCTTCGCGACGAGGGCACGGTAGAGGGCGACGGCGTCTTCGATAGCATCGCGAGCGCCTACGCCCGCAGCGGGGCTGATGGTGTGATCGGCATCGCCACAAGGATTACGTCATCTCGGGGTGGGCGCGGATGCGTAAGCGGCACACGGCTCCGGCGAGTATCGCGTCCGCGATGCCGCCGCCGATGATCGTGACCATGTGCCTCCTCAGGCCGGTGCGGACTGCTAGGCCACCGGTTCGGCTACCGCGCCGCCCTTGCCGAGCTTGGTCATCGCCAGATAGCCGCCGCAAACCAGCACACCCCAGACCACTCCGACGATAATCGCGGTACGCCCGCTCTCGGTCCAGAACAACAGGACGACAACCAAACCCAGGAAAGCCAGCGCCAACCAGGTAGTGATCGGAGCACCGGGCAGCCGGTAATCGCTGGCGGGCAGTACGCCGCGGCCGACCTTGGCGCGATAGATCAAGTGGCACACCAGGATTACGCCCCAGACGAAGATGATGCCGATGGTGCTGACCGAGGTGATGTAGTTGAACGCCTTATCCGGCGAGATCACATTGACGATCACACCGATGACCATCGCGGCCGCCGAAGCGGTGATGCCGACATACGGCACCGCGCGCGAACTCAGCTTGTTCAGCCCCGCAGGCGCCTCCCCGTGCAGCGACAGCGTCCGCAGCATGCGACCGGTGGAGTAGATGCCGGAATTGCACGACGACAGCGCCGCGGTGAGCAGCACGAAATTGATGATCCCCGCGGCACCCGGAATACCGATCTGCTGGAAAACCTCGACGAACGGGCTCTTACCCGCGTGGAAGTTGCGCCAGCTGGCCACCGACATGATCACCACGAGCGCGCCGACGTAGAACAGGCCGATCCGGAACGGCAGGGTATTGATCGCCTTGCGCAACGTCTGGCGCGGATCCCGTGCCTCGCCCGCGGTCACGCCGACCAGTTCGACGCCGACGTAGGCGAAGAGCACGATCTGCAGCACCAACAGCGACTGTCCGAATCCGTTCGGGAACACACCGCCATCGGCCCACAAGTTGGTGACCGTCGGGTTGGCGGCATGACCGAAGCCGATCGTCAACACCCCGATGCCGATGAGGATCATCGCGACGATCGCGGTGACCTTGATGGCGGAGAACCAGAATTCGCCCTCACCGAACAGCCGCACCGAGATCAGGTTGGCGCAGAACATGACCGCCAACACCACCAGCGCGGTCAGCCACGGCGCGATATCGAACCAGTACTGCACATACTTCCCTGCGACGGTGATCTCGGCCATACAGGTCGCCACCCACACCGCCCAGTACGACCACCCGGTGACGAATCCCGCGAAGCGCCCGAGGAATTCGTGCGCGTACTCGGCGAAACTGCCCGAGATCGGCCGGTAGGTCAGCAACTCCCCCAGCGCTCGCATGATCACGAAGATCGCCAGACCCGCCACGAGATAGGCCAGGATCAGCCCCGGCCCCGCCTGCTCGATCGCGCCGCCCGCACCATAGAAAAGGCCCGTGCCGATCGCACCACCGATCGCGATCATCTGAATGGTCCGCGGGCTCAGCCCCCGGGAGTAGCCCTCTTCACCGGATACAGCCGGGTCGGTGGGCGCCGATTCAGCTTGTAGCTGACGGTCAGAGGCTGTCATGGTGCGGTCCTTCGCCTGGAGCTCGAGATCGATCAGCCCGTCACGCTACCGGCCGCACCACCGGACTGCCGCACGACCCGAACCACACCGCGATCAGTGCAGGCGGAAGCCGTGATTCGCCAGGGACTCGCGGAGCCGCTGGCGGCCGTTGAGGCTGGCGGCGGAGGCCAGGCGGGCCAGGACGCGTTCGGTCCAGGAGTGCGCGAGTTGCTGTTCGGCATAGAACTCGGCGATGCGGTCTTCGTAGGCCGCGACGTGGGTGCGTTGAGTGGGGAGGTCGTAGGTTTCATGGTGGAGTACGGCCGGTTGTGGGAGGCGCGGTTTGACGCGGGCGTCCTCACTCGGATCCGGGTGTCCGACAACGAGCCCGAAGACAGCGAACACCTGCTCGGGCAGTTTCAGTTCCGCCGCAACCTGTTCCGGATTGTTGCGGATCGCACCGATATAGACGGTCCCGAGGCCGAGGGATTCCGCGGCGACGACGGCATTCTGCGCGGCGAGGGCAGCGTCGATAAAACCGACATAGCTCGATTCGAGGTAGTCGGCTCCGACCAGCGGCGCTTCGCGATCGTCGGCGAGTTGGCGCAGCCGGGCGAAATCGGCGGTGAATACAAGCAGCACCGGGGCCTGTTCGATATGCGCCTGCCCGCCGGCGAGCGCGGCGAGGCGGGCCTTGCGCGCCGGATCGCGGATCGCGATGACGCTCCATACCTGCAGATTGGAGGAGGTCGGCGCGGACTGGGCCGCGGAGATGAGCAGGCGCAGGGTGTCGTCGGAGACCGGGTCGGCCAGGTAGCGGCGCACCGAGCGGTGTTCGTGCAGCACCTGCAGCACCGGATTCCACTCGGCGGGCTCGGTCGGATTCGGATCCCGATAGCGCTGCTGGACGGCGATGGCGGGGCTCGGCACGGTCTGCGTCATGCCGATCATCCTGTGACATGTACGGTGCGCCCGTCTGCGGTAACCCTCAGCATGAACCGAACCGGGTACGGTTGGTAAGGCAAGCCTAATTAGAAATAGTGGAGGTTACCTTGGCACGACCCCGCACCACTCTGACGGTGCAGCGCACCGAGCGGCTGACCCCGCATCTGATCCGGGTGCATTTCGGCGGACCCGGATTCGCCACGTTCCGGCCGAGCGAGTTCACCGACTCGTACGTGAAGTTCATTTACCCGCGCGACGGGATCGATGTGCTGCGCACCTACACCGTGCGCTCGGTCGATCCGGATGCCGGTGAACTGGCCGTGGACTTCGTCTACCACGGCGACGAGGGCATTGCCGGCCCCTGGGCCGCCTCGGTCCGGCCAGGCGACACCATCGACTGCTTCGGACCGGGCGGAGCCTATGCGCCGCGCGCCGACGCCGACTGGCACCTGCTGGCCGGTGACGAGGCGGCACTGCCCGCGATCGCGACCGCGCTGGAAGGGATGCCCGCCGATGCGGTCGGGTACGCGTTCGTCGAGGTCGCCGGACAAGATGACGAACTGAAGCTGGACAAGCCGGCCGGCATCGAGCTGACCTGGCTGCATCGCGGTGCACGCGAGCCGGGCGATGTGCTGGCCGAAGCCGTGCGTGCGGCAACGTGGCGCGATGGCCAGGTGCAGGTCTTCATCCACGGCGAGGCGCGCGCCGTCATGCAGGATCTACGCCGCTATGTCCGCCGCGAGCGTGGCATCTCCGCGGACTGGGCGGCCTCGATCTCCGGCTATTGGCGGCGCGGCCGCACCGAGGAGGGCTTCCGCGAGTGGAAGGCCGAATTCAAGGCCCAGGACACCGAGGATGCGCCGACCAGGTGAACGGCCGAAATCCCATGGCGAGCGGATGTTCGCCGGTCGCCATGGGATTTCGTGGTGTCGCTACTGCTGATTCGCGCGCAGCGCCTCCTGCACGAACTGCGTCGTGTAGGTCTTCGACAAATCGATGCGGTCCTTGACGGGCGCCACATTCTTCGAATACTTGCCGAGCACGTTCAGCACATTCTCGGCGCCTTCGGATTTCATCAGGCCGGTGCCGTTGAACATGCCGATCGAGTCGCGGATGGACTGGACATAGAGATCCCGGCCCGCACTCGCGTATTGCGAGGGCATCTTGTCGGCGATCTCCTCAGCGGTGTGCGTCTTGATCCACTGCAGCGTCTGCACGAAGGCGGTCGTGATCTTCTGCACGATATCCGGATGCGCGTCGACGGTATCGCAGCGCATGTACAGCGACGATGCCGGATACAGCCCGCCCAATGCCGCCCGGGTGCCCTCCTCGGTCCGCATATCCACCAGAATCTTCGCCTCACCGGAGTTCACCATGGTGGCGACCGTCGGGTCGGTGGTCATGCCCGCATCGATGCCGTTGTGGTTCATACCCGCGATAAAGGTCTGTCCCGCACCGACTTTCACGCGCGTGTAGTCGGCGGTGGTCATCCCGACCTGCCCGGTCAGCGCCTGGGTGAGGAAGTCGGTCGAGGAGCCGAGCGAGGTCACACCGAGGTTTTTGCCGCGCAGATCAGCCAGCGATTTGATACCGGCCGCATCCGCCTTGGAGACGAGTTCCACTTCGCCCGGCACATCGGCGAATTGGACCACCGAGGTCAGGCACTGGTCCTTGGCCTGCAGATCGATGGTGTGGTCGTAGAAGCCGACCACGGCCTGCACATCACCGGTCAGCAACGCGGTTTCGGCACTCGCGCCGGACTGTTCGCCGAGCAGTTTGACATCGATATCGTTCTTCTCGAAGAAGCCGAGTTTCTCGGTGAGCATGGCGGGCAGGTAGATCACCTTCTCCAAACCGCCGACCATAATGGTGATCTGGGGCCGCCCGTTTGCCATCGGAATGGTTCGGGAGTCCCGACAACCGGTCGCCAGCAGCAGTGCCGCGATGACTCCGAGAATGATCGTCAGATGTTTGACGTACCGCATGATCAGATCCCGTGGCTCGAAGTGGCCTGCGACGGACGCCATTTCAGCAATCGGCCCTCCGCCGCACTGATCGCCCATTCGGCAAGCAGAGCGATGACGGTGATGATGATCATGCCCGCGTAGATACCGGCCGAATCGAAGGTGCCCTGGGCATTGCTGATCAGCAGACCCAAGCCCTTACTGGCACCGGCATATTCACCGACGACCGCGCCGATCAGCGCGAAACCGAAGGCGGTGTGCAGGCTGGACAGGATCCAGGTGGTCGCGCTCGGCAGCACGATCGAGCTCAGCACCTGACGCTTGCTCGCACCGAGGATGCGAGCGTTATTGATGACATTGCCGTCGACCTCACGCGCACCGGTGAAGGCATTGAAGAATACGGCGAAGAACACCAGCACCACGACCGTCGCGACCTTCGAGCTGAGCCCGAGACCGAACCAGATGATGAACAGCGATGCCAGCACGATTCGCGGAACGGCGTTGAGCGCCTTGATGAACGGCGCGAGCACCTCGGCCCAGTACCGGCTGCGGCCGAGCAGCGTGCCGAGAACGACACCGGCCACCGCGCCGATCACGAAGCCGAGCACCGCTTCCTGCACGGTGGTGTACATCTGCAGCCAGATTGATCCGAACTGCGTTCCCTCGGTGAACCATTCGACCAGCCGGTCCCAGATCAGCGAGGGCTTGGAGTAGAAGAAGGGGTCGATCCACAGCGTGGCGGTGAGCTCCCACGCGCCCAGCCACACCGCGATCAGCGCTATCCGCAGACCCCAGGTGCGCAGCCGGTTGCGGCGCAGGTTGGTCCGCACGCGTGCGAGAATCTGCTCCTCGGTTTCGATTTCGACCTCGGGCGCGGACTTCGCCGCATCTTCGAGCACGTTATGCGACACGGGAGGCTCCCTTGCCTCGGGCTGCCTCGACCTGATCGCGCAGCGTTTCCCATATTTCCTTGTAGATATCCCGGAATTCGTTGGTGAGCCGGACCTCCTCGACATCGCGCGGACGCTCGAGCGAGACCGGGAAGTTGCCGCAAACCGTGGCCGGGCTGGCGGTCATGACGACGACCCGGTCGGCGAGCACGATGGCCTCTTCCAGATCGTGGGTCACGAAGATAACGGCCGCGCCGGTGCCCGCCCACACGCGCAGCAACTCGTCCTGCATCAGCTGCCTGGTCTGCACGTCCAGCGCGCTGAACGGCTCGTCCATCAGCAGAATCTCGGGATCATTGACCAGAGTTTGCGCCAGTGCGACGCGCTTGCGCATACCGCCGGAGAGCTGATGCGGATAGTAGCTCTCGAATCCGGCGAGACCGACCTTGTGCACCCAGCCGCGGGCCTGTTCGCGTGCTTCGGCCTTGGACTTGCCGCGCAGGCGCGGGCCGAGCGCGACGTTATCGATGACGCTCTTCCACGGCAGCACCGCGTCCTGCTGGAACATGTAGCCGATGCCGTCGGGGATGCCGTGGACATCCTTGCCGCGCACCAGCGTCCGCCCGGCCGAGGCCGGCTCCAGCCCGGAGACCAACGACAACGTCGTCGACTTTCCGCAGCCCGTCGGGCCGACCACGGCGACGAATTCGCCGGGTCGCACCGCGAGGTCGAGATTGCGGACGGCAGTGTGGATTCCGCCGCCGGTGCCGGGGAAGCGCTTCGTCGCGCTCCGCAGCTCGATGAGTGGTTCGGTCATTTTTCTTGCTCCTAGCGGATCAGGTAGAGCGAACCTACGTGGGCCCGGTCACACTTCGAGGCTTGTGCGCACAACCGGCGCAAACGACCGATTCGAAGGTTGTGCGCATTCTGCTCACGCCCGTCTGCGTGGTTTATGCTGCGGAAATGGCCAACGACGGCAGAGCACAACGGCGCGCGACCGGACACTTCCGGTTGCGTACCCAGGTGCTGCTGCTGCAGATCGTGATCGTCTCGGTGACCCTCGGCGCCGCCTTCGCGGTATTCGGCTACGTCAGCGGCCAACGACTCAACGACCAGTACGGGCAGCGCGCACTGGCTATAGCGCGCAGCATCGCGGCCGAACCGGTGGTGCGCGAGGAGGTCACACGGTACGCGCCCGGCACGGTGACACCCGAGCTGCGGGCGGAGCTCACCGCGGGACCGCTGGAGCGGATAGCCATCGATACGACGCAGCGCACGGGCGCACTGTTCGTGGTGATCACCGACGATGCCGGAATCCGGTTGGCGCATCCGGACCAGACACGACTCACCGAACATGTGAGCACGGATCCGTCGGAGGCGCTGGCGGGCCGAGAGGTGATCGTCAAGGAGCGCGGCACGCTCGGACCATCGGTACGTGCGAAAGTCCCTGTGATGGAGGCTGACTCGGATCGCATTGTCGGCGCGGTGAGCGTCGGTATCCCGACCACCGCGATTCGCGAGCAGTTACTCTCCGATCTGCGTGCCGCGGCGCTGTTCATCGCCGCGGCGCTGCTGATCGGCATCGCGGGTTCGGCATTGCTGGCGCGGCGCTGGCGCGGATTGACGCTCGGACTCGAGCCTGCCGAACTGGCCGAACTGGTCCAAGGTCAGGCGGCGGTGCTACACGGCATCGGCCGTGGTGTGCTTGCCGTCGATTCCGCTTGGCGCACAACATTTGTCAATGACGAGGCGCGGCGGCTGCTCGGGATCAGCGCCGAGATCGGCAGGCCGGTCGACGAGATCGGTTTGACGCCACGGGTGCTGGAGGTCTTCCGCGCGCTCGACGAACAACCGACACCGGCCACCATCGGCTCGCATATCGTGGTGGTCGCGGCCCGGCCGGTTACCCGTGACGGACGCGATCTCGGTGCCGTGCTCACCGTGCGCGATCGCACCGATGTCGAGGCGTTGACCCGCCAACTCGACGCCGTGCAATCGATGAGCACCGTACTGCGCGCCCAGCGTCACGAGTTCTCCAACAAGATGCACCTGCTCAGCGGACTGCTGCACGGCGGCCGCACGGGGGAAGCCTCGCATGTCATCGATGAGCTGATCGGTGCCGGTCCACTCGGCGCGGCAACACCCGGCATCGATGCGATTCACGACGCGTATCTGCAGGCCTTCCTGGCGGCCAAGGCGGCGCATTCGCGCGAGAGCGGTGTCGAACTGGTACTCGGCCCGAATACCTGGGTGGACGGCAATCTCGCCGAACCCGTCGATGTCACCACGGTGCTCGGCAATCTGCTCGACAATGCGATCGAGGCGGCGCGGATCGCCGACAATCCCACCAAGCAGGTGGAAGTCGAACTGGTGCAGGAGGATTCGTCGCTGCACATCGCGGTCGCGGACAGCGGTGACGGTGTCGCGCCCGAAATGATCGACACCCTGTTCACCGAGGGCACCTCCACCCGCGAGGATCGCGGTGTGCCGGGCGGGCGCGGCGTCGGCCTCGCGCTGATCCGCCAGATCGCCCGCGCGCACGGCGGCGATGTCCGGCTCGCCAGTGCGCGTGGCGGTGCGCCGCCGCTCACCGGTGCCGAATTCATTGCCCGAATCCCCGGAGTACTCGTAGACAGCGAAATGCCATGGCCGCAACAGATCTGACCGTGCTGGTGGTGGACGACGACTTCCGCGTGGCCAATCTGCACGCCGGAATCGTCGAATCCATAGCGGGTTTCACCGTAGCGGGCACCCCGAATACGCTGGCTGGCGCGCGGGAACTCAACGCCGCCAATGCGATCGATCTGGCGCTGGTCGATGTGTATCTGCCCGATGGTTCTGGCATCGATCTCGTGCGCGAATTGCACTGCGACGCCATGGTATTGACCGCAGCCACCGAAAGCGCCACCGTTCGAGCCGCATTCGCCGCCGGCGCACTCGCATATTTGGTGAAACCCTTCCCACACACCATGCTCGCGGCCCGCCTGGCCGGATACGCCCGCTATCGCCGCACCCTCGCCGCACCCCAGATCGATAACGCTGCCATCGAGGCCGCACTACAGGCGCTGCGCCCGACCTCGACGCCCGCCGCGGCCACCGTCATCGCCTCCCCTACCAAAGATCTTGTCCTGCACACCATCCTCGAGGCCACCACACCCCTGTCCGCCGCCGAGGTGGCCACCGCCATCGGCATCTCCCGCGCCACCGCCCAGCGCTACCTCGCCGCCCTGGTCGCCACGGGCACTGTCCAGATGCGTCTGCGCTACGGCACCACCGGCCGCCCCGAACAGGAGTACACCGCCGTACCGCGCCGCTGAATACCCCTGTCGGTCTCGACCGAAATCGGAGACATTAGCATTAGGCGTGCCTAACCTTAACCAGGTTGGGCGAGTTGTGTGAGTGAGGATCGACAAATGCATGGCCGCGACTTGGAGCGGCGCCGATGACGGCGCTGGTAGGCGGGGTACATACCCGGCACGGTTTCGCGATCCGGACGGTCGCCACCTGCGCCGCGCTGGTGACGGCGATCTGGCTGTCGACCCAATTGCACTGCACGCCGGCGCTGCACCATGCGGCGCTGCTCATCCACCTGGCATCGCTGGTCCTCGGCTTCGGTGCGGTGTTGGCGGTGGACTATTTCGCCGTAGCCTGGGTGCTGCGCCGCACACCCCTGCGCGAAATGCTGACCGTCGCCGATCGCCTCCAACTGCCCATCTGGCTTGGCGTCATCGGTCTGGTCGCCAGCGGTGTACTCCTGGAACCGAATATCGCCAACCACGCCACCCAGACCAAAATGGCACTCGTCGTCGCCCTGACCCTGAACGGCCTACAAGCATCCCACTTCACCGACCGGGTCGCGGCTCGCGGCGGAATCCTCGACCGACCACTGATCGCCCGCGGCGCGATAACCCTGCTCATCTCCCAGGCCTGCTGGTGGGGTGCGCTCTGGATCGGCTTCTGGAACACCACCAACCGCGCGTGATCCTCGGTTCGTACCGCTGAGCGCCACGCTCGCACCGACGCCGATGATCATCAATCCGCCGGTGGTGCCGACGGATTCGAGGCGGCGCGTGACCGGACGAACCACGCCCGCGCGGCACCCGCGATCATGGCCCACATGCCGCCGGAAATATTTGGATGCCGAGCGCGATCGCCCCGAGCGTCAGCAACTGCAATGGCTATGCGCCGGTGGCCGGGTCGGCGAACTGCGGTAGGACGGCGGCGAAGAACACGATGGTCTTCGGATTCGTCGCGCCGACGACCACACCCGCCTACCGCTTCGACACGGCCGAGCGCCCGCGCCGCGGACGACGCCGCAAGGCGGAACTCATCGGTCCCGTGGGATATCGGTAGACCGCAGCCGGTATTGAGACGGGTGCGCTATTGCTGCCGATCCGCGTGCTGGAGGCAGAGCGAATCCGATGCCGATTACACGGAGCGACCGGATTCGAAAGTCGTTCGGTCCGCGAGCAATACGGCAAAGGTGAGCGCCCACGCACCCATGGCAAGCACGAGCAGTAATTCGCCGAGCGTGCGCAGTGCGGGCAGGTCGGTGGCCGCACCGGTGGCCAGCGTCGCGACCGCGGTCATGCCGAGCGGGAAAACCCTGGCCCAGCGCCGGATGTCGTATTCGGGTCGCGGACGGATCACCTCCGCGACCATCAGGATCGCGTAGCCGAACAGGTTGATGCCGAGGACGGTCAGCGCGACCACATCGAGCAGCCGATGCGCTGTGCCGGTCCACCGATATGCGCCGGCGAGTTCGGCGGCGGCCAGCGTCGAAATCGCGAGCGCACCGGTGGCGACCCATTGGTCGCCCGCACCGATCCACACGTGCCGAATATCGAAATGGACCAATGCCGCTACATAGAGCAGCACACCGACACAGAACAACGCCAACGCCAACCAAGCGAGCCAATTACCGACACCGGCCAGCGCCAGTGTCCCCGCCAGCACCGCGAGGCCCTCGGTAGAAACACAAACCAGGAATGCCGCGCCCGGCATCCGCCGATTCCGATGCCGCAGCACCGCGAGCAATAATCCCGGCCAGATCGCGGCGGCCAGCACCAATAATGCGAAGGCCGCAATCTGCCAGCCCGATAGCGATAACCGCGTCCCGATTACCGTCGTCGCCGCGACCCCGGTCAATGCGGGCAGAGTATCGGTCTCGGCCTCCCACTGCGAACGATGCCACAGCAGCCGCTTGCCGAAATCGATCGGGACCAACACCCATACCGCGGCCGCGAGCGCGAATATCAGCCATGAGACGACCTCGAATCCGGTGAGGTGCAGCCCCACCGAAATGATTGCGGTCGCCATGACGAATGATCCCGCCACCGGGGGTAGCTCCTGCCACCATCGCTGTGCCACTCGGATATCACATCTCGAAACGCGATCTTGGTCAAGCAACTCGGTAGCAAAGCGATTTCGGCGAGGCGGCCGCGGAATGCTGCGCAATTGAGTTTTGATGGAGCCGGTTAGTCGCGCACACCGTCCGAAGATAGGTGGCAGGACTCATGACTGAACCGGATACTTCAATTCGCAATACGTTGCGCAGCGATCAATTTGAGGCGGTCACGGAGGGCGTCGCTGTCCGGACCGAAGATTTGGTCGTCGATGTCTACGACTACGCGGATGGCGCGACGGGCGAGGGCACGGCCGTCGGGGGTGACTTCGATGCGGAGGATGCGGGCGTCGTGGGGATCGGGGTGGCGGGTGAGCAGGGTGCGGTCTTCCAGGACGCGGATTACGCGGGAGCCCATCATGCGGTCGGCGCCCGCCATGTCGACCACCTGTTGTTGGGTTGGGCGTTCGCCCTGTCTACCGAGCCAGCCGGCGGAGGCGAGCAGGTTGAATTGGGTGAGGGTGAGGCCTAGGGGGCGCAGGTTGCGTTCGACGGTGGCTCGCCATTCCAGCGCGGCGTGATGCAGCCAGAACCCTGGACTCATCAGTGGGCCTTGTGGTTCAGCCATGTTCGCCCTCGAGTCGTCGCGCCTCGAGTTCCAGCGCCGCGAAGGTCGACTGCATATCGGTGCGAATGCCGCGCTCCCAGATCAGCCGGAAGATCGGCCGAAACGGGCCGTGCACCTCCATCCGCTTCGCGACGCGCACGGTTGCGTCGCCGAGCGGTTCGTAGGTGTAGTGACCGCGGATCTTGCCGAACGGAATCCCAGCCTCACTGGTCCACGAACGCCCCGAATCGACGGCTGTGATGGTGAACGGACCAGCCGGTGCGCCTTTCGGTTTCACCCATCCGGTGGTTCCCGGCGCGAACGGTCCGTCGATCCGAGCCTTCTCCTCATGCGGATCCCAGGACGGCCAATTGGCCACATCGGTGGCGGCCCGCCAGATCTCCTCGATCTCGCCGGAGATAACGGCTTCTTCATGGATCACATACATCGGACAACTCCCTGATCAGGACAATTCGTTGTTGCGACAACAGTATCTGTTGTCGCAACAACAAGTCAAGCGGTCCGGTAGCGTCGCAACGATGAGCCTGCAGGTCGCCATAGTCGGGTACGGACTGGCCGGGTCGGTATTCCATGCACCCCTGATCGCCGCGCAGCCGAGGATGCGGGTGGCGGCAGTGGTCACGGGGTCGCCTGAGCGAGCGGAGCAGGCGCGGCGCGAGCACCCGGGGGTGCGGGTGCTGGCGAGCGCCGACGAGTTGTTCACCGATATGGCGGGTATCGATCTCGTGGTTATCGCAACGCCGAATCGAACGCATGCGCCACTGGCTCGACAGGCTTTGGACGCCGGGCTGCCGGTGGTCGTCGACAAACCGTTCGCGGTGAATGTGGTCGAGGGCGAGGATCTGATCGCGCGGGCCGAGCGCGCCGGTCTGGCGCTGTCGGTATTCCAGAACCGGCGCTGGGACGGCGATTTCCTGACCGTGCGCCAGCTGATCGCGGATGGGCGGCTCGGCGAAGTGCGCCGTTTCGAGTCCAGGTTCGAGCGCTGGCGTCCGGTGCCGAAGGGCGGCTGGCGCGAAGTCGGTTCCGCCGACGACGGCGCCGGACTGCTATTCGACCTCGGCAGTCACCTGATCGACCAGGCGGTGACGCTGTTCGGTCCCGTGCGCTCGGTCTACGGCGAACTGGACCGGCGGCGGCCGAATATCCAGACCGATGACGACGCCTTCGTCGCACTCACCCACAGCTCGGGTGTCCGATCGCACCTCTGGATGAGTGCGGTAACTCCGCAGCTAGGGCCCCGCTTCAGGGTGCTCGGTTCCGAAGCCGGTTACCTCACTTACGGATTGGATCCGCAGGAGGCGGCACTGCGGTCGGGCCACCGCCCTGGGGACGGCCCTTGGGGCACAGTCGAACCCGAGCGGTGGGGAAAGGTGGGCGCGGAACCCACCGTCGAACCGGTCCCCACGATCGCGGGCGACTACCCCGCGTTCTACGACGCCATGGCCGCCGCACTCCTCGACGGCGCACCCGTTCCGGTCGACCCACACGACGCCGTCACGACCTTGCGATTGCTCGACGCCGCCCGCAGATCGGCGGATCTCGGAGAGCTCGTCACCACCTGACCGGCTCGCAACGACTCAGCGAAGCTCGCCGCAGCCGGATAAGGTGCGGCGGTGCAAACAGCGGAATTCGTCGAGCGCGGCGCCTCCATCGCGGACCGGCTCACCACAACCCAGGCCGCGCCACCATGGTGGTTGGTCCTCGCAACCGCCGTCGCGGCCCTGATTCTGGTCGGATACAGCCCGCTGTGGCGGATAACCCGCAATGTGGTCACCATCGCGCACGAGGGCGGCCATGCGCTCACCGCGCTGCTGACCGGCCGCAGGCTCAACAGCATCACACTGCACTCCGACACCTCCGGCCTAACAGTATCGAGCGGAAAACCCTACGGCCTCGGCATGATTCTGACCGCGATGGCGGGCTATCCGTCGCCACCGCTGCTCGGTCTCGGTTTCGCCGCCCTCCTCGGCGCCAACCGGATCACCCTCATGCTCTGGACCGCGATCGCCCTGCTCGCCGCCGTCCTGATCAAGGTGCGCAACATATACGGGCTGCTGACGGTATTCGGCTTGGGCGCCATCGTCTTCGCGGTGTCCTGGTTCGGGACCGATACGGTGCAGGCCGGTTTCGCATATCTCGGCGCGTGGTTCCTACTGCTCGCGGGCACCCGGCCGGTGATCGAATTGCAGCGTGGGCGGGTTCGTCGCTGGAATATGCCGCAGGGCGCGGATTCCGATGCCGATCAGCTCGCCCGGCTCACTCACATCCCCGCGCTGCTGTGGGTATTCGTCTTCGGTGCGATCGCGGTGGCCGCGCTGGTCGGCGGGGCGCTGCTGCTGTCGGAGGCCGCGGGTGTCTGCATTCCCAATGTCTCCGGCGCAGAGTGCACCACACCGGCCCTGCCCACCAGATAAGTCCGGTACGCCGCCAGACACAGCGCAAGCCACAGCGCGCCGATACTCCAGCCGCCGAGCACATCGGTCGGCCAGTGCACGCCCAGATACCAGCGGGAAAGGCCAACGGCCACAACGAATACGGCCGCGACGGTCACGACGATGCGGCGGGCGGCCGGGCGGTGCGATCGCGAAATCACCACCGCGGCAAGGAGTCCGATCACCACGATCGATCCGAGACTGTGACCGGACGGAAACGCCTGATTGGTCTCGGTGACCAGACGATCCGCCTCGGGCGGGCGAGTGCGTCCGACGAGATGTTTGCCGACCACGACGAGCACGCCCGCACCCACGGTGGCGACGCCGGCCAGTACGGCCTCCGGCCACCGCCGACGCCAGGCCAGCACGAGACATAGGACCACCGCCAACCCGGTCATCGCCAGCGTGCCACCCAAGTCGCTGACCCTGATCGCGACCGGCGTCAGCAGCCCGTCACGCCGCTGGACCACCCAATCGGTCCCCGGCTGATCGATCGCGGTGATCCCGTCGTGCCCGAGCACGCTGCCGGTAATGGCGAAGACCATCGTGGTCAGCACCACGATGCTCCAAACCGGTAGCGGACGACTTGTCATACCTCCACCATGCCAGATTCGCAGCTGTGAGATTGCTGAGTGTCCGGCCGAGTATCTACCGGACATACCGATCCGATGTCGTAGGGTGTTGGCCGTGAATCGATGGCCGGACCACGCCAGCACCGGACCGGACGAGCACTCGCCAGTGGCGGAGTTGGCTCGCGCCCTGATCGACGCGATATGCGATACCGTCGCGGGCTGGCTGCATCCGTTCGCGGGTGCGGCGACCGTACCGCTGCTGCTGCTCACCCCACTGCTCATTCTCGGCGTGGCCTGGCTGGCGACCCGAGTCGTGCGTCGACGCACGAATACCTGAGTCAGCTCGACTGCCAGGCGGTTACCGCCTCGCGAACGAGTTCGGCAGGATCCTGCGTCGCATCCACCGTGATGCCGAATTCATCGGAAGCCAACGGCTGCAAGGCGGCGAGCTGCGAATCGAGCAACGTCGCCGGCATGAAATGACCACGGCGAGTCTGCATCCGGCGGGCCAGTTCCGCGCGCGATGCGGACAGATGGACGAAGAACGCCTCGGGTGCGGCAGCACGCAGCCGATCGCGGTAGCCGCGCTGGAGCGCGGAGCAGCTGACCACCCCGCCGCGCTCGCGCCGCTCTCCAAGCCACGCCGCCACGATATCGAGCCACGGCGCGCGATCCGCATCCGTCAGTGGCACACCGGCCGCCATCTTCTCGATATTCGAAGCCGGATGGAAATCGTCGCCCTCGGCGTATTCGACCTGCAGCGTGTCGGCAAGCAGCGCACCGACCGTGGACTTTCCAGATCCGGAGACGCCCATTACGACCACGATCGGCCGATCTGGCCCGGCCGTCACCCGGCCACCATCCCTCGTCGAATCGCTGCGCGATGCTCGTGTCATACGAGACCTCCACTCACCACGCCGACCCTATCGGTAGCCCGCGCTACGACGCCGCGAGGACGAAAGTCTCGGCAACCTTGTCATGCCAGCCCTGCCGAGCGACATGATCGAAATAGGGCGACACCGCACAGACCACCCCCCAGATACCGCACAGAACGCTCGGCAGCACGAGAGTCGCCCAGCGCATCAAGGCCGCCGCCGCGCCGATACCTTCTCCCGGCGCGTCGGCGGTTTCGATCCGCACGACCCGAATGCCGAGCGCCTTCTTCCCGAAGGTCGCGCCCTGTGTCGCGGTCAAGCCGACTTCGTAGGCGATGCAGGCGAGCAAGCCGAGTACGACAACCAGCAGCGTGGTCCCCCCGCCGAATCCGGGATCAGTATCGACGGGGAATTCACTCGACGAGTCGGTGCTCACGACCACGACGGCGGCGACAATACCGATCGGTATGCCGACGATGACGGTATCGATGAGCCGCGCGCACAGCCGGGTCCGCATACCCGCGAGCCGATACCGACCGGAGGGGATGGTGAGGTAGTCGGTACTGGGCGTGCTCAAGATTCCCCTCCGTGTGTGATTGCCGACGGCCGCGGGAACAGGAGTCGACCCGCCGAGCTCCCCTCCACATGGCCCGGCCGGCGTGATTCCTGTTCCCGCTCGACGACCGGACGTTATGCGGCGGCGCGAGCACACAGCTAACCGATCGGCATGCCGAGTGGCGCATCTGCGCAGTTCACGGGGCACTCACCGGAATTCCGGACCGGAATACCTTTATGTCGGCGCGGTTGCGGTAGCTTGATGCTCGCAACGCCGCGCATGCCGCAGGAGGGGGAATGACTGCCATCAGGGGGATGGTTGCCGCTGTGCTCGTTGTGTTGGCGATGCCCAGCGTCGCGCGGGCTGAAGAACCGGTCGATATCTTGCAGGCGGGTGCCGACGCCGGTGTCGCGAGCGGTTATCCGGGCGTCATCGGTCTGGTCCGGAACGGATCCGAAACGCGCTACGTGCACGCGGGCTACGGCGAGATTTCCAACCGCACCCCCGCCGACCCGAAGGCGCGGTTGCGCATCGGCAGCTTCACGAAGGCGTTCGTGGCAGTGGTACTGCTGCAACTGGAAGCCGAACATCGACTGTCCCTCGACGACCCCATCGACCGCTGGATTCCCGGCGCGGTGCCCGACAGTGCCGGTATCACCGTCCGCCAGTTACTCAATCACACCTCCGGCCTGCCGGAATACACCGACGATCCGAGGATCTCGCTGCCCTATATCGCTGGGGTCGAGAGATGGCCTGCGTGGTCACCCCAGGTGGAAGTCGATATCGCGCTGCAGCGGGGTCGGACCGGAGCGCCCGGCGTGGGGTTCTCCTACGCCAATACCAACTATGTCCTCGCGAGCATGGTGATCACGGCCGTAACCGGTCGACATTCGGCCGACGAAGTGCACGAACGCATCATCGAACCGCTACAACTACGCGACACCACCTACCCGGTCACCGACCCGAACCCGCACGGCAACTGGCTGCACGGCTACACCTGGCAACGGGATATCTCGGTCGCCGATCCACAGATCTACGGCGCGGCGGGCGCGATGATCTCCACCCTGGACGACTTCGCCACCTTCACCCACGCCCTGTTCTCCGGCCGCCTGCTGCCACCCGCGCAACAGACCGAGCTCACCACCACCGTGCCGACACCCGATGCGGGCAGCGGCTACGGACTCGGTGTCCTGCATGCGCAGGCGCCATGCGGTCCGGTCTGGACCTACCTCGGCCGGACGCTCGGCTACGACAATCGGCTCGTCGCCAGCCCGGACGGCAGCCGCATCGTGCTGCTCACCGGCAACGAATTCCACTACCTCGCCGACAACGCCTCCGCCGCAGGGTTTCTCGACGATGCCGCGACGCGAACCTTTTGCGCGCTGTATTCACCCACCCCGCCGCCTCCGCAAGCTCCGTCGGCTGCCACCCCCTCTGATCAGCAGGGCGGACGATAGGCCATCCGCGGCAGATGGGCCCGCCATACCTCGCGGGTCAATACCGCGCGACCGACATCGCAGATGCGCGCTACGGCGTGTTGCGGATCCAGATCCCACATGCTCAGCACGCCATTGCCGGTACCGACCAGATATCGCCCCGCCGGATCGAAGGCCAGCTGCCAGCTCGTGGTGCTCGGCACAGTGATCGAATGGCCGAGCGGTTTCGGATGCGCACGGTCGGTGAAATCCCAGATACGAACCGTCGAATCCGCGCTCGAGGTCGCCATCGTCGCGCTGTCGGGACTGAAGTCGACGGACAGGATATTCAAACCGTGTGTCGCGATCGGCTCGCCCAGTTTGCGCACCGCGGCGGGATCGGAGATATCCCAAGTTTGCAGGGTGTCGGCCGCGAGACTGACCAGAGTCTTATTGTCCGGCGTGATACCGATCCAGCCGAACGGTTTGGTCGGCTCGCTCGGAATCTCGCTCACCACACGGGGTTCGGCCGGATTCGACATGTCCCAGAGTCGGATGACGTATCGATCCTGACCGGTGTCCGTCCGATCCGAGGACATGGTGGCCATCAGCTCGTCGCCGGAGCTGAACATGGCGAATGCGCCCCCGCTCCCGGTGGCCAGCGGCATCCGGCGACCGAGCGGCACCGGATGGGCACGGTCGGCCAAATCCCATACCTGGAACGACCAGGCCGCATCGTCGGCAATGGTCCACAGATAACGACCGCCCGGACTGAACATGGCGGCGAAGACGCCGGGCAGTTCCGCGACCGTGTGCGCGTGCGCGGGATCGCTCACATCGTGCAGCAGCACGCGTGGTGGCGATCCGACCGTCGAGGCGGCCATGTGCCCGTCTCGGCTCAGCGCTGCTCCCGCCGCGTACTGCACGGTGGGGCCGGGCCCGATGTCGGCGAGTTTGCGCAAGTCGGCGCGATCGTGCACATCCCACAGTGCGGCTCGGCCGTTGATCGCACCGGTCACCATGGTGCCCTCGGTGCTGAATGCGGGCGAAACCGGCAACCAACCGAGTCGCCCGGGGAGCACAGCGGGCGCCAGCGACCAGAGCCGAACCATCCCGAGGGCGCCCCCGGCCGCGACGGTATGCCCGTCCGGAGCGAAGGCCAGCGAGTTCTGCGCGTCCTGACAGACCAGGATGGTACCGACCTCGGGACACGGTGACGACGATGCCAGCAGCGGTTCGCCGAGCGGCCTCGGATCGGCGCGGTCAGCGATATTCCACACCGTGACACCGTTGCGGTTGCCTGCGGCGAGGACGTCACTGTCCGGGCCGAACGCGAGCGAGCGCACCGCCGAATCGGCAGTCGCGAGTAGCGAACTGCGGAAGACGGGCCGGACCGGATCGGCGATATCCCACAGTCCGACGGTGGCATCGCCGGTATTCTGCGCCCACGGCGAATCACCCCCACTGCCGACCGCCAGCGTCACACCGTCCGGGGCGATCGCCACCGCCTGCACCGGCCGCGCCGGAATCGGAATCGGCGCGCCCAACGGCGCAGGAGCATCCCCGATGGTCCAGAGTTGGATCGCATCGTCGTATCCGATGGCGAGCCATGATCCCTTGGGGTGGAACGACATTGATCGGATCGGTTGCGGAATCGGCAGCGGGGCACCGATTTTCGTCGGTGCGGCAGGGTTCTGCAGATTCCACAGCGTCACAGTGCGATTGTTGTCGGCCGCCGCGAGCACCCGACCGCTCGGACCGAAGGACACCCGGAACACACCCCCGGCGATCGGGGCCGCTGCCGGGGCCGGATGTCGTGGATCCTCGACATTCCACAGCCGTAATGCCCCGCCGCAGGCCGCCGCGAGAAGTTTCCCGTCGGGGCTGAACGTCACCGAAGTCGCCGCGGCTGCACAGTTCAGCGGCGTGCCCAGGGGCTGCGCACGCGCGCGATCGGCGAGATCCCACAACCGGACCGTGTGGTCCTCACCCGCCGAGGCGAGCAGCGCACCGCCCGGTTGATATGCGACCTGGTCGACCGCGCCGACATGGCCGGACAGCGCAGTGGCCATCGGTAGATTCTGAGTGCTCAGCAATCGCGAATTCACGTCCGGGTCATCGGGTTCGAGGCGATGGGCGACCAAGGCGAGTTGGGCCGACAGGGTGGGATCGGTGGTGCGCAGGCTCTCGGATTCGGCGAGCACCGCCGACAGCAGGGCATTGTCGCGCTGTTCGTCCTTCAACCGGACCTGGCCGTAGGCGGCGATGCCGAGGACCAGCACACCGACGCCGAGCAGGGCGAGCACCGCACGGGTCGCGGCGGCCCAGCGTCGTGATTTGGTTCGAGAACTCTGTGCCGCGGTGAGGAATCCGGTCACCGCTTCGGTGGCCGGATGCCGGTCGGCAGCTTCTTTCGCGGTCGCAAGCCGGGTGCCGCGGTAGAGCAGGGCGGGATCATTGCCCGAGGAGGACCAGTCCGCCGCATCGGCTTCCAACCGTTGGCGCACCAGATAGCCGACGCGGTCCTCCTCGATCCAGGCCCGCAGTCGGGGCCAGGCGCGCAGCACGATTTCGTGGGTGAAGTAGGCGCTGTCGGCATCGGAGGTCACCAGCCTGGCGCGAAGCAGAGTTTCCAGCACCGCATCGGCGGCCTCGGAATCCACTGCACGGGTGATCAATTCGGCGCGGGCGGCGCGCCGCCTGGTGTCGTGACCGTCCGGACCGACGCTGACCAGGCTCAGCAGCAGCGGTTCGGCCTCGATCCGCTGGGTGACGGTGAGTCCGTCCCAGGCCTGTTCGGCCGTCGCCGCGACCGAACCCGTGACCCCGCCCGCCTTGCGATAGCCGGCAACCGTCAGGCGTAGTCGTTCCCGATGTTCCCAGGTCGCCACCATGACATGGGAGAGCAGTGGCAATGCGCCGGGATCGTAGCTGCGCCGGTTCTGGTGATCGCCGAGGCCGCAGAGTTCGGTGACCACCAATTCGACCAAGCCTGCTTCGAGTTCGAGTCCCGCCGCCGAGGCCGGTCCGGTGATGGCCTCGGATAGCTCGCTCAGCCGCATCGGGCCGAGTACATAACCCCGGTTGTTCAGTACGTCTTCGAGAATCGGATAGTCGAGGCAGGGTGCGTAGAAGTCGGCGCGGACAGCCAATACTACGGTACCCCAACGGTTTTCGTGAGGTGTAGCCAGATCCGCCAGCGCAGTGAGGAAATCCTCGCGCTCTTGCTCGTCCTGGCAGGCGGTGAACAATTCCTCGAACTGGTCCACGATCAACAATCCGTATTTGCCGATCGCCCAGTCGGCGGGAACCGCTTCGGCCAGCGCAGTCCGTGGTTGCGCGCCGGGAGTGACAGTCGTTATCTGCCAATCTTTTTCGATCTTCCGGACCGCCGGGATCAAACCCGCGTGCAGCAGCGAGGATTTACCCGCACCCGAAGCGCCGACCAGGGCGACCATGCCGCCCCCGGCGGCGTCGAGCGTGCTCAGCACCAGTTCGGTGAAGTTGGTGGTGGCGCGGGTGCGTCCGAAAAACCATGCGGCATCGTCGGATTGATACGACGTCAATCCCCGATAGGGGCAAACGGCGGTGGCCGGATCGTTGTCGGGTTTCCATGTGACGGCCGCCTGCCACAGCCGCCGCCATTCCTGTAGATCCACCAGTTCGCGCTGCACGGGCGCGGCCGACTTCTTGGCCAGATCGGTCAAGGTCAGCAGAATCGGCAGCAGCGTTTCGAATTGCGCCGGGACATTACGGCCGGAGCGCCAGTCGCTGATCCGCTGCAGCGATGCGGTACCGCCCTTGGCCGGTCCGCGGGTAGCCTTCATCCGCGCCTCCGCCGCAGCGGCAACCTGGCGCAGTTTCGGATTGCCCGCAGCCTCGAACAGACTCATCAGACGTTGGGCGAATACCGATCTCGGCGAAACACCCCTGCGTAGATCGGATTCCGATTCGACCGCGCCAACCACCGGCCAATGATAAGCGGCGGTGAATCAGACCCGACCCCCAAGATCAATTTCGGGCACCATGGTCGGCATGGATCTACGCATCTTCACCGAACCGCAGCAGGGTGCGAGCTACGACATGCTGCTCACCGTCGCCAAAGCCACCGAGGATCTGGGTTTCGACGCGTTCTTCCGCTCCGACCACTATCTGGCCATGGGCGGCATCGATGGCGTGCCCGGTCCGACCGATGCCTGGATCACGCTGGCCGGGCTGGCCAGGGAGACCAAGCGCATCCGGCTCGGCACCCTGGTGACGGCCGCCACCTTCCGACTGCCCGGACCGCTGGCCATCCAGGTCGCCCAGGTGGACCAGATGTCCGGCGGCCGGGTCGAGTTCGGACTGGGCAGCGGCTGGTTCGCCGAGGAACATGCCGCCTACGGAATCCCGTTCCCGCAGGACAAGTTCACCCGGTTCGAGGAGCAGCTGGCGATCATCACCGGCCTGTGGGCAACCAAGCTCGGCGATAAGTTCACCTTCGACGGTGCGCATTACGCGATCACGGACTCCCCCGCCCTGCCGAAGCCGGTGCAAAATCCGGTGCCGGTGCTGATCGGCGGGCACGGTGCGAAGCGCACCCCGCGCCTAGCCGCCACATACGCGACCGAATTCAATATGCCTTTCGCCTCGCTCGAGGACAGTGCCCGTCAATTCGACCGCGTGCGCGCCGCCGCGCAGGCTCGCGGCCGCCGCCCCGACGATCTGATCTACTCCAATGCCCTGGTGGCCTGTGTAGGCGCCTCCGATGCCGAGGTGGCGCGCCGGGCCGCCGCCATCGGCCGTGAGGTCGAGGAACTGAAGACCAACGGGCTCGCGGGCTCCCCTGCCGAAGTCGTCGACAAGATCGCCCGCTATGCCGAAATCGGCGCTACCCGTCTCTATCTCCAGATCCTCGATCTCGACGATCTCGCGCACCTGGAACTCATTGCGGCCCAGGTGATGTCACAGCTGTAGATCGTCCACGGTGGCGGATTCGTTGCGGGACAGGTTGATGCCCAGATTCGCCGCTGCCCGATCGATATCGTCCTCGTCGGCGCTGCCCATTTCGATGGCGGCGCCGTCGGAGGACAGTACCTCGACGTTGAGGCACAGCGACTGGAGCTCCTTGAGGAGCACCTTGAACGACTCCGGAATGCCCGGCTCCGGAATGTTCTCGCCCTTGACGATCGCCTCGTACACCTTGACCCGGCCCGCGATATCGTCGGATTTGATGGTGAGCAGCTCCTGCAGCGTGTAGGCGGCGCCGTAGGCCTGCATGGCCCAGCACTCCATCTCACCGAAGCGCTGACCACCGAACTGCGCCTTACCACCGAGCGGCTGCTGGGTGATCATCGAGTACGGACCGGTCGAACGGGCGTGGATCTTGTCGTCGACCAGGTGGTGCAGCTTCAGGATGTACATGTAGCCGACGGCCACCGGGTACGGGAAGGGCTCACCGGAACGTCCGTCGAACAACGTCGCCTTGCCATCCGCGCCCACCATCACCTCGCCGTCGCGGTTGGGCAGGGTAGCGCCGAGCAGCCCGCTGAGCTCTTCCTCTCGGGCCCCGTCGAACACCGGGGTGGCGAGATTGCTGTCGGCGGGCGCGGCGCGCATATCCGCCGGCAACGAGCTGGCCCAATCGGGTGTGCCCTGAATCTGCCAGCCCGCCTTGCCGATCCAGCCGAGGTGGGTCTCCAAGATCTGGCCGATGTTCATACGACGCGGCACACCGTGACTGTTCAGGATGATGTCCACCGGGGTGCCGTCCGGCATGAACGGCATGTCCTCGGTCGCGAGGATCTTGCCGATGACACCCTTGTTGCCGTGGCGACCGGCCAGCTTGTCACCGTCCTGGATCTTGCGCTTCTGCGCCACATATACGCGCACGAGTTCATTGACGCCGGGCGGCAGATCATCGTCGTCCTCGCGCGAAAACACCCGAATACCAATAACTTTGCCCGATTGACCATGAGGAACCTTCAGCGAAGTGTCGCGCACTTCGCGCGCCTTCTCACCGAAGATCGCCCGCAGCAATCGCTCCTCCGGTGTCAGCTCGGTCTCACCCTTGGGAGTGACCTTGCCGACCAGGACGTCGCCATGTCGCACCTCCGCGCCGACGCGGATGATCCCGCGGTCGTCCAGATCAGCGAGCACCTCGTCGGAGACATTCGGGATATCGCGGGTGATCTCCTCGGCTCCGAGTTTGGTATCGCGGGCATCGACTTCGTGCTCCTCGATGTGGATCGAGGTGAGCACATCCTGTTCGACGATGCGCTGCGACAGGATGATCGCGTCCTCGTAGTTGTGCCCCTCCCACGGCATGATCGCCACGAGCAGATTCTTGCCCAGGGCCATCTCACCGTTCTCGGTGCAGGGACCGTCGGCGAGCACCTGTCCGGACTCGACCCGCTGCCCCTCGTCCACGATCGGGCGTTGATTGACGCAATTGCCTTGGTTGGAGCGGGCGAATTTGCGTAACCGGTAGCTCTTGCGGGTGCCGTCGTCGGCCATGACGGTGATGAAGTCGCCCGAAACCTCCTCGACCACACCGGCTTTCGCGTTGACGACCATATCGCCCGAATCGAGAGCGGCACGAAACTCCATACCGGTACCCACGATCGGGGATTCGGAACGGATCAGCGGCACGGCCTGGCGCTGCATGTTCGCACCCATGAGCGCTCGGTTGGCGTCGTCGTGCTCGAGGAACGGAATCATCGCGGTCGCGACCGAAACCATCTGGCGCGGCGAGACATCCATATAGTCGACCTCGTCGGCGGGAACAGATTCGACCTCCTCGCCGAGGCGGCGGGCCAGGATCTTGTCCTCCACCAGGTATCCGTCCGCATCGATCAGCGAATTGGCCTGCGCACGCACATACCGTTCCTCCTCGTCCGCGCTGAGGTACACGACCTCATCGGTGACCCTGCCGTCGACCACCTTGCGGTACGGCGTCTCGATGAAGCCGAACGGATTGACCCGCGCGTACACCGACAGGTAGCCGATCAGGCCGATATTCGGGCCTTCGGGGGTCTCGATCGGGCACATCCGGCCGTAGTGACTGTGGTGCACATCCCGCAGTTCGAGGCTGGCGCGTTCACGCGACAGACCACCCGGGCCCAGCGCCGAGAGCCGACGCTTATTGGTCAGGCCCGACAGCGGGTTGTTCTGGTCCATGAACACCGACAGCTGCGAAGTTCCAAAGAACTCCCTGATCGCCGCGGTGACCGGACGGATATTGATCAGCGTCTGCGGCGTGATGGCCTCGACGTCCTGGGTGGTCATCCGCTCGCGGACCACACGCTCGATCCGCGACATGCCGACCCGGAGCTGGTTCTGGATCAACTCGCCGACCCTGCGCAGGCGACGGTTACCGAAATGGTCGATGTCATCGACCTCAACCGGAACTTCGACACCGCCGGGCGCCGTCATGGTCCTTTCGCCCGCGTGCAACCGGACCAGATACTCGATGATCGCGATGAGATCCTCCTCGGTCAGCACCTGATCCGTGGTGGCGCTGATGCCGAGTTTCTTGTTCATCTTGTAGCGACCGACGCGCGCCAGGTCGTAGCGCTTCTCTTTGAAGAACAGGTTCTCCAGGAGCGCTTGTGCGGACTCCTTGGTCGGCGGCTCACCCGGACGCAGCTTGCGGTAGATATCGAGCAAGGCGTCGTCAGTACCGACCGTATGGTCCTTCTCCAGGGTCGACATCATGACCTCGGAGAAACCGAAGCGCTGCGTGATCTGCTCGGAACTCCAGCCGAGCGCCTTGAGGAAAACCGTCACGGGCTGACGACGCTTGCGGTCGATACGCACACCGACGGTGTCGCGCTTGTCGACATCGAACTCCAGCCAAGCGCCACGCGACGGAATCACCCGCACACTGTGCAGATCCTTCTCGGTGCCCTTGTCGACGCTGTGATCGAAGTACACACCCGGCGAACGCACCAGCTGCGAAACGACGACGCGCTCGGTGCCGTTGATGATGAACGTGCCCTTATCGGTCATCATCGGGAAATCACCCATGAAGACCGTCTGGCTCTTGATCTCACCGGTGTTGTTGTTGATGAACTCTGCGGTCACGAACAACGGCGCCGCGTAGGTCATGTCCTTGTCTTTGCACTCGTCGATGGAGGCCTTGACCTCCTCGAAACGAGGATCAGAGAAAGAAAGCGACATCGACCCGGAGAAGTCCTCGATCGGCGAAAGCTCCTCGAGCACCTCCTGCAGTCCGCCCGTCGAATCACCCACGCCGAGCTCGGCGGCGCGGGTCTCCCATTCCGGGCCGCCGATCAACCAGGCAAACGAATCGGTCTGCACGTCGAGCAGGCCGGGGACCTCCAGCGGCTCCCGGATCCTGGCGAAGGAAATCCGCTTCGGTGCACCGACCGTCCGACTCGATTCTGACAAGGTGCGTCCTTCCCCTCACGCAATGCGCGAACATCGCTTGTCTACTGACGAATTTCGCCCCGGCCACGCACCCGAACGAAACTCGCGCACCACGAAGGAAACATCACCACAGCGGATGATGTTTACAACGATTGGTTCGTGAGGTGGACAGGAGGCAACCAGCGCAACGTCCAAAATTACACTCACACTCATGGAATGTCGAGTGCGGAATCAGAATAGGAACCACTGTTTTTGGGCTACGTCGAACCCACGCTGAATTGCTTCCCATTTATAGAATAACTCGCCGCTCCCGGCTGAGTCAAGCTTTTCGCCACATTTCAGGGGATGGGCCGGTTCGTGGGCAGATTGACGAAGCTCGGCGCATCCGGATCGAGCTGCAGATATTGCGGCTTGAGTTCGGTGGCGTTGAGCATCGGCCGAAATGCCAATGCCTTCGGCGCGTTTCCGGCGAACACATCCACCCGCAGCCGGTGGCCGGGCAGCAAGAGGGCCTGTGTCGGGATGACCGCGATATCCAGCGTCACGGGGTTTCCCGGCACGACGGGCAGCATGCTCTCCAGGGTGATCGGGTTGTACGGGGCGGTGTAATCGCCGCTCGCCGAACGCACGCTCCGCGACTCGTCCACCGCGCGCAGTGACGCGGTGAGCTGGCCGGTGGTCAATACGGTCGATGTGCCGTCGGGCGCGACATCGTTGACGGTGACGTCCCAATAGCCGTCCCTCGCATCGTGAACCGCATTGAGGTGCACATTGATCGGCCCGGAGATCACGGTCGGCTCACTCATCTCCGCACTGGTGAAGGTCAGCCCGTTGCCCTCGGCAATACGGGAATCCTTGGCGCAGATATCGAATGGCGCGGCTAAACCGGCGGAGCCCTGCGCGGTATCGCGTGAGCATGCCGTGGTCATCCCGGGCGCGACCTGCAGGGCGACGCGCTCGTTCGGCTTCGTCGAGGCCAGTGACCCGTCGTGCACCGCGTGCTCGGCGGTATCGCTCGACGCCGAGGACAGGTAGACACGGTGATGTGTGACGTCGCGTTCCGGGAACTGCCCCAAGGTCTTCCAGCCCGAACCCTGCTCCCACAGCGTGATCGGCCCGAAGTCGCCGATGCCGTTGTCGATGCCCTTGAGCCACTTGTCGAACCACACCCGCTGCAGCACATCCAACCGCGGCGGCGCGCCGGGCGCACCGGTACCGGCACCCGGATTCGCATGGTAGGTATCGCCGATCAGTAACTGCTTCTTCGCCTGTGGCAGTGGGATGACGTTGTAAAGTTTGGACGCGCTATTGGCGAAGATGTCATGCCAGCCGCCATACATGAAGGTGGGCACCGTAATTCGCTCCGGATGCCCCAGGATCCCCTGCCGGAATTCACTGTTGTCGTCGAGTGCCGCGGCAAGTGCCGTCGGCACCCGGTCCAGCGACGGGGTGAGCAGCGCCTGGGCGAGCAGATCGGAATTGGTTGTCGGATCGGCCACCCTGGACTGGAGCCATTTCCAATCGAAGGTGCCGTTGAGCATCGCCTGCACATCGGGAATCAGCTTCGTCTGGTTCACATTGTTCAACCACAGCGGCAGGAAGGTCGTGCCGATGCCGCCGCCGGGCGCGACGACATCACGCATGAGATCGCTGCCCGCCTCCACCGGGAAGATGGCTTTCAGTGCGGCAGGGGCGTTTTCGGCCGCCCGCAGTTGATTGATACCGGCATAGGAGCCGCCACTCATACCGACCGTGCCGTTGGACCACGGCTGCTCGGCCGCCCAATCGATCACCTCGAGGGTGTCCAATTGTTCACGCTTGCCGAGGGTGTTCCAGGCGCCCTGGGAGAAGCCGGTACCACGGACGTCCGCGACCACCAACGTGTAGCCGCTGCGGATGAGATTGCGGTCGATGCCGAGCACGGTTTGGATCATGCCGCCGTCGAGTGCGTGCATCAGCTCGCCGAATCCGCTGATCGGCGTGCCGGACAGATTGAGGCGCCGGACCATATCCATGGTGAAAGGCCGCAGCCCGGGCGCGGCGAAGGCCGAATCCACCAGATTGCTAATGAGTTTGGTGTAGGGCGTGAGATTCACGATCGTCGGCAACGGCTTGTCGACCACCGTGTTCGCCGCATCGACGGGCCGATACACATTCGCCTTGAGTATGACGCCGTCACTCATGCGAATCGGGACATCCCAGTCGATATGGACATCGGGGTACTCCTGCGGGCCGTCGTGCATAGCGGTCCATCGCTCACCGAGGGTGCTGTCGACGCTTTGCTCGGCGGTCGCGGAGCCACCAGCACTCGAAGCAAGTGCCACAACGGCGGCGACAACGGTCGCCAGTCGAACCCAACGCATAAGCGCAGGTGCCACTCCATGCCCCGACAACTCGTGATCCCCTCTCGATTGGTACGCAGCATGCAGACAAGGTCGTCCGATCGACGCGCGACGACCATAGCAACCCATTGGCGAATATCCCGCTAGGTTCGGTCCGTTCGGTTCGTCGGATATCCCGCAGACTCGCTGGACCCATTCTGAGGCGTTATCGAACCGTGACCGATCTATGTCGAAGCACCGAGCCGCGCTCCGACCCACGGGTATGCGCCACCGAGGCGTGATGAACCGGAAGGATCGAAATGCGCAAGCTCATCGTCGTCAACATCATGTCGCTGGACGGCTACTTCGAAGGCCCGGGCGGCAATGTCATGGCCCTGCCGATGGACGAATCTTTCGACCGCACCAACCTCGAGCACATCCGGAATGCCGATACCGTCCTGCTCGGCGGCACGTCCTACGGGATGTTCAGCGGCTTCTGGCCGAATGTCGAGCACGATCCGACGTCCTCGACCACCAATCGCGAATTCTCCAAGCGCTACAACGCCATCGACAAGGTCGTGGTCTCCGACCACGCGGAACTTCCACCAGCGGACCACGCCTGGGCGAACAACACCCGCATCGTCGCCCGCTCCGATGTCTACGAGGCGATCGCTCAGCTGAAGCGACAGCCGGGCGGCGATATCGTCGTCTTCGCCAGCCGAATCCTGTGGAACGACCTGCTGATCCACGGCCTGGTGGATGAATTGCATCTGGTGATCGGGGCGACCACGCTCGGCGCGGGCACCCCGATCTTCATCGGCGACCATCCGGCCCTGCGACGGGTGGAAACCCGAACCTTCGAGGACTCCGACAACATCCTCACGCGCTACGTCCCGATCGATGCCGCGAACTGAGTTATCTCGGCAGTCGGAGACGATCCGTGATGCCGTCGAGCAGGCTGGTCAGCGTCCACTCGACGGGGTCGACGCCGGTGGTGGTGGTGCGCGCGGCGATCCAGCGTGCGAAGGCCGGGTAGCGACCGTCGGCGAGGATCGGCGCCAGCATCGGTCGCGCGGCGGCGGCCAGTTCGTCGTCGGTGTGCAGTCCGGCGCGGGCCCGCATGCGGTTCTCTTCGGCGAGTTGCAGGGCGGCGCCGATGAGGTGGCCGTCGACGGCCGCGGTGATCAGCGTCATATCGTCGGCGGCGATATCGAGGGGCTCCAAGAGGGCGAAACGGAAGTCGAAGTAGCGCAGCGCATTCGGCCCGAGCGGCGGTCTGGTATGCACGAGTTCACCGAACCAGAGGTGGCGCTGGATCACCGACCAGGTGGCCAGCGAAAGCTCTTCGAGTGCGGTGCGCCAATGCCCCGAAGGCGTTGCGGGCAGCGGAATCTCGCCGTAGACGGCGTCGATCATCAGGTCGACCAGACCGTCCTTGCTGCCGACATAGCGATACAGCGACATCGGCGTGGACGCACCGACCGCCGTGGCGATCCGCCGCATGGTCAGCGCCCGCGCACCCTCGGCATCAGCCACGGTCAATGCCGCACGCAGGATGCTCGCCCGGCTCAGCGTCGTGGTCGGTCGGCCCGGCGGTTCCGGGAGCGACCAGATCAACGGTCCGGGCGGCGACGAATCCTCACTCATGCCTCCACCTCGCTGGCGCTCGCCCACTGCCACCTCCTTGCCAGGCATTCAACCATTCGTGTACAACGTACACATGATGTACAAAGTACACGCACCTCGTGTTCTAATTGCCGGTGGCGGATTGGTCGGACTGTCGGCCGCGCTGTTCCTGCGTCGGCATGGCGTAGCAACGGTGCTGGTCGAACGCAGACCGAGCACCTCACCGCAACCCAAGGCCCGGCGCGTCAATATCCGGACCATGGAACTGTTCGGCCAGCTCGGCATTGCCGAGGAGGTGCTGGACGCGGCCCGCGACCTCGCCGAGTACCAGCAATTCGCGGCCGGTCCGACGCTCGCGCAGGCCGAACGAATCCCCTTCACGCTGCCCGGCGGGGTGCCGGACTGGTCGACCATCACCCCGGCCACCGCCTGCCTGTGTGCCCAGGACCTGCTGGAGCCGGTGCTGCGGCGCATTGCCGTGGCCCGCGGCTGCGATGTGCGATTCGGCGTCGAGCTCGCCGACTTCGTCGACGAGACCGATGGCATCACCGCCACGATCCGCGCCGCCGATGGCACGGTCGAGCGACTGCGAGCGGACTACCTGATCGCCGCCGACGGCGCGTCGAGTCCGATCCGCGAGCGGCTGGGTATTCCGCGCGATGGGCGTGGCACGCTCGGCCGAGCCGTCAATGTGTACTTCCGCGCCGATCTCGCCGGGCTGGTGCGCGGCCGCGAATTCAACCTCTGTCAGATCGAGAATGCCGACGCACCAGGAGCTTTCGCCTCGGTCGACGGGTCACAGCGCTGGATATTCACCACCACCGAGGGAGTTGACCGTCCCACGGATGAATGGCCGAGCGTCTTGCGAACGGCCATCGGCGTTCCCGATATTCCGATCGAGCTGGTCAGCGTATTGCCCTGGGAGCCAGGAATGTTCGTCGCCGAGCGATACCGTGTGGGCCGCGTTTTCCTGGCCGGTGACGCCGCACACGTCATGCCGCCCTTCGCCGCCGCGGGCGCGAATACCGGCATCGAGGATGTGCATAATCTCGCCTGGAAGTTGGCGGCTGTACTCCGCGACGAGGCCGATCCGACATTACTGGACACCTACCACGCCGAACGTCGCCCGGTCGGCTGGTATATCGCCGACCAGTCGAGCATCCGAACCGCCGACCTGCGCAGCATGAATCGCGAATCCACCGACGCCACACCACTCGCCGATCCGATCGCGCTGATCCTCGGGAATCGCTACCGTGCGGGTGCGTTCATCGACGACGGCAGCACGCACACCATGACGCATCTGGATCTCACCGGCCAACCCGGCACTCGACTGCCTCATCGCCGGCTTCCCGACGGTCGCTCCACACTCGACCTCATCAAGACGTCCTTTGCCCTGCTGGTCGGTCCAGCAGGCACCGCATGGAAAGCCGATCCAGCGTTGGAAATCCATGAGCTCGACCAGGATTGGCCCGAAACCGTCGGCATATCCCCTGCCGGCGCGCTGCTCGTGCGCCCCGATCAGATCATTGCCTGGCGCATGCCGAGCCTGCCGCCTGATCCGCCCGCCGAGCTGCACACCGCCCTGGATCGCATACTGCGATGATGTTATTTCGGTGGCGTCCCGATCGTCTGGACTTGCTTTCCATCCCAATGGAATTGGACCGGCGTCAACGTGCCGTCCGGGCAGGCATTGCAACTACCCGGCGTCTTGTAGATCACACCGACGGTGTCATCGGTCGTGCGCCCCGGATCCAGCGAAGTGAACCCGAGACTGTCCCGCGTGCCGGTACCGACGAATTCGCCCTTGTGGAACAGCAGCACCTGATTCGGTGAACTACCGGTCGCGCCCTCGACGGTGATGATGACGGCCGATAGCGTGACGCACGGATCGAAGGTGCCCTCGAATCCGGCCGGATCGGTGGACCACGGCACCTTGGTGAGCGGATCGACGGGCAACGTCGCGATGGCCGAACTGATCACCGGCGCGGTCAGATCGACCCCACATTTCGCCGCAGGTGACGTGGTCGCCACCGTAGTGGTCGGGGCGAAATCGGTTATCCGGTCATCGTTATCACCCGAGCCGCATCCGGTCACACAGGTCAGTGCGATACCGAGGCCGAGCAAAACGAGCCGATAAGTCTGCATCGAGGGGAAGCCCTTCAGGTCGGACGAATATCTCGATCGCGCTGCGCACACCATCATCGCATCGTCGAATCCGGCGATCGCCGCGGCCGGTCTCCCACAGGTGGGGTCGCCACGGGGACGGTGAGTCGATAACGTCGATAACCGTCCGAGTCCTGATGAGGAGATCTGAATGGGTTCAACGATTTTCGCCGTGTTCCTACCGCTGGCCCTGGCGCTGGTTATGTTCGGACTCGGGTTGACCTTGACCGTCGACGATTTCGCCAGGGTGCTGCGGTATCCCAAGGCGGCGGTGGTCGCGCTGGTATGCCAGATGATCCTGCTGCCCACGATCTGCCTGGGTCTGGTCTATCTGTTCCGACTCGAGGGTGCGCTGGCCGTCGGGGTGATGTTACTGGTCGCCTCACCGGGCGGGCCGTCGGCGAATCTGTTCAGCCATATCGCCGGTGGCAATGTGGCCCTGAATATCACGCTGACCGCAATCAATTCGATTCTCGCCGTCTTCACCCTGCCGCTTGTGGTCACGCTGTCGTTCACGCTGTTCATGGACGATGACGCCGCGATCGGGCTGCGGCCGGATAAGTTCGCCCAAGTGTTCGCGATCGTGCTGGTCCCGGTCGCGGTGGGGATGTGGGTGCATCGCCGGTTCACCGACTGGGCCGAGCGGATGCGCAAGAACGTCAAGATCGTCTCGGCAGTGGTGCTGCTGTTGGTCGTCGTGGCGGCGGTGGGGCGCGAGTTCGACACGCTGACCGAGAATATCGGCAAGCTCGCCACGCTCAGTCTGTTGCTGTCGACGTTGAGCTTCGTCATCGGGTACACCGTGCCGCGCTTGTTCCGGGTGGAGACCGATCAGGCGATCGCCTCGGCGATGGAGATCGGCATCCACAACGGCGCGTTGGCCATCGCGGTCGCCTCGAGCGTGCTGCACAATTCGCAGATGGCGGTGCCGCCCGCGGTCTACGGGGTGCTGATGAATGTTCCGGCCGCCATCGCCGCATACTTGTTGGCGCGGCAGCTGCGCCGCGCGGCTCCCACACCGGTTCCGGCCGCCACCGGCTAGGGCGGCCGAGCGCGTCGATGGGTAGCCTTTGCGTGTTCGACGTCAGGTGAGAGGACCTCAGTTCGCGATGCGACCGCTCGGCACAGACGATCCCACGCGGATCGGGGACTACCGGCTACTCGGCCTGCTCGGTGCGGGCGGTATGGGCCGGGTGTACCTCGGGCGCAGCGCGGGTGGCCGCACGGTCGCGGTGAAAGTGATACGGCCGGATCTGATCGGCAACGAGTTCCGGGAGCGGTTCCGCCGCGAGGTCACCGCAGCGCGGCGGGTCGGCGGGAAGTACACCGCGCCGGTGCTCGACGCGGATGTGGATTCGACGCCGCCGTGGCTGGCGACCGGCTATGTGGCCGGATTCTCGTTGACCGATGCGGTCGAGCAGTTCGGCACATTCAACGAGAACACGCTGCTGGTGCTCGCGCACGGTCTGGCGGAGGCCTTGATCGCCGTGCACGACGCCGGGATTGTGCATCGCGATCTGAAACCGTCCAATGTGCTGCTCGCCGTGGACGGTCCGAAGGTGATCGACTTCGGCATCGCACGCGCCGCCGAGGACAGCGCACTGACGACCACCGGAAGTGTCATCGGCTCACCGGGCTTCATGTGTCCGGAGCAGGTGGTCGGACCGACCATGGGGCCCGAGGGTGATGTCTTCGCACTCGGCGGCGTGCTCGTTTACGCGGCAACCGGGCAGGGACCGTTCGGCTCCGGCGAGACGGTGCAGATGCTGTATCGGGTGGTGTACGAGGAGCCGCGCCTCGCGGCGGTGCCGGACCGGCTGCGGCCGCTCATCGCTGCCTGTCTGAACAAGGATGTGACAGCGCGGCCGACTCCGCAGCAGTTACTCGATCAGCTGGCCGAACTCGAGGTTCCGGAACGTGTCGGCTGGCTGCCCGCGCCGGTGCTCGAAGAGGTGAGTCGACGGGCGGTTGCGCTGCTCGATCTGGAATCCGGGCCGGTCGAGGCGGTCGGGCCGGATCCGTCGCGGTCGGCGCCGACGATTTCGCGGCCGATGCCGCAATCGAATTCGGGGCCGCACGCAGCGCCCCATGCGCTGTCGCGGACTGGGACCGATGCGGTGGCTTGGCAGCCCGGAAATACCGCATGGCAATCCGGACCTCCTGGGCCACAAGCTAATTCGAGTCATGGTTATGCGCCCTATCCGCCTGCGCAGGATCGGTCGGGGCCGCAACCTGCCTACTACCACGCGCAGCCTGCGCCGAAGAGTCGGTCACGCCGGAGCGCATTGATCGTCGCGGCTTTGGTGGTGTGTCTCATCGTCGCGGGCGGCGCATTCCTCATCGGCACGCAGCTGACCGACAAGTCCTCCGATTCCGCGGCGACGGTGAGCACTTCGGCGGTGGCAACCACCGTCCCGCGCACGACCACCTCGATGACGCAGACCTCCGAGACGAGCACCTCGGCAGCGGCAACGGACTCCGTGATACCCGAAGCGTTCGTCGGCAAGTGGACCGGCACCGCAAGGGATGCGCTCGCCACCTTCGATGTCGAATTGACCATTCACGACGGGAAAGTCGGCGAGGAGCTCGCCTCCTCGGCCAATACCGGCCAGGCATCGCACAACCGTTGTGAACGCGCCGAACGTCTGACGAATGCGACCGATACCCAGCTCACCTTCGTGGCACGGCTCAGCGGCGGTGCGAGCGGGTGCATGGATGAAGGGTCGACATCGAAGGTAATCCTGCAGCCGGACGGTTCGGTCACCTACAGCTTCAGCGGCGGTTTCAGTGGTGTGCTCGGCGACGTCACCGGCACTCTGCACAAGAATTAGCGCGCGAGATTCATCGGGCGCGCCTTCCTACGCACTCGACGCCCATCGTCCATCCTGTGGACCGACAACGAGCCGAATCCGCGTGAAGGGATCAATCGAATGCGCATAGTAGCCGAAGTGCTGGTCGGCCTGGTGGCGTTGCTGCACATCTATATCTTGGTCATGGAGATGTTCCTGTGGACCACGCCGCGAGTGCGCGCGTCCTTCGGCAGCACCGTCGAATTCGCCGAGCAGACCAAGGTTTTGGCCGCCAACCAGGGCCTCTACAACGGCTTCCTGGCGGCCGGTCTGATCTGGGGCATCATCGCCTCGGACCCGGTCGGATTCGCCGCGATGATCTTCTTCACCGCATGTGTTGTCGTCGCCGGAATCTACGGTGCTGCGACCGCGAACCGTCGGATCCTGATCGTTCAGGCGCTGCCCGGCGCGATCGCCCTGGTCGCCGTCCTAGTGGCGGGCAGCAGCTAACCAACGCTTGCCGAACCGGCCGATGCGCGCGAGCTCGCCCGATGGCCGTGGTCCAGGACAGCTTCGCGACTCACATGGTGGATAGCGCCGTCGACACTAGTCCTGATGCCGTGGCGGGTAGGCGTGCGAGCGGGCACGATCGAGATAGCACCGCCGAATGATCAATCGGAGGGATACGCATGCGGAGATTCATCGGGATCGTGATCGCCGTGCTGATGGTGGGCGCGGTTACCGGATGCGGCGGCGATTCCGGTTCCGAAGCGAGCGTCGTCACGAGCACCGCACCAAGTACGCCGTCGGGTGTGCCGGATCTGGCGGCGGGGCAGGAGATCGTGCGCGATATCGATGTGCCGTGGGGGCTTGCCTTCCTGCCCGACGGTGATGTCCTGGTCGCAGAGCGGGATACCGGCCGAATTCTGCGGGTGGTGCCCGGCCGCCCGGCCGAGAAGGTGTACGAGGTTCCCGGGGTGGTCGCGCGGGGCGAGGGTGGTCTGTTGGGGCTGGCCGTGGCGGCGGATTATGCCGAAACACGGTATGTCTATGCGTATTTCACCGCTGCCGACGATAATCGGATCGTGCGGTTCCGGCTCGATGGGCAACCGGAAGTCATCTTCGCCGGTATCGCCAAGGCCGGGAACCACAATGGCGGACGGATCGCATTCGGGCCCGACGGCATGTTGTATATCGGTACCGGAGATGCGGCGCAGGGCAATAGATCTCAGGATCCGGCGAGCCCCAATGGCAAGATCTTGCGGCTGACGCCCGATGGCGCTGCGGCACCGGGCAATCCAACGCCCGGTTCGCCGGTTTACAGCCTGGGGCACCGCAATGTGCAAGGTCTGGCCTGGGATCGTTCAGGCAGACTCTTCGCCGCGGAGTTCGGTCAGGACGCGTTCGACGAGATCAATCCGATCGAGCCGGGCCACAACTACGGCTGGCCGATCGTCGAAGGTATGGGCGGCACGGAGCGGGGATTCACTGACCCGCAAGTCATTTGGAAACCTTCGGAGGCATCGCCGTCCGGCATCGCCATATCCGGCGACACCCTCTATGTGGCGGCGCTGCGCGGCGAACGATTGTGGACGGTTCCACTGCGCGACGGCACGCTGGGCACACCGCAGTCCTGGCTGCCCGACCTGGGCCGCCTGCGCACGGTGGCAATAGCCCCGGACGGCGCACTGTGGCTGACCACCTCCAACACGGACGGCCGCGGCGACGTCCGTGCCGGTGATGATCGGATCATCCGCTTCCCGGCGCGCTGAATTCGACTATCTGACAACCTTTCCGACCGAGCGCAGATCGCGACGCAGCAGTGCGGTCTCCCGTGCGTGGCCACGGCGGCCGAACACTCGATACAGCAGCCGGACGGGAACCGGGACTTCTCGCAGGAATTCCGACCATTCGCGCTCATCGGCCTCCTCGGCGATATGACCGAGGAATACCAGGGCCCGCCCTTTCGAGAACGACGCCATACCGCGCTTACCGAGCTCGGCCCACTCCGATGCGGTCAAGGTCGCCGCCACTATCGGCAGTGCCGTATCTTCTTCCAGGCGAAGATGTTCGGTGAGGGCCTCGTGTAGTCGGCGCAGCCCTTCGGCCAGCAGGTCGGTCGTTTCCGCACCGCCCTGATGTTCCCATTCGGACAGTTCGGCATCGAGACGCCGCATGATCGCATCGATCTGTTCGTGCTGGGTTTGCATGAGATCGAGCACCGTCGAATCCAGTTCCGCCGAAAGCAGTTTCGGCCATACCAGTTCGTCCTCATTGCGGTGCTGACGATGCAGCGCGGCAAGCATCTCACGTGCATGTGCACTCACTCGCGTCACCTGTTCGGCATCCGTGGGCGAGGTGGCCTCGACAATGTCTGCCAGCAAACGGAATTCGCGACGGAACACGCGGTGCACGAGCACCATGTCGTGGGTTCGACAGCCCGGGTCCTCGACAACCCGGCGGCTCATAACTCCTGCTCCAGCGCAGATCGAACATCCCCGATAGTCATTTAGTTCCTCCCGATACTAAATGCACTCCTGTGCAATAAGTGCAACTTAGTATAGTTTTGGCCGAGGCAGCACTGTCAAGATGGCACTCGGAGGACAAGCAGGAATGACCGAGCACCGCGCCCAGGTCAGCGAGACCAGCCAGGTCGAGGAAACCGCCCAGCTCACATCGGGCCGCGTCGCCCAGCGCCGACGCACCCGCAAAGCCATCGTCGACGCCTCCATGACATTGCTGAACCGCGGCATAGAACCCTCGGTCAATGACATCGCCGCCGCCGCGGACGTATCCAGACGCACTGTCTACCTGCATTTCCCAACTCTCGACCAGTTGATGCTCGATGCCACCATGAGCCTGCTCAGCGCGAACACCGATGAGGCGCTGACGAATATCCGTTCCGACGACCCGCGCGTACGCATCGGCGAATTGGCGCGGGCGATGGGTGCGCAGATCACCGAGCTGCTACCGATGGGGCGGCGGCTGGTGAAGCTCACCGTCGACCCGCCCGCGCAGGACGCACCGCCGCCCGGGCATCGTCGGGTGCGTTGGATCGAATGGGCGCTCGAACCATTGCGTGACCGCATGCCCCAGCCGCAATTCGACGATCTCGTGTCGAGTATTGCGCTCGTGGTGGGCTGGGAGGCGTTCATCGTGCTGATCGATGTACGCGCACTGGAACCCGACGTGGCCGTCGATGTATGTGCCCGCACCGCAATGACTCTCGTGAATGCCGCCCTCCACTCGCTCGAAAACTCATAGGCCGCGGCCGGTCACCCGGTGGCACTCGGCCATTCGGTCGTCGGAATGCGTTGCCCCAAGCGCCAAACGGCAAGCGTCAGTGGGACGCCTGGGCGGTACGCCAAATGGGTTACCGAGGGAGCGTCGAGTACCTGGAGATCGGCGCGCGTACCGACCTCGATGACCCCCACATCGTTGCGGCGCAACGCTTTCGCACCCGCGGCCGTTGCCGCGTACACCGCTTCGGCGATCGAGAGGCCCATTTGGAGTACCGACGTTGCCACGCAGTAGGCCATCGACGTGGTGTAGGAGCTGCCCGGATTGGCATTGGTAGCCAGGGCTACGATCGCGCCCGCGTCGAGCAGTGCGCGGGCCGGAGCAAGAGGCTGTCGGGTGGACAAATCGCAGGCAGGCAGGACGGTGGCGACGGTGTCCGAGGCGGCGAGGGCATCGATATCGGCTTCGGTGAGGTGGGTGCAGTGGTCCACGCTCGCTGCGCCGTGACGGACCGCCAGTTGCACGCCGGGGCCGGCGCCCAATTGATTGCCGTGTACGCGCAACCCGAGTCCGCGTGCGGCGGCGGCGCGCAGGACGCGATCGGACTGAGCTTCGTCGAAAGCGCCTGTCTCGCAGAAGACATCGGCCCAGCGCACATGCGGTGCGACCGCGTCGAGCATATCGCCGCAGACGAGGTCGACGTAGGTTTCGGCGTCGGTACCGGGCGGGACCAGGTGTGCGCCCAGGTAGGTCACCTCGTCGGCGATGGCGGCGGCGATTCGGGCCGAACGTGCCTCGTCGGGCACGCTCAGGCCGTATCCGGTTTTGGTCTCCAGGCAGGTCGTGCCCTGGCGGTAGGCCTCCGCGACATGGCGGCTCAGGTTGGCTGAAAGCTGTTCGTCGGAGGCGCTTCTGGTGGCGGCGACGGTCGTCGCGATACCACCGGCACGGTAGGGCTGGCCAGCCATTCTGGCCTCGAATTCGGCGGTGCGATCACCGGCGAAGACCAGGTGGGTGTGACTGTCGACCCAGCCGGGCAGCGCGGCGCGGCCGCCGATATCGACACGATAATCGGCGGCCGGTGCGGAGCTCGCCGGGCCGATCCAAGCGAAGCGTTCACCATCGAGCACCACCGCGGCATCGTGCAGCGGGCCGTCCGGTGCGTTGGTAGTCAGCTCACCGATTCCAGTGATGAGGGTCGACACGGTGCCCTTTCTGTCGGTGGAGATTCTGGTCTCGTCGTTGCCGCAAGCTGTCAAGGTGGGCACAAGGCCCGAATCTCGTCTCGCAGAATGATTTCGGGGTCCTCCACCAGCAAATGGCGACCCTCCGAGACCACCTGCCGCCCGGCGATCAGCACCGCGCGGATATCCGCGGCCGAGGCCGCGAACAATGCGGCCGTGGGTGCGGTGCCCGCGGTCCGGATCGAGTCGAGATCTACGGTGACCAGATCGGCAGCGGCACCCGCTTCGATGCGGCCCACTTCGGGCCAGCCGATCGATGCGTGATCGGTTGCCGCACTGAACAACTCCGCGATCTCGAATCGTCCACGAGTGCGGGATGCGAGGCGTTCGTTCAACTCCAGTGCACGCCACTCTTCGAAACCGTCGACGCTCGCGTGACTATCAGTGCCGAGGCACAGCCGGACTCCAGTGTCGAGAAGTTCGCGGGCCGGGCCGATGCCGTCGCCGAGATCGCGTTCGGTGGTCGGGCAGAAGCAAGCCCTCGACCGCGCGTCCGCCAGCATCTGGATATCGGCGGGTCTCATATGTGTGGCATGCACGGCTACCGTGTCCGGACCGAGCAACCCGCTTCGAGCCAATAGAGCGGTCGGCGTAAGCCCATGTGCAGCAAGGCAATCGCGGTTCTCGCCCGGTTGTTCCGAGAGGTGGACGTGCACCGGCCGACCATCTGCCTGTTGGGCGACCACCGCCAGCGCCTGCAGCGGTACCGCGCGCACCGAATGTGCGGCGACACCGGTGCGCACCAGCTCCGACTCCGGTTTGAACGCGGCGGCGCGCTCGGCCCAGGTCGCCGCATCACCGTCGCTGAAGCGAAGCTGGTGTTCGTTCGGCGGTTGACCGAATCCGCCACTGAGATAACAGGTATCGAGCAGGGTGAGCCGAATTCCCGCATCCCGTGCCGCTGCGGCCAGCGCCGCGCTCATCGCATTCGGATCGGCGTAGGTTACGCCGCCGGGTGCGTGATGCAGATAGTGGAATTCGCCGACGCTGGTGTATCCGGCGAGCACCATCTCCGCGTATACCGCGCGTGCGAGCCGGTAGTAGGAGTCAGGATCCAGCCGATCGGCGACGGCATACATCCGTTCCCGCCAGGTCCAGAACGAGCCTCGGGCATGGTGGGTGCGTCCGCGCAAGGCGCGATGGAAGGCGTGTGAGTGCGCATTCGCGAAACCGGGAACAGTCAAGCCGCGCAATACGTTTCCATTCGGCTCGGTTCCCCGGGCCACTGAGCGGATCGTCGATCCGGTGACATCGATCGTCACCCGTTCGGCCAAACCATCTGGCAGCCAGGCGTATTCGGCCCAATAGACGCTCATTCGGCCGCGCTCCCATGCATCGGATTCCGATGACACAGATCTGACGCCTGAACCCGCGTGCTCATTTCGCCAAATCCTCGAGCACGCGAGCCAGGCTCGCTGCGCCGAAGTCCACATCCGCGGGTTCGGAATACTCCTGCGGCGCATGGCTGATACCGGTCGGATTGCGCACGTAGAGCATGCCGGAGGGCACATGGGCCGCCAGGATCCCCGCATCGTGCCCCGCGCCGGTCGGTAGAGCGGGTACACCTCCCAGTACTGCGTCCATTCGGCCTCGCAGTGTCTCGTCGAAAACGACATCGTCCGAATAGGATTCCTCGGTAACAGTGATCTCGCAGCCCTCGGTGGCCGCCGCCTCGCGTGCGAATCCGGCGATATCCTCGACCAGCGCGGCGGTGCGGCCGTCTCCGGCGACGCGCGCGTCCAGCCACAGATCCACGGTCGAGGCAATGACATTCGTGCCGCCCGGTGTGGGCATCAGCTTGCCGACCGTAGCCCTGGCATCCTCGGTGGCCGCGGCAACCCGGCGCGCGGCCGCGATCACAGCGGCCGCGGGCAGCATCGGATCGTGACGGTCGGACATGCGGGTCGCACCCGCATGATTTCCCTGCCCGGTGAAGGAGAACCGGTAGCGCCCGTGCGCGATGATGCTGCTGCCGGTCGCGACCGGGCTGTCCAAGTCGATCAGTCCGCGTCCCTGTTCGACATGCAATTCGACGAAGCAGCCGATACTGGCGAGCGCTTCGGGATCCGCGCCGAATCGATCCGGATCCTGCCCCGCTTTGGCCGCGGCCTCCGCAAAGGTGATCCCAGCGGCGTCGCGTAGTCCGCGCGCCCGGTCGGCGTCGATGGCACCGGTGAGCAACCTCGACCCCAGGCATGGCACCCCGAAACGTCCACCCTCCTCCTCCGCGAACACCAATAGTGCGAGCGGCTTCACAGGAGTGAAACCCTCCGCGCGCAAGATATCCACTGCCGCGAGCGCGCTCGTCACTCCGAGCGGGCCATCGAACGCGCCCCCACCAGGCACCGAGTCCAGATGACTCCCCGTGACCACCGCACCGGCCCCCGGGCTCCCCCACCACGCCCAGACATTTCCGTTGCGATCCGTCGTTACATCCAGACCGCGCCGGGCCGCCTGCTCGATGAACCAATCCCGCAATTCCAGTTCGGCACGATCGAAGGCGTGCCGCGAGTATCCGCCGCGCCGTGCGTCGCGGCCCACATCCGCGATTTCGGCGAGCAGGCCATTCGCCGTCACTTGTTCTCCTGCATGGGGATTCGTACGCCACGTTCCTCGGCGACCGCGCTGGCCCGCTCGTACCCGGCATCCACATGCCGAATGACGCCCATACCAGGGTCATTGGTGAGCACGCGCTCGATCTTTTGCCCGGCCAACGCGGTTCCATCGGCGACACAGACCTGTCCGGCGTGAATGGACCGCCCCATGCCCACCCCGCCGCCGTGGTGAATCGAAACCCAGCTCGCGCCCGAAGCGGTGTTGACCAGCGCATTGAGCAGCGGCCAGTCGGCAATGGCATCGGATCCATCGGCCATGGCCTCGGTTTCGCGATACGGCGAGGCGACACTGCCGGAGTCGAGGTGGTCACGACCGATCACCACCGGGGCCCGCAAATCACCGTTGGCCACCATCTCGTTGAAGCGGAGTCCGGCCAGGTGTCGCTCACCGTAGCCGAGCCAGCAGATGCGGGCCGGAAGTCCTTGGTAGGCAACGCGTTCCCCGGCCATGCTGATCCAGCGGTGCAGGGATTCGTGCTCCGGGAACAGTTCCAGCATGGCGCGGTCGGTCGCGGCGATATCCGCCGGATCACCGGACAGCGCGGCCCAGCGGAACGGCCCCTTGCCCTCGCAGAACAAGGGTCGAATGTAGGCGGGCACGAAACCCGGGAAGTCGAAGGCCCGTTCGCAGCCACCGAGTTTCGCCTCACCTCGCAGCGAATTGCCATAGTCGAAGACCTCGGCACCACGATCGAGGAACCCGAGCATCGCATCGACGTGCTCGGCCATGGATTCGCGGGCGCGATCGGTGAATTCGTCGGGCTTCTTCGCGGCGTAATTGGCCCAGTCCTCGACTGCGACACCGCGCGGCAGGTACGCGAGGGGGTCGTGCGCCGAGGTCTGGTCGGTGACGATATCGATCTCGACACCCGCCGCGAGCAGCTTGGGCAGCACCTCGGACGCATTGCCGATCAGACCGACCGACAGCGCCTTTCGTTCCTTGCGCGCCTTCGACACCCGACGCACCGCATCATCGAAATCGGTGGCGATCTCGTCGAGATAGCGGTCGTGCACGCGCCGCTCGGCGCGCGCCGGATCGCATTCGACGACCAGGGCGACACCGCCGTTCATGGTTACCGCCAACGGCTGCGCACCGCCCATGCCGCCCAATCCTGCTGTGAGCGTGACGGTTCCGGCCAGGGTGCCACCGAAACGCTTATCCGCCACGGCGGCGAAGGTCTCGTAGGTGCCCTGCAGAATGCCCTGGGTGCCGATGTAGATCCACGAACCCGCGGTCATCTGCCCGTACATGGTGAGGCCGAGCGATTCCAGTCTGCGGAACTCCGGCCAGGTCGCCCAGTCCCCGACCAGATTCGAATTGGCGATCAGCACCCGCGGCGCCCATTCGTGCGTCCGGAATACGCCCACGGGCTTACCCGACTGGACCAGCAGGGTCTCGTCGGCCTCGAGCGTGGTGAGGGTGCGGGTGATTGCATCGAAGCTGGCCCAGTTCCGCGCCGCCTTACCGGTGCCGCCGTATACCACCAGGTCCTGCGGCCGCTCCGCCACGTCGGGATCGAGATTGTTCTGCAGCATCCGCAGGGCGCCCTCGGTCTGCCAGTTCTTGGCCGTCAGTTGCGTGCCGCGCGCCGCGCGCACTGTCCGTGTCATCGGATTGCCTCCATATCAACGAATTGCCGATCCGTCCCGCAGGTCGGTGTCGGATAGCTACTGGTGACCTCGCATGACCATGTGTGCGAGCCTGATTCGCCATGTGGGAACCGGATCGCTTCGGGTGTTGGCAAGGGAGCTCACTTTCCTGAGGTGTCGAGGAGGGGGGTGACCGCGGCCAGCAGTTCGCCGGAACGGATGAGTTCCGTCGCGGCGGCGATTTCCGGGGCGAGATGTCGGTCCGGTCCCGGACCGTCGACCTCGGTGCGCAACAGGGCGACAGCGGCCGCAGTGGCCGGGCCCGGATGCAATGGGCCTCGTAAATCCAACGCTCTTGCGGCCGTGAGATATTCGATGGCGAGCACAGCGGCCAGACCGTCGACGGCCCTGCGCAATTTGCGCGCGGCCGACCAGCCCATCGACACATGGTCTTCCTGCATCGCACTGCTCGGAATCGAATCCACCGAGGCGGGCATGGCGAGGCGCTTGAGCTCGCTTACGATTCCGGCCTGGGTGTACTGGGCGATCATGTGACCGGAATCGACACCAGGATCGGCCGCGAGGAAGGCCGGAAGGCCGTGCGAGCGTGCGACATCCAGCATCCGGTCGGTGCGCCGCTCCGCCATGCTCGCGACATCGGCGATCGGAATAGCCAGGAAGTCCAGGACATACGCCACCGGAGCGCCGTGGAAGTTGCCGTTGGATTCCAACCTGCCATCGGCGAGCACGACGGGGTTGTCGATCGCCGAGGCCATTTCGCGTTCGGCCACCAATTCGGCGTGCGCGACGGTGTCGCGGGCGGCACCGTGTACCTGCGGTGCGCAGCGCAACGAATACGCGTCCTGCACTCGGTTGCACTCCGGCCCCCGGTGGCTGGCAACGATTTCCGATCCCGCGAGCGCGGCCGCCATACGGCGCGCCGACACCGCTTGGCCCGGATGCGGACGCAACGCCTGCAAATCATCGGCGAAGACCCGGTCGGTGCCGAGAAGTGCCTCCACGCTCATGGCGGCGGTGATGTCGGCGACGTCGAGCAGTTGGTGCAGATCACTGATCGCGAGCGCCAGCATGCCGAGCATGCCGTCGGTGCCGTTGGTGAGCGCGAGCCCTTCCTTCTCGGCAAGAGTTACCGGGGTGATCCCCTTGGCACGCAAGGCTTCTGCGGCCGCAATCACCTTGCCGGAGGAGTCGGCGACCTCACCTTCCCCCATCAACGCCAAAGCGACCGCGGCCAAAGGCGCGAGATCGCCGGAGCAGCCGAGCGAGCCGAACTCGTGCACCACAGGCGTAATGCCCGCATTGATCAACGCGGCCAGGGTGCGAGCCGTCTCCGGTCGCACCCCGGTATGTCCCGTGGCCAGGGTGCGCAGCCGCAGCAGCATCATGGCGCGCACTACCTCGGTTTCGACCGGCGCGCCGGCGCCCGCGGCATGTGAGCGGATCAGCGACCGCTGCAGCGCGGCCCGACGCTCCGGCGGAATGTGCCGGGTGGCCAGTGCGCCGAAGCCGGTGGAGACGCCGTAGGTCGGGACCGTACCCGCGGCCAGCGCGTCGACATGCTGGCGCGCATGGGTCAGCCGCTTCTCGGCGGCCTCGCTGAATACCACCTTGGCGCCGTCGCGGGCAACGGCGACGATGCGTTCGATGGTCAGCGGTCCGTCCAGTTCCACGGGCGGTAACTGCGTGGTATCCGGCATAGGCCCATTCCACCGCCACCGGGGCGGGTGCAGAATGAGGCTGGGGCAGGTTCCGTCTGGTATCCGAGACACTGACCCGAACCGGCTTGGGAGGAAGTGGCATGGGAACGAGCAGCGACATCCCGGCGCTGCGGCGCGGCCTGGCCGTGCTGCAGCTGATGGCGACCCGGGCCGGACCGGTCTCCGCATCCACGGTCGCGCGTGAGCTGGACATCCCCCGCTCCACCACCTATCACCTGCTCGCGGAGTTGGAGCAGGCCCGTTTCGTCACCCGGCTGCCCGCCGAACGGCGCTACGGCCTCGGTATCGCCGCCTTCGAATTGGGTTCGGCCTATCTGCGCCACGATCCGCTGGAGCGGGTGGCCGGACCGTTGCTGCGCGAGTTGGCCGGACGGGTCGGGCACAACGCGCACCTCGGAGTTCTGCACGGCAATGAACTGCTGTATCTGATCAAGGAACGCCCGGCGCGCCCTGAAACTCTGGTGACCGATGTCGGCGTCCGCCTGCCCGCGCAGTTGACCGCGTCGGGCCGGGCGATCCTGGCGCATCTACCGGCCGCCCATGTGCGGGCACTGTTCCCATCGGCGGCGGCCTTCGTACGTCGCACGGACCGCGGGCCGACCAGCCTCGCGGCGCTGCGCATCATCCTGGCCGCCGAGCGGCGGCGCGGTTGGGCGAGCGAAGACGGACATGTCACCGCCGGATTCGCCTCGGTCGCCTATCCGGCATTCGATCACGACCACCGGCCGATCGCGGCGATCAGCCTGACGCTGCGGCACCATTGCGAGCAGATCCCCTGCGCGGCCGATTGGTCCGGTCTCGCCGCGCAGGTGCGGTCGACCGCTGACGAGCTCACCCGCCGCATCGGTGGACGGGTGAGCTAACGACGCGAGTAGGTAGCAATCGAGACGAACTCCCAGGTCTTTTGACCACAAGCGCGACACACCGATCGCCTGCCCAGATTTCAGCAATCTCACAGTTACGCTGAGAGATCACTACCCGGGGCAATGCCCCACCAGGTGACGCACGACCAACAGTGCCGGATGGGGACAGGAGCTCGATGCGAACACCGATGCGCCGCCGCACCCTGGTCGGACTCGCGTTCATCGCGACCGCGCTACTGCTGCCCGGCATCACCATGCCGACCGCCCAGGCGACCATCGCTCCGTTCGGCCGGGAATTCCTCTGGGGCGTCGCATCATCGGGCTTCCAATCCGAAGGCCATGCGCCGGACAGCAATTGGACCCGCTATATCGAATCCGGCAACGCCGGGGACGACTACGAGAATTCGGTCGACTTCTACAAGCGCTACATCTCCGATATCAACCTGGCCGCACACCTCGGGGTCCGGGTGTATCGGATCGGCATCGAATGGGCGCGGGTCCAGCCGCAACCCGATACCTGGGACGAGGCGGCATTCGGCTTCTACGACAACGTGATAGCGCGCATTCTCGCGACCGGTATGCGGCCGATGCTCACCCTGGATCACTGGGTCTATCCCGGCTGGGCCGTCGATCGCGGCGGCTGGCGCAACCCCGGCATGGTCGAGGATTGGCTGGCCAATATGCGAAAGGTGGTGAGCCGTTACGGCTCTCGCGATCCGCTGTGGGTCACCTTCAACGAGCCCGCCGCCTACATCGGCACCGAACTTCGCATCGGCGCGATCACACCGGACGAGGCGCCCGCAGTGCTGGATCGAATTGCCCAGGCGCACAACGCAATCTACGACACCATCCATCAGAACCGGCCCGACGCGCAGGTCACCAGCAACCTCGGCTATGTAGCGGGCGCCGAGACCGAGGTGAATCAGCCGATCGTGGACCGGATCGCCGATAAGCTCGATTTCATCGGCGTCGACTACTATTTCGCGCCCCTGCCGGAAACGAACAAAGCAGTACAGGGTGGTTCGAACGAGGGTCCAGCGATCTGGGAACTCCCGATTCACACTGAGGGCATCTACTACGCGTTGCGCCATTACGCGCAGCTGTTTCCCGATCGCCCACTGTATGTCGTGGAGAACGGCATGCCCACCGAGGACAGCAAGCCACGCGCCGACGGCTACACCCGCACCGACCACCTCCGCGACACCGTCTACTGGCTCCAGCGCGCCAAAGCCGACGGCATGAACGTCGTCGGGTACAACTACTGGAGCCTGACCGACAACTACGAATGGGGCAGCTACACACCACGTTTCGGCCTCTACACCGTCGACGTCCGCACCGACCCCACGCTGGCCCGCAACCCCACCGACGCCGTCGACGCCTACCGCGGCATCATCCAATCCGGCGGCGTCCCGACCACCTACCGTCCGTCCCGCCCGCCGGTCGAATGCGGCTTGGTCGACCCCCCGGACAGCTGCGACGAAACCGTCGCCTTTCCCTAGCCGAATACCCACACTCGACTGCAGACGAGCTGCACGCCGCCATCGAGCACGCCTTCGCGGCCGCCTCGGAGCACCGGGCGACCCTCTACGGATAGCAGCACCCGGGTGACCGGCCCGACCGGTAACCAGCGCGGCAGGTCATGCTTGATCGGCATGACCGCGACGGTATCGGTCGGGCTTCGGCACCCCTGCTGTGGGCTATTTCTTATCGGCGGTCAGCTGTCCGGCCGCGCCCCAGCTGTCGGCGGGCGTCTCGTGAATCCACACCTGGACGGTTTCGGCCGGAATTTTGTAGGCGTCGACGAAGGCGTCGGTGATCCGGCGGACCAGATCCCGCTCGAGTTCGACGGCGCGCGGACCCTGCTGGACGGTGACGATGGGCATTACTGATCTCCTGTCTGAAAAGGGTTGGGACAGACCGCATCCGGGTGATTCCGACTTGTTCGGCGGCCTGTTGTCAGTTCACCCGAAGCAAGGTCGTCGACCAAGGGCCAGTTCGTTCGCACAGCGATAACGAGTGCTTATTGTTGCGGCTCACTTCGCTAGGAGGTCGCGTAACAACGCCGAGCTGGGCGAATCGGTACCGGCCCGCAGGGCGACGGCAATCGGCAGGCTCAGGCCGCCGTCGGCGAACGGACGGAAGGCCACGCGCGGATTGTGCACCTGGCCGGCATTGGCGGCGTAGATCACCGTCCACATTGCGGCGGCGGTGCCGATCGCGGCCAAATTGTCCTGCAGAGTGGTGGCGGTCGGCGCCGGAACGGGCTCGAAACCCGCACGCTGACAAGACATCAGCACCAGGTCCACCAGTGCCGGATGATTGCGCCGCTCGGTCATCCGCAATGGCACCGGGGCCAGGTCGGACAATCGCACCGTCTCCTGTGCGGCCAGCGGATGCCGGGCGGGGAGTGCCGCGACGAGCGGGTCATCCCATGCGCGCAGATATTCGAGGGCGGGAGTTTCCTCGGCGGCGGGTGCACGGACGAACGCCGCGTCCAGCTGTCCGTCGGCGACCTGCGCCAACCGCTCGCGTACCGGCAGCGTGACCAACTCGATCCGCACCCGCGGAAGACGCTCGGCAAAGGCATCGAGGATGGCGTCCAGCCGGGTACCGAGTCCGGTAACTGTGCCGAGCCGGAACACCTCGGCACGCGAACCAGCCAGATCGGCCACCACTGCCCGCGCCTGATCGGCGGCGATCAATACCCTGCGCGCCGCGGGCAGAAACCGCTGCCCGGCCTCCGTCAGCCGCACCCGCCGCGGCGACCGATCCAGCAGCTGAACCTTCAACTCCTGCTCGAGGCGCCGCACCTGCTGACTCACCGCCGGTTGCGCGATATGCAGGCGCTCGGCCGCTCGCCCGAAGTGCAGTTCCTCGGCCACAGTGACGAAATAGCGCAATTGGCGCAGCTCCATGGCGCAGGCTCCTCGGGATAGCGGTCCTTGTCGATTCATGAAACCAGCTACGACCAGCATGAGCGGGCTAGGCGCCGTCCAGCGTCGGCTCCTCGTAGAGATTCAACCCGTCCCGACCGGAGTCCGTGCCGAGGAATCGGCCGTGGTGGATCGGTTGTCAGCAAGTCGAGCAAGTCCCGGTACCAGGCGACACTGCGCGCCAGATCGGTAACCGGCAACTTCGGGACCGACAGAACAAATCGGCGGGCGCTCAATGCGAGCGCCCGCCGATCGATGTGCCGGGTCTACTTCGGCGCCGCGAAAGGCTGGTTGATGGTGGTGAAGTACTGGATTGCGGCGGCGATTGCGACCGGGGCCGTGACGAAAATCTGTCCGGCGAGGGTACCTAGTGCGCCGACGGCGATGATGCCGCCGATGCAGCCGATGGCCGCGGCCGGGATGAACGGGCCGAAGAGGCCGACAATGGTGGCCGCGGCGACGGTCGCGCCCGCGATACCACCAAGGACACAGCCGACGGCGCCGCCACCGAGACCGCCGACCAGGGTGCCGACGGTGGCGCCCATGCTGATGGTGCTGGTCAGGCGGTTCCAGGCGGCTTGCTCACGGTCGTAGTCGGACTTCCACGGGGCCTTGTCCTCGAACGGCAGCGCGACCGGCTTGTACACGGCGTGAGCCATATCGAACTGCGGAGTCAGCGTCGCACTGTGATCCTGGATATCCGCCGCGATCGGGAAGATGAAATCGTCGACCCGGAACGACAGGTCGGTGCCCGCAAGGGTGGTTCCGTCGCCGGCCTTGATCTTGAAGACACCGTTCTCGTCGACCAGTGAACCGACATCGGTCTTGATAATGGTCGAGGACGGGGTCGTGGTAGCCGTGTAGTTCACGACGCCGTTGTCGGTTTCGGGAGCGGCATTCACGGTCCCGGCCGTGACACCGAGCGCCGCGATCACCAGCGCCGAGGTCGCGGCGAATTTCCTCATCAACATGCTTTGGTTCCTAACGGGGTGGACTTCGGAAGCAAGCCCATTAAAGCCGCAGCAAGGCATTGGTGTGTGATCAAATTGTTACTATTTGCCCGCCAATTGCCGCAAGGTCATGCGGGAGTTGATCATGATGTGATCCACATCACATTGACACCAAAATCAGCGTTGATGTCAGCCTATGGCACCTCATACGGGAAATCGGAACGCCGCAATCGGATTCCACCATGGGCAAACGCAAATCCTCCAGCGAAAACCGCCATGACACATCCAGCTTCGACTACCCCACGCGAGACAGTAATGCGGAATACGCATGACACAGTTAAAAGTGTGATGCCTCCCACATTGGCTCTCCACTCGTGGTCAGCGCGTTTCGAGAACCGCCATGGCGGCATTGTGGCCTGGGATACCGCTGACGCCGCCGCCGCGAATCGCGCCGGCACCGCAAATGAAGACGTTGGGCACGTCCGTGGCCACACCCCAGCGCGATGCCGGGGTATCAGTGTCGTCGCAGCGATAGGGGAAGGCCAGGTCTCGGTGGAATATGTGCCCGCCGGGGAGGCCGACCTCACGTTCCAGGTCTACCGGTGACTTGGCCTCGATACAGGGTGCACCGTCCTCGTCGAGGGCGAGGCAGTCGACAAGCGGTTCGGCGATCACCGCATCCAATTGGGCGAGTGCGGCTTTCACGGCCATCGCCTTCGCTGCCTCTGGATCTGTCTCGAAAAGTCTTGCCGGAGTGTGTAATCCGAACAACGTGAGAGTGTGCAGATCGGAGTCGGGTGCCAGGATCGAGGGATCGGTCAGGGTGTGACAGTAAATCTCCGACGGCGCGGTCGACGGGAACCGTCCACCGGACGCCTCGCGGTATGCCTGCTCCAGTTGTGAATACGATTCGGCGATATGGAATGTCCCGGAGAATGCCTCGCGCGGATCTGTGAAGGCATCGCGCAGGCGAGGTAGCCGCCGCAGTACCATATTCACTTTCAGTTGGGAGCCTTCGGGTTTCAGCTCCCCCGGAATACCGAGCAGCCGGGTGAGCTCATGCGGTGCGGCATTCGCGAGCACATGCCGCGCGCCGACCACACCGCCCTCATAGCGCACTTCGGCTGTGAAATTGTCGGATTCGACCTCGGTCACCGCACAACCGGTGATCAGCTCCGCACCGGCGGCACGGGCGGCATCGGCGAGTGCGCCGGTGAGCGCGCCCATACCGCCGATCGGCACATCCCAGTCGCCGGTGCCGCCACCGATCACGTGGTAGAGGAAGCACCGGTTCTGCCGCAGTTCAGGATCGTGCGCATGGGTGAAGGTACCGATGAGCGCATCGGTGAGCACAACCCCGCGCACGGTGTCGTCGGCAAAGGTCGACTCGACCGTCTCCCCCAGCGGCCGCTCGAACAGCGCCGCCCAGGTAGCGGGATCATCGACGACCCGCTCGAGCTCCGAACGTGTCGGCAACGGTCGCGTCAGCGTCGGAAACACCCGCTGCGCGAGCCGGCCAGTTGCGCCGTAGAACTCTTGCCACGCCCGGAAATCTCGATCCGATCCGGTGAGCCGCACGAAGCTCTCCCTGGTCTTGGCCTCGGAGCCGGTATCGACCAGCAGTCCGCCGTCCCCGACCGGCGTATACGACGAGATCCGCCGACGCCGCGTCACGAACCGCAGCTCGAGCTCCTCGACGATCTGGCGCGGCAGCAGACTCACCAGATACGAATACCGTGACAACCGCGCGTCGACACCTGCAAACACCCGGTCCGAAACCGCGGCCCCACCGGTGTGCTCTCGGCGCTCCAGCACCAGCACCGAACGCCCGGCTCGCGCCAGGTATGCGGCGGCCACCAGCCCATTGTGACCGCCACCGACCACCACCACGTCATAGGAGGAGCGCATCGGTCGCATCCGTTCTGCCTACCACGGATTGCGCGATTGCCGAGAGATTACGGCCCGGTTTCCATATTTCCCTGCGATTGACCAGCACTCACTTCACACTTAGCTTCTGGCAAACGCAGTATGAGGGCGGCGTTTTCACCCGGGAGCGATCATGACCGAAGCCACCACACCATCCGATGACGAACGGCGCCTCGCCGAACTCGGCTACAAACAGGAATTGGCCAGGTCCTGGTCCGGATTCTCCAACTTCGCGATCAGCTTCACCATCGTCTCCATCCTGACCGGCGGATTGGCCAGTTATGGCATCGGTCTGGCCAACGGCGGCCCGATCACCATGGCATGGGGTTGGCCGCTGGTCTCGGTCATGGTGTTGTTCGTCGGCCTCGCAATGGCCGAATTGGCCTCGGCCTACCCGACTTCCGGCGGTCTTTACTGGTGGGCGTCCGAATTGGGCGGCCCGGTCTGGGGCTGGTTCACCGGGTGGTTCAACCTGATCGGCCAGATCGCGGTGACCGCCGCCATCGACTACGGCGCGGCCATCTTCACCACCGCGGTGCTCAATGTGATCGGCATCGATATCGGAACCGACCGCACCGCAATCTTTTTGGTCTTCACCGCGATCCTGATCCTGCACGCCGTACTCAATGCGCTCGGCCCGCATCTGTCCGCGGTGATCAACAATATTTCGGCCTGGTGGCATGTCGGCGGTGTGGCGATCTTCGTTGTCGTCCTCGGTTTCGGCGCGAGCCACCATCAGAGCGTCGGCTTCGTCTTCACCGAAACCGTGGACAACAGCGCGGTCGGCTTCGGTGGTGTGGCGTTCAGCTTCCTGCTCGGATTGCTGCACGCGCAGTACACATTCACTGGCTACGACGCATCTGCGCATATGTCGGAGGAAACCCACGATGCCGCGCGCACGGCAGCCAAGGGCATCATCAACACCATTGTCGTCTCGGCTGTTGCCGGATATCTGCTCATCATGGCAGTGACCTTCGCCATCCCGAATCTCGACGATGCGCTGGATCCGACGAAGAACAGCGGCTACCCGGTGATCTACATCCTGGAGAACTCGCTGAATTCGTTCTGGTCCGGTCTCTTGCTGATCATCGCCGCGATTGCGCAACTGTTCTGCGGCTACGCCTCGGTCACCTCGGCCTCGCGCATGCTGTTCGCCTTCTCCCGTGACGGTGCGGTGCCGGGATCGGCCTATTGGTCGCGACTTTCGGCCCGCAAGGTGCCGGTGCACGCGGTGTTGTTCATCTCGTTCTTCTCGTTCGTCCTACTGATCCCGTCGATGCTGGTTCCCGCGCAGAACGCGCCGACCGCCTACGCGGCAGCCACGTCCGTCGCCACCATCGGTCTCTACATCGCCTACGGCATCCCGATCCTGTTGCGCCAACTGCACGGCAGCCGATTCCACACCGGCCCTTGGCAACTCGGTCCCTGGTATCGACCTGTCGGCGTCATCGCGTTGATCTGGATTGTGCTGATCAGCCTGTTGTTCATTCTGCCGACCGATGACCGCGGCTACCCCTGGAACAGCGAATTCACTTGGAACACCGTCAATTACGCACCGATCACCCTGGCCGGCGTGGTGGGCGCGATCGGCATCTGGTGGCTCGCATCAGCCAAACACTGGTTCACCGGACCCAGGCGAACGGTCGTCGGGACCGGCGAGTCCGAGGCGCCCGTACAGGCCTGACCTGCCCATATCGGTGGTCGCACGGTGGGGATAGAGTCGACATGTGTCCGTGGAAATCGATTTCCGCGCCGTGTTCGAGTCCGCACCAGGTCTGTACCTGGTGCTCGATCCCGACCTGTGTATCGTCGCGGTGACCGACGCATATGCCGCCGCGACGATGACCGAACGCCGGCACATCCTCGGCAAGAGCATTTTCGAGGTATTTCCGGACAATCCAGACGATCCGACGGCAGAAGGAGTCCGTAACCTGCGGGTTTCGCTGGAACGGGTGCTGCATGACCAAGTCACCGATGCGATGCCGATACAACGCTACGACATCCGCAGGCCCGACGGCGCCTTCTTACAGCGATTCTGGAGCCCGACCAACTCCCCGGTTCTCGGTACCAACGGCGAGCTGCGCTATGTCATACACCGCGTCGAGGATGTCACCGATTTCATCCAGCTCGAAGCATCCGACGCGGCCAAACAACACGAAACGGCCGCGTTGCGGGCTTCGAGGCAGGAAATGGAACAGGAGGTGTTCGCCCGAGCCCGTGAGGTCGCCGAAACCAGCCGACAGCTCAAGGAGGCCAATGCCGAGCTCGCTCAGTTGTACGCTCGCGCGAAGGAACTGGACGAACTGAAGAGCCAGTTCGTCGCCAATATCAGCCACGAGCTGCGAACCCCACTCATGTTGATCTTGGCGCAGACACAAAAGTCGCTCGACCGGTGCGCGCCCGCCGACCGCGATGACCTCGAGCTGATCCTGCGCAATGCGCGCATACTGCGGCGTCAGATCGACGATCTGCTCGACGCCTCGAAGCTGGAGACGGACGCGATACGACCCGATTACGCCTGGATCGATGTCACCGAGCAAGTGCGGCTCGGCTCGGCCTTCTTCGAGTCCATGGCTGTCGACCGCGGCATCCGCCTGGCCGTCGACGCGCCGCAGCCCGTTCCCGCCGCACTCGATCCCGAACACCTGCAGCGCATCCTGCTGAACCTGCTGTCCAACGCCTTCAAGTTCGTCACCGAAGGAGGCGTTATCCGCTGCACCGTGCGCCCTGCCGAGGACGATGTCGTCATCGAGATCGCCGACAGCGGCCCGGGCATACCGGCGTCGCATCGCACCGCCGTCTTCGAGCGGTTCCGTCAGGTCGATGGTGGGGCGACCCGGTCGGTGGGCGGCACCGGTTTGGGTCTGAGCATCGTCCATGATCTGGTGCGCCTGCACCGCGGTGACATCACCATCAGCGACGCACCGGAGGGCGGCGCGATGATCATTATCGAACTACCGCGAGCCGCCCCGCCCGGCACTCCGGTCCGCCGGTCGGCCACCGAGCCGACACCGATTCGGACAAGTAGCGCCGCCGACGCGATCATCGCGGAGCTGACGCCCGAAAGCGGCGACCGCACCACCCTGGTGGATACCGGATCGGATGAGTCGGAACCGAAGCCGTCGGTCATTGTCGTCGAGGACAATGCCGACCTCAACGCCTTGATTCGGGAAGCGCTATCGGAGTCCTATCGGGTCATCACCGCCGACAACGGCGGCACGGGACTGCGGCTGGCCCGAGCACACCGGCCGGATCTGATCCTGTGCGACATCATGATGCCGGGCATGAGCGGCGACGAACTTCTGCGCGAGCTACGCAACGACCACGAGCTGCGGAACACTCCGGTACTCATCGTCAGCGCACGCGCGGACGAGCAGTCGCGACTGGATCTGCTGCGTGGCGGTGCCAACGACTACCTGCGGAAGCCGTTCGAGCTCGACGAACTCCAAGCACGGGTGGACCATCTGGTGAACCTCCGGCTGGCCGAGACACGACTGCGAGCCTTGCGGGTCATCAACGAACGCGACCGCATCGCCCACGAACTGCATCGCACGGTGATCGATCAACTGTTCGGCATCGGGATGCGACTGAGCGGGGTCCGTCCGTTGGCCCGCGTGCCGGCCATCGCCGCCCGCATCGACGGCGCGGTCCGAGAACTCGACGCCGTCATCCATCACATCCGCCATACCGTCACCGGACTCGCCGCGGATGTCGAGAACGCGACCCCGTTCCGAACGCAGATCATGGAACTCACCAGCGAGGCGGCCGAGGCACTCGACGCACAGTCCCAAATCTGCTTCGAAGGACCGGTCAACGATCTCGATCCCGCTCCCGAATCCGCAGCGCTCGGTGCCGTAGCACGGGTACTCGGCACAGTGCGTCAGCGGGCAGTCGCCGAGGATATCCGGGTCAACGTCACCCTCGATGACCGCCAACTTGCCATCGTCATACACGAAATCACGTGGGCGCCAACTGATCTCGCAGGTTCGGAGCCCGAGTCCGAACCATTGTCGCAAACCCTTGTCGGCTACGGCGCGACCCTGACGGTCACCACACCCACACCCACCGAAACGGCTTGGTCACTGACGATCCCTCGCACCGAGCAGATGCTGACGGAATAACACCTAGGCCCACCGCTGGGGAGTCGAGGCCCGAAAACGCCGAACTCGTTGTGAGAGAATGCCGAGAATGGGCGGCTCCCCGTACGACCCGATCGACCTCGAGCCCTGGTGGAGTGCCAGATATGGACCGCTCGCGCCGCCGAGGCAGACCGTATCGCCGGTAGTAACACAGGCGCGCGAGGAGATCGACAAGCTGGCGGCACCGCCCGGCTCTTCGCAGGCCATGCAACACGCGGTCGATCTCGCTCGGACGGCATTTCGATTGATGGTCGACCAACTCGGCACCGGAAACCCCTCCGATATCCCTGATCTGACAGCCCTGCTCGATGCGGCGAACCTCTACGATGTGGCCAATAAATCCGTGGTCACCGCGCATTACAATACGAAATCGGCCGAACTGACAGAGCTGACCGCCGGTTTGAAAGAGCGCGATACCAAGCTCTCGGGCAAAGTCGGGGATGTCGCCGGCGATAACGCGAAGATGGCCAAGGAGATCCGAGACGAAGCGCAATCGCTGGGGTTGATCCTGCAGGCGGCTTCGTTGGCTGTCTTCGCGGTAATGGGCAAGTTGACAGCGAGTGATGAAAAGGCGCTGTTGACCGTCATCGTCACGAAGGTCCTGCATGTGGAGAACGACTTCCGCGACCTCCTCGGAACGAACTCCGAGCGGGCCGGGCAGATGAGTCCGGTGACCTTGGAACAACTCGCAGCAATCTTCCCCGACACCCCGAAGAGCAAACTGGAGAAGTATCTCCCTTACCTCGACCAGGCAATGCGTGACTACGGGATCGATACGCCCAAGCGTGCGGCCGCTTTCCTTGCACAGGTTGGAGTGGAGACCGACGATCTGAAAACCCTCGAAGAGTACGGCGACAAGGCCTACTTCGAGCGGAACTACGGGGCACGCAAGGACCTCGGAAACCAGCGGCCCAGTGACGGAGCAGACTTTCACGGTCGAGGCGCTCTGCAACTGACCGGGCGCACCAACTACCGCAAGGCAAGCGATGCCCTCGAGGTCGATTTCGTCGGAAACCCCGACCGAGCCGAAGACCCGAGGTACGCCTTCGCTACTGCGGGATGGTACTGGGACTCCAAGGATTTGAACGACGACGCAGATAAATCAGACATCGACGCGATCACACATTCGATCAATGGCGGAAGCAACGGGAGCGCAGAGCGCACCGAGAATTACAGCCGCGCGCGTAAGGTCCTCGACGCGCAATGATCGAATCGAAGCCGATGGCTCCGCGATCGTAGCTGCACGAGTGGCACATGGTTGCGAAACCATGTGCCACGAAAATCCTCAATCCTCTTGGGGCAGGAACTGTTTCGCGTATTCGTATCCCTCGGTGCCGGCCGCCGGCGCCTTCGCGTAAACCAGATGTATGACACCGGTTTTGAAGGTGTCGGACGAAAGCAGTTGCAGCGCAAGCACGGAGTCGGTCTCCTTGAACAATCGCAGGCCCTTGCGCACCGCGATCGGGTGCACCAGCAGGTGCAGTTCGTCCAAAAGCCCGACCTCGAGCAGTTGGCGGACAATGGATACCGATCCGCTGATGCCGATGGGTGCTTCGCCGGGCTCGTTCTTCAGCGCCGTGACGGCCTCAACCAGATCACCCTTCAGCACCTCGGAGTTGCGCCAGGTGAAGGTAAGATCCTGATGCGTGACCACGATCTTGCGTGCGTCGCCGAGCTTCTTGGCCATTTCGGCATCGACATCGCCCGCAGCCTCCCGCTCCGGCCACGCCCCGGCGAAACCCTCGTAGGTCTTGCGGCCCAACAGCAGCGTATCGGCCGCGCCGAGCTGGCTGTCGACGGCCGTGGCCATCTCGTCGTTGAAGTACGGGAAATGCCAATCCTGGGGGTTCTCGACAACGCCGTCGAGTGCGATGAACAGTCCGGCGGTGATTTTCCGCATCGGTATCTCCTTGGTCGGTTATTGATGCCGTGTCACCAGATCAGACGGACGGGAGCCGGAATAATCATCGCTGGTGCGCTCGCCTATTCCGGCGATCGGCGATGCAGGGCGAGTTGGAGTTCGAGCAGCAGGCGATCGGCGGGATCGGTGAGGTCCATCCCGACAATGTCCTCGACCCGGCGGATCCGGTAGCGCAGGGTGTTCGGGTGCACCTGTAGTGCTGTCGCGGCATTGCGCACATCGCCGTGTTCGCGCAGGTAGGTCTCGACGCTCTCGCACAGATTCGCGGAGTGCTTGCGGTCGTAGTCCAGCAGCTTGCGCAGGCGTGGATCGTGCAGTTCCGACCGTGCGCCGACGAGATCGAGGATTTCGCCGAGCAGCACCGCGGTGCGCGATTCGGCCAGCGTGGTCACCCGACCGCGCGGATAGGTCGCGGCGGTGCTGTCGAGGACCCGGTCCACCTCGGAGCGCGCGTCCGCGACATGCGCCAGATCAGGTATGGGACAGGCGATGGCGGCGCGCAATTCGAGTTTCGCTTCGAGCTGTTCGACCAGCTGACGGGTCCACGCGGTCACGGCATGCGCGGATCGGTATTGCGGCAATAGCACATACACCCGATCGCCGAGGATGGTGGTCACCGAATCACCGCGAAATGAGCTGGCGCGCAAGCGAAGCATATTGCCGAAGGCGGCGGGTGACTTCACACCGGGAGCGGCCGCGAAGCCGACCACCGCGGCCGGACCGGTCAGCGGCAGATTCAACGCACTCGCCACGGCGGGCACGTCGGCGGTCCCACCACCGGTCCCGAATAGTCGTTGAATCAGCAGCGCCTCGGCGGAGGGCGCGTCCAGGCTGCGCGAAATCAGCCGGGCGGCAATGGCCGAGGCGCCGCGCAGTATCTGCGCGGCATCAGGTTTGAACGGCCGGTCGCCCTGCTGCAGCCAGATCGAGCCGAGCACCCGCGGCGCACTCCCCTCGGCATGTTCGCGAATGCTCACCACCAGACGGCGCTTGATATCCAGCTCTTCGTGCGCCGGTATATCGATGACATCGTCGGTTCCGCGCAACCGATCGAACACACCCCACTTGCGCAGTACCTGCAGATAGTCGCGCGGTCCCTCCCGGCCGAGGATCGACAGCACCCGCAGCTGGTCGGCCGCCTGATCCGAGGCCGAATATGCGAGCACATGTGATTGCGGGTCCTCGATGGACACCATCCCGCCCGCATTCTGGGCAACCATCTGCGCCAATCCGAACAGATCCAGGTCCGCGGCCACCAACTCGCCCTCGCTAGCCACGACCACTGCCCACTTTCATACGACTCGCCAATCCGGTCATCCCATCTTTGTCCGCTTGTCCGATTCTGCGGGCTGTTTTGCCGTGTTGACTTCGGCTCACCGTCATATTCCAGCGCCGCTAGCGATTGCTTGCAGGTCGCTCGAAACAACACAGGAGGACTCATGGACGCCATCGTGTCCACGCCACCCCCGGCCAATGAGCCGGTCGGCACCTTCGCACCGGGCAGCGCCGAACGCGCACGACTGCGGGCGAAACTGACCGAACTGGCCGCGACGCCGACCGAGATCCACCACGTCATCGGCGGCGAACACCGGCGCGGCTCGGGTAAGAGCATCGACGTCGTGCAGCCGCACAATCACGCCGCCGTACTCGGCACCCTCACCACCGCCGAGGCCGGCGACGTCGAGGATGCGATCGCCGGCGCCTGCGCCGCCGCACCCAGCTGGCGGGCGCTGTCCTTCGAGGATCGCGCCGCGATCTTCCTGCGGGCCGCAGATCTGCTGTCCGGCCCGTGGCGCGAAACCATCGCCGCCGCAACCATGTTGGGGCAGTCCAAGACCGCTTACCAGGCCGAGATCGACGCACCGTGCGAACTGGTCGACTTCTGGCGCTTCAATGTGCATTTCGCCCGGCAGATCCTGGCCGACCAGCCGATCTCCACCCCGGGTGTGTGGAACAAGATCGAATACCGCCCGCTCGAGGGCTTCGTCTACGCAATCACCCCGTTCAACTTCACCGCGATCGCGGGCAATCTACCGACCGCACCCGCCCTGATGGGCAATACGGTCCTGTGGAAGCCATCGCCCACCCAGGCGGTGGCCGCGTATTGGACGATGAAACTGCTCGAGGCCGCGGGTCTGCCACCCGGTGTCATCAATATGGTGCACGGCGCGGGCCCGAAGATCTCCGATGTCGCGTTGACCGATCGGCGGCTGGCGGGCATCCACTTCACCGGTTCGACCGCGACCTTCCAGCATCTATGGCGTTCGGTCGCGATGAATATCGCCGACTACAACACCTATCCGCGCCTGGTCGGTGAGACCGGCGGCAAGGATTTCGTGCTGGCACACAGCTCGGCGGATCCGGATGTGCTGACCACCGCGCTGATCCGCGGCGCATTCGACTATCAGGGCCAGAAGTGCTCTGCCGCCTCGCGTGCCTTCATCCCGAAGTCGGTGTGGGCCAAGATGGGTCGCGATCTCATCGACAAGGTCGACGCGCTGACCTACGGCGATGTCACCGATTTCGCGCATTTCGGCGGCGCGGTCATCGATCAGCGCGCCTTCGACCGCAATGCCGATGCCATCGCCCGCGCCAAGGCCACCTCGGGTCTGACCATCGCGGTGGGCGGACATGCCGACGACAGCGTCGGATATTTCGTCGACCCGACCATCCTGCTCGGCGACGACCCCACCGACGAGGCATTCAGCACCGAATACTTCGGCCCGATTCTCGCGGTCCACGTCTACGACGATTCGGTCGCCGGATCCTTCGAGGCGGCGCTCGACCTGGTCGACGGCGGTTCGGCCTACGGCCTGACCGGCGCGATCATCGCCGACGACCGCACTGCCGTGGCCAAGGCGACCGAAAGCCTGCGCTTCACCGCCGGCAACTTCTACATCAACGACAAGCCCACCGGCGCGGTCGTCGGTCAGCAGCCCTTCGGCGGATCCCGCGCGTCGGGCACCAATGACAAGGCCGGCTCGCCCCAGAACCTGTTGCGCTGGACCTCTGCCCGCACCATCAAGGAAGCCTTCGTCCCGCCGACCGAGCATACCTATCCGCACCAGGCACCCGAGGAGATCTGATGGCCATTTCCGGTCTGCTTCGCCCAGCCATGCTGGCCGCCTCGCGCTCGCCGCGCATGGAGCGCACCGTCACCCGCATGTCGACCACCAAGAAGCTGGTCGACCGCTTCGTCGCTGGTGAATCCGAGCCGAATGCTGTTGCGGCCGTGGAGAATCTGCTGAGATCGGGTCGGTATATCACCGTCGATTACCTCGGCGAGGACACTACCGATATCGAACAGGCGCGCAATACGGTGACGCACTATCTGTCACTGCTGTCGTTGCTCAGTTTGCTGCGTGAGGCTGGAAGCCCTGGGCCGCTGGAGGTTTCGCTCAAGCTTTCGGCGCTCGGCCAATCCCTGCCGGCGGACGGCCACGCGATCGCCCGCGAGCACGCGCACCAGATCTGCACCGCCGCAGCGGATGCGGGTGTTTTGGTCACCATCGACGCCGAGGATCACACCACCACCGATTCGACGCTGTCGATCGTGCGGGAGTTGCGTGCCGACTTCCCGTCGCTCGGTACGGTTCTGCAGGCCTATCTGCGGCGCACCGAGGCCGACTGCCGGGACTTCTCCGGTCCGGGCTCGCGAATTCGCCTGTGCAAGGGCGCATATCGCGAACCGGCGTCGGTGGCATATCAGAGCCGGGCCGATGTCGACCAGTCCTATCTGGACTGTCTGCGGGTGCTGATGAACGGTGACGGCTATCCGATGGTCGCGACCCACGATCCGGCACTCATCGAGGCGGCCGGAGTGTTCGCCACCGCAACCCGGCGCAGCTGCGACGATTTCGAATTCCAGATGCTCTACGGCATCCGCGACGCCGAACAGCGCCGACTCGTCGGCGAAGACCGGCATGTGCGGGTCTATGTGCCCTATGGCGATCAGTGGTACGGCTACTTCATGCGCCGTCTCGCCGAACGCCCGGCCAATGTGGCGTTCTTCCTGCGCTCACTGCGACCGGGCAGCCAGCGCTGATCCCGTGCTCGGCGGTCTTGTCTGTGCAGTCGGACAAGGCCGCCGAGGTTTATTTATCCAACTCAACGATCACAGCGCGTTTATGGTCCGATTAGCTGAGTGCTGCTCAGAATGTGATCTGCGTTACTGCATGTCGGGTAGCGCAGAGGATGAAAGGAAGACCAATGTCCCTCGCGGAGTTGCGCAGCCAGATGTTGCGCCGTAAACCCCTCGAGCAGATCGAGGAGGAGACCGGGCCCACGGACGAGCAACTGAAGCGGTCACTCGGACTGTGGCAGCTCACGGCGATCGGCGTCGGCGGCATCATCGGCGCGGGCATTTTCGCGCTGGCCGGTTCGGTCGCGCATTCCGTCACGGGCCCGGCGGTGCTCATCTCGTTCCTGATCGCCGGTGTCGCCAGCGCCTGCGCGGCGCTGTGCTACGCGGAATTCGCCGGGATGGTGCCGAAGGCCGGATCCGCCTACACCTACGGCTATGTCTCCCTCGGCGAAATCGCGGGCTGGTTCATCGGCTGGGATCTGCTGCTGGAATACATCGCGGTGGCGGCGGTGGTCGCGATCGGCGTCTCCGGATACTTCAAATTCCTACTGGGACAAGTCGATATCACGCTGCCCGATTGGATGATGGGCGCGCACGGCACCGGAGAGGGGCACGTGATCGACGTCTTCGCGGTGCTGTTCTGTTTGGGCACCGCGTGGTTGCTCTCGCGCGGCATCAAGAGCGTCGGTCGCTTCGAGACGGTCGCCGTCGGCATCAAGGTCGCCTTGGTCGTGCTGATCATCGTGCTCGGCGTCTTCCACATCGACAGCTCCAACTACACCCCGTACTTCCCGTTCGGTGCCGGCGCGGTATGGACCGGTGCGGCAACGGTCTTCTTCGCCGTCTTCGGCTATGACGCGATGAGCACCGCCGCCGAGGAATCCATCGACGGCAAGAAGCATCTGCCCAAGGCCATCATCTACTCGCTGGCCATCGCGATGGTGCTGTATGTGCTGGCCACGCTGGTGCTGACCGGGATGCAGAAGTACACCGAGATCAGCCCGACCAGCGGTTTCTCCACCGCGTTCGAATCGGTCGGCATGCCGGGCGTCGCGAATATCATCGCGATCGGCGCGATCGTCGGCATCATCACGGTGGTACTCACCTTCATGCTCGGCGTGACCCGGGTGTGGTTCGCGATGAGCCGCGACGGGCTGCTGCCGGAGTGGTTCGCCAAGACGCATCCGGTGCGCAAGGTGCCGACCCGGGTGACCTGGATCGTCGGCATCGGATCCGCGACCATGGCCGGTCTGCTCGATATCACCGTGGTAGCCGAGCTGACGAATATCGGCATTCTGATGGCCTTCATCGTGGTCTCGGTCGCGGTAATGGTGCTTCGTCGGACCCGGCCCGATGAGCCGCGCGCATTCAAATTGCCGCTCATGCCGGTGGTGCCACTGGTCGGTATCGGCTTCTCGATCTACCTGATCTGGTCGTTGCCGTGGGAGACCTGGGTGCGCTTCCTGGTGTGGCTGGTTATCGGGCTGGCCGTGTACTTCGGGTACTCGCGGATGCATTCCAAGTTGCAGCGCGACGGGGACGTCTCGCTGGCGAAGTAGACGATCGACCGATGCCGCAACGGCATCGGTCGATACAGAAATGGTCTTGGACAGGCATCAGTACGGGGCCATACCCTTCTGACACGTTCGGGTGGAAGTGACCTACCCCACACTTCCACCCGGCACACAGGAGGAAACCAATGTGCGCGGACCGCAGTTCTGTCGGCATTTTCCGCTATATGAGCGAGACCGATGCCCCATGACTGATCACCGAATTCTGATAACCGGCGCCGGCGGCGGAATCGGCACGCTCATGCGGCCCCGCCTACGGCGTCCCGATCGCGTTCTGCGGCTACTGGATCTGACCGAACTCCCCGCGCCGACCGCAGGCGAGCGGGTCGAGCTCGTCACCGGATCGCTTGCCGATCCGGCCACCATCGCAGCGGCCTGCCGAGACGTGGATGCGATCATCCATCTCGGCGGAATCAGTCGCGAAGACAGCTGGGACAACGTTCTCGCCGTCAATATCGACGGCACGCATAAGGTTCTGGAGGCGGCGCGGCAGGCCGGTGTGCCGCGGGTCGTGCTCGCTTCGAGTAACCATGCCGTGGGATTCCGCGCCGTGGGCGACGAACCGATTCCCGGCGATGCCTCGCCCCGACCCGATACCTATTACGGTGTCAGCAAAGTCGCCGTCGAGGCGCTCGGCAGTCTCTATCACTCCCGCTTCGGCATGGACGTGATCTGCATCCGGATCGGCTCGTGTTTCGAACGTCCACATGATGCGCGCGGACTGTCGATGTGGTTGTCCCCCAACGATTGTGCACAATTGTTCGAGGCCTGCTTGGCTGCCGAGCGACCAGGCTATCGGGTGATCTGGGGCGTCTCCGCCAATACCCGTGCCGTCGTATCACTGCGCGAGGCCGAAGAACTCGGCTACCGCAGCCAGGACGACGCCGAACAGTTCGCCGCCGATATTCCCACTGTCAACGATCCCGGTCCGTGGCTTATCGGCGGCCCCTTCGTGGAAACCCCACTCGGCAAACCGAATCCGCTCTGACCTCCACCGAAAACGCATCACCCGATACACAGACGGAATCGTCTTTCTCCGAACTTCGCGCCATCAGCATGTGACGCTGATGACACTTTGCTCCACCGCGAAAGAAGTACCGCACAATGCAATTCAATACAACGGCCGCGCCGAAATCGGCGCTCGCGTCCAACGTCAAATTTCTCTATTTCTTCGGCGCTCTCGGCGGCATTCTCTTCGGTTACGACCTCGGGGTCATCTCCGGTGTGCTGTTGTTCATCAAGAAGTCATGGCACCTGTCCTCGGTGACACAGGGCGTGATCGGCGGCTGCTTGGCCGCCGGTGCCGTGATCGGCGCGGCCATCGCCGGACGGATCACCGATCGGCTGGGCAGGCGGCGAACCATCATGCTGGCCGCAGCGGTCTTCTCGGTCGGGGCGCTCGGCTGTGCGCTCGCACCCAATGTGACGGTCCTGGTGATTGCCCGCTTCATTACCGGTATCGCGGTGGGGTGTTCGTCGGCGACCGTACCCACCTACCTGTCGGAACTGGCCCCGACCAGGGCCCGCGGCGCATTGTCGACGTTGAATCAGCTGATGATCGTCTCGGGCATCCTGATCGCCTACATCGTGGACTGGGCGCTGTCCGGCAGCGGTAACTGGCGCATGATGTTCGCGGTCGCGGTGATTCCCGCTGCGGCGCTGTTGGCGGGTATGTCGGTGCTGCCGGAGACGCCGCGCTGGCTGGTCCATGCCGGGCGCGAGGAGGAAGCACGGGCCGTGCTGGCGGGAACCCATCGGGCCGATGAGATCGAATCCGAGATAAACAGTATCCGTTCGGTCATTCGATTGGATGAGCAGCAGAAGGGGCGGCTGCGCGATCTGTTGGCACCGTGGGCGCGGCCCGCCTTGGTCGTGGCGCTTATTCTGGCTGTCGGACAACAGTTCTCGGGCGTCAATGCCGTGAATGTGTACGCGCCGACCATGTTCAAAGATCTCGGCTTCGGGAATTCGACCTCACTGCTGGCTTCCATTGTGCTGGGTGCGATCAAGGTGGCATTCACGGCCTGGGTGATCTTCGTGGTAGACCGTTGGGGCCGAAAGCCTTTGCTGCTGCTCGGCAATGTGTGTATGGCCTCGTCCCTGTTCCTGCTCGGCGCCATCGTGCTCGGTGTGCACAATCACACCATTACCGGCCTCACCACGCTGATTCTGCTCAATGTCTATCTCGCGGGTTACGAATTGGGTTGGGGCGCGGTGGTGTGGGTGATGATGGCGGAGATCTTCCCGCTGCGGGTGCGCGGTGTCGGCATGGGCGTCGGCAGTGTCGTGCTGTGGAGTTCGACCTTCGCCATCACGTTCCTGTTCCCGGTGATGAACGATCACCTCGGACTCGGCTATTCGGCCTGGATCTTCGCCGCGGTCAGCGTGGTGATGTTCCTGCTGGTACAGCGGTTCGTGCCGGAGACCAATGGTCGCAGTCTGGAACAAATCGAGTTGGAACTGCGAGCCCGGGTCAGCCGAAAATCCGCATGAGCGTGGTCTATGTCTCGAATGCCGACAGTCGCGAAATCTCGGTGCTGCGACTCGACGACGACGGTGCGCTGACGCTCGTCGAGTCGTGGCCGGTGGACGGCGCGGTGATGCCCATGGCGATGAGTCCGGACCACCGGTACCTCTACGCATCGCTGCGCTCGGCCCCCTTCGCGGTGGCGGTATTCGCCACAGATCCGGCGACGGGGCGGTTGACACCGCTATCGACCGCGCCGTTGCCGGACAATATGGCCTATCTCGCGACGGATCGAAGCGGGCGTTATCTGCTGAGCGCTTCGTATTCGGGCGACAAGATCGCGGTCAATCCGATCGCATCCGATGGCAGCGTCGGACCGCCGGTCACGGTGGAATCGACACCGCGGCATGCGCATTCGATACTGACCGATCCGTCGAACCGGTATCTGTTCGCGGCATCACTCGGCGGTGATGTGATTCTGCAGTACCGCTTCGATGCCCGAACCGGCCGGCTCACACCGAATGAGCCGCCGCGGGTCGAGGCCGCACCTGGCGCTGGTCCGCGCCACCTCGTATTCCATCCGTCCGGCTCCTTCGCCTATGTGGCGAATGAGCTGGACGGTACGGTGAACAGTTACCGCTTCGAATCCGATACGGGCACGCTCACTCTGATCGCCTCAGCGTCGGTGCTGCCGCCCGAATCAGATGGGCCACCCTGGACTTCAGAGCTGCGCCGCACACCCGATGGCCGCTATCTCTATGTGACCGAACGGACTTCGAGCACGATCACCGGATTCCGTATCGACTCGGCGACCGGGCTGCTCGATCCGCTCGGACACACGCCCACCGAGACCCAGCCGCGCGGATTCGCCATCGATCCCAGCGGGCGGTTCCTGGTGGTCGCGGGGCAGAAATCCGATGCCGTCACCAGCTACGCCATCGATCCCGCGACCGGCTCGCTCATCCCGCGCCAACAACTCGGTGTCGGTCGCGACCCCAACTGGGTCGAGATCGTCACCCTCAGATGAATACCTTCAAGGTATCGGTTGATGCCGAATTGGCGTTGGACGAGTATCAGTAGCGAGTCATAGTCTGCGGAGAGCGCAATCTGCGGGCGAGGCGGAGTGCACGCCACAACGCAGGAGGAGAACGATGTCGATGCTGTCGCTGGAGCACGTCCGCGGCTTCGTCACGGTGGCCGAGGAGGGCAATTTCCGTCGGGCGGCCGAACGCCTGCAGATGACGCAACCACCGCTGAGCCGCCAGATCCAGAAGCTCGAACGCGATATCGGGGTGGAACTCTTCGACCGCTCCCAGCGGCAGGTCCAGTTGACCCCGGCTGGCGAGGTCTTCCTGACCGAGGCGCGTCGTCTCCTGGCCATGGCGGGCGCTGCGCCCGGCACCGCCCGCTTGGTAGCCGCGGGCGGGGCGGGCACGGTGCGGATCGGCTTCACCGCGGCGTCGGGCTTCGGATTCCTCGGCCGGTTCCTCAACCACATCGAGGCCGGGCTCGACCAGGTCGAGATCGTGCTGCGTGAGATGGTGAGTTCCGACCAGTTCGAGAATCTACGCAGCGGTGGCCTCGATCTGGCGCTGGCCCGCCCGCCGTTCGATCGCAGCGAATTCGATTCGCGGCTGGTGCATTCCGAAGGCTTGATGCTGGCCGTGCCGGAACAGCACAAACTGGCCGGGAACGGTCCGATCGCGATCGAGGAACTGGGCGGCGAGACGATGCTGGTGTACGCGCCGGGCCCGGCCCGCTATTTCGCCGATCTGGTTTCCGGCATCCTCGCGGCCGTGCCATACACCGCCACCCACGAACTCACCCAGGTACACACCATGCTCGCGCTGGTGGCCGCCGGACGCGGTCTGGCACTGGTACCGGAAACCGCCACCCATCTGCATCCCGACGGCGTGCGGTTCCGGCCGCTCATCGGCGTCGAAGATCCCGTTGTCCTGCACGCGATCTGGCGACGCGAGTGCGCCAATCCGGCGCTGCACCGAGTCATCGAACTGCTCGATTCGCTGCCGCCCGCACCACTGATCGCCACGATCGCTTGAACAGCACCACCGCCAACCTTCGGAAGGATTTCATGGACACCGACCTCGACGAACTAGAGCGGATCATCGCCGCGGCAACCGATGCCGCAGGCCGCCTAGCCGACACCACACCCACCGAACGCGCGCAGTGGCTCACCCGTATCGCCGACGCCCTCGACGCGGCCGCCGATGAACTCGTCCCGCTCGCCGCGGCCGAAACCCATCTGCCCGAAACACCGCGCCTGCGTGGCGAATTGACCCGCACTACCTTCCAGTTGCGACTCTTCGCCCAAGTGCTCGCCGATGGCGAATTCCTCGCCGCCACTGTGGATCACGCCGATCCGAGCTGGCCGATGGGACCGCGACCCGATATCCGGCGCAGCCTAGTGCCGATCGGCCCCACACTCGTTTTCGCGGCGAGCAACTTTCCGTTCGCGTTCAGCGTCGCGGGTGGCGATACCGCCTCGGCACTGGCCGCAGGCTGTCCCGTTGTCCTCAAAGCACATCCGGGCCACCCGCGACTCTCCGAACGGACCGGAGCCATTGTACGCGAGGCACTGACGACGGCCGGCGCCCCGGCAGGCACCTTCGCGGTCATCCACGGTGTCGAAGCGGGCACTACCGCACTGCGTCATCCGGATATCGCCGCCGCATCGTTCACCGGTTCCCTGGCAGGTGGCCGGGCACTGTTCGATATCGCATCGTCGCGACCGCGCCCGATCCCGTTCTACGGCGAACTCGGCAGCGTCAATCCGGTAGTGGTCCTGCCCGGAGCGATCCGCGCGCGCGGACAACAGATCGTCGAGGGTTTCGTCGGATCGTTCACCCTCGGCTCCGGACAGTTCTGCACCAAGCCCGGTGTGCTGCTGCTGCCTTCGGAGCACGGACTCACCGATGCGCTGACCGCGGCGGTCGCAGCCGTGCCACCACGGCCGCTACTCAACGACCACATCGCCAACGGCTTCCGATCGCGCGTCACCACCCTGCGCGACAATCCCACAGTCACAGCCCTTTCGGCACCGAAGGATCTACTCGCACCGACCTTACTGAGCGTGCAAGCCACCGATTTCCGGTCAGGCGGCGCGGCCCTACAGGCGGAATGCTTCGGCCCGGCGGCACTGGTCGTCGAATACTCGAATCCCGTTGAGCTGGAACAGGTTCTGCGCCAGCTCGAGCCCGGTCTCACCGCCACGATCGTTGCGGAGACCTCCGAGATCGACGATGTGCGTCCCCTGCTGCCGGCCCTCACCGCACTCGCGGGCCGACTGCTGTGGAACGACTGGCCCACCGGCGTCACGGTCAGCTGGGCCCAACAGCACGGCGGCCCGTATCCGGCCACTACCGCGCCGACCGCCACCTCCGTGGGCACCGCCGCCATCGCCCGCTTCCTGCGGCCGGTCGCCTGGCAGGGCTTCCCGGACGACCTACTTCCACCGGCCCTGCGCGAGGCCAACCCGTGGCGGCTGCCGCGCCGGGTCGACGGAAAGCGAGACTGACATGTCCCCTGTTATCACCGATGTTCGACTGACCCCGATCCTCATCGCGGACGCTCCCCTGCTCAATGTCGGCGGCGTGCACCAGCCGTATACGCCGCGCCTGATTGTCGAGATCGAAACCGACAGCGGCGCTCACGGTCTCGGCGAAACCTATGGCGATCGCGTCTACCTCGAACGCGCGGCCGACCTCGCCGAACAACTGATCGGCATGCCGGTCGCCGCGATCAACGCCATTCGCCTGCTCGGTGCGAACACCACCGGGGAGGTGCTGATCGACAACCCGATCGCGGGTGGTCTGCGCGGCACCCTCACCACCGATAAGGTCCGCCTCAGCGTGATATCGGCCTTCGAATCCGCCGCACTCGACGCCCACGGTCGCGAACTCGGCCTACCGGTGCACGCCTTGCTCGGCGGCAAGGTCCGCGACCGGGTCGACTACTCCGGCTACCTATTCTACAAGTGGGCCGAACATCCGTTCCCCGACGCACCGACCGACGACTGGGGCGAGGTGATCGACCCCGATGGCGTCGTCCGCCTGGCCGAAAAGTTCGCCACCTATGGCGGATTCCGCTCGTTCAAACTCAAGGGCGGTGTGTTCCCGCCGGAGGAGGAAGTCGCCGCGATCGACGCACTGGCCAAGGCATTTCCGGATCATCCGCTGCGGCTGGACCCCAATGGCGGCTGGTCGCTGGCCAGCGCAACGACTGTGGCCGAGCAGCTTTCGGGCGTCGTCGAATACCTCGAGGACCCCACCGCGCGCCGCGAGGATATGGCCGAAGTGCATCGCCGCACCGGAATGCCCCTGGCCACCAATATGATCGTCACCTCGATCGAGGAAGTCCGCCCCGCCTTCGATATCGATGCGGTCCAGATCGTGCTGTCCGACCATCACTTCTGGGGCGGACTGTTCGCCACCCGCGACCTGGCCGCGGTCTGCCACGCATACGGCAAGGGCGTCTCGATGCATTCGAACACCCACCTAGGAATCAGCCTCGCGGCAATGACCCACGTGGCCGCCACCGTCGCCGAGTTGACCTACGCCTGCGACACCCACTACCCATGGCAGCCCGAAGATGTGATCACCGAACCCTTTGTCTTCGAAGAGGGTGCCGTCACCGTCCCCGACGCACCGGGCCTCGGCGTCGAACTCGATACAGACGCAGTCGAGCGGCTGCACCACCGCTGGAAAGCCTTGCCGCAGTGGCACAATCGGGATGACATCGCGGGCATGCGCCTGGTCGATGCGGCATACCGACCGCCGACCTCACCCAAATACTGACAGATCGGTCCAGGCAACAGCCCGTAACGGAAACGAGCCCATCCCACGCACCGGCGCAGGCAGTGCGACCAGCCTGGCACCGATGTCGGGGACCGCGTCCAGGTTCGTCAACTGCTCGATGATCGGGATTCCCGCCCCGAGCAGCGTGTGGTGGCACGGTCGCGTCGGCAGGGATGTGTCATCGACGTCGAGCGAGTCGATGCCGACCAGTGCCACATTGGCGGCGACCAGCGCATCGGCTACCTCACCGACCAAGTACGGATGCCCGGGGCCTCGATACTCGGACGAACCCCAGCGCGCCGACCAGCCGGTGTGCACGAGCACCGCCTTGCCCCATAGCCGTGCCGGGTCGCCGAGCAGATCAGGTCCCACTACGCGGATTCCCGCCGCGCGGATCATAACGATCGGCACGTTGAACAGCCGTTCCAGCGGCAGCTCGGCGATATCGGCGCCGTCGGCATCGAAATGGAAGGGCGCGTCGATATATGTCCCCGCATTGCCGACGGTATCCACGCGCGCGATCTCGTGGGTCATGTCGACCAGTGCCGACCGGTCACGCGCGGTATGTATGGTGACTCGCGGTGCGGGCAGGCCCGGATAGGTGAGCATGCCGTCCGAGATCGGATGAGACAGCTCAACTATGGCCTTGCTCATGGTGATGACCGTACTCGCCGATCCACGCCCACGCGGCGAGCTACTGCACACTCTCGCCACGGGCATCACGTGCGCAGGCCACGCTCCAATATTGCCCATGCCTGCCGGGATGTGGCCTGTCTGGATTCCGGGTCGGTCTTCGCCAGCAGGGCCGCCAGCATCGCCACCGCTATGACGATATCCGTCGCCGTAAGGTCGGCGCGGATATCGCCGCGCCGGCCGGGGTCGTCGAGCATCTGGCCGATGAGGCCGAGCAGCCGCCAAGCCGCGCCGAGCAACTGCTCGTCCTCGGTGTTCGACGGATAGATCATGGCGAGGAAGGCCGCGGACGCTGTCAGCTGATCGACGATCAGGGCCAGCACGTCCCCGACCGTGGTCGCCGGGTCGGCGGCAAGTACTTCGATCTCGACGATATTTTCTTCGAATACCGCGAGCGCAATGCTCTCCCTGGTCGGAAAATGCCGGTACAGCACGCCCTGCCCGACACCTGCCGCGCGCGCTATCAAACTGAATGGTGCGTCGAAACCGTTCTCCGCAAACACAGTTCGAGCCGCTCGAATCAGAGCCGCTCGGTTTTCGGCAGCGGCTTTCGGTCCGGGATTTGCTCGGCGCGACGCTGTCATTCGCCCAACCTACCGCTTGACTCCTTCCACAGTCTCCAGCAAACTATCGACCCAACCGGACAAGACCGTCCGGTTATGTGAGTGAGGAAGAGCATGTCGGTGATCACCCGCCGGACCCTGTTGACCGCGACCGCGGCGGCCGGTGTCGCCATACTCGGCTCACGAAGCACCAACCCGACGCACGGTATCGCCGCACGGGTCAACAGCGTCCCGCTCACCCGCGAGGAACGCCGCGTCGTGGTGGTCGGATCCGGATTCGGCGGCGGGGTCACCGCGCTGCGCCTGGCCCAGGCCGGGGTGCCGGTGTTACTGCTCGAACGCGGGATGCGCTGGCCGACCGGGCCGAATTCGGAGACCTTTCCGCGCGCCTCGGCGCTCGACAAGCGGGTGCTCTGGTACCGGTCCAGCCCGACGTTATTCGGTACACCGCTGGTTTTCGAGCCCTACACCGGCCTCGTCGAGGCGGTACCCGGAGCGAATATGACCGCCCTGTGCGCCGCGGGCCTCGGCGGCGGCTCGCTCATCTACCAGGGCATGTCGCTGCAGCCCACCCAACCGGTATTCGATGCGAATCTGCCCGAGGAACTCGACTGGGCGACCATGGATCGCGTGCACTATCCGAGGGTGGCTCACATGCTCGGCCTCGCGGTGGCGCCCGACGAGTTGATCGCGGACCGGAACTACACGGCCGCACGCGTATTCGGTGATCATGTGCGCCAGGCCGGGCTGCCACTGTCGAAGATTCCGATGCCCATCGACTGGAACTACGCACTCGCCGAGCTACGGGGTGAGATGAAACCGTCGTACACCAACGGCGACGGCGCGATGGGCGTGAACAACGGCGGTAAACATTCGGTCGATGTCACCTATATCGCCGCGGCCGAGGCGACCGGCCGGGTGGAGGTGCAGACGCTGCACCAGGTCACCGATGTCGAACGCGGCGCCGACGGCCGCTGGGTCGTGTACGTCGAACGGCTCGACACCTCGGGCAATGTCCTGGAAAACAAGATCATCACGGCCAATGCCCTCGTACTGTCGGCGGGCAGTCTGAACACCACCAAGCTGCTGGTACGGGCCGGTGCGAAAGGAAAGATTCCGGACCTGCCCGATGGGCTGGGTCAGCAGTGGGGCACCAATGCCGACCGGATCTATGTCTGGACCGACCCCATCGCCGATTTCGGTGCGGCTCAAGGCGGTCCCGTGGTCTACGGAAGTAAGAACTGGAACGATCCCCAGGCCGCCTTCACTGTCATCCAAGCATCCATACCGCCGATGCAGATGGATGCCAAAAGCACCATGCTGGTCGGATACGGCGTGAGCGCCGACCGCGGCCGGTTCGTCTACGATTCGGCCAACGACGACGCGATCCTGCAGTGGCCCAAGAACGGCGACGCGAGTATCCAGAACAATCACATCGATCCGACCGTGCGCCGAATCGCCGGTCCGACAAGCATTTTGGTGGACACCAACGCACTGTTCCCGTCCACCTGGCACGCCCTCGGCGGTGCGAGCATGGGATCGGTCTGCGATCTCGATGGCCGGGTCCTGGGTCAGCGCGGGCTCTATGTGGTCGACGGTGCGCTGCTGCCGGGCAATGCCGCGGCCTGCAATCCGTCGATGACGATCGCCGCCGTCGCGGAACGAGCCCTCGACCACCTGGTCACCCAGGACATCGGCACCGCGATCTGACGACTACGGGCGCGGCCAGGGGCGGCCGAGATAGCGCTCGATATCGATATTGAAACGCTGCAGGTAATCGGCGAAGGCGGCCGCGTCCTGCGGTGACCAGTCCGCGAGGATCGCCGCCAAGGTTTCGATCGATTCGTCGCGTTCACGGTCGAGTTGCCGTTCGCCTTCGGCGGTAATGCGGAATTTGCGGGCCATGCCGCCATCCGGATCCGGGATGCGTTCCACCACACCGTCGCGCACCATGGCCGCGGTCCGCCGGTTCAGCGTCGACACATCCTGGCCAACCGCCTCGCTCAACTGCCCGATCGTCATCGGGCCCGCCACCCGCAGCCGATTGAGCAATGTGTAGGTGTTGCGATCGAGTCGACGCCCGCCGAGCTGTCGGGAGGCGAGGCTGTACCGGCCGAACAGCATGGTCTCGAACTCGATCTTGTCGAGGGTTTTGTCCATTTCGGGTCCTTCTGCCGATCCGCGCCGACCTGCGCCTGGATTCCGTAGCACTAGATATACCGCGCGATGTGCGTCACACACATCGCGTGCATCTAGCATGCAACATGTATATGCCATACAGTGTGCATTACGCACATCGTATGCGTCCAACATTCTTTTCCTGATTTCCACCAATATGGAGACGCGCGTGAATACTCCAAGCCCCGTTGCCCGGCCAGGCGGCGTCCTCGCCGTGCTGGCCATCGCAGGCATCGTCGCCTCACTCATGGCGACACTCGTCATGCCGCTACTCGGTGAGCTGCCGCAGCTGCTGCACACCACCTCATCCAATGCCACCTGGGTGGTCACGATCACCCTGCTGGTCGGCGCCGTGATCACTCCGGTCGCCGGACGACTCGGCGACCTCTACGGCAAGCGGCGGATCCTGCTCGCCTCGATCGTTCCTTTGGTCGCCGGATCACTCGTCTGCGCCGTCGCGACCTCGATCGTGCCGATGATCATCGGCCGCGGCCTGCAGGGTGCGGGTGTCGGCATCATTCCGTTGGGCATCAGCGCGCTGCGTGATCTGCTGCCGCCCGAGCGGTTGGGTGCGGCCATCGCGCTGATCAGTTCGTCGCTCGGCATCGGCGCCGCCATGGGCCTGCCGCTGTCCGCGGCAGTTGTCGAATACAGCAACTGGCGGGGGCTGTTCTGGGGCTCCGCCGCACTTGCCGCGCTGGTCGGTGTGCTGATATTCGCGATCATCCCGGATACCCCGAACAGCGGCGGCACCGGACGTTTCGACGTACTCGGAGCGATCGGCCTCGGTGCCGGACTCGTATCGCTACTGCTCGCGATCTCCAAGGGCGCCGCTTGGGGCTGGACCAGTGCCAGCATCCTCGGCTTGTTCGTCACCGCGGTGGTCTTGCTGTTGGTCTGGGGTTGGTGGGAGCTGCTGGTCGATGCGCCGCTGGTCGATCTGCGCGTGACCGCACGGCCGCAGGTACTGCTGACCAATGCCGCCTCGGTCGTAGTCGGTATCGCCATGTACTCCCAGTCGCTGGTCATGCCGCAACTGCTGCAACTGCCCACCGCCACCGGATACGGCCTCGGCCAGTCGATGATGGCGATGGGACTGTGGATGGCACCGGCGGGTGTCGTCATGATGCTGATCTCGCCGGTCGGCGCCAAGCTCTCGGCCGCCCGCGGTCCCAAGTTCACCCTGGTCACCGGATGCCTGATCATCGCGTTCGGCTATGCCGCCTCGATGGCGCTGATGGGGTCGACCTGGGGGATGTTGGCCGTCACCGTAATCATCAGTGCGGGAACAGGTTTCGCCTACGGCGCGATGCCCGCGCTGATCATGGGTGCGGTCCCGGTATCGGAAACCGCTGCCGCCAACAGCTTCAACACCCTGATGCGCTCGGTTGGCACGTCTGCCGCGGCTGCCGTGATCGGAGCGGTGCTCGCCCAGATGACCGTCTCGATGGGCGGGCACGCGATTCCGACCGAAAGCGGATTCCGGGTCGCACTGCTGATCGGCTGCGGTGTTGCCGTACTCGGTGCCGCGATCTCGGCGACCATCCCGAACCGCCGGACTCCGGACTTCTCCGAGCCCACCATCTCCGCGGAACCCGTCGCAGTCCGGGTGTGACGTGCCGGTCTGCACCGACCGTTGGAAAAAGATTTCCGCCCGGCGCTCTGATCCGGTGCGAAAGTTCCCAGATCTGGAAGGCCGCAAATAGCCGGTTATCAACTGCTGCCGTAGGTTCGGCGTGGCAGCAACGATGGTGCCCGAGTTTGGCGGCCGAGCACGCGGGGTAAAAAGCCGAACGCTAGATGTCACATGGATGGAAGAGGGAAGGGTTCGACCTTGAGCAACGCCAAAAAGCTGATCGCCGCATGTGCGGCCGCAATCGGGATCACCGCTGGGATGGCGGTATTCCTCCCGGCCACCGCGTCCGCGGCAACATACGACGGCCAGTGCGGTGGCGGCTTCAAGGTGATCGACTCGCACGAGTTGAAGGGCGGCACAGTCTTTCTCACCTACGACGGCCGGACCAACTGCGTAGTCACCGTGCGCGATAAGCCGGGCGACCCGATCTCGATGGGCGCCGCCGTCCGGCAGTCGAAGGACCACTCCCAGGTGGTCATAAACGACGACCGCGTCTTCTCCGACTTCGCGTACGCGAAGGTCGAAGCGGAAGGCAAGTGCATCGACTGGGGCGGGCGCATCAAGGACGACCTCTGGGAGGAATTCGGAGTCCACTGCGGATAACTTCGGAGGTCCACTGCGGATAACCGAGCCCCGCCCCACCGACGGACCAATGGCCGTCGGTGGGGCGTGCTACCAGCCATAGACCGAAAAGAGCCCTCCGTCGGCGATACGCCGCATCGCCACGCGGCAGGAGTCGATCATGTACTCGGTAGTTCATTCACCGAGAACCATTGCAGCTCAGCGCATTTCTCTGGCTCGCGATTTTCAGGTCCCCTGCCGGCTATGGAGTGCGTGGGGCACCTGGAAGCGCCCGATCTTCAGCCGCCCTCGCGGTTCATCCCTCGTCTTTCGTTATGACGTCCTCCAGGACTCGTATCACCTGATCATTGCCCCGAGGCGACATGTTCGGGCATGGTCGATCTGCGTATCTGGACACCGGCGGACGGGAATATTCATGGACGGCGATCGGCGACCCCACATTGTGGTGATGGGCGTGACGGGTTGCGGGAAGTCGACGATCGCGCGGCGGGTCGCCGAGATGACGGGCGGCGAGTTCCTGGATGCCGATGATCTGCATCCCCCGTCGAATGTCGCGAAGATGGCCGCAGGTATTCCGCTGACGGACGCGGACCGGGCACCGTGGCTCGAGGCCGTACGCGACTGGATGTGCACACGAGGTGCCGGTGTGGTGGCGTGTTCCGCGTTGCGGCGACAGTACCGGGATGTGCTCCGAAATATCTCTGCACCAGTCGCTTTCGTGCACCTCCATGGCTCGCCCACCACGATTCGGTCGCGGATGGCGGCACGACGCGGGCATTTCATGCGGCCCATCCTGCTCGATTCTCAACTCGCATTGCTGGAGCCGCTCGGGCCGGATGAGTTCGGGATCGTACTGGATGTCGGGGCGGGGCCGGACGATATCGCGCGGTCGGTGGTCGGGTTCGCTCGGGACCGGGCGGTGGCGCGGTGAGTGCGCATCGAAGTTTCGATATCGAGGGCAAGATCGCCCTGGTCACCGGCTCGAGCCGCGGTATCGGATATGCGCTGGCAACCGGGCTCGCCGAGGCGGGAGCGACGGTCGTCCTCAATGGCCGTGACGCGGCGGCACTCGCCCGCAGCCGGGACGAGATCGCAGACAAGACCGGCACGGTAGTCCACGTTTGTGCATTCGATGCGACGGACTCCGCGCAGGTGACCGCCGCGGCGCAGCAGGTCGAAAAAGAGATCGGCCCGGTGGATATCGTCGTGAACAACACCGGAGTCCAGCATCGCAGCCCGCTGCTCGAATTCTCCGACGCAGATTTCCGTCGCGTGCTCGATACCAATCTGTTCAGCGCCTTCTGCGTGGGGCGCGAATTCGCACGCGCGATGGTCGAACGTGGACGCGGCAAGATCGTCAATATCTGTTCGGTGCAAAGCGAATTGGGCCGGGCGGGGATCGCGCCGTATGCGGCGAGCAAGGGCGGGCTGAAGATGCTCACCCGCGGCATGTGCGCGGATTGGGCTCCACTGGGACTGCAGGTCAATGCGATCGCGCCCGGCTACTTCGATACCGAGTTGACGGCCGCGCTGGTGAACGACGCCGATTTCAGTGACTGGCTCACCAGGCGCACACCGGCCGGACGGTGGGGACGTACCGACGAATTGGTGGGTGCGCTGCTGTTTCTCGCCTCGCCCGCATCGGATTTCGTCAACGGCCAGATCCTGTATGTCGATGGCGGTTTGACCGCCGTCGTCTGATCCACTTCCAGCTCGAAAGGCAACCGTGCCGAATATCAGCCGTCCGCGAATCCATCTCGGTCCCGATTCCGACTCCGCCCTCGCCAAGGGCATCGAGCAAGGCGGCGGCATTCTCGTTCCACTCACCGACGCGGACGCGGTGGTGTGGACGCAGGGACCGGCCACCTTTCCCGACCTGCTGCCTGACGCAGTGCGCTGGGTGCAGTTGCCCGCCGCCGGCGTCGAACCCTGGATCTCCGCCGGGATCATCGATGAGACTCGCGTCTGGACCTCAGCGGCCGGTGCGTACGCGCGCAACGTCGCCGAGCACGGCGTCCTGCTGCTGCTCGCCGGTGTACGGGTCCTTGCCGAGCAGGTACGCGCGACATCCTGGCGCAAGTCGGATTTCGACCCACGGGTCGGGACGCTGCACGGCTCGACCGTGGCAATCGTCGGCTGTGGCGGCATCGGCCGTGCCATGATCCCCTTGCTCACCGCATTCGGTGCACAGGTACTGGCAGTCACCCGGTCGGGCGCTCCGGTGCCCGGCGCCGCCGAGACGGTCGCGGCGGATCGGATAACCGAAATCTGGTCGCGAGCAGATCATTTCGTGCTCGCCGCACCGGCGACACCGGACACCACACACCTCGTGGATGCGGATGCTCTCGCCAGAATGAAGTCGACCGCTTGGATCGTGAATGTGGCTCGTGGCTCGCTTATCGATACCGATGCGCTGGTACGCGCACTCGAGGACGGATCGATCGGCGGCGCCGCCCTGGATGTGACCGAACCCGAACCGCTTCCGGCGGGCCATCCCCTCTGGACGCTGCCCAACGCCATCGTCACCCCGCATGTCGCCAATCCCGCGACGGGCCTCACCGCGGTGCTCGCCGATCATGTCACGGCGAACGTCGAACGGTTCGCCACCGGACAACCGCTGCTCGCGACCATCGACATCCGACGGGGTTATTGAGCCGTGCGCCCCGCACTGTTCCTGACGTAGTTGGCGACGACAGCGCGCAGTATTTCGCGCACGGCCTCCGCCGGTTTCGAGAGCGGCTGATTGGTCGGGGTGCCCAGCGATACCTGGACCGTGATCGGCGGTTCGATGCGGCGCAATTCCAGATTGTCGACGGTCATGGTCCGGCGGGCCACCGATAACGGTAAAACGGTGGAGCCCAAGCCATTTCGCACCGCCTGCGCCATCAGCGCCACCGACTCCACCTCTCCCACGACATGCGCATGTTCCAGCGCGTGATCGTAGGCCTGCTCCACCACTTTCCGGATGGTGTGCATCGGGCCGGGCAGCAGCAGCGGCAGGCTCTTCAGCTGCGCGATCGAGACCGCGGAACCGGTCGTACCCGGCAGCCCGGTCCCCGCCGGGGCGACGACCATCAGTTCCTCGGTGAGCAGCGGCTCGAAGGTCACACCCTTGATCGGTCCGGTGTCATACAGCAGCGCCATATCCATCCGGCCGGTCATCATCGCCTCGCTGAGCACGCCGCCGAAGTTCTCGTTGATGTGCAGCAGGATGCTCGGATACCGCTCACGCACCGCGGTCAGCAACGGCAGAGCGATCGCGTTGACCGTGCTGTAGGGCGCCAGCCCGACGGAAACACCGCCCGCCAGTTCGCGGCCGACCACACTCACCTCGGCCTGTGCGCTCTGCACCTGGCGCAGGATGATCTGCGCGTGCCGGTACAGCGCCCGGCCCGCGTCGGTGGGTTCAACGCCTTGTTTGTGCCGGATCAGCAGTTGCTGACCGAACTGGGCCTCCAGGGCCGTCATCTGCTGGCTCAGCGCGGGCTGCGCGATGTGCAGGATATCCGCGGCACGGGTGATGCTGCCGGCATCCACGATGCGCACGAACGAAAACAAGCGTCGAGTATCCACGTCGTCGATCCACCTTTCTCGCAGCAACGTCGTCGCACGCGATGATTTCCGTATTGTTGCTCTGCGGAAACGTGGCGGTACCGAATTCACGGCCGACATTGTGAGCCCACCGCATAGTCGCTGCTCAGACACCATAGAGGTTCGTTATCGCCTCACTCGAAACCGGTATTACCCGCGCCGGGGCGAACCTGCGTAGCGTCCTTTTACACCGCACGTTCACTCATACGGTGCTCGCAGTTTCCCACCCCGCGGAGGCATCCATGGCATGGAAGATCGATCTCGTCGCCGATATCGGCGAGAGTTTCGGGGCGTGGACGATGGGCGATGACAACGCGCTGCTCGACGTCCTCACCTCCGCCAATATCGCCTGCGGTTTCCACGCGGGCGATCCGCAGACCATGGACCGGACGGTCGGTCAGTGCGTTGCCCGCGGCATCGGTATCGGCGCGCACCCCAGCTTTCCGGATCTGGTCGGCTTCGGTAGGCGGGCCATGGACCTCTCCGCCGACGAGGTGCGCACCGATGTCCTGTACCAACTCGGCGCGCTGCACGCCTTCACCGTCGCGTACAGCACCACGGTGTCGCATGTGGCGCCGCACGGCCGCCTGGGCAACCTGGTGGCGACCCGCGCCGACTACGCCGCGGCCGTGGTCGATGCCGTCGGGTCGTTCGATCCGAACCTGATCGTGCTCGCCCAGGACGGCGAACTCGCCGACCACGCTCGCGCACAGGGGATTCGGGTCGGAATCGTCGGCATCGTGGATCGCGCTTATCGCGCAGACGGCACCCTCGTCCCGCGATCCGAGCCGGGTGCGGTCATCCACGACCCCGAGGTCCTCGCCCGCCGAGCGGTGCGCATGGTGACCGAGGAGATCATCGAATCCGTCGACGGCACAAGCCTTTCTGTCCGTCCGCACACACTGCTTCTGCACGGCGACAACGCAGACACAGTACGCAATGCACGGGCGATCCGGACCGCGCTCATTGCGGCGGGTGTGCACATCGTCCCGCTGCCCGAGGTACTCGCGGATCGTGCCGGTAAGGAAAACGAACCATGTCCGGTGTAGCGGGAGTCGCCTTCCGGGTCGTGGCCTGCGGTGATTCCGCCGTACGCGTCACTGCGCAGGGTGCCGACCGAGAAGAATGCTGGCGAGCTGTGCACGCGATCGCTGCCGCGATCGACACCGATGCGGACCGCTTCGCGATTACCGGCGTCATTCCCACCTACGACGCCGTGCTCATCGAATTCGACTGCGCGGCAAGCACTCACGACGATATTCGACAGCTGCTCGCGAATCTCGTACGAGATTCGGTAGCACCGACGCCACGCCCGGCCCGGCATTTCGATATCCCCGTGGTCTACGGCGGCGAGTACGGTCCGGATCTCGACGACGTGGCTGACCAGTTGGGGCTGTCCCCGGCCGAGGTGATCCGCGTGCACGGATCCTCACCACTCACCATGCGCTGCTTCGGATCCCCAGGCGGCGCGCCGATGCTCGACGGTCCCGCCTTCCCGCGGCCGGTACCCCGACGCGTCGTCCCGCGCCCGCATGTACCCGCCGGAGCCGTGGCAGTGGCCGGTCGACAGGCTGTCGTTTCGGCACGGCCAGCGCCCGGCGGATGGCCCGTCATAGGTCGAACCCCGCGCACCATAGTCGACCCGACGACCGAGCCGCTGTCCGCCTTCCGGCCCGGCGACACGTTTCGGTTCCATGCCATCGCGGCCCACGAATGGTCCCGGTTCGAGGGGGTGCTGCATGGCTGAGACCATCACCGTGACGACCCCGGGGATCACCACCGTCCAGGATCTTGGTCGCCGCCGAGCCTCACGGATCGGCCAGCTGACCGGCGGTGCCCTCGACCAGTACAGCGCCGAAGTCGCCAACGCCCTGGTCGGCAGTGCGCGCACGGCACCGCTGCTCGAACTGGTCGCGCTGGATTTCGGTGCCGTCGCGAGCACCGATCTACTCGTCGCGATCACCGGTGCACCCGCCGACGTATGCGTCGACGGTGTCACCCGCTCCCAGTGGGAACCGTTCATCTGGGCGGCAGGCACCGAACTCACCGTTCGCGGCATCCGCGACGGACTTCGGGTCTACGTCGCGGTGCACGGGACGATTTCCGCGAACTATCTGCTCGACAGCTGCGCTCCGGATCCGGTACTCGGTTTCGGTCGACAACTGACTGCGGGGGCAAATGTCGACGTCGAGATCGACGGGCCGCTACTCGACCACCCACATTTCCGAATTCCGTTGTTCCACTTCGGCATTGCACGCCCCGCGCTCACCGGAATTTGGACCATCGATGTCACCGATGGACCCGATATCGCCGAATTCGGCAGCACCGCCACGCGACTGTTCGATACCTCGTTCGTCATCGGCGACAACAGCAATCACATCGGACTCCGGCTCAGTCCCGATGGTGCCGTCCCGCAACGAGAGAGCCGGACCGAGGTCTTATCCCGGGGCGTACCGATCGGAGCCGTCGAAGTGCCCGCCGGAAACGAACTGCTCGTGCTGCACCGTGGCCGCGGCGTGACAGCGGGCTATCCAGTGCTCGCAGTCGTCACCGCAACCGGCTTGTCGCAACTGGGACAGGCCCGGCCCGGTCAACGAGTCCGATTCCGGCACATCGGCATTCCCGACGCGGTGCGCCGCTACCGCGCGCAGCAGGCCGCGATCGATCGACTACGCACCCGTGTGGCAAATGCCTACGACTGCCTCCGAATTCCCATCCACACCAACACTTGCCACCGGCCCGGTCTGCACGGTCAGGCCCCGAATGCGGCAGCTTGCGTAACCACGCAGGGGCCCCGCGCAGACCAGATCCGCCACAGTCACCTGGAGTACCCATGACCGACACGATCTCTCCGGCCCCGGCCGGGTCCGTGCCCACCGACCACACGCATGCGGCGCCGTCCGGCTCGATCCGCAAGGTCGTACTGGCCGGCTGCGTCGGCATCTTCGTCGAGCTATACGACAACGGCATCTTCGCCTTCATGGCAACCGCCCTTGCCATCGTGTTCTTCGATGTTTCCAAGTCGAGTGACGCATTGCTGCTGGTCTTCGCCGGATATGCGATTTCCTTCTTCGTGCGTCCGCTGGGCGCGGTGGTCTGCGGCATCCTCGGCGACAAGATCGGCCGCCAGAAGATGCTCGTCTTCGTCATCATGCTGATCAGCGTCGCGACGGCAGGTATCGGTGTCCTGCCGACCTATGCGGCCATCGGCGTCGCGGCACCCGCGTTGTTGATCTCTTTGCGGTTGGCACAGGGATTCTCGGTCGGCGGTGAGGCCGCCGGTGCGATGACCTTCCTCGCCGAACATTCGCCCGAGGGCAAACGCGGACTGATCACCAGCTACGCCCAGATCGCCTCCTTCCTCGCCCTGCTTACCGGGACCCTGGTCGCCTTCACGATGTCCCCGTGGTTGAACGCGAGTGCCATCCACGGCGGCGGATTCGGCAGCTGGGCCTGGCGGATTCCATTCCTCATCGCGATCCCGATGGGCCTGATCGGCTGGTACATCCGCCGCGCCATCAGCGACACCCCGAATTTCGGCAAGCTCAAGGAATCCGGCGGCCTGTCACGCAACCCGCTGAAAGAAGCGTTCGCGACGCCCGAACACCGCAGGGCCATGCTGCTCGCCCTGTTCATCCCGTTGATGAACGGCTCCGGCTATTACGTCCTGTTCTCCTACATGCCGACTTTCCTCAAGGGCGACAAGATCGGATTCTCCACCGGCACAGCACTTATCGTCACCGCCGCCAGTCTGGTGGCGATCAGCATCGCGATTCCTTTCATGGGTGCACTGTCGGACAAGCTGGGCCGTAAGAAGGTGATCGCCGGTGCCGCGATCGCGATGGCCGTCGGCGCTATCCCCTGCTACGCCCTCATCGCGACCGGCAGTTTCGCACTCGCGGTGCTCGGCGCCTGCATCATGGCCGTCATCTTCGCCGGGCACACCGCGGTCATCCACATCCTCATCGTCGAACTGTTCCCGACCCGGGTCCGGTACTCCGCCTACGGGCTCGGCTACAACATCTCATCGGCGCTGTTCGGCGGCACCGCACCGCTGCTGATGACCTGGCTCATCCCGCATTTCGGCATCTACGTCCCGGCCGTCTATGCCGTCGCCACCGCACTCGGCACGCTCGCGGCGGTCAGCACCGTCACCGACCGTGCCCACCTGCCCCTGCGCGACACGCTCTGACCACAAGCAGAACGGACTCACCCGAGACAAGGAGTGTCATGCCTTTCGACGACTACCGAACCGCCCTCGTCACCGGAGCCAATACCGGGATGGGAGCCGCGATCACCGAGACGCTCGCCAAGCGTGGCCTCACCGTGTACGGCGTCGCCCGCGACGCCGCACGGCTCGACGAGGTGGCCGCACGGACCGGGATGATCCCGCTCGCTGTCGATGTCACCGATACCGCCGCACTCACCAATGCGGTCGGCCAGCTCGAAATCGATGTCCTGGTCAACAACGCCGGGGTATCGGCCACCGGGAATATCCTCGACGCAGCACCGGAATCGGTCGATGCCATGGTCGACGTCAATCTCCGTGCCGTGCTACATCTGTGTCGGCTGCTGATGCCGGGCATGGTCGAACGAGACCTCGGTCATGTTGTCAATATCAGCTCCATCGCGGGTCTCTACAACTTCTACGGCCACACGGCCTATCACGCGACAAAGGCCGCGATCCACCAGATCTCGCGCCAGCTCCGCAACGATGTCATCGGCAGGCGTGTCCGGGTCACCGAGATCTGCCCCGGCCGGGTGGAGACCGAAATCTTCGGACGCAATCTCGGCGGCACACCCGAGGCGATGCGGGAGGCATGGCAGACCTATTACGAAGGCTACGAATCCATTACGACGAAAGACATCGCCGACACCATCGAGTTCGCGATCGACGCACCGCGGCATGTGAATTTGGGTCTGATCGAGATCACGCCGACGTTCCAGGTGCCCGGTGGGCTCGAATTCGTCCGGCGGCAGGATTGAGGTCGCTGCTACCGATGACCGAATTGCCTTCTCGCACATTGGGAGTCGTGGCACATACGGCGGGCGATCTTCGCGTCGAAGCCATTGCCCTTACACCGCCGGGACCGTCCGATACGGTCGTGGAAATCGCATACGGCGGCATCTGCGGATCCGACCTGCACTACTGGACCCATGGAGCCGCAGGCGAATCGATCCTGAAGGCACCGATGCTACTCGGACACGAGGTGGTCGGCACGGTGGTCCAGCAGGCCGCAGACGGTGGCGGGCCCGGAACGGGTACCCGGGTGGCGGTACATCCGGCGACGCCGGGCGGCAACAGCCCGCGCTATCCCACCGATCGTCCCAACCTGTCGCCCGGGTGCACCTATCTCGGCAGTGCGGCCCAATTCCCTCATACACACGGAGCATTCACGCGTTATGCGGTGCTGCCGTCCCGGATGCTCCGACCGCTGCCCGATGGTCTTCCGCTGCGAACGGCGGCCGTAGCGGAACCGGCTTCGGTTGCCTGGCATGCGGTTTCGCGCGCGGGGGAGGTCGCGGGAAAGAACGCGCTGGTGATCGGTTGCGGTCCGATCGGCGCGCTAGTGGTGTCGGTACTGCGCCGCGCCGGTGCCGCCGCGATCACGGCAGTAGACATCCATGATTATCCACTGGCTATTGCTCGCGAACTCGGCGCGACCACAACGTTGAAGGCCGACGACACCGACATGATCGCCGCGGTGGACGCCGACATCGTCATCGAATGCTCCGGCAACCGCTTCGGACTCGAATCCGCCATTCGTGGCGCCACCCGAGGTGGCCGGGTGGTCCTGCTCGGGCTACTGCCCACCGGACTTCAGCCCGCGCCGCTGTCGCTGGTCGTCACACGTGAACTCGAGGTCGTCGGATCGTTCCGCTTCAACGACGAGATCGACGCGGTACTCGACGCACTCGCCGATGGGAGCCTAGTCGTCGAGTCGGTCATCAGCCACGAGTTCCCCCTTCGAGATGCCTTGGCGGCCTTCGCCGTCGCCAAGGATGCCGCGGCCTCCGCCAAAGTGCTGCTGGCTTTCTGAACCCTATGTCGATCTCCCCAGGAGGAAAGCATGTCTCCCGTTCCCCTCGCTGCCCTCGCCGCCCGCGTCGAGCGGATGCGAGAATCGCCGAGTTCCGCTGCCGCACAACGGGTTCGTGAGCTACGCGCGTCAGGTCGGGTGATCCTCGACCTGACCGTAGGCGAACCGGATTTCGACAGCCCCGATCATGTGAAGGCCGCAGCGATCACAGCCATGAACTCCGGGCTCACCAAATACACTGCGGTGAACGGTATTCCGGAGCTGCGGCAGGCTATTGCGGCGCGGATACTCGACCGGACCGGAAGCACAGTCGGCGACAACGAGATCACCGTCGGCGGCGGGGCCAAGCAAGTCATCTTCATGGCGCTGATGGCGACGGTCGAAGAAGGCGACCAGGTCATCGTGCCGTCGCCGTACTGGGTGTCCTATCCGGATATGGTCACCCTGCACGGTGGCACGCCCATTGTCGTGGACTGCCCCGAATCGGACCGATTCCTGCTCACCGCAGCGGGATTGGAGGCGGCGATCACTCCTGCCACGAAATGGGTGATCCTCAACGGGCCGTCCAACCCGACCGGCGCGGTGTATAGCGCGGAGGAACTCGCGGCACTCGCCACCGTGCTGGAGCGGCACCCGCACGTGAACATCTTGTGCGACGAGATCTACGACGAGATCGTCTTCACCGATCAGCGCACCCCGAGCCTGCTGTCCGTGGCGCCGCAACTGCGCGATCAGATCTTCGTCGTCAACGGAGTTTCCAAGTCCTACGCGATGACCGGCTGGCGACTCGGGTACGGAGTGGGGCACCCACATCTCATAGCGGCGATCAACAAACTGCAGTCGCAGAGCTCGTCCTGCCCGTCCTCGATCAGCCAGGCGGCCGCGGCCGCGGCGATTTCCGGCGACCAGAGCTTCGTCGCCGAGTCGATCGTGCGCTACCGCGCGCGCCGCGACCTCATGTTCGACCTGCTCGCCGACGTGGACGGACTCGCACCGGTGCGGCCGCAGGGCGCGTTCTACCTGTTCATGGGATGCGCCGGACTCCTCGGCAAGCGGACGCCGGACGGCCGAGTGCTGCACGACGACCAGGACGTCGTGCTGTATCTGCTCGAGACCGCCTCGGTCGCGACGATCCAGGGCTCCGCCTACGGCGCGCCGTCATACCTGCGCATCTCCTTCGCCACCTCAGCGGACGTGCTGCGCACCGCCGCCGCCGAAATCGCGAAAGCCGTTGCCGCACTGAGCTGACCACAGCCCGACCCCATCACGGAGAAACCATGGTTCACGTCACCACCAAGATCGACCGTGCCGACCGCGCACTCATCGACGAACTCGGCACCTTCTCGGCGGCCACCATCCACGAGGCCCAGGGCCGCAAGGGCGCACTCGACTCGGACATCAAACCCATCGACCGCGACATGTCCTTCTGCGGATCCGCATTCACCGTCGTCTGCCACCCCCGCGACAACATCATGCTGCAGGTCGCGATCAGCTATGCCCAACCCGGCGACGTGCTCGTCGTAGCATCCGGCGACCAGCCCGCCGGGCAATTCGGCGACGTCCTCGCCAATGCGTGTGCCGCCCGCGGCATTTCCGCCCTCGTCACCGACGGCGGCGTACGCGATACCCGAGAAATCCGCGAACTCGGGTTCCCGGCCTTCGCCAAGCATGTCTCCATTGAGGGCACCGTCAAGGAAACCCTCGGCCCCATCAACCAGCCCCTCGTCTTCGGCGGCCAAGTCATCTATCCGGGCGATATCGTCAAGGGCGACTGCGACGGTGTCGTGGTCATCCGACGCGAAGAAATCCGATCCGCAATCGCCGCCTCCCGCGAGCGCGACTCCGCAGAGGCGACCTACATCGAACGCTACAAAACGGGTGAGACCCCCATCCAGGTCTCGAACCTGGCCGCGATCCTGGAAGCCAAAGGCCTCACCGTCGACCAGTAGCCCTCAGAACTCGTCGGGGCAGCCGCACGAACCTCTGGTGTGCAGTGCCGCTTCGAGATTCACCACTCCGGGGCGGGGTGTGTGGTCGTCGAGCTGTTGTAGTAGCAGGTCGATGGCGGTCTCGCCCATGAGACGGGTGGGCTGGACCATGGTGGTCAGACCGGGGCGGGTGTAGCGGGAGTATTCGATTCCGTCGAAGGCGACCACGGCGAGGTCGTCGGGTACGCGCAGTCCGGCGTCGTAGGCGGCGCGGAGCATACCCATCGCCTGTAAATCGCTGGTTACGAAAATCGCTGTGGGGCGGCGTGAATCGGCCATGAGGTCGGCCAGTGCGCGGTAGCCCGCGGCACCGCCGAAATCCGTTCGCACGATACGTCCTTCGGCAAGTCCGGCGGCCGCCAACGCATTTCGGTAGCCCTGCACGCGGTCCTCCGCGGTGGACACGTGCGGACCGCTCAGGCAGGCGATTTCGCGGTGACCGTGTCCGATGAGATGGGCGACGGCCTGCTCCGCGCCCGCGACCGAATCACACATGACGTGCGCGCAACGCGCCGGATCGATGACGCGGTCCAGTGCCACCAAGATCATGCCCGCCTCCTCGCAGGCATCGGCGATGCCGGTCTCCCAGGACGACGAAATCGCAAGCAGCCCTTCGACTCTGCGATCGATGAAGGTGCGCACATAGGCGCGTTCGCGTTGCGCGTCGCCGGCGGCATTGCCGACGAACAGCGGATACCCTCGCGCGAAGGCAGCCGCCTCGATCACTGCGGACAGTTCGGCGAAGAACGGGTTCGCGCCGTCCGGAATCACCATGCCCAGCGCATGTCCGCGGTTCATGCGCAGGCTGCGCGCGGACATATTGGGCCGGTAGCCGAGTTCGGCGATGGCCGCCTCGATCCGGGCCTTGGTCGCGGGCGCGACCTGCCGCGGTCCGCCATTGAGCACATAGCTCACCAGCGCCGGTGACGTACCGGCCAGCCGCGCCACGTCGGCTCGTGTGACTGCCATCGGAAATCTCTCCTTGCTCCGACCGTCCATCCAAGCACTCCGCACAAGTACTTGACAGCCGGTGACTCGGGTCACACACTACTCATCAACTCGCGTTGATCAACACGAGTTGATACTTGAGACGGATAGGTCGAACTCACGATGAATGCTCGATTCAGGCGTGCAATGGCGCCGCTTGTCCTCATCGGCGCGCTTGCCGCCGCTGCCTGCGGTCGCGGTGGACAGGACGGAGGCGACGGCGATTTCAAGATCGCGATCGTCACCCGGAACTTCACCAACCCCTACTGGGCGGCATTGCGTGACGGCGCCCTCGCGGAGGGACAGAAGCTCGGGGTGAAGGTCACGGTGCAGGCCGGACAGTCCGAGACCGACGCCGACGGTGAGAATGCCCAGATCTCCACCCTGGCCGCGCAGGGTTACGACTGCTTCGGTGTGGTGCCGGTCAATGCCACGAATGTGATCACGCCGCTGACGCCGGTGGCGCGCAAGAACATTCCGATCCTCGATCTCGACACCCAGATCGATGCGAAGGCCTCCGCTCAGGCCGGGGTGTCGTATGCGAGCTTCATCGGCTCGGACAATCTCGATGCGGGCCGCATCGCCGGGCAGAAGATGCTCGAGGTGCTCGGCGGCACCGGCAAGGTCGCAATCCTGCAGGGGATCGCGGGCGAGCAGAACGGCATCAACCGCGACCAGGGCTTCACCGATGCCGTCGCGGGCAAGCTGGAGATCGCGCAGAAGGCGCCCGCCGACTACGAACAGGACAAGGGCCTGCAGGTCACCGAGGCGATCCTGAAGGCGCATCCGGATATCACCGGCATCTTCGCGGCCAATGACACCATGGGCCTCGGTGCGGCACAGGCCATCAAGAACGCGGGCCGGACCGGCCAGATCAAGGTGGTCTCCGTCGACGGCATCCAAGCCGCCCTCGATGCCGTCAAGGCGGGCACCCTGACCGGCACGGTGACCCAATACCCGTATGCCGAAGGACAACTCGCGGTGCAGAGCTGCCTGGCCGAGCACCAGGGCAAGAAGCTGCCCGAGCGCGTGGTCTCCCCCATCGCCTTCATCGGCAAGGACAATGTCGACCAGCAGATCGCGGCGTTCCCGCGCCCGATCGTCGCCTTCGACAACCCGGTGGAAGGGCTGTTGAACAAGTGACCGCAGAGGCAACCGAAGAACTCCGCGCGCGTGAGGGGCGCACGGAGATCCTCGCCAAGGTCGCCGAATTCGCGGCACCGCTGGCCCTGGTCGTGTTGTGGGTGGCATTCTTCATCGCCACCCCGAACTTCCTGACGGCGGAAAATATCGGCGATCTGCTGGTCGCCTCGACCATCCTCACCGTGCTCGCGCTCGGTCAGCAGTTCGCGATCACCGTCGGCGGCATCGATCTGTCGGTCGGCGCCAATCTGCCATGGGCGGCAGCGGTTCTCGGCTATCTGGCCAGCCACGGCTACCCGATGGCGGTCGCCATCGGGGCGGCGATCCTCGCCGGACTGGCGGTCGGCGTCGTCAACGGTGTGCTGGTCGGCCGACTGCATATGACCGATTTCGTGGTCACACTCGGCATGTTGAGCGTGCTCAACGGCATCACCCTGCTGCTGACGCATGGCAATACCGAGGCCGTGAGTTCCCGCTTCCTACAACGGCTCGCACTCGACGGTATCGGTCCGGTGCGCTGGTTCTGGCTGCTGGCACTGCTCGCCGCACTGGTCGTGGCGGGCATCATCTTCCGCACCCGGATCGGCACTCATCTACTCGCCACCGGCGGACGACTGGAGGCCGCGCGCGACACCGGTATCTCGGTGAACCGGATCCGGCTGTTCGCCTACGCCATGTCCGGATTGCTGTGCGGCATAGCCGGTGTCATGCTGGTCGCCCGCAACGGCGGCGCGGATCCGTCGCTGCAGACCACCTACCTGCTGAGCTCGATCGCCGCGGTGGTGCTCGGCGGTTCGTCACTGTCCGGCGGCAAGGCGTCGGTGCTCGGCACCGTCTGCGGTGCGGTGCTGTTCACCTCGCTAATCAACGGGTTCACCATTCTCGGCATCTCGCAGTACTACCAGCCGGTCGCCGTCGGCGCGGTGCTACTGCTTGCCGCCGGCATCGCCCGCTTCCGAAAGTAGGCCAAGGACATGACGATTCCATTGCTGGAGGCGCGCGAGCTCACCAAGTCCTTCGACTCGGTGCGCGCGTTGGCCGGGGTCTCGCTGACGATTCCGAAGGGCGAGGTCACCGCCCTGGTCGGCGATAACGGCGCGGGCAAGTCGACATTGGTGCGCTGCCTGACCGGCGTGCAGACACCGGATACCGGGCAGATCCTGTTCAAGGGTGAACCGGTGCGCCTGCGCTCACCGGAGCACGCCCGCAAGATGGGTATCGAGACCGTGTATCAGGATCTCGCTCTCATCGACGATCTGGCCGTGTGGCAGAACCTGTTTCTCAACCGCGAATTGGTATATCCGTTCGGCATCGTCAACCGCAGGGCGATGATCGCCCGCAGCAGCGAGATCCTGCGCGATCTGGATGTCGATGTGCCCTCGGTGCGTACCACCGTGCGCCGGATGAGCGGCGGACAACGCCAGAGCATCGCCATCGCCCGCGCGGTGGCCTGGGGCAAATCCATGGTGATCATGGACGAGCCCACCGCCGCGCTCGGCGTGCGGGAGACCGCGGCGGTCGAGAAGTTGGTGCGCGGCCTGCGCGAGCGCGGGATCACCGTATTGATCATCAGCCACGATCTGGCACAGGTCATGCGGATCTGCGACAATGTCGTGGTGCTGCGACGCGGCAAATCCGTTGCGGCACATCGGATCAACGAAGTGGACGGCGACCGGTTGGTCGCATTGATCACCGGTGCCGCACCCGGCAATCTGGAGCTCACCGCGAACGGAGCCGAGTCGTGACGGTTGTCGTCCTCGGCTCGGTCAACCAGGACATCGTCTGTGAGGTGCAACAGCTGCCGCGGCCCGGCGAGACCGTGCTGGCACTGCGCTCGCGAACCAACCTGGGCGGCAAGGGTTCCAATCAGGCCGTCGCGGTGGCACGAGCGGGCGGCCGGGTCGAATTCATTGCCAGAATCGGCCGTGATGCCGATCCCGGACTGCGAAAATCGTTGCGCGAGTACGGTGTCGAGCTCACCGCACTGCGCGAGGTGCAGGACGCGCGGACCGGAACCGCCTACATCACCGTCGCCGACGGCGAGAACCAGATCGTGGTCGACCCCGGCGCCAACTTCGGCTGGGAACCCGAATCCGAACTCGACACCATGGCCGAGGCCGACTTGCTGCGGTCGGCGGAAGTCGTCGTCGCACAGTTGGAAGTGCCGCCGAACGTGGTCGAATGGGCCGCGCGCCGAGCGCGCCGGTTCGTCCTCAATGCCGCTCCGGCGACGGCGCTGCCGGATGAGCTGCTGCGCCGCTGCCATCCGCTGATCGTCAACGAATCCGAGCTGTCGGCACTGACGGGAACCACCGCGCGGACTCCCGAGCAGGCATTCCACTTGGCCCGTTCGCTGTGCCTGCGCGGGGTGCAGTCCGTCGTCGCCACATTGGGGGCCGCCGGGTCGGTGTGGGCGCACCGCTGCGATGTGCCGGCCCCGGTTGCCGGTGGCTATCAGGCTGCGCCACAGGTGAATTCGGTGGATTCCACCGGTGCGGGCGACGCCTTCGTCGGTGCGCTGGCCACCGCACTCGCCGATGGTATGCCGCTCGGTGGCGCCGTGGCCTACGCCACCGCGGCCGGTGCGCTCGCCGTCCAGACACCGGGAACCCACGCCTCCTACCCCACCGGGGCTCAGATCGTCACAGCGCTCGCGGCCATCCCCATCGCCCAGCCCCTCGTCTGACCCCCTTCTTCGACAAGGAATCGAACTTTGCGCACCAGCGGACTCATTCACGCCGAATTGCTCGCCGCACTCACGGCGCTGCGCCATACCGACCTCTTCGCCGTCAGCGATTCCGGTCTGCCGACACCTGTCGGCGTGCCGGTCATCGACCTGGGCATCAGCTACGGATTTCCGCGGTTCGAGCCGGTACTCGAACTGATCCTGGGAGAGGTGACTGTCGAAGCCGCTTGGGGCAGCCGCGACGTCGCGGACACTAATCCGGAGGCCGCGGGCTTGCTCAGCGGCCTCAACGCCGAGTTGATCGACCACGACGACTTCAAACAGCGCATCGGAGCCTGCCGATTCGTGGTGCGCACCGGCGAGGCCCGGCCGTACGCCAATGTGTTGCTGCGGGCCGGGGTGCCCTGGCTGTAGCGTTCGGAAATATTGTTACCTGCAATATTGAACCCAGCGCACGCGCGGTCCGTATCAATTGCGGAATGGTCAGTTGACTAACTACTGTCGGTGCTCGGATCAATGACTGATTCCACAGGTCAGGCCAGGTGACGACTGCTCGCAGCTCGATCGAAACAACACGACGTGTGGGTCGGAGGGAGCGGTAGAGATGGATCTTCGCGAGGTCGTATCCGCGGGTGTGTGGGAGCAGCGGCAACTGCTGGACCAAGGGGTGCTGACGGCCCGTGAACTGATCGAGGCGACCCTCGACGGGATCGAAGAGGCGGGCGAGCTCAATGCATTCACTCGCGTGCTGCACGAACAGGCCATCGCCGAAGCCATCGAACGGGATCAGCTGGACGTCGCGGCGCGTGGACCGCTGCACGGCATCCCGATCGCGGTGAAGGACGAGATCGATGTGGCGGGCGTCCCGACCACCTTCGGTACCCGCGCCAACCTCACCCCGGCGGTCGCCGATGCCGAGGTGGTGCGGCGGCTGCGTGCGGCGGGTGCGGTCATCGTCGGCAAGACCACCATGCCGGAATTCGGGCAGTGGCCCTACACCGAGTCCACCACCTACGGGCTGACCCGCAATCCGTGGGATCGGACTCGCTCCACCGGCGGCTCCAGCGGCGGCTCCGCCGCGGCGGTCGCCGCGGGGTTGGTGCCCGCAGCGCTCGGTGGGGACGGCGGCGGCTCGATCCGCATTCCGTCCGCCTGCTGCGGACTTTTCGGCCTGAAAACCCAGCGCGGACGGGTGCCGACCGCACCGAACACACATCTGTGGTGGGCTTTGGGCGTTATCGGACCACTCACCCGAAGCGTGCTGGATTCGGCGATCATCTACGATGTCATCCGCGGCGCCACACCGGCCGATCGCTTCCACGCGCCCGATCCGGCGATGTCGTTCGAGGAGGCCGCGCGGCGCGCACCGACGCGCCTGCGCATCGGCTACACCACGAAATCACAGACGGTTCTCGCGAGAGCGGTTCCCGAACATGTGCGTGCGGTGCACGACACCGCCGAACTCCTTACCCAACTGGGCCACACGGTCTTCGAGATCGATCCGGACTATCCCGATTTCACGTTCGCCTTCTATCCGCAGTTCTACGGTGGTGTGCGCGCCGAGATCCCGCTCGTCGACCATCCGGAACGGCTCGAACGCCGTACTCGCCAAACCCTGGCGCTCGCTTTCTGGGCACGTCGGCCGGTGGTCGAATGGGCCATGCGCCGCGGTGAAGCCTTGGCGCGCAAGGCCGATCGCATCTTCGACAAGTGCGATCTGTTGCTGACCCCCACCATCGCACACCGCCCACCGCGGGTCGGTGTCCTCGACAATACGAATACCGTCCGCGCACAAATCGCCTCGGTCCCGATGGTTGCCTTTACTGGACTCTGGAATGTGACCGGACATCCCGCCGCCTCACTACCCGCGGGCATGGCCAGCGATGGGCTCCCGCTGGCGGTCCAACTGGTCGGACCGTCGAATGGTGAGACCACCATCCTGTCCGTCGCCGCCCAACTCGAACGAATTCGGCCGCATCCCCGCCTTACGTAGCCCGAAAGCCCCTGCCTCCGCTGCCGATTGTCGATAAAATTCGCACCGGAGGTGATGTCCCGTGACAAGCGTGTTGCTGATCACCGGAGACGCGGCCGAAGACCTGGAGGTCATGTACCCCTACCAGCGGCTGCTCGAGGAGGGGTACGAGGTCCAGGTGGCCGCCCCCACCGCCAAGAAGCTGCAGTTCGTGGTGCACGATTTCGTCGACGGTTTCGATACCTATACCGAGAAACCCGGACACACCTGGCCCGCCGATATCGCGCTGGCAGATGTCGATCCGAGTCGGTACGCGGCATTGGTACTGCCCGGCGGACGCGCGCCGGAGTATCTGCGCGGCGATGCGGAGTGTCGCAGGGTCGTCAAACATTTCGTCGACGAGGACAAACCGATCGCGGCACTGTGCCATGGTCCATTGATTCTGCTTGCCGTGGGCGCGCTCAACGGTCGTTCGTCGAGCGCCTATCCGGCGTTGGCACCGGATCTGAATGCCGTTGGCGCACAATGGGAAGACAGTCCGGCCCATGTCGACGGCAATATCGTGACCGGTCGCGCGTGGCCGGACCATCCGCAGTGGATGCGCGCGTTCTTGGAGGTGTTGCGCGCCAAGGCGCCAGCTCCGGGTCAGTAGCCCTGGCATCCCGCCTCTCACGACACTACTATCGCATGTAGTAGACAAATGGGAGGGGTGTTATGGAAACCATGACAATCGAGCGCGTCATTGCGGCGCCGATCGATGACGTCTTCGACTGGCTGACCAACGCAAGTAACTACACGAAGGCGCGAATCGTGCTGCGCGAGCACCTGATCCAACAGGGCGAGACGGCACCGTACGGGCTCGGCGCCGTCCGAATCCTGACATGGGGCATCGGCTGGTTCCGCGAACGCATCACCGGCTACAACGCACCGCACGAATTCAGCTACCTCGTCGAGCGCAGCGTTCCGGCGTCGCGCCACGAGGGTGGCCGACTGATCTTCACCGAGGTCGACGGCGGCACGCGGGTCACCTGGACCACCACCGCCGAGGCGCGCCTACCCTTCGCCGCAGCCTGGTTCACCCGCGTCCTCGCCAAACCGGTGATTCTCCACTCCTTCGGCAAGGTGCTCGACGCCGCCGAATCCGCACTGGCCCAAGCGAATCGGTAACCCTGCGGCGTCGAGCACCGAACCGTCAGCGGTCGCGCACGCCGATCGTCAGGAATGCGAGCCCGAGTGCCAGCACAGCCAACCCGCACCATGACACGATCGGCAACCGCTCACCGACCACAACCACACCGAGCACCGCGGCCACGGCGGGTTCGGCGAGCGTCAATGTCGTTGCCACCTGCGCGGTCGTATGCCGCAGGCCGTAACCGAACAGACGATAGGCAACGAAGGTGGTGAACACCGCCAAATGCAGTGCCACCGCGATACCGCGACCGGTATGCAGCCAGGAAGTCTCGGTACACAACACAACCGGCAGCACGAGCAATCCGGCAATGCCGAACATCGTGCCCATCACCGCATTCGACGAATGACCATGCGCGATGAGCCTGCCGCCGATCAGCGAATAGACGGCGTAGGTGAGTCCACCGAATGCGGCGAACACGATGCCGAGCAGGTCGACCTGCGCGGTCCCGCCCGTCACCTCCGGCCCGAGCACGAGGACCGCACCGCCGAGTACCGCCGCCGCGGTGGCGCCGCCCCATCGCCGGCTCGTCCTCCCCTGTCCGGACACCCAGGCCAACAGACCGGCGAAAACCGGCGCGCTACCGAGCGCGATCACCGTGGCAACGGCCACCCCCGTCCGCGCCACAGCCGGATAGAAGGTCACCGGATACCCTGCCACCGCCAACGCCCCGACCACAACCAACCACCACTCGCCGCGAGTGCACCGTAACCGCGCACCGGCGGACAAGAACAACAACAGCCCACCGAGCACCAACCCGGCAGATCCGATCGCCGCAGCGGACGCACCCGCGGGAGCGAATGAACTCGTGGTTCCGGTAGTCCCCCACAGCACCGCCGCGGTCAGGATGGGAACCGGACCACTGAACGCCCGAACACTCGAATGCCCAACCGCAACAACATCTTTGATATCAGACAAGGCCATGCACTTCCGTCATCGAATTCGACAGGGATTCGAAACGGGCGCACGACATCACCTCGAGACTGTCCTCAGAAACAGCCCGGACCGCGAATCAGGAATTCAGCAGGTGCGCCCGATCAGGCGCACGGCGGCGGCGTAACGGCATGCCAGTAGATACCCACGCGACGATCCTAGCGCAGCGACCGGCCCTCGATCGAATGATCTTCGATACAGTTGACCTGGTGAGGAAGATTGATTCGCCGATCGGACCGGCGGTCGGTGCCGTGCGGACCGCGCCCGGTCCGGCGGTGCAATTGGACGATATCGACCGGATACTGCTCGATCAGCTCGCACGCGACGGCCGCATGACCAATAGCGCGCTCGCCGATGTCGCGGGCATCGCGCCGTCGACGTGTCTGGGGCGGGTACGGTCGCTGGTGGAGCGCGGCGTGATTCGCGGCTTCCACGCCGACATCGATCCGGCCGCGCTCGGCCGGAATCTACAGGCCATGATCGCGGTTCGGGTGCATGGCAATGCACGTCCGCACCTCGCCGAGTTCGGGGAGCAATTGGCCGAACTCGACGAAGTGCTGAACGTGTATTTCATCGCAGGCGCCGACGACTATCTGATCCATGTCGCCACGGCCGACACCGAGGGACTTCGGGTCTTCGTACTGCAACATCTGAGCGCACATCCCGCGGTCGCCTCCACCGAGACGATCCTCATCTTCGAGCACGTGCGCCCGCGAACCAGCCCGATGACTTAGCTCAGCCCCGGCTGCCATCCCGCTTAGGCGGCCAGCCTCTCAGTAGCGTAGTTGTGCGCGGCTGCAACGGATTCGGACAGCAGGTGGCCGCGGTGCGTGCTCAGACCGGCCGCCAGGCCCGGATCTGCGGCGACCGCATCGCGCCAGCCGCGCTCGGCGAGCGAAATCGCGTACGGCAGTGTGGCATTGGTGAGGGCGACGGTCGAGGTGTACGGCACCGCGCCGGGCATATTGGCGACGCAGTAGAAGACCGAGTTGTGCACCCGGTAGGTCGGCTCGGCATGGGTGGTCGGGCGCGAATCCGCGAAGCAACCGCCCTGATCGATGGCGATATCGACCAGCACTGAACCCGGCTTCATCTGTGCGACAAGGTCATTGGACACCAGCGTCGGCGCCTTCGCACCGGGTACCAGCACCGCGCCGATCACCAGATCCGCCTCCCGGACCAGACTCTCCACCTCGAAGCTGTTGGAGATGATGGTCCGCACCTGACCGCGATACTGCTCGTCCAGCGCACGCAGGCGCGCGATGTTCAGATCCAGTACCGTCACATCCGCGTGCATACCGACCGCGACGGCGATCGCATTGCTCCCTGAAACGCCGCCACCGAGCACGACCACCTTGGCCGGACGCGCCCCCGGCACACCGCCCATCAGCACGCCGCGGCCACCGCCGCTACGCATCAGGTGATACGCACCGGCCTGCGGCGCGAGCCGTCCCGCGACCTCGCTCATCGGCGCGAGCAACGGCAGCGATCCATCCTTACCGGCGACGGTCTCATAGGCGATCGAGGTGATCCCGGAGTTCAGCAGGGCGTCGGTGCACTCCTTGGATGCCGCCAGATGCAGGTAGGTGAACAGCAGCTGCCCCGCGCGCATGCGCGAATACTCCTCGGCTACTGGCTCTTTCACCTTGAGCACCATTTCCGCGGTGCCCCAGACCTCGTCGGCGGTATCCAGCACCCGTGCCCCGACGGCCGCATACGCCATATCCTCGAACGCCGATCCCTGGCCGGCACCGGCCTCGATGTACACCTCGTGTCCGCGCGAAACCAACTCGTGTACACCCGCGGGTGTGCACGCGACCCGGTACTCGTGATTCTTGACCTCGCGGGGAATTCCGATCTTCATCAACACTCCTGTACGTCGATCCGGCGGATTGGCGACATGTGATCGGTTCGATCACCTCAGTGTGAGTATGAAGATCATTCAAGATCAGGTCCATATTGTTGAAGATAGTTCTCCATCTCATGAGTATGTCATCCTGATATTCACATTTGAGGATCGGTCGAAGTCCTGACTCGAAACATATTCGAACTAGCGCTCCGGAATCTGCCCGATGGCCCACTCGGCCCACTCCTGGCTCATCGCATGGAAGCGCTGCCCCCACTCCATCGCGATGCGGCCGTAGACGGACAGGTCGTCATCGTCCCAGTCGATCGACGCCTCGAGTGCGGCCAGTTCGGCCCCGGCCTTCTTGGCTCCGTTTTCGATATCGGACAGGTAGTCGCGGGCATACGCCCGGGGAACCGCGCCGAGAAAGAAGACGCGCAGCAGCATTTCGTTGCGCGCCACACGTTTCGGCTTGGTCGTGGTGAGCCACTCCCGCAAATCCGTCAACCCCGCCTCGGTGATCGTGTACTCCTTGCGGCCGCGCGGACCCTCGTCCGAAACCGCGATCGAGCCCGCGTCGGCGAGTTTGGTGAGTTCGGTATAGATCTGACTCTGGGTGGCGGGCCAGACATTGGCCAGCGACACCTTGAATCGTTGCAACAGGTCGTAGCCGCTGGCCGGACGATCGGCCAGCAGTCCGAGCAGGGCGTACCGAAGACTCATGCCATCACCCTACCTTCCACTATTGACATGTCGAAAGATCAGCCTCTAACTTAGACATGTCAAAACTGGAATATCGAGGAGTTCTCCGACATGTCCTATCTGCGCGCTTTCGCCCCATGGATCCTCTTCGCCGTGGTTCCGTCGCAGTACTGGCAGTGGGGCGCGCTGGCTGCCTCGGGTGTCTCGGTGCTCGGCATCGCCCAGCAGATCCGTGCCGGTCAGCGCATGGAAGCCATGGCCATCGATATCGGCTCGGTTGCCTTCTTCGCGGCACTGACCGTCATCGCCTTCACCGATCCGAACAGTGCCCTGCACCCCTACACCCCGGCACTGTCCTCCGGCGTGCTCGCCCTGGTCGCGGGCGTCTCGCTGGCCGTGCGCACGCCATTCACGCTACCGATCGCCAAACAGACGACACCGCAGGAACTTTGGGATCATCCGATCTTCATCCGCACGGCATACGTCATCACTTCGGTGTGGACCGCGAGTTTCGTGATCGGCTGCGTCGCGCTGGCCGCGCTCGCACACTCCGCGTCGGGCGTGCGCACCACGGTGCAGATACTCGCCTTCGTCCTTCCGGTGGTTTTCACGATCCGCTACGTCGCCCTCATCCGGGCGAAGGCGAACTCGCTCGACCCTTCTGCATCCTGAACAGATTGGTATCCGTGATGTCCACCTCGGTTGCACACCTCACCGGCAACTACGCGCCCGTCACCGAAGAGCTCACCGCCTACGAATTACCGGTCACCGGAATGATTCCTGCCGCATTGACCGGCTGGTACCTGCGCAACGGCCCGAATCCGCACGCTGCGGCCTCCGCGCACTGGTTCCTCGGCGACGGCATGGTGCACGGGGTCCGGCTCGAACAGGGCCACGCGGTCTCCTATCGCAACCGGTGGGTCCGCACCTCCACCTTCACCGATGGCACCGCGGCCCGCGATGCCGATGGCAACCGTGACCTCACCGCCGGGCTCGCCAATACCCACGTCATCCGGCACGCCGGACGCACCCTGGCACTCGTCGAATCGTCCTACCCGTACGAATTGACCTGTGAGCTGGATACGGTCGGCCCCTACGATTTCGACGGCAAGCTGCGCACCGCCATGACCGCGCATCCCAAGACCTGCCCCACCACCGGCGAACTGCATTTCTTCGGCTACGACCTCACCGCGCCCTATCTGACCTACCACCGCGCGGACGCCGCTGGCAATCTGCTGGTCAGCCGCCCGATCGAGGTGCCCGCCGCGACCATGCACCACGACTTCAACCTCACCGCCGCCCATATCGTATTCATGGATCTGCCAGTGGTTTTCGATCTCGAAACCGCCAAATCCGGTGGCGGCATGCCGTTCCGGTGGCGCGACGACTACCAGGCCCGGCTCGGGGTACTGCGTCGTGACGACCCGCACGGCGACATCCGGTGGTTCCCGATCGATCCGTGCTACGTGTTCCACACGCTCAATTCCCACGATGAGCCGGGGCGGATCGTGCTGCATGTGATCCGCTATCAGAGTCTGTGGCGACAGGATTCACACCTTTCGGAGCGGGCCTCGCTATGGCGCTGGACCATCGATCTGGTCACCGGCACTGTCGCCGAGGAGCAGATCGACGATCGCGACGCCGAATTCCCGCGCATAGACGACCGGCTCGCGGGTCTGGACTCCCGCTTCGGCCACGCCACCGTCGCCGGGGACAGCGGCGCATTGCTGCGCTACGACCTGCACACCGGCACCAGCACGGCACACGAATTCGGTCCGGGCCGCATTCCGGCCGAGGCCGCATTCGCACCCGCGGACGAGCGCCCCGGCGGCGACGGCTATCTCATGACCTACGTCTACAACGCCGACACCGACCGGAGCGATCTCGTCATCCTCGACGCGTCCGAGCTGGCCGGGCCACCGGTTGCGACCATTCACCTACCCGCCCGGGTGCCCTACGGATTCCACGGAAACTGGCTGGCCGACAAGTGATTTCAACCGTTGACCGCAAGCACCAGCTTGCCGGTCGAAGTGCGACTCGCCATCAATCGATGTGCCTCGGCGACCTCGGACAGCGGGAACTCCGCGGTGATCGGCAGCTCCACCTGCCCCGAGGTGACCAACCGGAACGCCCGATCGGCGATCTCCCGCAAAACCTGCGGCGCATCGGCAGTGAGTCCGAGGATAGAGAATCCGGAGATCGATAGTCCTCGCGGGTAGAGCTCGGGCTGGCCGATCTGCCAGCCCGGCTCGCCACTGGCGTTGCCGTAGGAGATCAGCCGTCCGAACAGCGCGAGCGATTCGAGACCGCGCCGCAACGTCTGCCCGCCGACTGGGTCGAGCACGACATCGACACCGCGTCCGCCGGTAGCCTTCCGGACATCGGTCTCGAAGGTCTCGGCCAGGAAGGCGTCGTCGTAACCGAGTTTGCGCGCGTACTCCGCCTTGGCCTCGCTGGAGACCACGCCATAAACCGCACCGGCCCCGGCCAACTTGGCCACCTGCCCGACCACGGTGCCCACCCCACCCGCAGCGGCCTGCACCAGCACGGTCTCCCCCGGCTGCAACCTACCGACGGTATTGATCAGTGCATAAGCGGTCGGCAGGACCGTGGGAAGCGTTGCGGCCGTTCGCAAATCGACACCATCGGGCACCGCGAACACCGTGGCGGCGGTAACCACGGCGACCTCGGCATAAGCGCCGCCCTCGGTGATCGCCGCCACCGGCTGGCCGACCGCGAACCCGTCGACATCGGGGCCGATCGAGCGCACTCGCCCCGAAAGTTCGAGCCCCGGAACGAACGGCAGATCCCTGACCCGATACCCCACCGAACGCGCCTGCAAGTCGGCGAAGTTCACCCCGACATATTCGACATCGATCGCGACCTCACCAGAACCCGGCTCCGGCGCATTGAGCTCCACCTCCCGCAACACCTCGGGTCCGCCCAGCTCGCTGATCTGAATCGCCCGCATAACCCCACACTCCACTAGACGCACCGACCACATAGTTCTAGCAGGAAATGGGGTCAGCGGCAGTCCACCACGAGTGCCGTCGCATTATCGGTGCTACCGACCTGTAACGCATTGTCCACCAAGGTTTCCGCGGTATGAGCCGCGGTTCGGCCCGCGACGAGTATCGACTTGATCGCGACCATATCGAGCCGCTTGTGCACGCCGTCGGTGCTCAACAGCAGTCGGCCCCGGCTCGATCCGGTGGCTGCGCGACCGACGACGTCCGGACTGGCGGTGCGGGTGGAGGTGGTGACAAGGTGGTCCATGCGATTCGCCGGGCGAACCCCCCTGGCGCGCATGAACTCCGCGACGGTGTGGTCGGTGGTGATCTGATGCAGCACCCGACCATTCCAGCGGTAGGCGCGACAGTCGCCGACCCAGGCGATATCGCAGGGGCCGTCGGGCTGATCGGCGGCGGGTAGCACGGCGATCACGAGCACACTGTCGGCCTGCTCCTCCGGGAATTCACGCAGCAACTCCTGTTGGGCCGCGACCACCCCGGCCAGCGCGCCATTGCCCGCGCCGATCCGCGCGGCGACCGAAGCCGCGGTCCGCGCCGCCCTGGCCGCCGGCAGGTTGTCGCCGACCCCATCGGCGACGACGAATGCGGTGCGCCCGACGGTGGGGTCGGTGTAGGTGGCGAAGGCGTCCGCATTGAGCGAACGCCGCCCACGCATGCTCACCACACCGGGTGTGATGGCGAGCTTTACCGACTCGGGGCGGACGATGGCGATCGAAGCGGTTGTCTGCAAGGTCTGACCTCCTTGGGCTGGACCTGCCCCAATACTGCCGATCCGCACAAATCTGTAACTCCAGTGAACCTCGGTTTTCCGTGAACCGTGCCAAAATTACGTGAGGGATTCCTGTGAATCGTCGGCGCACCCAGCCGAACCGCCTGGCCGCCACTGGACCGTCATCGGCGGATTCTGCTCCGGCGCAGCCTATCCCGCAACTTTGCTACCCGATAGCCAACGCACTCTTTACACTGCGACGATCCACACCGAGGGAGCGTCGAGTGTCCACTACCGTTCAGGCCTTGTTCGTTGTCGTCGCCGTGCTCGTCGGCATAATCGTCGCGGTGATTTCCGGAATTCTCTCCAGGGCCAGCGGCTCGCCCGCGGGCATCGTGATCCGCGACGGCGGCGTCGCCTTCGCGGGCACGGCCGGTCTGACCCTGTTACTACTCAAGGCCATCGGGGTGCTCTGAGACCCCAGAGGCCGAATCCATCACATAATCGCGGAGCCTGCTGAGATCAACCGCCGAAGACGACGCAGGCGAAGTCGACGTGTACGCCGGTGCCGACTCGAACGTCCACCGTTGCGATGGGTGTGACGTCCGGCGCCTGCACGGCGCTGAGCGTGTGCGGGCCCGTCGTCTTCGGGATCCAGGTCAGCAGGGCGATGCCGCCCAGCGGACGGACCACTCCGAGTAGAACGCCGTTGTCGTAGAAGGAGACGAGTTCGGCCGCATTGTTGACGTAGGCCTCGGCGGTGGCCGGACAGTCGGTGCCGTAGTTGGTCGCGAGGCCGTAGTTCGAATCCGGCATCACCCCCACCCGGGTCACCGCAGCATTCGCCGTCGGCGCTGTGCACGCCCATGCGGCGATCGCGGTGCCCAGCATGGTCGCGGTTGTGATTGTTCGGTAGCTCATGATTCCTCGTCGTACGGTGCCGAGTTGCCAGCGCAGATCATAGATAGTCGCCCAGACCGCTGCGTCCCGAATCGCCCAGCGTTTCGCAATTATGTACCCAACGGTTCGCTTTGCGGGTCGATATCAGCGGCGGTGCACGATCCAAGCTAGAACGTGTTCTAACGTGTCCGGTATGGACGTGACATACGAAGGCACGAAACGAGAGCTCGCCACCGATCAGGGTGTACTGCGCTATCACGAGGCCGGCGACGGGCTGCCGCTGTTACTGCTGCACGGCTCCGGAATCGGCGTCAACGGCTGGCGCAACTATCGCGGGAATCTCGCGGTCTTCGCCGAGCACTTCCACTGCTACATCCTCGAATTTCCCGGCTTCGGCGTGAGCGACCCGGTCGACGGACATCCCGTGCTGACCGCAGGCGCGGCGGTGCTGCGATTCATGGACGGGCTCGGCATCGAGTCCGCGGCCATGGTCGGCAATTCGATGGGCGGTGTCGTCGGGGCGAATCTGGCGATTGCGCATCCACAGCGGGTGCGCAAGCTGGTCACCATCGGCGGAATCGGTCCGAATATCTTCAGTTCCAGTCCGAGCGAAGGGATTCGGCTGCTGCAGGAATTCGCCGACAAACCCGATCGGGACAAGTTGCTGCGCTGGTTGCGGGCCATGGTCTACGACCCCGCGGTCATCACCGATGAGATCATCGAGGAACGCTGGGCGGCCGCGCAGCATCCGGATACCCAGAAAACCGCCGCCATGATGTACAGCTCGGCCGCCTGGACCATGCAGCAGAAATTCCTGGCGAATTCGAGTACGCCACCCTATTGGTCGATGCTGCACAAGGTGCAGTGCCCCACCCTGCTCACCTGGGGGTTGGACGACCGGGTCAGTCCGCCGGATATGGCACTGGTGCCGATGCGCCAGATTCCCAATGCGGAACTGCACGTATTCCCGAATAGCGGCCACTGGGTAATGATCGAAGCCAAGGCGGCCTTCGAACGCGCCGCCCTGGAATTCCTGCGCCGCTGAGCTCAGCGATCCGGATAGACCGCGATCTCAACCAGATTGCTATCGAGATCGCGGCAGTAGTGCGAGATCATGTCACCGATCGCGCCGGACTTGGTGACCGGACCATTGGTGATCTCGATACCACAGGCCGCCAAGTGATCTCGCACTTCCTGGGGCGATGCTTGGGTGACGAAGCACAAGTCCGCCGAACCTGCGGCCTCGGTGCGCGCCGTCACCCAGTCAGGGTCGACCGCGAGGGCACCGATCGGCCGCAGGTTGATCTTCTGATTGCCGAAGCACAGTGCGGTGCGGCCTTTCGATCCGAACTTCTCCACCCGCATGCCGAGGACTTTTTCGTACCACGCGGCGGTCGCCTCGATATCGACGCAATTGATGACGATGTGGTCGATCCGATCGACTGAGAACCCCATGGTCGGCACCCTACGCCGGGCGACACGCCTTGGCAGTGACCGGACTCTCGGGGTATTCAGGCAAGGACTCGTTTGTCTTCGGCGCCATGATGCGTTCCATACCCGCCATGGACTCCAGCACGGGCAGCCGCGTGAGGGTATTCCGAATTGCCATGCCCGAGCGGGTTTTCGGCACCATCAGCCGCAGATTCGGGCCGATCTGCTGTTTGCGTTCGACCAGCGCGCGGTGGCTCTGCTCGTAGCGGCGAAAACCGATGCGGTAGTCGCCATTCGCTGCCGCGAGTGCACCGGCGAGCCGATATGCGCCCACGAGGGCGAGTTCGGCACCGGCGCCGGAGGCAGGTGAGGCGCAATAGGCGGCGTCACCGACGAGGGCGATGCGGCCGGTCGACCAGGTATCCATGTGGACCTGGCCGAGGGAGTCGAAATACAAGTCCGGATCGGCGAGGGCGCCGTCGAGCAGTTGTGCCACGTGCCATGCGGATTCGGTGCCGAACCGGTCGGTCAGCAGCGCACGGGCCGCGGTGATATCCCGCGGATCGAGGTCGAGCAGTGGGCTGCGGAACATGAAGTAGGCCTTGGCCTGTGCGTGATTGCCGGAACGGTAGATGCCCGCCATCGCGCCCGGGGTGTTGTAGACGCTCACCCAGCGGTCGGGCCCGAGCGCAGCATCGGCGTTGCCGAATGCGAAGTAATGGTCCAGGTGGCGGACGAAATTCGATTCGGGGCCGAAGGCCGAGCGCCGCACGGTGGAGTGCAGGCCGTCCGCGCCGATGACCAGGTCGAACCGCCGTGGCGGGGCGTGTTCGAACGTGACGGTGATGCCGTCGTCGTCCTCGTCGAGGGCCCGAATCGAATCGCCGAACAGGTATTCCACGTCGGTGTTGTTGTCGTGCAAGATCCGGACGAGATCGCCACGCATGATCTCCACCTCGGCGCTGGCATATTTGTCTTTGATCTTCTGCATATCGACCTGGGCGATGGGATCGCCGGTGGCATTCACGAACCGCATACCGGCGACATCGGCGGCCGCCGACCGGATCTGCGCCATGATGCCCATGCGCTCGGCGACCTCGATCGCTTGATCCCGCACGTCCACCCCCTGGCCACCGACGCGCAGTCCGGCCGCACGCTCGACGATGGTCGGCTCGAAGCCGTGCCGCACAAGCCAATACGCCAATGTCTGTCCGGCGATGCTCGCACCGGAGATCAGAATCCGCATTGCCCGCTCCTTGTCTCGAAAATATCTGACCGTTGGTCAGCGAGGCAACTGTATGACGCTGACCAACGGTCAGTCAAGCGGTAGTATCGGTCACCATGGCCGATGATTCGCGTGCCCGCATCCTGCGGACCGCGCTCGACCTGTTCGCGGAGCGCGGATACCACACGGTGTCCGTGCGCGAGATCGCCGAACAGGTCGGGCTGACGAAAACCGCTGTGCTCTACCACTTTCCAAGCAAGAGCGAGATTGTCGCCGCGCTCGTCGAGCCGCTGCTGGTCGACAGCGAAATGGTGCTCGAGGCGGCGGCACGCGGGCGGGACGCGCAGGCGCGCCGCTGGGCGGTGGTGGGCGGGCTACTGGAGGTGTGGCTTTCACATGGTCAGTTGTTGCGGATGCAGATGCAGGACCAGGCACTATCCGCCGACGACGCAACCTTCGCGCGGTTGCGGACCATAGCGCTATCGGCACAGGAACTGATCGCCGGGCCGCATGCCGATTTCACCACTCGAGTGCGGGCCGCGCAGGTCTATGCGGCACTGAGCGATCCGGTGGTCATCTTCGCCGACCGGCCCGCCGACGAGTTGCGTGCGGCGATTCTCGATGGTGCCCGGCGGTTACTCGGCGCGTCGGCCGCACAAACTCGCCCCATCCACCTGCCGGTAGCCGCGGTCCCCACCACCCGCCCGAACCGCCGCGGCCGCCCCGGCGCAATGACCTCGGACATGATCGAATCCGCTCGCCGCATGCGAGATTCCGGCCGTCCGATCGACGAGATTGCCGCCGAGTTCGATGTCTCGCGTGCCACGCTCTACCGACACTTGAGCAAGCAGGCGAGCGAATTATGAGATAATTTTCGAGACGGCGCGTTCGAGGTATCCTGCTCCGCGAGCACTTCGACAGGGATGTAATGACACTCCGTACCTTGGCCGCAGCCGCCGCGCTGACACTCCTCTGTGCGAGCGCGGCGACCGGCTGCGGAAAGAACGCAACCGGGCACCCGGTGGCGGCGAGCAGCCCCAAGTCAACCGGAACAACAACTTCCACGCCAACCACCACCACCACCGGGCCATCCACTCCCGTGGACTCGGTAGGCAAGCACGACACCATCGTCACTGGCGCCGAAGCTGAGCCGCTGATGGCACGGATCCGCGCCACCGATCCGTGCTCAATGTTGGACACCGAGCCGTTGAAGTCGATGAATCTTGGAGCGAAGTCGGCGACGCGCGAGGGGCCAGGACTGGCCGGATGCCAACTCAGGGTAGGCGATCATGTTGGCGAACCCGCTTCGAAGGATGGGCTCTACCTGTTCGAACTGTCACTCGGTGAGGTATACGACGATGCCGACCGTGCTCAGGACAAGGCCGAAACGGTAAACGGCCGCGCAATCTACCGCTCCCACCTGGCTGACGACCCCACCTTCGCCGACACCTGCTATTACTACGTACCTGCCGGGCACACCGGCTACGCACACCGGATGCGGTTGCGCAAAGTTCCAGCCGACGGCGCACCGGACAAGACGCCATGGCTCGAAAAGTGCGATGTAGCAAAGAGTTATGTCAGCAAGATCGTCGATCGGCTGGACAGCCTGACTCCCCGCGACAAGCCAGCCGACGGGAGGGTGCTGTACAGCAAGAATCCCTGCACCGCCACAGACGCGGTAAAAGCTCAGTACAGCGATTGGACCTTGAACTCGACCAGCTGGATCGCTCCGTATCACTGCCAACTGAATTTCACCCAGCCAGGCGCGAAATACACGCTGCAGGTCGATCTCGAATACCGCATGGATACCGAGCAGAAGGCGTCCTCCGGACCCGGCAACGGCCCCTACCAGGCAGCGGGCCTGAGCGGGATCATCCTCCGATCAAACGTTTACGGCCCTGTCCCGTCGCGGTGCGCCGTCAGCCTCACATACCGGCCGAGTAGCGACGGCCGCCTGAACGGTCATCTCATCCGCCTTGCCGTCGATTGGACCGCGGTCCCTCTGGCCCAGTACGGAGACCCCGATCACCCGTCGGACGGTAGCTGGCCGCCACTCCCATCCGACGCCTGCGCCAACATCGACAATCTCAGCGCCGCCGCAGTGCGCGCGGCGGGCTGAGCTCTTCCCACGAAGGCTTTGCGGCGCTGACGTTCGGCGAGCCACCAGCGGGTGCTGCGAGAGGCAGGGGCGTTGCAGGCACGGGAGCGTGGGGCCTGCCGCATGCACAGTCTGCGCCGCGACGATCTCGACACCCATTTTCCCGGAGTACTTCGACGTCATCCTCGGCACCGCGTCCGAGATGTTGTGATCGACGGTTCTGCAATTACGGTGCGATTGCTGAAGCGATCACCTGGACGGCCCGGAGGCTACCGCCAGTCAGACCGCGGGTCAGATTCTCGGCCTTCTCGGCGAAGTTCCGCACGAAGGCATGCAGCCCAACGGGATCGGGTGGCGAAGCCAGTACCGTCCGCATGGTCGCGGCCGCTTGTTCGGTCAGATCATTGCACTGCTCGATGACGAAACCCGCCGTCTCGATTGCCCCGCGCAATGCATCGAAAGGCACCAGATGGCTCTGCTCCGGTTGTTCGGCCCAGGGCAACGGGTAGTCGGGGTCACCACCCGAACCTGCGGTGATATCCCAGATTGCGAGCAGCCCGTCCGCTACCAGGACTCGGCGGGCTTCTCGGTAGAGCAGTTCCTTGTCGGCGACATTCATCTGCACGTGCTGGCTGAAGGCCGCGTCGAAACTGCCGTCGGCGAAGGGCAGCGCGGTGACGTCGGCTCGGTGCACCGCAATCCGATCCCGCAGTCCGACAAGCTCATTGAGCCACTCGGCCGTGTCGCAATAGTCGGCGGTCAGATCCACGGCGGTCACCGGGCAACCGCATCGGTCCGCGATGAAACGGGCGGTGCCGCCGATCCCGCTACCGGCGTCGAGCACCCGGCTGCGCGGCGTGAGGCCGGTCAGCTCCACCAGTTGATACGTGGCGATGCGACCCATGGTGTGAAAGTCCTCGACCAGCGCGAGATCCGCGGGCCGGAGACTGCCGAGATTCCTGCCCGCGGCGATGAGTGCGCGTTCGATGCCGAGCCGGGAGATGCCGGTCGCGTACGGGATTTCGATCGAAATATCGTTCATTTCAGCACTTTTCGGTATATGACAACGAAGCGACCGTAAAGTAACCACTGGTCACATCTTCGAGTATGTGACCCCATGTGACCGCTGTCAACATATCCGCTGATTTGCGATCCCTCGGCCGAGTACTCGATCGGCGCAGTCGGCCGGACTGCTGGACCCGGAACGCAGGCCCGGTGCCGAAATCGCCGCCTGGTCGACGGTCCACGGCCTGGCCTGTCTGCTGATCGATGGCCCCCTGGCCACCGATCCGGCCGCCATCGGGTTCGTGGTCGGGCGGGTGCACGAACTAATCGACCGGGGACTGCTCGATCAGCGGCCGGAGACTTATCGGATCACTGCTGGGGGCCGTGCGGGTGATTGGCCGACCTGGGATCCCCGTGAAATGAATCATGGACCTGCTCAGGCGATCAATCCTGCTGGAACAGGTGGTCATAGCCGATTGCGAAGGTGTTGTCGGACGGATCGACAACCACATTGCGTCGGTCACCGACCTGCGGTGGCCGACTGCCGGTCGGTACCTCGCAGTCCGCGTCGAACGGTTCGATTTCTCGGCCGCTGATCCGCACCCTCAGTTCGGCGGTGTCCTGATTTTCGCCGCCAGGGATTATCCGGTGGACGGCGATGATCTCCGCTGTCGCCGCGACCCCGGCGATCCGGAATCGCTTCTCGGTTCGCCGCCACTCGTAGGTGCTGAATGCGATACCGATTCCGATTGGGAGTGTGAGGATTCCCGGACACAGACCACTGGCCAACGACTCACCGGTCAGCGCGAAGATCGGCCCGGTCAGTATGAGGCCGCCGGCGATCGAATACGCCAGCACACCCGCAACCGGACCGATGAGTTCGACCTGTTTCGACGATGACCCCTGCGTCAATATCATCCCCCGATCGCCGTCAATTTCTCTGGTGCAGGGTAGCTGAAGCAATCAGAGGGCCGCATCGAGCTGACCCAGGAAAGACACGAACCCCCTCCCGATCGAAATCGGAAGGGGGCCCGGCTTTTCAGGTGGACTAATCCAGCGTAACCGGCAGCCTGGCATGCCCGTTGGAGATGAAGCTGGCCACCGTCCCCAACTCGGACGGATCCGCTGCCAGCCGCATATTCGGAAACCGCGCGAAGATCGCGGGCAACGATACCAGCGCCTCGAGCCGAGCCAGTGGCGCACCCAAGCAATGGTGCACGCCGTAACCGAACGCCAAGTGGTCCTTACTGTCTCGGGACACATCGAATTGATCGGCGGTGTCACCATGCACTTTCGGGTCACGGTTGGCGGCCGCATACGAGGCGAGAATCGGCTCTCCCTTGGCGATATGCACCCCGTCGATCTCGATATCGTCGACCGCGAACCGCAGCGGCAGATGTGCGACCGGCGCCTCGAACCGCAGCGCCTCCTCGACCAGATCGGCCCAGGTCGCCCGTTCCTCGACAACCGTCGCCCGCTGCTGCGGATTGGTCAGCAGCGCGAAGATCGCCTGGTCGAGCAGGTTGACCGTGGTCTCGTGCCCGGCGCTGATGACCAGCAGCAGCGTATCGATCAGCTCCTGCTCGGTGAGCTGGGACCCGTCGTCCTCATCGCGGTGTGAGATCAGCAGACTCGTCATATCGTCGCCGGGATGGTCGCGTCGATACGCCACCAACTCGCCCAGGATCCGATACATCTCCATATAGTTCGCCTGCGACTCCGCTGGACCGAGCGAGGTGTCGAATATTCCGTCGACGCATTTGCGCAGGCCCGGATTGAGTTCTGCGGGCACACCCATCAATTCGGAAATGACCTGGATCGGCAGCGGATACGCGAAACCCTCACGCAGATCGACCGATTCGCCCGCAGGCGTCTTCGCGAGTTCGGCGAGCAGTTCCTCGGTGATCCGCTCGATCTGCCCGCGCATCGCCTCGGTGCGCCGATGGGTGAATGCGGGCGCGACCAACTTGCGTAACCGCTTGTGGTCCGCACCGTAGGCGGTGAACATATTGTTCACCGCGACCCACAGGAAAAGTGGCCAGTCCTGCGGAATCTCGCCATTGATGAAGGCCGGCCAGTGCTGGCTCGCATCCTTGGACACCCGCGCGTCGACGAGCAGCTGCTTGAGCAGCCCGGCATCGGTCACCGACCAGGCCCGCACACCGCCGGGCAATTCCACCAGCGCCACCGGCCCACGCTCACGCAAGCGTACGGATTCGCCCTGGATATCGGTTCCCGTCAGATCCAGGGTAGTAGGTTGTTGCGCCACAGATCTCCTTAAAGGATTACCAGCGGAGGGGATTTGGGAAAGGTGACGGGCAGCGATACCAGGGCCCGGTGGAACGGGCCAGGGCGCCAGCCGAGTTGTTCGGGCTCTGTCGCCAAACGCATTTCGGGAAGTGCGTCGAGCAGTTGGTCGATGGCGTCCTGGACGATGAGATAGGCGACCGACCGCGCCGGGCAGGAATGCGGACCCACACTCCACGCCAGATGCGAACGGTTGGGCCCGAATTCGCTCACCCCGATGGCGGGATCGTTATTGCATCCGGCCATGCTGATGATGACCGGTTGATGTGCGGGCAGCCAGACGCCGTCGATCAGGATCGGCTGTCTCGGGTAGGAGACGCAGTAGTTCGCCATCGGCGGGTCGGTGAACAGCACTTCGTCGAGTGCGTCACGGGTGGAAAGACTTCCGCCGTGCACGTTGCCCGCGAATCGGTCGTCGGTCATCATCAGCAGCAGTGTGTTGGTGATGAGATTCTGCTGCGGTTCGATGCCCGCACCGTAGATGGTGACGAGCTGGTGGATCATCTCCTCGTCCGAGAGCACGGTCGGATGCGCGATCAGCCGCGAGGTGATGTCGTCGCCGGGGACGCTGCGCTTCAGTGTGACGAGCTCGAACAGCGCATCGGTGAGCATCGCGTTGCCCTTATCGGCATTCACACCTTCGAAGATGGCCGCCATCCCGGTGGCAACCTGCTGGCCGATCTCCGGCGGGCAGCCGAGCAGGTCATTGAGCACCTGGAAGGTAAGCGGAAATGCGTATTGGCTGATCAGATCGGCCGCACCATCACCGCAGAAGGCATTGATCAGCGGGATGGCGGCATGTTCGACGACGGCATGCAGCGCGTGTAGATCGACTTCGGCGAGGCTTACCGCATTTGCCTGTCGATAGCGCAAATGCTCATTTCCCGCGCTGCGCAAGGCATTCGGCCGCCATTCCAGCATCGGTAGCACCGGGCATTCGCCGGGAATATCTCGCTGCCAGGTGCGTGGATCCGCCGGAAAGTGGTCTGGATCGTTGAGAATTCGTACGGCGGTGTGATAGCCGATCACCAAAGTGGCCGGTACACCGGGCGAAAGGTCGATCGGCACCAGAGATCCGTACTGGCTGCGCATTTCCCGGTACGCGCGGTGCGGATCTGCCGCGTACTCCTCGGAGTAGAGCGCTACGCGCGGGCCATCGGTATCGATCGGCGAACCGAACGCGACGGAGGCGGGCTGGTTTCTAGCTTTAGACAATGCGTCGGTTACTTCCGGGACTCCTGGCGATGGAATAGGAACTCGACGAGCGTGATCAGCGACCGCAGACAGGTGCTGCGCTGGCGCGCGTCGAGCGAGGTCAGCGGAGTATCCGGCGCGAGATCCAGTGCGTCCCGGATCTCTTCGAGCGGATAGCGCTTTGCGCCTTCGAATTGATTGACCGCAACCGAATACGCCACCCCGCGCTCCTCGAGCACGGACAACACCTCGTCGGCCTTCTCGATGCGCCGGGTGTCCACCAGGACCAGGGCGCCGAGCGCACCGCGCGCCAGCTCCTCCCACAGCGGGACGAAACGCCGCTGCCCCGGCGTCCCGAAAAGGTAGAGCGCGAGCGTGGGATTCAGCGTGATACGGCCGAAATCCATCGCCACGGTCGTCTGCGATTTGCCGGGTAATCCGGCCATATCGTCGACGCCGACACTGGCCTCGGTGATCGTCTCCTCCGTGCGCAGCGGCCGGATCTCCGAAACGCTGTTCACGAATGTCGTTTTGCCGACACCGAAATTGCCTGCCACCAAGAGCTTTACCGACCGGGTCACGGTCTCCGGCACATAGTCGACAGTGCGCTCAGGCCGGGAGAGCGCGGAGCCCATTGAGTACCTCCTCGAGCAGGGTGATCTCCGGCATGACTTCGGCCGGGGTCGGAGTGGCCAGGTGATCGCTGTCCAGCAGATCGGCTACGACGATCTTCACCACCGAGGGCGGCAGGTCGAGATAGGCGGCGATCTCGGCGATGGACAGGGCGCTGCGACGGCTGCACAGGTTCAGCACCTGGCGCGCATCGGGTGTCGCACCAGGTGCCGGATCTTTGGCGGCGACGACCAGGGTGACCAGGTCCAATTCACGACTGGGACGGATTCGCCCGCCAGTGCGCACGTAGGCCCGGACCAAGTCGGGATCTCGCCGGGACCTCGTCATGACGTCAAGCCGCCCTCAACCCTTCCGCGCGGCTGGGCGCCTAACTCGTGCCCGACCCGCCCGGCGAGTTCGTTCATGCGGTGCGCGACCAGCCCGATATCGGTCTCGGGCGTCGTCGAAACACCGAGCAGCGCACCCTCACCCGCCGCGGTAATGAGGATCATGCCCTGGTCGTATTCGGTCATGTTCTGGCGCACACCATTGTCTAGGCCACCGCAGAATTCGCCGAGCGCTTTACCTAGTGAGCGCAGACCCGAGGCAGCCGCGGCGAAACGCTCGGCATCATCCTTATTGACACCGTCGGAATGCGCGATCCGCAGCCCGTCGTCGGACAGCAGCACCGCGAACCGGACGCCGGGAACGTTGCTGAGATCCTCGAGTAGCCAACCCAGCCTATTGCTGCTGTCGGTCACCGGTGTGCTCATCAGGATGACATCCCTTCGCTGTTATCGGAGGCAGCAGCCTCGCGGCCGCTCTTGGAACCCATCTGCCAGGCGGAAGCGATTTCGGGACGAGCCTGTCCCGCTTCGGATTCGGTGCCGGTCTGAGCCGGCACCGAAGACACCGCCCGACGGCGTCGCTTGGGTAGGCCGCCACTGGTGATCTCGTGCACAGCGAAGTCCTCGTTCTCGGCGGGTTGTTCGCTCACCCCTGCCAAGACCGGAACCGGGGATAATTCGAAGGGCTTATCCTCGGCGACAGCGGTCGGCACGGGCTCCGGGGCCGGGTTGACGGCGGGCAAGGCGGGCTCGGCGTTCGTCACCGCGGTGACCAGCAGCGCCTCGGGGATGTAGACCATCGCCCGCATACCGCCGTAGACGTTCGGGCCATCGATGTAGACGGTGAACCCGTAGCGTCGGGCCAGTGCCGCGATGCCCGGGAAACCGACGCGCGGGGACGGGCCGAGCTGGTGGATGTCGATCGGGCGCTCGTTGGCGAGTACCTGCCTGGCCTCCTCCATCTGCTCCGCGTTCATCCGCACACCGGCATCATCGATGATGACGGTGACGCCGTGGTGGCCCTCCTGGAAGCTCACATCCACATACGACGTCGGCGGGGAGTAGCGCAGCGCGTTGTCGAGCAGGGTGGCCAGGGTGTGCACGAGCGGTTCCACCGCGCGGCTGATGACGATGCGGTCGAGCTGGTTGGCCCGCACCCGCAGGTAGTCACGGACACGCCCGATCGCGCCGCCGACCACATCGGTGAGCGACTGGGCGGGCCAGCGCCGACCCGGCAGACCACCACAGACGATCACGTACGACTGCGCCTGCCGCAGCATCTGCTGCACGGTGTGGTCGATGCGGGTCAGGGTGGCATAGACCTCGTCGTCACGGTGCTCGCGCAGCGCGGCGCTCACCACCTGACTGACATCCGCGCCGAGGCTGACCACGGAGGTTCCGAAGGAGCGCACCGCCGCACTGGTCGCGGCCCGCGAGGCGGATTCGATCTCGGCGCGAGTGCCCTCCTCGGTCGCCTTGATCGCCTGCTGCGCCTTTTCCTCGGCCTCGCGCGCGGCTTGCTCGTGCGCCTCGGACTGCACCAGGCGCAGGTCATCTGCGTAACGCTCGGAAATCCATTGCAGGCACTGGACGAACCGGGAATTCTCCTGACCCGTCGGCACCTCGATGGCCGAAACCGGTGCCTCGAAGCGGCGCACCGCCTCGGTCATCGCCGGCAGTGTCTGGCCGGCGAAGTGCTCGAGGGTTTCCTCTTGCGCCCGATTAGCTCTATTGAGGGCGTCGGCGCGGATCTTCTGTTGTTTCGCGTATTGCGCTACATACAACGCCGCCGCCACCGCAATAATGAGAGCGGGGGCGAGGATCCATGAAAGCACCACGGCGATATCTTGATTCATCAGCTCTCTCGTCGTTGCGACAGCCGGTGTCACTGCGCGTTGTCTTGCCTTCCTCGCGACGCCGACCAGGATCAACATTCGTCGAATGCGGCCACATCGACAGCGGCACCAACCCCAGAGTGCCCGCAGGGCAAGTGATTCGAAGAATCACCTACCGCGCGGATCGAGCCGATAAGTAGCTCGGCACCCGACGACCCGCCCACAGTAGCAGCATCGCCCGGAAGTCTCTCTCGAACCGAGGACCACATTCCGATTCCTCGAACTGCTAGCGCCCCCATGGATTTCGCTTACCACCCGATCGGTATGACCGAATGCCATAAATAGCGAACCGCGGGTACCGGATACTATGCGCGAATGGCAAAGCTGAAGGTGTCCGTCGACGTGCCGATTTCCCCGCAGGAGGCCTGGTCGCATACCTCCAACCTGACCGAACTCGACAAATGGCTGCTCATGCACGAGGCGTGGCGCAACGAGGTGCCCGCCGAGCTGACCGTCGGTACCCAACTGGTCGGTGTCGCATCGGTCAAAGGATTGCGCAATCGGGTCACGTGGACAGTCAAGGCCGCTGAACCGCCGCGCCGACTCGCCTTGAGCGGCGCGGGCAAGGGCGGTACCAAATTCAAGCTGGAACTGCTCGTTGCCGCGAAGGGTGCGGGCTCGGAGGTCACCGTCGATATCGATCTGGGTGGCGCGCCACTGTTCGGCCCGATCGGTTCCGGGGTCGCGCGGGCGCTGAAGGGCGATATCGAACGCTCGTTGGAGCGTTTCGTCGCGCTCTACAGCTGAGAAGTTCGACGTGCCGCATGCCAAGGCCGCGGATGGCGTCCGCATCGCCTATCAGACCGGCGGTGCGGGTGCGCCGCTGCTGCTGCTCGCCGGGCAGGCCAATAACCATCATTGGTGGGATGGAGTTCGCGCCGACTTCGAGACCGCGTATCGCACCGTCTCACTGGACTATCGCGGCACCGGAGACAGCGATAAGCCGGATATCCCGTACAGCACCCTCGGATTCGCCGAAGACGCGATCGCGGTGCTCGACGAGCTCGGCATCGAACAGGCCGCGGTGTACGGCACATCCATGGGTGGTCGGGTCGCGCAGTGGCTGGTCGCGCGGTTCCCGGATCGGGTGCGTACGTTGGTGCTCGGCTGCACCTCACCTGGTGGACGCCACGCGGTCGAGCGGGACGCCGAGGTACGGAAGTCACTGGCCCAGCCCGATCAGGTCGCCGCGCGGCGGGCGCTGTTGGAACTGATGTATACCCCGGAGCATCTGGCGAGCGCCGCAGGACCGTTCAACACCCTCGGCGACCCGAGCATGCCTGCCTACGCGAAGCGCAGACATCTCTACGCGAGCAATAGGCACGACGCATGGGATGTGCTCGCCGATATCGCGGTTCCGACGCTGATCGTGCACGGGAGCGAGGACCGGTTCAATCCCGCTGCGAACGCACCGCTGCTCGCGGAACGGATTCCGGATGCGCGGCTGGCGTGGATCCCGGGAGCTCGGCACGCCTACTTCGACGAATTCCGAAGCACCGCGAGCCCGCTCGTCCTGGAATTCCTGGACGCGAACCGCCCGTAATCCGAGTTCGCCTGGTACACAGGCGAACTCGGATCCTGCCGCTAGTGCACCAGCGCAGGCGTGTCCGCGACCTCGGGCAACTTCGGCTTGGTGCGCGGCAGGAATGCCGCGGGCACCAAGGTCAGCACCATGAGCACCACTGCCACGATGTAGGTGTGGCTGAACGCCGTCGCGGCCTGGCTCAATCCGGTCTCGACCGCACCGGGCGGCAGCTGCGCCGCGATCGAGGGATCGTAGTTCGACGCGATCGCCGGCTTGGCGAACGGATGCCGGTTCAGCAAGCTGCTGAGCACCACCGACATCGTCGCGGTGCCGATGGACCCGGCGGACTGGTTGATGATGTTCATCAGCGTCGTACCGCGCGCGACCTGCTGGTGGGTCAGCGTCTGGATCGCCGCGGTCATGGTCGGCATCATGGTGCAGCCCATGCCGAGGCCCATCACGAACAGCGCGCCCAACATGAACGGATACGACGTATCCGACTTCAGTTGCACGAAGAACACCGTGCCGAGTGAGATCAGCGAGATACCGGTCAACACGATCTTGCCCGGACCGATCTTGTCGACGAGTCGGCCCGCGATCGGCATCGTCAACATCGCGCCCAGACCCTGCGGCACCATCAGCAGACCGGCCGCCATGGCCGTTTCGCCGCGCACCTGCTGCAAGTAGGTCGGCAGCAGCAGGCCCGCTCCGAAGAAGGCGGTCGCGAACAGCACCATGGTCAACACCGCGAAGGTCAGCGACCGGTTGCGGAACAGATGCAGATCGATCAGCGGATGTTCGGTGCGCAGCGCGTGGAAGACGAACAGCACGATAAGCACCAGGCCGATGGCGGCGGGTATGAGCACCTTGGCCGCGACAACCGTGCCCTCACCCGGAATCGAGGAGATGCCGAACAGGAACAGCGCCAGACCCGGCGAGGCCAGCAGCATGCCGAGGAAGTCGAAGGATTCCGACGGCTCCGGGTTATCCGCGGGGAACACAATGAAGGCGAGTATGAGCGCGACAACCCCGACCGGAACATTGATCAGGAAGATCCACTTCCAGCCGTAGCTGTCGATAAGCCAGCCGCCCAGGATCGGACCGCAGATCGGGCCGAGCAGCATCGGCACCCCGAGCACCGCCATGACCCGCCCGACTCGTTGCGGACCGGCCGCGTGGGTCATGATCGTCATGCCGAGCGGCATCAGCATGCCGCCGCCCAGACCCTGGATGACGCGGAAGGCGATCAGCGTCTCCATACTCCACGCCTGGCTGCACAGCACCGAGCCGAGCACGAACAGCGTCAGCGCGAGCATGTACAGCCGTTTGGTGCCGAACCGGTCCGCCGCCCAACCGGTCAACGGGATGACGCTGGCCAGCGCGAGGGTGTAGCCGGTCATCGACCAGGCCGCGATCGCGGTGGTGGTGTGGAACTCGTTCTGGAATTTGGGGATCGCGACGGTTACGACGGTGATGTCCAGGATCGACATGATCGCGCCGAGCACGACCACTCCTGCCACCTTGAAAACCGCGATGTCGAGCTTGTCGGTCGCGGGATCCGCAGCGACTGACGTGGTATCCGGAGGATGTGTCACCGCTTAAGCCTTGCACCTCGCCGACCAAATGACCAGCACATTCTGCGACCTTCGCCACACCTGCGGGTTGCTGTGATCTCGTGCGGGGAAAGCACCGGATGATGGCGGCGTGACTTTGCTGATCTTCGATGCCGAGTTCGCCGCGAATCCATGGCCCACGCTGCGACGATTGCGCGAGGACGGTGGGGTGCATCGGGTCCGGACACCGGACGGCCCACCCGCCTGGTTGGTAACCCGATTCGCCGATGTTCGAGCCGGACTGCTCGACAATCGGCTCTCTACCCAACCACGCTATGCCGGGAAGACGGACTATCGCGGGTTCGTGGTACCGCCGCCGTTGGACCTCGGATTCCTGGAGAGCGAGCCGGAGGACCACGCTCGGCTACGGCGGGCCGTCACCGCCGAGTTGTCGCCCCGACGGCTCGCCGAATGGGCGCGCACGGCACCGGAATTGGTGTCGGCTTGTCTGTCGGGGGTGGAGACGGGCGTCGCGATCGATCTCATCGAGCGGTTCGCCGTTGCGCTGCCCGCGACCGTGCTCGGCGAGTTGCTCGGGTTGGCAGCGCCGGAGCGCGAGGCGTTACTGTGTTGGGCGCGTTCGACTTTGCTGCAAAGCGCGACTCCCCCGCGGGCTCGTGACACGCTGACGACCATGCGCTCCATCGTCATCGCGACCATCGAGGGGGCGCGGGGCGACAATGTGCTCGGGCGGCTGGTGCGTTCGAGTGCCGAGACCGGTTCGCCGAGTGGGCACGAGTTGGCCTCGATGATCTTCTATCTGCTGTTCGTCTGGTACGAAGTGCTCGTCGACCTGATCGCCGGATCCGCACTGGCGCTGCTCACTCACCCGGATCAACTCGCGGTGCTGCCCACCATGTCCGATACCCGACCGGCGGTGGACGAACTATTGCGCTACCTATCGCCGCAGGTGGTTTCCGGGCCGAGATTCGCCAGCACCGAACTCGATATCGCGGGGCACACCATCTGCTCTGGTGACACGGTGCTGTTGTGTCTGGCGTCGGCAAACCACGATCCGGATATCTTCGACAATCCGGACGATCTCGAGCTCACGCGCAGCAATAATCCGCAGTTGGGACTTGGGCACGGCGGACATGCATGTCTCGGCGCCGCGTTGGTTCGGACCATCTCCGGAGCCGTGTTGGAGACGCTGTTACTGGACGGCCGGGCTCCGACGCTTGCGTGTGATCCGCGAGATATCCAGTGGCGCTCTGGTTTTCGGCACCGTGGGCCGCTCGGCTTGCCTGTCGTGTTGCCTCGATAGCTCGACCCGCGAGCGGCGCTTCTCAGTCGCCGGGATCTTCTGTGCGTATCTGCCCCACCCGCAACACGGTATTCGTCGCAGGTCGACGACCTCGCCGTGTGTGCCCCGGCCGGCGCGGTCGAGACCGCCAGGCGCGTGCTCCCGACCTTCGGGTGGCTACCGATCAGTCCTGCGGCCCCGGTGACTTCCAAGACGGATCCCGGCCGAACCATCCCGCTAGCCGATCGTATGCGGGAGCGTCGGGCGGTACGGGCACCTCGAGGTCGAAAGCCTTATCCGGTCCGCGGAATTCCGGGCGCAGCATCTTGTGCGACCAGGCAAGTCCGTACTCGGCGACTTCCTGGTCGAGGTCGATGGTCTGGTTGGTCGCGCGGGCGAGATCCCAGGTGTGCATGGCCAATTCGGTGATCTGCTGGTCGGCTCGGCTGCGCAGAGGCGCTTCTGCGCCGCCCGGTACCGGAACCGGGCGTTCCAGGTCGGCCCGGTGCCAGACATCGAGAACTGGCGCGGCTGCCGCGCGGTACTCTGCCGTCCAGTTCGGGCTCAGCTCGGCGGGCGGCGCCGCCCAATCGGCCATCTCGCCACGCGCCGAATCCAGGAAATTCCGCAGGCTCTGCCCGATGACATGTCGCACGAGCGCCTGTACATTCCAGCCGACACAGGGTGTCGCCAGCGTCGCCTGCTCCGGCCGGATCGCCGCGATGACCTCACCCATCTGGGTCAGTGCGCGGTCCACGAGGTCCACGGTTGGGTCAACGGTGTTCACGCCTGTCGATTCTGCTCCGCGACCGCCGCGCACAACGCGGAACGCGCAACTCGGCCGACTACACCGATGCCCTCAGCGAGGAGCGGGTCGGCGGCCTCCAAATCAACGGACGCGATAAGGCGCGAGTGGGACCGGGTGACGGCGACACAGGCCTGGCACATGCCCTCAGCGCGGAGCGGGTTCGGCCGCCTCCGGATCAACGGACGCAGTAACACGCGACTCGGACCGAGTAACGGCGACACCAGCCAGGCACATGCCCTCAGCGCGGAGCAGGTTCGACGGGCTCCGGATCAACGGACGCAGTAACACGCAACTCGGACCGAGTAACGGCGACACCAGCCAGGCACATGCCCTCAGCGCGGAGCAGGTTCGACGGGCTCCGGATCAACGGACGCAGTAACACGCGACCGGGACCGAGTAACGGCGACACCAGTCAGGCAAAGGACACCGCCGAGGATGGTAAATGCGCCGGGCACCTCGTCCAGCGCGATCCACGACATCAGCACGACGAGCGCCGGGACCGCGTAGGTCGTCACGCCCATTTTCCCGGCTGTCGTGCGGGCGAGTGCGTAGGCCCAGGTAGTGAAGGCCAAAGCTGTGGGGAAAACGCCCAGGTACACCAAGCTCAGCGTCGACGACAGCGGTGCATCGGCGGCCTCGGTGACCAATTGCCAGGAGAACGGCAGGCACGCGACGGTTCCGATGACCGAGCCGAAAGTGACCACCTGCAATGCGGATGCGCTCGCGAGTGCCGGCTTCTGTGCGACGGTCGATGCGGCCCAGACGATAGCCGCGAGTAGGCACAGCACAACACCGAGCATCGCCGCGCCGCCGCCATCGGAGGTCGATAGCCCGACGACGATGGTTCCGGCGAACGACACGACCAGCCCGACCATCAGCCGGGCCGGAAATCCTTCCCGCAGGACCAATCCGCCGAGCACCGCGATCAGCACCGGACCGATGCCGACGACCATCGCCGCGGTCCCCGCATCGACATTCCGCTCACCCCAGTTCAACGCCACCATGTAGACGCCGAACCACAGCACCCCGGAAATCACTATGCCCGGCCACGCGGGCCGTGGCGGCAGGCCCGCGCCGCGGATGACCAGCACTGTCACCAGCGTGATCGATGCGGCGAGCAATCGCCCGAGCGCCAGCGCACCCGGTGAAAAATCGTGTCCCGCACTGCGGATGAAGACGAACGCCGAAGCCCACAGGACCACCGTCACGGCGGCGGCGACAATGGCTTGCCGCTCGACCGACCCATTCGCACGCACCATGGGGCCGAACCTAAATCAGTCGGTCGATATGTGCCAGCGGTTTTCGGACGCGGGCCGAGCCGGTCGGGCGGACAATCGATGGGGGCTCCGATCGTCCGCCCGACCAGCGACTACAACGCGAGCAACGCGTCGATCACGGCCGACGGCACCGCATCGGGGCTGGCAAAGGGACGTTCCGCCAGCAGCTTCCGTGCTTGGTCACGCGACAGCCCCCCATCGCTGATGAGTACCTGAAGTGCGTGTGCTTCGGGCAGAGCCGCGAGCCAGGCGAGGGTGTTGCCGACCAAGGTCTCGGGATCGATCTCGCCGTGGACCCGCAACCGGGCCACACCGCCGTCGGGGTACACATCGAGCCGGACGTGGGTGACCGGCGCACCGACTCCCGTCCGGAAGAAATGACGCGCATCCGGCTGCAACCGCGTGCGCGGCACCAATTCGGTCCACGACGACGGATCATTCAGGTCCGCGCCGGAATCGGCATCCGCACCACGCAGCACCGCCCAACCCGGCGCATTGCCGACATAATTCGAGGTATCGATTTCCACCCGCCGAATCGCCCCGCGCGCACCCAGCCGCACCGTGAGGTGATCATTGCCCGCATCGCGGCGACGCGCACCCTCCCACCCCTCGTCCATCTGCCGCGACCGGCCGGGCAGCAGGATATTGGTCGGGGCGGAAAAGAACATATTGGAGCAGTCGACCACGTCACCGCCGTGTTCCAGGGCGGCGAGATCGACGGTGCCACTGAGAAAACGGGGATCGGGCAGCGGCGTTCCATGGACACGGAAGCGGGCCACGCCACCGTCGGGGTAGATCGAGAGCCGGATGTGGGTGAAGCGGCGGTCGTCGGTGACCTCGAAGAAGTTGTCGGTATTGCCCGCGATATCCGACTTCGCGACCAATGTCACCCATTCGGCCCGCTGCAGTTCGGCCGGGGACGGCTGCCCCTCCACACTCGTCGCCTCGACCGAGGCGAAGGGCGGGTAATTGCCGATGAACCAGGAGGTATCGATGACGACACCGTGCACCCGGCCCGGCACACCGAGCCGGACGACCGCGTAGTCATTGCCGGTCTCACGACGACGACGCGTTTCCCAGCCGTCGTAGGTCTTGCCCTTGTGGCCGAAGTCCTCGGTGCTGAAAACCGCACGGCCGGGCCGGATCAGATTCTCCCGCTCGGCGAACAACTCGTCATTGGCGTAGACCACACTGCCCGCCAGCGCGCGGGAGGCGAGATCGGGCAGTCGGGTGAAGGCGGGGGCGGATTGATCGGTCATACTTCTCCTCGGGCCAGGAGCCGCCCCTGCGGCTCGTTATCGATATCGATTCGATTGCCGCGCAACCAGGTACTGCGGACCGCGCCAGCGAGGGGGCGGGCCGCGTACGGGGTGACGGCGTTCTTGTGATGCAGGCGATGTACGTCGACGACGAAGGCGTCACCGGGGGCAAAGACACAGAAATCCGCGTCGTAGCCCACCTCGATCGCGCCCTTGCAGCGCAGGCCCGCGTGTTCGGCGGGCGCTCGGCTCATCCAATGCGCGATATCGACCAGAGTGAATCCGCGCAGTCGCGCTTCGGTCCACACAGCCGAAAGTCCGAGCTGCAGTGAGGAAATGCCACCCCACGCTCTGGCGAAGTCACCGGTGTCGAAGCACTTCAGGTCGGCGGTCGATGGCGAGTGGTCCGAGACCACCATATCGATGGTGCCATCGCGCAACCCTTCCCAGAGCAATTCACGATTGCCGCTCTCGCGGATCGGCGGACAGCATTTGAATTGTGTCGCACCGTCCGGAATCTCCTCCGACGCGAACGACAGGTAGTGCGGACACGTCTCGGCGGTGATCCGGACGCCGTCGCGGCGGGCCGACGCGATCATCGGCAGTACATCCGAACTCGACACGTGCAGAATGTGCACGCGGCAGCCCGTCCACCTGGCCAGTTCGATTACCCGAGCGACGGCCAGATTCTCCGCACCGCGCGGGCGCGAACGCAGGAAGCCGGAGTACTTGTCCCCCTGTGGGATCGGCGCGTGTTCGACAGCGTGCGCGTCCTCGGCGTGCACGATGAGCAAGCCGTCGAACGAGCGGATTTCCCGCATGGCCAGTTCCAGCTGGCCGGCGTCCAGTGCCGGGAATTCGTCGACGCCGGAGTGCAGCAGAAAGCATTTGAAACCGAAGACACCGGCGTCTTGCAGCCGGCGCAGATCTGCCACATTTCCAGGAATCGCTCCGCCCCAGAATCCGACATCGACGTACACCCGGTCCCGCGCGGTCTCGCGTTTCACCTCTAGCGCGGCGAGATCGCAGGTCGGCGGAATGCTGTTGAGCGGCATATCGATAATGGTGGTGACACCGCCCGCCGCGGCCGCCTTCGTCGCGCTCGGGAAACCCTCCCATTCGGTACGGCCGGGATCGTTGACGTGCACGTGCGCATCCACAATGCCGGGCAGCAGCACCTCGTCGGCGGCCAGTTCGACGACCGTTTCAGCGATCAGGGTGGAGTCCGGCGGCTCGATCGCCACGATCCGGCCGTCGCGCACGCCGATCGAGCCGCCGGTCTCCCCCGTCGTCCCGATGATCCGCTCCGCACGGATCACCAGGTCCAGGTGCGCGGGAACCGGTGAGATCGTCTGAATCTCAGAGCTTTTCCGCATCACACAACTCCATCGGAAATCATCGGAATCTCCCGTCGAATGTCCTTGCGCCGCCGCTAACTCGGTAGGTGGCCGCGACAATGTCATCGGCCAGGTCCGCTACACGCCGCTCCGGAGAGGCACCCTGAGCGGCGTGGCCTGCAGCCCCTTGGCCCGTAGCGGACTCCGACGACAGGTGCCCGGCAGACGGCCACTCGGCCGTGGCCGCCCCGGCGGCGTGGTCTGGAGACACCTGATCCGTGGCGACCTCCGGCGACTGGTGCCCAACAGAGGGCCGCCCGGTCGAGAGATCTGGCGGCAGGTGCTCGGCAGACGGCCGCTCCGCCGTGGGATCCGGCGGCAGGTGCTCGGCGGCAATCTGCACACCCAGCCGCTCGAGCAGCAGCTCCCCCTCCGCGAAGCAGCGCGCGATATCGGGTTCGATATCGGCCAGGGCGTATGCGGCCGAAAACCCCGCATCATGCAATCGCTCGGCGGGCAGCCTGTTCCGGCCACAGACAGCGACGACCGGGACGCCCGCAAACCCAGCGGCAGTAGCGACACCAGCCGGTGCCTTGCCGTACAGGGTCTGCTCGTCGAGCATGCCCTCCCCGGTCACCACCAGATCCGCATCGGCCACGCGCTCGGCGAAACCGACCAGCTCCAAAACCAATTCGATTCCGGGACGCAGCCGAGCACCGAGCACCGCGACGGCCACGAACCCGACCCCGCCCGCCGCACCGGCACCCGCGCGATAACGCAGATCGTTGCCGGTGGCGACCGCGACACGATCCGCCCAGAGGGTGAGCGCCGAATCCAGCTCCGCCACTTGGTTACCGTCGGCACCCTTTTGTGGACCATAGACGGCGGCTGCACCGCGCGGACCGGTGAGCGGATTGTCGACATCGCACGCGACGGTGATCTCGACCCCGACCAGCCGTTCCCGCACAGATGCGAGGTCGATCGTGTGCAGCCCCGCCAATGCCGCACCGCCGTCACCGATTTCGGCTCCGTCGGCATCGAGCAGCCGAGCACCGAGTGCCGCGAGCAGCCCGGCACCACCGTCGGTCCCCGCACTGCCGCCGATGCCCAGCACCACCCGACGGCAGCCCGCATCGATGGCCGCGGCGATGACCTCGCCGGCGCCGCGGCTGGTGGCCGTCGTCGGTGCGAACTTTCCGCCTGGTAGTCGCACGAGCCCGGATACGTCCGCCAGTTCCACGACGGCGATATCGTCGCGGCGGGCATACGCCGTGCACACCGGTTCGCCGGTGGGTCCGGACGCGGTCACCAGGACCGCCTCGAAACCCGCGGCCAATGCGGCGGCGACGGTGCCGTCCCCGCCATCCGCGATCGGCACCACCGACACCTCGGCACCGGGCCGGAGGCGGTGGATACCGGCGCGGACAGCGGCACCGACCTGCGCCGCGGTCAGCGACCCCTTGAACTTGTCGGACGCGATCAGGACTCGAGTCATGGCGGCTCAGTCCAGCCGTGCGGTCGCGGTCGGGACGTCGGCCGCGGACTGCGCGAGCTCCTCGAATTCGACGATATTGTCGATCTCGAGTCCCATCGAAACATTCGTCACCCGTTCGAGGATGACCTCGACGATTACCGGCACCCGGAATTCGGTCACCAGCTTCTTCGCCTCATCGAGGGCCGAACCGATCCACGCCGGATCGAATACCCGAATCGCCTTGCAGCCCAGGCCTTCCGCGACCTTGACGTGGTCGACGCCGTAGCCGGCGAGCTCCGGGCTGTTGATATTGTCGAAAGCGAGCTGCACGTAGTAGTCCATGTCGAACGCGCGCTGCGCCTGACGAATCAGGCCCAGATACGAATTGTTCACCACCACATGGATGTACGGGATATTGAACTGCGCGCCGACAGCCAATTCCTCGATGAGGAATTGGAAGTCGTAGTCACCCGAGAGCGCGACCACGGTGGCATTCGGATCGGCCGTCGCGACACCGATGGCCGCGGGTACCGTCCAGCCCAGCGGTCCGGCCTGCCCCGCATTGATCCAGTGCCGCGGCCGGTAGACGTGCAGCAGCTGCGCCGCCTGGATCTGCGACAGACCGATAGTGCTGACGTAGCGCGCATCGGGCCCGAACGCCTTGTTCATCTCCTCGTATACGCGCTGCGGCTTGATCGGTTTATCGTCGAAGTGCGTCTTGCGCAGGCCCACCCGTTTCCGGTTGCGGCACTGCTCGGCCCACACATTGCGATCGGGCAACTCCCCGGCCGCGTCGAGTTCGCGCGCGACCTCGACGAAGACGCGCAGTGCGGCACCCGCATCGGAGGTGATGCCGTAATCCGGTGCGAATACGCGACCGATCTGGGTCGGCTCGATATCGACGTGCACGAAGGTGCGATCCTTGGTGTAGGTCTCCACACCGCCGGTATGCCTGTTGGCCCAACGGTTTCCGATGCCGAGCACGAAATCGGATTCGAGCAGGGTGGCATTGCCGTACCGGTGCGAGGTCTGCAGTCCGACCATGCCCGCGTGCAGCGCGTGATCGTCGGGAATCGTGCCCCAGCCCATCAGCGTCGGCACCACCGGAACACCGGTGAGTTCGGCGAATTCGACCAGCGCCGCCGCGGCATCGGCATTCACGATGCCGCCACCCGCGACGATCAGCGGCCGCTGCGCCGCATTCAACATGTCGATGGCCTTGACCGCCTGTGCCCGCGTCGCGGCCGGGCGGTGCACCTCGAGCGGCTGGTAGGTCTCGATATCGAACTCGATTTCGGCGAGCTGCACATCGATCGGCAGATCAATCAGGACCGGCCCCGGCCGCCCCTCCCGCATCAACTGGAAGGCTTTCTGGAAGGTCCCCGGTACCTGTGCTGGTTCGAGCACAGTCACCGCCCACTTGCTCACCGGTGCGGCAATGGCGGCGATATCGACCGCCTGGAAGTCCTCCTTGTGCAGCTTGGCCACCGGCGCCTGACCGGTGATGCACAGGATCGGTATCGAGTCCGCGCTGGCGGAATACAGGCCGGTGATCATATCGGTGCCCGCAGGCCCCGAGGTGCCGATGCAGACACCGATATTGCCCGCCGCCGCCCGGGTGTACCCCTCGGCCATATGCGAGGCGGCCTCGACGTGACGGGCAAGCACATGTTTGATACCGCCGTGTGCGCGCATCGCGCTGTAGAAGGGGTTGATCGCGGCACCTGGCAGACCGAATGCCTGTGTCGCACTTTCCTTTTCGAGAATCAGAACGGCAGCATCCACCGCGCGCATGCGTGTCATGGTCAGCTCTCCCGGCCCGAGAGCGCCTCGGTCACCTTCAGCAGACCCGAGTGGTCCAGTGAGCCGTGACCCATCGCGCGGGCTGCGGCGATCAACTGCGCGGTCAGCGCACCCATCGGGATCGACACCTCGGCGTCGCGGGCGGCCTGCAGGATGATGCCCATATCCTTGTGGTGCAGGTCGATTCGGAAGCCGGGCTTGAAGTCCCGCTTCAGCATGGAGGCGCGCTTGAGGTCGAGGATCTTGCTGCCCGCGAGCCCGCCTGCCAGCACATCGAGGCCCTTCTCGGCATCCGCGCCCAGGTTTTCCATCAGCAGGATCGCCTCGGCCACCAGCGCGTAGGTGCCACCAACGACGAGCTGGTTAGCGGCCTTGACCACCTGACCTGCACCGTTCGGACCGACCAGCGCGAAGGTCTTGCCGACCGCCTCGAAAATCGGTGTGGCCGCGGCGAAGTCGGCCTCGTTACCGCCGACCATGATCGACAGCGCGGCATTGATCGCGCCCGGCTCACCGCCGGAGACCGGAGCGTCGAGCACCCGCAGGCCCTTCTCTGCGCCCTTCTCGGCGGTCCAGCGAGCGGTCTTGGGCGTGATGGTGGAGAAGTCGATGTACAGCGTGCCGGGCGCGGCGTGCACCAGCACATCGGCGAAGACCGCCTCGACATGCTCGTCCTGCGGCAGCATCGTGATGACGATGTCCTTCTCCCGCACCGCTTCCGCGACACCGGATGCTGCCGAACCGCCCGCCGCCTTCAGCTTTTCGAGTCCGGTGGGTCCGATGTCGTAACCGGTCACCTCGTGCCCGGCGGCGACGAGGTGACCCGCCATCGGGCTGCCCATGATCCCCAGGCCGACAAAACCGATCTTGTTCACGGCTTCGCCGTGCCCAAGGGGCGCTGTGTCTTTGATTCGCTCGCTACGCTCGCTCATGCCATCCACTTCCAATCCAGCTCGGGGTCTTTGTATTCGAGGCCGATCCAGCCGTCGTAGCCGATCTCGGCCAGGGTTTCGAAGAGCGCGGCGAAATCGAGTTCGCCGGTGCCGGGACGGCCGCGGCCCGGATTGTCGGCGATCTGGACGTGGCCCAGCTGCGCCGCGTGCGTGCGGATCACGGAGTGCAGGCCCTCGCCCATGCGGGCTAGGTGGTACAGGTCGCAAAGGAACCGCACATTGGGTTCACCGGTCTGCTCGATGACCTGCCCGGCGTGTGCGGCACTCACGATCGGATAGTGCGGCGACTCAAAGGCATTCAGTGCCTCCAGCAGAACGGTTGCGCCGATCGCATCGGCCGCCTGCGCGGCCAGGCTCAAGTTCTCCAGTGCGAGTTCGTCCTGCTTCTGCGGGCTCTCGCCCCCGACGCGATTGCCGTAGAGGGCATTCAGCGCGCGGCAGCCGGTCTCCTCGGCGATACCGACGGCGACATCGATATTGTCCCGGAACCGGGTGACCTCACTCGGAACCGAGACCAGACCACGCCCGCCCAGCGGGATCAGGTCGATGAAGTTCAGACCGACCAATTCCACACCGGCATCGTGGATCGCGCGCACGAACACATCGATCTCCTTATCGCCCGGCGTCGGATCCTCGCCGAACGGCCACCAGAATTCGACTGCGTCGAATCCGGCCTGCTTTGCCGCGGCGGGGCGTTCCAGCAACGGGAGATCGGTGAACAGGATCGAACAATTGACATCGAATTTCGGGAAGGCGACGCCCCCGGCCTGATTATTCATTCAGCTCCTTGACGGTATTGCTGCCAGCTGCCGATGGCGGTGATATCGATCAACTCCGGATACGAGGTCGGCGCGCGGCGCAGCAGCATCGACAACACCGAACGGCCGTCGGCGAGTTCGATCGCGCCGAGTTCGAGTTCGGGTGGTTCGGCAGGCAGCAGCCGCCGCCGCAGCACTTCCATGGAGATGTCGAAGAGTTCACCGGAGATCGAATCGCCGCCGTCAGCGACGGGATCCAGGCCCGGGAACCGATCGCCGACCGAATAGAAACGGTAGCGCGGCGCCGTTTTCGCTGCACCGGCGAAAGGCGCGCCGTCGAGCAGATGATTGAGCGGTCCGCCGCGCATGGCGGAGCCATTCAGAAATATCAACGGCATTCGGTGAATCCTTTGTTCGCAATTTCGTCAATTATGTGGGCCGACCGCAGTGTCGGAATAGCGGCGATTAGCCCGAAGCCGATCGGATATCCCGAAGTCGATTTCGTAGGATGCTCCAGCCGCAGCATCGGTGCCGAAGCCGCGCGCCCCCGCGTACCGGGTGTACGGATGCACGGCGGCGTGCGCGGCTCACCAGACCGGGAGCAGGTCCCGGTGGATCGGTCCGCCGGTGGCGGTCAGCGGTTGAGCCGAGCCGCCGCGGCGCACCGCGACGATCTCGGCGGCGATTGATACCGCCGTCTCCTCCGCGGTCCGCGCGCCGAGATCCAGCCCGATCGGTGAATGCAATCGGGCCAGTTGCGATTCCGTCATACCGGCGGCCCGCAGCCCGGCCATGCGGTCCCCGTGGGTGCGACGGGACCCCATCGCGCCCACGTAGGCCACCGGCAGCCGCAGCGCAACCTCTAACAACGGAATATCGAATTTGGCATCATGGGTGAGCACACACAGCACCGTGCGCGAATCAACCTGTGTGCGTGCGAGATACCGGTCCGGCCACTGCACGACGATCTCGTCGGCGTCCGGAAAACGCGCGCGCGTGGCGAATACCGGGCGGGCATCGCAGACGGTGACGTGATATCCGAGAAAGCGGCCGATCCTGGTTACGGCGGCCGCGAAATCTATTGCGCCGAAGACGATCATGCGCGGCGGCGGTACATACGATTCCACGAAGACGGCGACTTCGACTGCACCACAACCGATCTCGCGCACGCCGGTGGCGCCGGTATCGAGCATCGCCATGGCCTCGGCCACGACTACCTCGTCGAAGGCGGCGCCGACGGTCCACCAGGACCCGATCGCCATGGCCGCACCGGTTTTCAGATCCCTTACCAGTGTCACCGCCTCGTCGGTGCGCAAGATCGCCTCGATGGCGACACGTTCGACCTCGGTGATCCGCTGGACGAAGACCTCGAGTTCGCCGCCGCAGGTCAGTCCGACCGCGAAGGCGTCATCGTCGCTGTATCCGAAGATTTCGCGCACCGGTTGTCCGGTGCGCAGGACCGCACGGCAGAGTTCGTAGACCGCCCCCTCGACACAGCCACCGGAAATGCTTCCGATGACATTGCCGTCGGCGTCGACCGCCAGCGCCGCGCCGGGCGGCCGAGGGGCACTTCCCGTGACGCCGATGACGGTGGCCACGGCGTAATCCTTCTGCACCGCATGCCACTTCAGAAGTTCTGCCGTGAGGTCGCGCATGGTGCTATCCGCCCAGGAGTAGTTCGATGGCCGAGATGCCGAAGTAACCGGCGAACACCAGGCTCACCACCCCGATCAGCCAATGGATTTCACGGAATTTGCCGCGGGCCAGCTTGATCACCACGTACGTGATCAGGCCCGCGCCGACACCGTTGGTGATGGAGTAGGTGAACGGCATCAGCACGATGGTCAGGAAGGCGGGCACCGCCACCTCGAGATCGTTCCAATCGATCTTGCGGGCCTGGGTCATCATCAGCGCACCGACGATAACCAGCGCCGGTGCGGCGGCCTGGATCGGCACCACAGCCGCCAGGGGGGTGAAAAATACTGCGAGGCAGAACAGTCCACCGGTCACCACGCTGGTCAGTCCGGTGCGGGCGCCCTCACCGACACCCGTCGCGGATTCGACGTACACGGTGTTCCCGGCGCCACCGCTGATGCCGCCGATGACCTGGGAGATGCCGTCGATGGTCAGCACCTTGCCGATGCCCGGCATGGTGCCCTGCTCATCGAGCAGTCCGGCCTCGTCGCAGACGCCGAAAACTGTGCCCATGGCGTCGAAGAACCCGGTCAGCACCAGGGTGAACAGCACGACTCCCGCGACCAGCCCGCCCGCCTCGGCGAAACCGCCGAAGAGGTCGATATTCAGCGCCAACCCGAAATCGGGTGCCGCGAAGAATCCCTTCGGCTGCTCCGGCACCACCGGCCCCCAGGTCTGCGGGTCGATCTTCGCCAGTGCGTTGACGATAATGGCGAGCACCGTCGAGATGGCGATGCTGATCAGAATCGCACCGGGCACCTTGCGGATGAACAGCGCCAGCATCACCAGCAGCCCGACCGCGAAAACCACTACGGGCCAACCGGATAGATGACCATCGGCGCCGAGGGTGACCGGCGGACCGGTCTGCGCGCCATGCCCGACCACCCCGGCCGAGACCAGTCCGATCATCGCGATGAACATGCCGATCCCGACGCCGATCGCATTCTTGAGACCGAGCGGGATGGCATTGATGATCATCGTCCGCAGTCCGGTCGCGGCCAGCACCACGATGATCACGCCCATCAGCACGACCAAACCCATGGTCTGCGGCCAAGTCATATGCGGTGCCGCCTGGAAGGCGACCACCGGGACCACACCGAGCCCGGCGGCGAGCGCCAGCGGCACATTGCCCGCGACGCCCATCAGGATGGTGCTGAGTCCCGCGGAAAACGCGGTGGCCGTGGTGAGTTGGGCGATGCTCAGCTTGTCACCGTTGACATCCGCGACGCCGCCGAGAATCAACGGCACCAAGAGGATGACGTAGGCCATGGCGACGAAAGTGGTGACACCGCCACGGATTTCACGGGAGACGGTGGTTCGGCGTTCGCTCAGCCGGAAGTACCGGTCGAGCGCAGACCTTCCTGCTACCGGCTCTGGTGTGCTGGGCTTGGTCTGAATCTGGGTCATTGGCGTGCCCTCCTCGGGGCGTAGCCGACCTACGGTCCGGCCGCTGTCCTTTCGGACCGGCCGGACCGCATGGTTCGGGTACTGCTGTTGTGGAGTCTGTCCGGTCCACTGGAACCGGCTGCCCCTGTTGATCAACTGCTCCGGATGATGTCTTCCGGTCGCACCGGCACTCGGTTGATGTGCACGTTTCCACCCCGCGATCGGCAGGCGTCACGGATCGCCGCGGCGATCGCGGGGGTAGAGGAGAGCGTGGGCGGCTCTCCGGCGCCGCGCAGCCCGTAGGGGGCGTGCGGATCGGCATTTTCGAGAATCTCCAGCCGCTGTGACGGCGTATCGAGAATCGTCGGGATCAGATAGTCGGTGAAGGACGGATTGCGCACCTTACCGTCTTTTACCTGGATTTCCTCCATGACCGCCAGCCCGAGCCCCTGTACGGAGCCGCCGTGGATCTGGCCCTCCAGGGACAGGCGGTTCATGATCTTGCCAACGTCCTGGACCGCGTCCAGGGAGACGACCTTGACCAGGCCGAGGTCTGTATCCACGTCCACCACCGCGCGGTGTACGCAGAGAGCCAGCTGGGTGTGGCTATTGCCTTGTCCCGTAACGGAATCCATGCCCGTCGTCGGCCGGTGGTGGTACTCGCGGGTCTCTTCGATAACCCCCTCATCCAGGACATCGACGATCGCCGCGAGCACCTCCCCCGTGCGCGAAACCACCTTGCCGCCGACCAGTCGCAGTCCCGACGAGGCGCCGAACTCGGCCTGGGCCAAGGCGAGTACGCGCTGGCGCACGGCTTCACAAGCCGCCTTCACCGCGCCACCGGTCATATAGGTCTGCCGGGAGGCGGACGACGAACCCGAGTCGCCGACCTGGTTGTCAGCCGGGTGAATGGTGACCCGCTCGATACCGAGTTCGGTGCGCGCGATCTGCGCCTCGACCGTCACCAGTCCCTGACCGACCTCGGCGGCCGCGGTGTGCACCAGCGCAACCGGTTCTCCGGCAATGACTTCCAGCCGCACCCGAGCCGTCGAGTAGTCGTCGAAGGCCTCGGAGAAGCAGATGTTCTTGATGCCGACGCCGTAACCGACACCACGCACCACACCTTCGCCGTGCGTCGTCTGCGATGCGCCGCCGGGCAGGTTCCGGATATCCGAGGCGTCCAGCTCGGGGGGCATCGGCATGTCCCGCAGCTGCCCGAGCATTTCGGCCATCGGCGTCGGCGCGTGCAGCACCTGACCGGTCGCCAGCTTCGAACCCTGCGACACCGCATTGATCTGGCGCACGTGCACCGGATCGAGATCCAGCGCCTCGGCGACCTTGTCCATCATCGACTCGTGTGCGAAACAGGCCTGCACCGCACCGAATCCGCGCATCGCACCGCACGGCGGGTTATTGGTGTAGATGCCGTACGCGTCGATCTCGATATGCGGAATCTCATACGGCCCCACCGCGAGCGAGGACGCGTTACCGGTGACATTCAGCGTCGCCGAGGTGTACGCGCCACCGTCGAGGACGATGAGAACCTTTGCGTAGGTGAGCTTTCCGTCATTATTGGCACCATATTCGTAGAGCATCTTCGCCGGGTGCCGGTGCACGTGCCCGAAGAACGACTCCTCGCGGTTGTACATCATCTTGACGGGCTTGCCGGTGTGCATGGCCAGCATGCCCGCGTGGATCTGCATGGACAGGTCCTCGCGGCCACCGAAGGCTCCGCCGACACCGGCCATGGTCATGCGGATCTGGTCGTCGGCGAGGCCGAGGCAAGGCCCGATCTGGGACAGATCATTGTGCATCCACTGCGTGGCGACGTAGAAGTCGAGCCCGCCGTCTTCCGCCGGAATCACCAGGCCGGATTCGGGGCCGAGGAATGCCTGGTCCTGAATGCCGACCTCGAATTCCTCGGTGATCACCACGGTGGCCAGTGCGCGGCCCACGGTGATATCGCCGACTCGCACCGGCTGATGCCGGGCGATACCGCCGCGCTCCTGCACCGCGAGCCGTTTCGGGGCGGAGAGCACCGCCATCGGATCGGTGATGGGCTCCAATACCTCCCAGTCGATTTCGATGGCGTCGAGGGCGCGCCGAGCGATCTCGGGGTGGTCGGCGGCGACCAGGGCGATGGGCTCACCGTGGTGGCGCACCTCGCCGATGGCGAGGACCGGCTGGTCCCAGGTGTGGTCGAGGCCGTACATCTTGCGGCCGGGCACATCCTCATGGGTGAGTACGGCGTGCACACCGGTCATGACCAGTGCTGGCGCGATATTGATACTGCGGATGATCGCGCGCGGATGCGGGCTGCGCAGCGTCGCACCCCAGAGCATGCCGTCCATCCAGAGATCGGAGGCATAAGCGAACTCGCCTTTGACCTTCAGTGTGCCATCGGGGCGCAGCGGGCTCTCGCCGATGCCGCCCTTACCGGGTGCGGCAACCTCTTTCGGAAAGCGAGTCATCCGTGGGACAGTCATCATGCCTCCTGTCGCATTAGCCGTTGCCGGGCCGCGACACCAGCCCCGCCGACGACATCCTGTGCGACGGTGCGCAATTCGTCGTTCTGCACGACGGTGCGCCCGCCGACGAGCAGCCGGGCCAGTGGCGGTGTCGGTCCGAAAACCAAGGAGCAGACCGGATCCTCGATCGCCGAGCGGAAACCGTCGACCCGCCAGATGGCGAGGTCGGCGAGCTTGTCGGGTTCGATACTCCCGATCTCGTTGTGGCGGCCGAGATTACGGGCGCCGCCCAAGGTGCCGATCTCGAGCGCCTGGCGCGCGGTGAAAGCGGTCGGGCCGTTGACCGCGCGCTGGAACAGCATGGCCTGACGCATTTCGCCCGCCATGGAGGTCAGCTCACTCGACGCCGCGCCGTCCACGCCGAGACCGACCGGCGCACCGGCGGCCACCAGATCGCTGACGCGGGCGATACCCGCACCGAGTCGGGCGTTGGAGCTGGGACAATGTGCCGAGCCGCTGCCGGTTTCGGCGAAACGCCGGATATCGGCATCGTGCAGATGCACCGCGTGCGCGAACCAGACGTCCTCGCCGAGCCAGCCCAGCTTTTCCATGTATTCGACCGGCGTGCAGCCCATCTGTTCGATGCAGTGCTCTTCCTCGTCGAGCGTTTCGGCGAGATGGGTATGCAGCCGAACACCTTTGGCGCGCGCCAGCGTCGCGGAATCGATCATCAGACCCTCGCTCACCGAGAACGGCGAGCACGGTGCGACGGCGACCCGCAGCATCGAGTCGAACGAAGGATCGTGGTACTTATCGATGACTTCCGCAGTGTGCGATAGGATTTCGTCGCGGCTCTCGACCACCTCGTCCGGCGGCAGACCACCGTCCTTCTGCCCGCGGTCCATGGAGCCGCGGCACGGGTGGAAGCGCAGGCCGATCTCACTCGCCGCGCGTACCTCGGCCTCGAAGAGATCGCCGCGCCCCTTCGGGAAGATGTAGTGGTGGTCGCTGCTGGTGGTGCAGCCGGTCAGTGCCAGCCAACCCAGCCCGGCGGCGGCGGCGCCGTAGACGACGTCGGCGTCCATGCGCGCCCAGGTGCGATAGAGACCGGTCAGCCATTCGAACAGGGTGGAATCCTGGAACAGTCCCTGGCTCGCCCACTGGTAGAGATGGTGGTGGGTGTTGACCAGGCCCGGTGTCACCAAACAGCCTGTACCGTCGATCTTTTCGGCACCCGGGACGATCGGTGCCGGTCCCGCGCCGAGGGCTTCGATGCGGCCATCGGAGATGACTACGTATCCGGACGCGATCTCGACACCGACGACCGGCGCGATATAGGCGTTCTCGATGACAGTCTGCCGACCGCCACCCCGCACGGAATCGCTACACGATGCTGTACTCATTGGTCCGCCTTACGTGCCGCGGCCAGGCGCACCGCGTCGAGGATCTTCTCGTATCCCGTGCAGCGGCAGAGATTTCCGGCGAGCGCCTCGCGGATCTCCACATCGGAGGGATCGGGATTGCGTTCTATGAGATCGTGCGCCTGCACGATGAGACCCGGTGTGCAGAAACCGCATTGAACCGCACCGGCCTCGACGAAAGCCTCCTGCATCGGATCCAGTCTCGCGCCGTTGGCCAGGCCCTCGACGGTGCGCACCGAGCGATCCCGCACCTGGCCCGCGGCAACCAGGCAGGAACACACCGGAGTGCCGTCCAAATAGACTGTGCACGAACCACATTCACCTTGCTCACAGGCGTTCTTGGAGCCGGGCAGGCCCATGCGCTCGCGCAGCATATATAGGAGGCTCTCGCCTTCCCACACATCATCGACGGTCTCTTGCGAGCCGTTCACGTCGAAGGTCACACGCATCAGGCTGCCCTCCTTCTTTCTGCTAGGTAGTCCGTCCACGCCCAGGACAGGGTGCGGCGGGCCAGCACCGTCAGAGCGTGTTTGCGGTATTCCGCGGTGCCTCGAACGTCATCAATCGGCTTGGCGGCGGCCGAGACCAGCTCACCGAATTCCCGGACGAGCTCGAATGGCAACGGGGCCGGGTCATCCCAGTCCAGCGCATCGGCGAGGAGCTGCTCGGCCGGTGTCGCGCGCAGCGGCGTCGGTCCGGCGGATCCGATGCCGGTTCCGACCGTGCGGGTATCGGGGTGCAATGCGATCGAGAATGCGCAGACCGCGATGACCATGGCATTGCGCGTGCCGACCTTGGAGAAGTACTGGGGCCCGGTCGCGGGCGCGATCCGGATGGCGCGGATCAGCTCGTCGGGCTCTAGGGCGTTCTGCTTCACCCACACGTAGAAGTCATCGATCGGGATCAGGCGAGTGCCGCGCGCGGTCGACTCCACCTCGATCACCGCATTGCCCGCCAGCAGTGCGGGGTGGGCGTCACCGGCAGGGGAGGCACCGCCGAGATTGCCGCCGACGGTGCCGCGATTGCGGATCTGCGGCGAACCGACCGTGCGCGAGGCCTGCGCCAGGCCGGGCAGCTGCTGGTTGAGCCGGTTGATGATGCGCACATACGGGACACCCGCGCCGATTCGGATCCAGCCGTCGGGCTCGGTCGAGTAATCGAACAGATCGCGACAGCGGTTGAGATCGAGCAGTGCCGCGGGCCGGCCGTGGTCGAAGTTCATCTCGACCATGACATCGGTGCCGCCCTGGATGGGTTCGGCCTCCGGATTGGCAGCCTTCAGCTCCAGCGCCTCGGCCCAGGTATCGGGTTGTAGGAAATCCATCGTCACTCCCAAGCCGGTCCGGGCGCGGGAGCGTCCTCGGTGAGTACAGTGCCCTCGATCAGGCCGTAGGGGCGGTCGGCGGCGACGAACACCTCGTTGTCGTTCTCCAGTCCGAATCCGGACAGATCCACGACGAAGTGGTGCCTATTGGGCAGCGACAGCCGGACCTCGCAGACCTCCGGGACCGCGCTGATCACACGGTCGCCCATGGCATAGAGCGTCTGCTGCAGCGAGTAGCTGTAGGTGTCGGCGAATGCCTCGAGCAGCGCACCGCGAACCTCGCGATAGGCCTTGTCCCAGTCTCCGGGCTCAGTCGCGAAACGCCACTGCGCATTGACCTCGGTGGCCAGTACGCGGTCGTAGGCCTCCTGCAGCGTCGTGTACTTGTCCTTGATGTAGCCGTGGAATTCCGAACCGGTGGAGTTGAGTACCACCAGACCCGTCAAACCCGAAACCACCCAGGCATTTTCGCCGTCGTAATGCACCCGCGAGGTGCGCGTCTCCTGGCCGGAGCGTACGAACGAATACTGCTTGTCGCCGGGTCCGACCACGATGCGCTCCCAGGCGTACTCCTGTAGGGAGACGCGCGCGTGGTGGATGGGCGGCTGGGAATCGACGAAATGCCGTGCCAGCAAAAGACCGAACGCTTCCGGCGAGGTGATGCCGTATTCCTTGGCGAAGGCGAATACCGTGTTCTTCTGGGTGTCGGTCGGCAGGACCGTCGCGTTGTCACCGGTCAGGTGGACCTCGTCCATATCACCGGATAACGCCACACCGACGTTCAGATCCCGGATCTCGTGGACACCACCGGTTTTCCGCACCCGGACGACCCGGTTTTCCGCTTTGCCGTATCTATTCGGCCCGAGCTTGATCGACATGGTTCAGCTACCTCGGTAGGTCGAGTAGGAATAGGGACTGAGCAGCAGTGGCACGTGGTAGTGCTCGGCTGGGTCGGTGACGCGGAAGTCGATGGTCACCGTCGGATAGAACGGACTGAGGTCACCGGTTTCGAAAATCAAACGGTGGATACCGAATTCGGGTGCGGGCAAATCGTTGATGCGCCCGTCGTCGTCGGTGCGGCGCTCGGCGAGCACGGTGCCGTCCGCCTTCTCGAGCCGCACCGGCAGCCCCGCCGCCGGACGACCGCTCGCCGCATCCAGCACATGGGTGGACAGACTCACCTGTCCTCCAACAGCTTTCGGAGTCGCAGCCGGGTGATATCGGCGAGTTCGCGTTGGGTCGTGATGCGTTCACCTTCGGCGGTATTCGCCAAGCGCCTGCGCAGTTCGGCGCGGATCTGCTCGGCGCAGCGGCCTGCGGCGCGGATCAGGAAGACGTGTCCGAACCGCTGCTCATAGGCCAGGTTGCCGGCGGCGATGTCATCGAGTGTCTGCTGGTCGGCGCTCGCCGTGCCGGACTGCTCACCGGCGGACCATTTCGCCTCGCGCTCGTGTGTGCCCGCCTTCGCCCGGTCGCCGATGCGTGGATGCGTGGAAAGCGCCTCCTCGATATCGGGCCAACTCAGCTCACCTACCCCGGCGACCGCGGCGGCCATCAGGCTCGTGCTGTCCACATAGGGCCGGTGCGCCGCCACCTTCCGTGCCCAGACGTGTGAGGCGCAGCAGGTCAGCAGTTCCGCCTCGGCCTGGTCCGGAGGCAGCGAGTTGAGCCATCCGATCTCACCGGACATCCGATCTCCCATCGAGCTTGTTATGTGCTGGGAGTAAGTACACCCGCCGCACATCCGCGCTGCTAGGACCCAGAAATCCGAAGTGTGGGACAGTTCACACGGGCTCGTTTGTGTGAATATCCAAAGCGTCGCCGGGTGGGCACGAGCTGGGCTGTTAGCCTCGGCAACTGTGCGACTTAGATCACTTCTGACCATGGATCTCGGTCTCGAGCTCGTCACCGGCGAAGAAGAGCTCGACCGCTTCGTGCGCTGGGTAGTGACCACCGACATGCTCGATCCGAGTCGTTACCTCTCCGGCGGCGAACTGGTACTGACCGGGCTGCAGTGGCGGCTTGCCCCAGCGGACAGCGAAACCTTCGTGCGGGCGCTGGCCCAGGCCGGCGTCGCCGGACTCGCCGCCGGCGACGCCCGTTACGGTGGCGCGCCGCCCGATGTCGTCGAGGCCTGTCAGCGGCATCGGATACCGCTGTTCCGTGTCCGGGAGGACATCGCATTCGCCCAGGTCACCGAGACATTGACCCGCAATCTGTCCACCGGGCGCGCCGCCGATCTGACCGCCATCCTCGACCGCCACCGCCAGCTCGTCTCGGGTACCGGACTTGGCTCGGTGCTGGAGCTGATCGAACGCGATCTCGGCATGCGCTGCTGGGTCGTCGCGTCCACCGGACGAGTGGTGGCCGGACCCGCCGCACCCCCGCCGGTCGAGGTCACGGCCGCCTTCCTGAATGCCCGCCGCCTCCCCCACGTGCTGGTCCAGAACAAGGCGCGCTACTCGCTGTTCGCCGTCGACGAGCACAGCACCTCCCGCGCCGCCGACTGGTTGCTGGTCTTCGAAGGCGACTTCAAGGACTGGCCGGAGGAACGTCGCGCCCTGACCGGCGAACTCGCCGCCGTGGTGTCGCTCGAGCGCGCCCGACTCGACGATCGCCAGAGCGCCGAGGGCCGGCTCGCCCAAGAACTCATCGAACTGATCGTCTCCGATGCCAAACCCGCCGAGATCATTTCCCGCCTGGAACTGACCGGTCTCGGTCCGGCGGACACCTATATCGCGGTCGCAGCTGGCGCAGATGCCTTGCGCCCCGGGGAATTACGCGTTCTACTGCGCGAAATCCTCTACGGCAAAAGGCCTGCCGCAGGTGTAGTTGATGGCGAAGCCATCGCTCTGATTCCCGCGGACGGCACGGCAATCAGCGAAATCCACCGCGCGGTAACCGCTTTGGAGCCCGGACTACACGGCGCTCACCTATCGATCGGGGTCAGCGGCATCGTCGACGGCGAAGGCCTGCGCGGCGCTGTCGAAGAAGCCCGCTACGCCCGCCGCCTGGCCGCCGACCGCCCCGCCCCCACCAGCGTCGTCGGCCACGACGAACTGGCCACCCATATGCTCCTGCTGGCCAGCGTTCCCGACGAAGTCCGGCGTATGTTCCGCCTGCGCCTGCTCGACCCGTTGAGCAGCTACGACCAGGAAAACCGCGCCGATCTCGTGCACACCTTGGAAACCTTCCTCCAGGTCTCCGGCTCGTGGACCAAATGCGCTGAGCTACTTCATGTTCACGTGAATACCTTGCGCTACCGTATCCAACGCATCGAAGAACTCACGGGCCGCGATCTGTCCCGCCTCGAAGACCGCGTCGACTTCTTTCTCGCCCTCGCCCTCCGCTGAAGGAACCCATGGACAGCACTGATCTATACATCCCGACTCGGCTCGGCACCCTGCACGTCGTCACAACCGGGCACGGCGATCCGCTCATGATGTGGCCGAGCCTGCTGATGGACGCCGCTCTCTGGGACGCTCAGGTCGCCCACTTCGCCGAGAACTACCAGACCATTGCGGTGGACCCACCCGGCCACGGAAAGTCCACTCCACTCACCCGCGGCTTCACCTTCGACGACTGCGCGGGCTGTGTGGTCGACATCCTCGACCACCTCGAACTGCCACGGACACACTTCATCGGAAACTCCTGGGGCGCGATGATCGGCGGCACCTTCGCCGCCGAATTTCCCGACCGCGTCCGATCCGCCATCTTGATGAACGGCACGGCCTCACCGGCCCCGACCGGCCAGCGACTGCAGTACGCGGCGCTGCTGGTCCTCATCCGAATCCTGCGTGGCATCCGCCCGCCGATCACCCGTTCGGTAGTGCGCGCCTTCCTTGGACCGACCACCGAAGCCACGCGTCCCGATGTCGTGCGCCGGGTCCTGGAAACCGCCCGCCGCAATGACCCGAAATCGGTTGCGCACGCCGTCCGATCCGTAGTGATCGAGCGACCGGATCAACGCGACCGCTTCGCCGCGATCACCTGCCGCACGCTGGTCGTCGGCGGCCGCGAAGATCGCACCTTTCCGGTGCCCGAACTCGAAACCATGGCTCGGTCGATTCCCGGCGCGGAGCTGGCGGTTATCGAGGATGCCGCGCACCTTGCCGCCGCCGAGATCCCGGAGGTCGTCAATCAGTTGGTCGAAACCTTCCTGACCAACTGCGCCCGAGCACGCTGATTCGCACCGGTCTTGCGTATGGCTGCACCACGGCGAACCATTAGCTGTGCGGTGGCCGCGTTCGCGGGCCGAGCGGTCCGAGCATCCTCGGTGGACCACGACGCGTCAGCCTCGCTATAGAGCGGAGTGATCCCCTCCGCATTAGGAGGACTCGATGTTCATCCAAGTTATTCAAGGAAAGGTTGCCGACGCCGATCGGCTGCGTCGGTGTATGGATCGGTGGATCGAGGATTTGCAGCCGGGAGCCGTCGGCTATCTCGGGACGACGAGCGGGTTGTGCAATGACGGGACGTTCATCGCATTGGCGAGGTTCGAATCCGAAGAAGCGGCGCGGCGCAACAACCAGCGTCCGGAGCAGGGCAAGTGGTGGGCCGAGACCGAGCAGTGCTTCGACGGACCGGTGCAGTTCATGGATTGCCCCGAGGTGACACAGTGGCTGGGCGGTGGCTCGGATCAGGCCGGGTTCGTCCAGGTCATGGAGGGCCACACCCGCAATCCACGGCGCATGCGCGAACTGCTCGCCGAAGGCACCGAGCGCATCCACGAACTGCGCCCCGAAATTCTCGGCGGCACCTTGGCGACATATGGCAGCGACGGTTACGTCGAGGCCGTCTACTTCACCTCCGAAGCCGAGGCCCGCGCCCACGAAAAGCTGGAGATTCCAGACGATCTACGCGCCCTGTTCGAGGAGGAAAGCCAACTCATGGGCGAAGTCGAATACTTCGACCTACACGAACCGAGGCTGGTCTCCCCCGGCCGCTGACACGAGCGGTCGCATACCCAGTGATCCCCCGCGCACAGGCCACCGTGCGAGGCGTTCACTGGCTATGCGACACCCTCAGCCGATACCCGAATTCCGCCAGGGCAATTCGGTTCGCGGTGGCTGTCGGTGGTCGACGCTAGCGTGGCGGCGTGAACCGTACGGATCGGCTGTATGCGATCGTCGAGGAGTTGCGCGCGGTGGCGCCGCGGATGCGGACCGCGCGAGAGTTGGCGCAGCGTTATGAAGTGAGCGTTCGGACGATCGAACGCGATATCGCGGCATTACAGCAGGCGAGCATTCCGATCTACGCGGATGTCGGCAGGCGCGGTGGGTACGCGTTGGAGAAGAGCATGTCGCTGCCGCCGCTCAACTTCACGGCGGCCGAGGCGGTCGCACTCGCCGTGGCCTTGGCACGCCGCGAGGCGACACCCTTCGATCAAGCCGGGCGCAGCGCATTGCGCAAGATTCTGGGAGTGATGTCGGAGCGCAATGCGGCCGCCGCCCGCGACCTCGCGGCGCGCGTTCGACTACTGGACCCGGTTGATGCGCAACCCGTCCCAGCGATTCCGTCGGTCATCGGCCAGTCGATCGAGACGGGACGGGTGCTGCGCATCAGCTATTCGGACCGCTTCGGCGCGGTCAGCGAGCGGGAGGTCGAGCCGACGGCATTCCTCAATGGATCGCACGGCTGGTATCTCATCGCGTGGTGCCGGTTGCGTGCGGAGTCGCGGTGCTTCCGGCTGGATCGCATCCGCGCGGTGACCATAACCGATACACCGATGTCGCCGCGCCCGCTCACCCCAACCGATATACCGAAAGACCTCGAACTGCGCACCGTCGCGCTGTGATACGAAATCAGCGGTAAACACCGACAGGGGGTTGTCGCCGCGCCAGGTGATCGTGATCGGGCAAGGCACAGATACCCGATCGCGAGGAGAAGACACGGTGAGCACTCCCCCTTTCAATACGGTGGCCTGGTTCCAGGTCGGCAGCGATAAACCGCAAGAGGTCGAGAAGTTCTACGGCGAACTGTTCGGCTGGAGCTTCGCCGCGGACCCGAATGCCGACGGCTACGACTTGGTCAGCTACCCCGCGAGCGAGGCACCCAGCGGCGGGATCTCGCACACCCCCGACGCCTCGGCCAATCACGCGACCTTCTTCGTACTCGTACAGGATGTGGCGGCCACGGTCACAGCCGCCGAAAAGCTGGGCGGAAAGGTGTCGGTCCCACCGGTCACCGGCAAGGACGGTCTCGTCTTCGCGCACATCCGCGACACCTCCGGAAACGACTTCGGCGTCTTCAGCCCACCGCCGCAGGCGTGATCGGACGGGGACCTCGACCATCGGCCGAGGTCCCCCGGTCGGCTCGAACTTTGTTGCGGGGAGCCAACATAAGGCCACATCTCGAGTCCATCGCAATTCGGCGGCTATCCGATTTATCGAATGGATGACTGCCGAATGCGCGGGCTAGCCTCGAAGTCCATTGCGCTGCGCCTGCGGATGCTGACGACCATCAATCGCGGTTGAACTCGAGAATCGAGGATCCCGATGAGCATTTCCCCGGGTCATGGCGTCGGGCCGCACATGAGTCGCGCACGTTGGTCGGCCGCACTCGGCGCACTGATTCTCGCAGTGGCACTGAGCGGCTGTGCCTGTTCGTTCGAGGAGTATCCCGATGACGCGAGGGTCGCGGTCGAAGAGTTCACCGCGCTGCTGAACAAGCGGGATGCGGATAACGCCGCGAAATTGACCTCCCAACCAGTCAATGCCGCCGCATCGCTGCGACAGATATTCGAAGGGCTCGGCCCCGGTGCTCCGGACTTCCGTCTGTCGCAATTCATCGCATTGGATACCGGGGAGGGCATCTTCGCCCTGCAGGGCGCGTGGACATTCGGACCCGATCGAAGCTGGACATATGACGCGCAGGGCACGGTACGAAAGTTGGCGACCGGCTGGCGCATCTCCTGGGAACCCACGATCGCTATGCCGCAACTGGACAACACCCGCAAGGTCCACCTGGTAAAGGCCTACCCAACGCCGCCGCCCGTGGTGAAGGACAGTCTCGGACAAACGTTGATGAGCGAGCAGATCATCGCTGTGGTCCGGCTCGATCCCGCGCGCATCACCGATCTGATCGCCACCACCGACGCGCTGGCGAAGGCCATCGCACCGGTCGCCCCGCTTATCACCGGAGAGTCCTTGCGCGCGCAACTCGCCGCTGCCAAAGGTCAACCGGTCGTCGCTGTGAATCTGCGGCAGGACGACTTCGCGGTTCTCGAACCGGACATCACGCCGATTCCCGGGGTGGTGGTGCAGCCGCAGCCACGGCTGATCTCCGCCGACCGCCGCATCCAATCCCCCATGCTCGACGCGCTGCGCACGGTGTGGCAGCAGAATCGGGACAGAACTGCGGGCTGGGCGGTTCAGCTATCCGGCCCCGACGGACTTCCGGTCGCCAATATCGCGGGACAGCAGGGCACACCGGCGCCGGATGTGCCCGCCACCCTGGATCCGTACTGGCAACGCGCCGCCCAGGATGCGGTCAATTATCTGGGGAATCCGGCGGCCGTCGTCGCGATCCGCCCCGCGACCGGAGCCATTGTCGCCGCGGCCGAGAACAATGCGGCCAGCACGAACGAACCGGTGGCCTTCGCCGGGCTCGCCCCGATCGGCGGCACGACTGAACTACTGCGTACGGCCGCGGCCACCATCGCGCACAAACCGCCACAGAACGTATCCCTCGACGAGATCGGCCAGGCCGCCCGCATGCTCGGACTCGGCGTCGACTTCGAGCTGACGGGTCTGGACAAGGTGAGTTCGCGAATCCCGACTCCGGGCACCGAAGAGGTCCGACGCGGCGGCCGGGCGAGCGAGATCCAGGCCAGCCCCTACGGTATGGCGATCTTCACCGCCGCCATCGCCAATGGACACATCACCCCACCCATGATCGAAATCGGCCGCCCCGCAACTTCCGCCGAGTCGAGCCCGCTGCCCGCCGCGGTGGTCGACCAGCTCCGCGCCCTGATCGGCGGCGGCGGATATGTCACCACCGCTGGCGGGCAGGGCTGGCTGCTCGCGAATACCGGCGAGTTGGTCTTCGCGCTGCATGTCGAGGATCCGGACAGCAGCACCACCCTGCGCAACGCGGCCGAACGCATTTTCCATCCGAACATTGCCGAGGACCGCGCTGCCCCGTAATCACCTGTGGGTGCGGGTATTCGCCCCAGACTGCCCGGCACTGAAGTCTTTGGCAACCGGCATGTAGCGGCGGGCATGATCAATCGCCTCGCGAGTGTTGGCGAAGAGGCTGTGCTCGCTATCGGCAGGGAGCGCACCGATGGCGGTCAGTCGCCGCCGGTGGTCGGCACGCAGGCCGGAAAGCAGCACCTTGATATGGCGGTGCTCGAGTTTGGCGATGGCGTCTTTGAGCACCAACGCACCCGTCGTATCCAGCGCCGTCACCTTCGACATGCGCAGGATCACCACCTTGACATCGGCGACCTCGGCCAGCTCCAACAAAAAGCGATGCGCGGCCGCGAAGAACAGCGGACCGTCGATGCGATAGGCGACAATGTGCTCGCGCAGCAACTCGTGTTCCTCGGCGAAGTAGTCGTTTTCATCGAGCGGCACCTGCTCGAGCCGCGCCTCGCGCGCAACCGAACGCAAGGCGAGCACGATCGCGAACGCGACACCAACCGCGACGGCCGTGACCAGGTCGAGTGCCACAGTGACCCCGAAGGTGAGCGCCATGATGATCGCGTCACCGCGCGACGCACGGGCTATCGCCAGCAGCGAGGCCGTCTCCACCATCCGCACCGTGGTCGCCAGCAGCACACCGGCAAGCGCGGCCAGCGGGATATCGGCGACCAGTGGCGCGGCAAGGTAGATGATCGCGGCGAGCAATGCCGCGTGCGTCAGCGCGGCCAGCCGAGTACGGCCGCCAGAGCGGACATTAACGGCGGTGCGGGCAATGGCACCGGTCGCGGGCACACCACCGAACAGTGGCGCCGCGATATTCGCCAGACCCTGCCCGAACAGTTCGCGATCCGGGTTGTGCCTGGTACCGACGCACATGGAGTCGGCCGCAGTCGCCGACAACAGCGACTCCAGTGCGGCCAGCGCGGCCACCGCCAACGCGGGCGCGAGCAACGACCCGAGCTGATCGAAGTGCACGAATCCGACCGACGGCGCGGGCAATCCGGGCGGAATGGTCCCGATCCGCGCGAGATCCAAATCGAACAGCTCGGCAGTCACGGTGGCCGCGGCCACCGCGACCAGCGCGAACGGCAGTTTCGGCAGATAGCGACCGCCGGTCAGCACGACCGCGGCCACCACCAGCGCGGTCACCGGGGTCACCACACTCGGGTCCTCGATGAAACGACAGACCGCGTCGAGGGCCGACTGCCACACCTTGTCGCCCTCGGCGTGCGTAATCCTCAGGGCAGCCGGAAACTGTTGCAGGGCAATAACAACCGCGATACCCGCCGTGAACCCCTCGAGCACGGGAGCAGGCATATACCGGACCGCGCGTCCCACACCGGCCACTGCGAGCACAACCAGGACGAGGCCCGCCATCAGCCCCACGGTCAGTACCCCGCTCGCCCCGTGCTGATGCACGATCGGAACCAGCACGACGGTCATCGCGCCGGTCGGTCCCGACACTTGGAAGCGCGAACCGCCGAATACCGCGGCCAGTGCGCCGGCGACGATGGCCGTGGCCAGACCGGCCGCCGCACCGAGCCCGGAGCTGATGCCGAAGCCCAGTGCCAGCGGCAAAGCCACCAACGCCACGATCAACCCCGCCAACAGGTCCGCGCCGGGCGCGCGGAACGCGGGTCGCCATTCCGACCAGGTCGGCAGCAGCGCCCGCACGGTCAGCGGTTGCCGAGTAGGCGTAGCTTCAGCGCGGCCAGTTGCTCGCGTAATACCTCGGGAAGGCGGTTGCCTCCGATGGTGGCGTACCACTCATCGATCAACCGTGTCTCGGCCACCCATTCCTCGGTATCGACCGCCAACGCCGAACCGATCAGCCCCCGGTAGTCCTCGTCGAGGCCGGTGAGGTCGAGCGAGTCGGCGGTCGGCACATGACCGATCGGAGTCCATTGCGCCTCGATGCTACCTTCGATGCGTTCCAGCGCCCACTTCAACACCCGTGCGTTATCACCGAATCCCGGCCACAGGAATTTGCCGTCGGCGGTTCGCCGGAACCAGTTGACCTGGAAGATCTTCGGCAGTTTCGTGGCATCCGCGCCAGCGCCGAGCGCCAGCCAGTGCGCGAAATAGTCCCCGACGTGGTAGCCGAGGAACGGCAGCATCGCCATCGGATCACGTCGGACCACACCGACCTTGCCCGTCGCCGCCGCGGTGGTCTCCGACGACAACGTCGACGCGACGAATACACCGTGGGCCCAGTCGAAGGATTCGGCGATCAGCGGCACCGTGTTGGCGCGGCGCCCGCCGAAGAAGATCGCCGAAATCGGCACGCCCATAGGGTCGTTCCACTCCGGGGCCACCGACGGACACTGCTCGATCGGGGTGCAATAACGCGAATTCGGATGTGCCGCAGGGGTACCCGACTCGGGTGTCCAGCTCTTGCCACGCCAGTCGGTGAGGTGCGCGGGCGGCTGGTCGGTCGCGCCCTCCCACCACACGTCACGGTCGTCGGTCAGCGCGGTATTGGTGAAGATCGAGTTGCCACCATCGATGGTGGCGATCGCATTGGGGTTGGTCTTGACACCGGTTCCCGGTGCGACGCCGAAGAATCCGGCCTCCGGGTTCACCGCGTACAGGCGACCGTCCGCACCGAACCGCATCCAGGCGATATCGTCGCCGACGGTTTCGGCCTTCCAGCCGGGCAGCGCCGGTTCGAGCATCGCGAGATTGGTCTTACCGCACGAGGACGGGAACGCTGCCGCGATGTAGTGCGTCTTGTCTTGTGGCGAGGTGAGTTTCAGGATCAGCATATGCTCAGCGAGCCACCCCTCATCGCGACCGAGCACCGAGGCGATCCGCAGCGCGAAGCACTTCTTGCCCAGCAGCGCATTGCCGCCGTAGCCCGAGCCGTAGCTCCAGACGGTGCGCGATTCCGGGAAGTGCGCAATGTACTTCGTCTTATCGCACGGCCATGGCACATCCGGCTGGCCCGGCGTCAGCGGTGCACCGACGGAGTGCAGGCATCTGACGAATTCGGCGTCTTCGGAGAGGGATTTCCACACCGGCTCGCCGGAGCGGGTCATGATCTGCATCGAGGCCGCGACATACGCCGAATCCGTGATCTGCACACCGTATTTCGGTTCCTCCGCAGCCAAAGGACCCATGCAGTAGGCGATTACATACATGGTCCGGCCGGACATCGCGCCGCGGTAGTGTTCGGTCATCACCGTGCGCATGTCGACAGGGTCCACCCAATTGTTCGTCGGGCCCGCATCCGACTGCTCCTGCGAGCAGATGAAGGTGCGGTCTTCCACCCGCGCGACGTCCTCGGGATCCGACGCGCACCAGAACGAATTCGGCTTGCGATCGAGGCGCACGAAGGTGCCCTTGTCGACCAGCTCCGCGGTCAGGCGGTCCCATTCCTGCCGCGAACCGTCGCACCACATGATGCGATCCGGCGCGGTCAGCTCGGCGATCTCCTGCACCCAGGCGATGATGCCCGGATGCCGAGTCGGGGCCTGCGGGGCCAGGGTGGTGGACGCGGAGCGATCGGTCACGTGACTCTCCTCAGAAACTATCTAGGTATCTAGTTTAGAAAATATGCAATCAGCGGTCACGGGTTAGCCATCGAGTTCGCGCTGACTTCGGATCAGGTGTGTACGCCGGTCGGCGCGCTCTCAGTCGGGTTCTCCAGTAATTCGGCCTGACCGGCGACCACCCCGGTCAGAATGGCACGAGCCGCGACCAGCAGTTCTTTGACCCGCGGCGATGTCAGCGCGTACGTCACGGAAAGGCCCTCACGCCGCGCCGTCACCAACCCGGCGCGGCGTAGGACGGACAACTGCTGCGACAGGTTCGCCGCCTCGACCCCGACCTCGGGCAGCATCTCCGACACCGCATGCTCGCGCTCACTGAGCAACTCCAACACCCGGATCCGCACTGGATGTCCGAGTGTTTTGAAGAAGTCGGCCTTCATCTGATAGAGCGGCCTGCTCAATCCCGGCACTTGGTGAACCATCCTCCGGTCCGATGCGAGTATCGACAGCAATACATTGATTTCATAGTTTAGCAAACAGAGATATGAGCGGAACAGTAGGCCCAGCTGCGCCACGCTCACAGCCAACACCCAGCTTGTCTCGAGCTGCGGCCTTGCTCGGCCCGTCACGCTTGTGGAATGAGCAGAGCAGAGCCGGAGGCACGCATTCTCGTCGTCGACGATGAGCCGATGATTGTCGAGCTCCTTGCGGTCAGTCTGCGATTCCAGGGGTTCGAGGTGGTCACCGCGATCAGCGGGACGGACGGGCTCGACAAGGCACGCCGGTTCCGGCCGGACGCGCTGATCGTGGACGTGATGATGCCGGGCATGGACGGTTTCGGGCTGTTGCGGCGGCTGCGCGCGGACGGGGTCGATGCGCCGGTGCTGTTCCTGTCCGCTCGCGACGATGTCGACGACAAACTCACCGGGCTGACGCTCGGCGCCGACGATTACGTCACCAAACCGTTCAGCCTCGAAGAGGTGATCGCCCGGTTGCGTGCGATCCTGCGGCGGTCGGGCCGGGATGCCGTCGCGGACCTGTCTTCCCGCATCACGGTGGGCGATATCGAACTCGACGAAGACAGTCACGAAGTCTGGAAAGCGGGTGTACCGGTGGCATTGTCACCCACCGAGTTCACGCTGCTGCGGTATTTCATGGTGAATTCGGGCAAGGTGCTCAGCAAGGCGAAGATCCTGGATCACGTGTGGCGCTATGACTTCGGCGGTGATGCGGGGGTGGTCGAGTCGTATGTGTCGTATCTTCGGCGCAAGGTCGATACGACCGAACCGAAGCTCATCCACACCCTGCGCAGCGTCGGCTATGTGCTGCGCGCACCGCAGCCGAGTCGGATATGAGACTGCGCCGATCACTCGCGCGGCGGGTCTCGGCCATCCCGCTGCGGGTGGGACTTGTTGTCGCCCTGGTCTTTCTGGCGGCCATGGTGCTGGTTTCCACAGGTTTCGCGGTGACCTCCGCTTTGAGCCGGTCACTGACCGCGCGCACCGACGAGCAGCTCTACGATGCCGCACGCTCGTGGGCCCAGCCACGCGAGATGAAGCAGGTCCTCACGAATGACGGTGCGACGGTATGGGTTCCGGCCGACCTGCCGCAGGCGCCGACACCGCGACTGTTCACCGATCAACCACGCCGCTTCTACGAGTTGCACAAAGGCCCCGAGGGACAGATCTATCCGGGCACCTCGGTCACCGTCGCCAGCATCGGCACCACGCCGGATACCAATGGGCGATCGGCATCGGTCCCCACGACCGTCGGCTCGACCGACGGCTCCGAGGTGCGGTGGCGTGCCCTGACCACCAGCAACCAGTACGGCTCGACGACCATCGCGCTGCCGCTCACCGATAACCAGGAGACGGTATCGCGATTGATCTACTTCGAACTCGGCACCGGAGCGGCCGCGCTGATCGCGCTGGGTGTGGTCGGATATTTCGTCGTGCGACGCAGCCTGCGGCCGCTGCGCAACGTCGAGAAGACCGCGGCGGCGATCGCGGGCGGCGACCTACACCGGCGCGTTCCGGTACGTGGTGTCGATACCGAGGTCGACCGGTTGGCGCGGTCATTGAACGCGATGCTCGCACAGATTCAGCACGGCGTCGCCGCCACCGAGGCCTCCGAAGAAGACGCCCGACGCTCCGAACGCCGGATGCGCCAGTTCATCGCCGACGCCAGCCACGAATTGCGCACCCCGCTCACCACCATTCGCGGTTTCGCCGAGCTCTACCGCCAAGGCGCGAGCACGGATGCGTCCATGGTGGTCGGCCGCATCGAGGCCGAGGCCGAACGCATGGGCCTGCTGGTCGAGGACCTGCTCATGCTCGCGCGCTTGGACGCGAGACGCCCACTCGACCGCAGTCAAGTCGATCTGCTGACACTCGCTGGCGATGGGGTGCACAATGCGCAGGCCATGGCGGCACGGCAGCAACCGCAACGCCCGATCACCCTGGAGGTCCGTTCGGGCGTCGGCACCATGGACGTGACCGGCGACGAGGCGCGATTGCGTCAGGTGCTGGCCAATCTGCTCGGCAATGCGCTGGCCCACACTCCGGCCACCGCCGCGATCACCGTGCGGCTCACCCCATCCGCCGATGATGTGCGCATCGACGTCATCGACACCGGCCCCGGTTTGCCGCCGGATGCCGCCGCCCGAGTCTTCGAACGGTTCTATCGCACCGACGACTCGCGCACCCGGGCCAGTGGCGGAACAGGTTTGGGGCTATCGATCGTGCAGGCTCTCGTGGCGGCGCACGGTGGCCGGGTGAGCGTGGACAGCGAGCCGGGCAACGGCGCGACCTTCACGGTGATCCTTCCGCGTGCGACGGCCGCCTGATAGCTCACCGAGTCGGCACGAGTTGCGGTGCAGGCGGTACGGGCATCGGCCTTTCGTGACGCACCGGAGCCATCGCGCCGAAGTTGTTGCGCACCTCGGCGCACACCTGGATCAGTCGCTCCACCTGCATATCGGTGAGCCCCGCGTGCAGCGAGAAGCGGATGCGCGCGTGTTCGGGCGCGGTGGCGGGCCAGCACAGGATCGAACCGAAAACGCCGCGAGCCTCCAGGAAGTCGCGGATCGCGATGGTGCGCTCATCCGAACCGGTCTGCAGCGCGACGATATGGCTGGCCGAACCCTCCAGATCGAATTCCAACGCCAACAGCGCGCGCCGCACGACAGCGGATATCTCGCGCAGCCGGACCCGCCGCCAATCGTCGATGCGAATCACCTCGAGCGTCGCGGCCAGACCGGCGATATCGTGCGGCAACAGTGTCGCGGAGAAGACGGCGGGATCGGATTCCATCTTGAAGTAGTCGACGAAATCGATATTGTTCGCGGCGACGAATCCCGCACGGCCCGCGAAAGCCGTTGCGAGGCTGGCGATCCGGAACGGCACCCGGTCGGCGAGGCCGAGCGCGACCACCATGCCCGCACCGTAGGGCCCGTCGGTGCCGAGCGAATGCGATTCATCGACCACCAGCACGCTGCCGGTTTCGTCGGCGACATCACAGATCTGGGTGAGCGGACAGCGGCTCCCGTTGGTGCCATAGATCGAATCCACCGCGATGATGCCGGGTCCGTTTTTGCGGATCTCGTCGCGCAGATGGCCCGGAAAATTGTGTCGGAACGAATATACCGGCGCACCAGCGGTTTTCGCGCCATGCCAGAGCGACATGTGCGCAATGTGATCGACATAGACCGGCGTATGCGCATCGGCGATCGACTGCATCAATCCGGCATTCGCATCCCAGCCCGACTGACACAGAACTCCGCCCGCCGCCCGCATATGTTCGGCAAGTGTCTTTTCCAGCGCGATCTGCGGATGGTCGGAACCGTGTAGGAAGACGCCCGACGGCGGCGCTCCCCCGCTCGCGTACTGCAATGCCGCGCACATCGCGCCGACGATATGCGGCTCGTGGGCGAGCGCGAGATAGTCGTTGCTGGTCAGCACGACGTCACCCGGCCTCGGTTCACGACCGTGCAGAATATGCCGTCCGCCCCATGCGATCGCGACCCGTTCCCTGTGGAATCGGTTGACGCGAAAGAATATGCGGTCGGCGACCGACATTGTCATCTGAACTCCTTTCACTGCTATCAGCTACTACAGAGCGCACACCGAGCAGATTGAATCACTCCGCATCGCCGGATGCGCCGAAATCGCCAACTCGACGCGGGTTCTGTCGCACTAACAGCGCCCTAACAGCGACAACAGGCACGATGGTCGAATGCGGGTACTGGTGGTCGAGGACGAACGGTTGCTGGCCGATGCGATAGCCCACGGGCTGCGGCGGCGTGCGATGGCGGTCGATGTGGTGCACGACGGCGCGGATGCGCTCGAACGAGTCGCGGTGAACGACTATGACGTGATCGTGTTGGATCGCGATCTACCGAAGGTATCCGGGGATACCGTCTGCACCTCGCTCACCGAGGCGGGCAGCGATGCCAGGATCCTGATGCTGACGGCTGCCGCCGCGGTGGCCGAGCGGGTCGCGGGGCTCGGACTCGGTGCCGACGACTATCTGACCAAACCGTTCGCATTCTCCGAATTGGTGGCACGAATTCAGGCGCTGGGGCGGCGCGCGCGTCCCGCGACACCATTGGTGCTGGAGCGGGCCGGGATTCGGCTCGACCCGCATCGGCTGACCGTCACCCGCGACGGGCAGCCGGTTTCGTTGTCGCGCAAGGAGTTCGCGGTACTGGACGAACTATTGCGTGCCGATGGCGGGGTGGTGTCGGCCGAGCAGTTATTGGAGAAGGCATGGGACGAGAACATCGATCCGTTCACGGGGGTGGTGCGATACACGATCATGATGGTGCGGCGGAAGCTGGGCGATCCGCCGGTGATCGAGACCGAGGCGGGCGTTGGGTATCGCATCCGATGAGGGGCCGCACCATTCGGCTCCGGCTCACCCTGCTGTACGCGGGCGCGTTCTTCATCGCGGGGGCGATTCTGGTTGCGCTGATGTATTTCTATCTCGATCGGTCGCTGGATCGGCGACACGGCATGGGTGCCCAGATCCTCGTGCGCGAGTACCTGGCCAAGCGGAACCGGCCGATCGTCACCGAGGAGTTGTACGCGGCACTGACCGCGCAGGCCGCCAAGGAGCGCCGCGACACCTTGGAGGCGATGCTCGTTTGGTCGCTGGTCTCCCTCGGTGCGATCGGGATCGTCGCGGGCGGACTGGGTTGGCTGCTGGCCGGGCGAGCCCTGCATCCGCTACAGCAGATAACCGCGACCGCGCGACGGGTGGCCGATCGCAGCCTGCACGAGCGGATCGCGCTGACCGGACCCGATGACGAAATCAAGGATCTCGCAGACACTTTCGACGCCATGCTGGAGCGATTGGATCGCGCCTTCGACGGTCAGCGCCGCTTCGTCGCCAATGCCTCACATGAACTGCGCACACCGTTGACCATCAATCGCACGTTGATCGAGGTGGCGCTGGACGATCCCGAGGCACCCGAATCGACGCGTCGGCTCGGAGCAACGCTTTTGGAGGTCAATAGCCGGCACGAGCGACTCATCGACGGATTGTTGGTGCTCGCGAGCAGTGAGCAGCGCCTCATCGAGCGCAGTCGGGTCGATCTGGCCGAGGTGGTCCGTCGGGTGGTCGCTGTCGCGGGCGATGCCGCCGACCGGGCCGGTATCGAGATCCGCACCGATATAGCGTCGGCTCGGGTCTCGGGCGATCCGGTACTGCTGGAACGTCTGGCACAGAACTTGGTGGACAATGCGATTCGCTATAACATCGCCGAAAACGGTTGGGTTTCAATCAGTTCGGTTAGCACAGGCAGCAATGCGCAACTCGTCGTGGAGAATACCGGCCCGGTAGTGCCTGCCTTCGAAGTCGACGGACTCTTCGAACCGTTCCGCAGACTCGCCTCCGGCGAACGGGAACCCGAAACGGCGCATGCACCGAACAGCCGGGGCGCGGGGCTGGGGCTGTCGATCGTGCGATCGGTCGCGCACGCGCACGGCGGCGAAGTCCGGGCGACCGCGCGGGCCGAAGGCGGACTCACTGTCACGGTCACCATCGAGAACCGAACGGGCGACGCCGGATAGCGCCGCCCGCGTTCAACTCAGTAGTTGTGGCAGGTGTTCGCGATCTGCCGCAGCTTGTCGATCTTCTGCTGGCCCTCGGGCGAGTTGCGCTTCTCCTCGATCTTGGTCCGCGCGTTCGGGTGGTTATCGAGCCACTGCTGGGCGCGCTGCTTGCGCTGCTCGACCGGCAGGCCGAGGAATTCCTGCAGCTTCGCCTTGCGATCGGGATGGCTGTCCAGGCGTTCGGCGAGCTTGGGCGCCTCGGCATGAATGGCCGCATCCACCTGCGCGAAGCTGCATGTCGTCTCGATCAGTCCGCCGCCGATGCCCGGTTGCGCCGAAGCGGTTCCGGGAACCAGTAGCGCCCCCGCCGCCAGCAGACCGCCGAGCGCAACAGCTGTTCGCACGAATCCGGTACGGGTGTATGTCATGACAAATGACCCTTTCCATTGGCGATCGGATCACGGCAGGCAGTGCCGCGACCCGATGCACAGTCCACCAGGGTCGGTGTTTGCACAGCGCTAGGAATGGCGCACGCGGGCGAGCCAGGCGGCCTCGTCGACAATGCTGCCCGGCGTGAGACCGAGTTCCTCCGCCTCGACGACCGCCTCGCTGACGCGTCCCCGATAGCGTGCGACCTCCAGTTCCTCCAACTCCCAGCCCGCACCGAACGCGTCGGTGATCGCGGAGCGGCTGATGCGCGGGCCGAAGCCGGGTTCGGCGTCGGAGAGCGCGAGGATGTGGAGATACCCGCCGGGCTTCAGGACCCGGTGCAGGCTGCGCAGATAATCGGTCGGATCGCCGTTGTCGTGAGCGAAAACATGGAAGAGCGCACTGTCGAGAATGGTGTCGTAGCGGGGCTCATCCCCGAGATCCAGCGCATCGGCCACCTCGAACCGCGCGGCAACCCCGCGCTCGCGTGCATTTTCTCTGGCATAAGCGATCGCACTCGGTGCCAGATCCAGTCCGAGCACGTCATAACCGAGCTCGGTCAACCGAATGGTGTGCTCACCGGCACCACACCCAACATCGAGCACCGCACCCCGAATCCACCCCCGCTCGATCAGTTCGAGCACCGCGGGCTGCGGCTCCCCGATCACCCACGGCGCGGACCCGTTGTCATAGGCAGCATTCCAGAATTCAGCCGGTCGATTCATACCCCCAGCCTTCAACCTCAACCAGGGTTCATGTCAACCCTCGCCGGGCTACATTGCGTTGATGACCGATCCCCCGCACCTGCGCCTCGCCCGGCCCGAGGACGCCGAATCCATCGCGGCCATCTGGTACGAAGGCTGGCGCGATGCCCACCTCGGCAATGTCCCCGACGAACTCATCGCCGTCCGGCCCCAGGAATCGTTCGGCGTACGCGCCGCCGAGCGAATCGACGACACCGTTGTCGCGATCATCGCCGACCAGGTAGCCGGTTTCGTCATGACCCTCGACGACGAAGTCGACCAGGTCTATCTATCCCGCCACCACCGCGGAACCGGAATCGCCGCCTCCTTGCTCGGCGCCGCCGAGGCGCGCATACGTGCTGGCGGTCATTCCCGCGCCTGGCTGGCGGTAGTTCCGGGCAACACCCGAGCCCGCGCTTTCTACACGCGCAACGGGTGGGTCGATGAGGGACTGTTCAGCCACCAGGCCCCTGGGCCCGATGGGCCCGTATCGGTTCCTGCTCACCGCTACGTCAAACAGGTCGGTTCCTCGCCGAAGAACTAGGCGCCTGACCATTCCGCGGAAAGGTGGCGAGTTGCGGTTCGCCAGGTAAGTCGCGGCGCAACAGGCTCCTGGCGTGCATTACCGATCCGGGGAATCCCGACCAACCCGTTATTGCGTTGCCTCAGATCGGATCAGCTGCCAACATCCCAGGATGGGCACCGAGCAACCAGCCGCGCTTGCGTCCGGAATTGCGCCGCCTCAGCAGATCGACCTGGGTGACCTGCTGCTGCGCCGTTGGCAGCCCGAGGATCTGATGCTGCGCTTCGAGGCGGTCGCCGTCTCCTTCGACCACCTCCATCCATGGATGGACTGGCTCGCTGAACCCATGACACTCGAGCAGCATCGTGCCTTCGGCGACACGATGGCGACTAGCTGGCCAAGCCCCCACGGAAGCTGCAACTACGGCATCTTCGACGCCGAGGGGACCTTACTCGGTGCGATCGGAATCCACGACCGCGTCGGGCCGCACACGCTGGAAATCGGGTACTGGTGCCATATCGCGCATACCGGCCGCGGAGTGATCACGCGCTCCGCCGCCGCACTGACGCGAATCGCGTCATCCCTACCTGGTATCGGCCATATCGAAATCCACTGTGACGAAGCCAATATTCGCAGCGCGGCAGTACCCCGCCGACTCGGATACCGGCTCGACCGGATCGAACCACGCGAGGTGCGCGCGCCTGCGGAATCAGGCCGTGGCATGTTCTGGATCAAGGACCGGAAGCTGTGAGCGTCTGATCTGACGTGCATCGTTCAGCGAGCAGGGCTGGGGTCTCCCTGGTGTCCAACTGCCGTGTCACGTGTGTTGAAAAGACCAGTTTATCGCGAACGCAGCACGGCGCGGCACGGACGACGGTTGAACGCTCGATCAGGCTTCTGCGTTGCGAACGCTGGTCGACTCGTCCCCGATCGTGTCGCTCTTGTCGGCATCCAGGAGCCAGCCGTCCTCACCGACTCGACACAGCCAGCCATCGGCTGCGCGCTCGTAGATCGGCAAACTGTCGGCTGGCGCAAGGTCGAGCTTGAAATGCGTTTCTTCGTGAAAAGCAGCCAGCAACGCGCGCACCGACGCAGCGATCTCATCGCGAGAACTCTCGGACATCTGCCTACGCCTCCAATGGATTCGGCAGGTCCTTGCAGTTCATGAGCGCCGCCCAGTAGTCGTCTCGAAGCGCGTCCCACAGATCACCGTGCTTGGGCAGCAAATCCCGCGCGGCCGCCAAATCGGTATACGGATCGAACACGACCGTTCCGTGTTGCACCCCCGTCAGCGGCGCGCGCGACGGCAAGCAATACGCGGCGAACGACTCGGAAGTGAACTCGACACGCAAGACCCGAGCCGAACATTCGACCAACCGCCACACCGCAACCTTGCAACCATCCTGAGTCTGCGTGGTACGCAACCGATCTCGTCGCATCATGCGCCCTCACGGTGTGCGGCTGGCGTGGACTCGGTACCTCGGCGCTCCTTGTGCCCAGCCCACTCGCGGATGGCATCCGCAAAACGCTCGACGACATCGGCCGTAGCGCCGCTGTACGCAGCAGGCGGCCCGACAAACGGATATCGGTGCGGCAGTTTCGAATTCACCGTGATCCCTCCCCGTAGCTGTAGATCAGGCACCCGACACCCGGGTGCCCCTAAAGCGTCGCCGACCGGCCACTTCGATCCCAGCCACGAAACCGCACACAAGTAATACGCTTTCGATACCGAGCGTTGTGGACGCGAACAGGGGTGGCCATGATCGTTACCAATTGGACGGGTGTTGAAGTCAAGGCTCTTCGCATTGCCGCTCTGCGACTCACGCAGGAAGCGTTCGCGGAGCAACTCGGCTACCAGCCGGTGACCGTGCGGAAATGGGAGCGTTCGCTCGACAACCGTCCAGTGCGCGGCAAGTCCGCACAGGACCTCGACAGCGAACTCGTGCGACTGAACGACGACCAGGCCGCACGATTTTGGGCGGCCGTCACCGAAGCGCGTTCGGCAGTTTCGGTGCATCCTGGCGTGTATGAGGCCGACGCCTTGTCTGATCGGCCTGGCGGCTCGCTCGGTGTCTATGCGTGGGAAGTCGATGGTGACGTGAAACGGCGGGAGTTCAGCAAGTTAGCTGCGGCAACCGGTGCCGCTATGGTCCTGGACTCGTGGGATCTCAACAGGGAGCGAATCGGCATGTCCGATGCGCGGCGTCTGCTCGACCGCGTGGACCAACTGGTCTGTGAGGATCAGCGAGCTGGTGGGGCACCGCTGGTGAGCTGCGCCGTGGAGGGACTCGCCCGCGCCAAGCACCAGTTGGAAACATGCGGGTTCGATTCGGCGGCGGGCGACGCATTCGCTAGTGCGACTGGCGAACTCGCCGTAATGACCGGGTGGCTGGCATTCGATGCGGACATGCACCCGCTCGCACGGCGCTGCTTCTCCGATGCGATGGCGCTGGCCAGTCAGGCAGATGATCCCGATCTGACCGCGCACACATGCTTATATGCCGCGAATCAATCGATCGCGCTCACCCAAATGGGACAGGCAAGCCCACACCATGCGTTGAAGCTGGTCGATCGAGCGCGAGATCTTATGCGGGGCAGACCTCCTGGACGGATCCACGCCTTGATCGCAATCCGGCAGGCGCAGGCTGTGGGTCTGCTCGGGGATCGCAACGCGTTCGGTCGTGCCATCGCAACCGCGTGGCGTGAGGTAGACCAGGCTGTGGAGCACGAGCCCATCGAAGAATGTCCGGCTTGGCTGCGGTTCGTCGGCCATGCCGAGGTACGCGGCCACGAAGCGCGCGGATATGGACGGGTTGGCAACCTCGCAAAGGCGGTGGACTTGCTGGAGGCTGCCGTTAGTGACCAAGCGTCCGTTCGGAATTCAGTAAACGCGCGGGCATGGCTGGCGTCGGCGCGGGCTGCGACCGGGGACTTCCCGGGTGCCCTGGCTGAAGCGATGCCTGTGATACAGCATCTGGGCAATGCGGTTTCGTCACCGCGCACCGTCAAGGTCCTCGTACCCGTCCGGCGCGCAACAGCCACTTTGTCCATTGGCGCGGAGTTCGGTCAGCGATTCGACGCTCTCACGCAGACAGCGATCAACGCATGAAATGGCCCGACGCAGTCGTATTCCAGCACCTCGATGCCGCACAGGCCCGCGAGCTCCGCGCAACCGTGGCCGACATCTATAGCCGGTCCTACGTGGATGCGATCGCATCCGGCGACCCGTTCGACTCGCCGGAGCAGTTCATGCATCGCTTCGACACTTACACCTCACCCACCCGCGCCCACGCATTCGCTATGGTCATCGCATACCGGGACGGGAAACCAGCCGGACAAACATGGGGATGGACGCTCGGCCCAAATGCGGCATGGTGGAAGAACTTTCGGCCAGACAGCACCATCACCGACCGCGACGCCTTCACCACCGAAGACGGCACCCGCACCTTCGCACTATCCGAAATCATGGTGTGCACGAACCACACCGGGCAAGGCCTGGCCCGAGCCCTGCACGACGAGCTGCTGAACAACCGACCCGAGCAACGCGCAACCCTCTTGGTCGAACCGGAGAACGACCGCGCCTACCGAGCGTATCGAAGCTGGGGTTGGACCCGCGTCGGGATCACCAAACCGAGTTGGCCAGACGCACCCACATTCGACGTCCTGATCCGCGATCTGACCGGGAATGCCCGACATGAACCACTTCTGGGAAGAGGTGAGGGCGCTGCCGAGGCTTCCAACTACGCTTCATCGGTGACTTTCACTACGAATGAGCAGCAGTTCCTCGCGGAGGCCGGGATCGGGCGGCTGGCCACGGTATCGCCCGACGGCGTCGTGCAGAACAACCCGACCAGCTATCGGGTGAACGCCGACGGCACCATCGACATCGGCGGTATGCGCATGCGCAACAGCCGTAAGTACCGCAACGTCGAGGCAGGCAGTCGGGTCTCGTTCGTCGTCGACCAGCAGGTCTCGTTGGACCCGTACGTTATTCGCGGCATCGAAGTGCGCGGCACGGCCGAGGCGCTCGACGACCAGGAGCCGCCGTTCCCTCCCCAGGAACGCTCGATCATTCGGATCCATCCCGAACGAATCATCTCCTGGGGCATCGACAGCGGCTCCTTCGATTTCACCAGTCGCACGCCCAACTAAGAGGTCACGACCGTGCCCCCTTGGGGGCACAGCACTCCAGCGTGACCGGTTCAGGAAATGCTGCAAACCGTCCGGCTCCACCACGCTGGCGGCGTCGGCCAGCTGCCAGGAATTCTTGCGCTCCGCCGGCGCCAGCAACCCCGTCGGATAGCCGCGCCCACCGCCGCGGCTCTGCCCGATAGAACACCCCCGCTACCCGTGCGAACACCCCATCGAAACCGGCTCGCCAAGCCGAAAGATCCTCGGCCACAACATCATCCAGCACCCGAGACAAACTACCCCAAATCAACTCTCTTGCAGCACAACAAAATACAACTGTCGTGCTAGGCCGAGACTCGCAGTGGCTCACCAGATTCCAGACCGACCGCACAAGCAGGGCTTGACAGTACGGCGCTACGTACCTCAACGTTGTACACGTAAACGATGTGCACCTGATCGATGTGCACATGAATAGTGGACATCGATATTGTGCACTTATTTGATGGCGAGGAATTGAGTTCATGAAAAAGTCCAAAAACAAGGCACCCGCTCAGCCGACCATCCAGGATCGCGTCGTGATCAAGATCCGGCGCTTGGACAAGAAGGAAACGACCGGCAGTACCTCGGCGTCGGGCGCGTAGGCGTCACCGCAGGGTGCGCCTTCCATCCGGAGAGTCGCGTGGAGGTGCACCCTGCCTGGTTGGCCAGCGGGCGATGCCGCACCTCGGCGAGCGAGCCCGATATCGGGAGTCCCCTTGATGGACGGCACAATACGCGCCTCGGGCATGGTGCGTCCGCGGGTCAAACCGGAGCATGTCCCGTATGTCACCGTGGACGGCAATGTCAGGATCGGCGCGACGGTCCATGGCGTCGGTGCGGAGATCGAAGATCCGGACGGTTGGGTCTGGGTCCTGGTCGGGGCGCTGGACGGAACCCGGTCACCCCAGGGGGTGCTGGCCGTGGTGAAGTCCAGCCATGGGGATGTGCCGGATGCTGACGTAGCCGATGCTATGCAGCAACTCCTCGACGCCGGATTCGTCGAGGACGCCGGCGTACCCGTTCCGGCTCAGCTGTCCGAGCGTGAGCTGGAACGCTACTCGCGCGGCATGGCGTTGTTCCACTGGCTCGACCAGACACCCCGCTCGAGCCCCTGGGACATCCAGATCGAATTGAGCCGATCCCGGGTTCTCCTGATCGGCGTCGGCGGCACCGGCGGAGCTGTCGCGCAAGGGCTCGTCGCCTCAGGCGTCGGATATCTGCACTGCGTCGACTCCGACACCGTTGAACTGTCCAATCTCAACCGGCAGGTCCTCTACCGCGAGGATGACATCGGGAAGTCCAAGGTCGACGCCGCGATGGCGCATCTGCGCGCCCTCAACTCCGATGTGGAGGTCACGGGCGAACGGCGGCAGGTCGACGGACCGGCCGACATTGCCGACCTGCTCCGGCCCGGATACGACCTCGTCGCCCTCTGCGCCGACCAGCCGCGCGCGATCCGCAGATGGGCGAACCGTGCCTGCCTGGCTGCGGGCATTCCTTGGGTGACCGGCGGCTATCACGGCCCCATCACCTCGGCCGGCGCCTATGTCCCCGGTAAGGGCCCATGCTGGGAGTGTCTGCACGATCAGGAAATCGAGCAGGCCGATATGCGCCTCCCCCCGGACGTGCCTTTGGACAGCCTCGGGCCGCGACTGCCCTGGCAGCCCGCCAACGTCGTGTCCGCCGCTATCACGGGCAACCTGCTCACCCACTTCGCACTCGCCGTGCTGACCGGCGCGCCGCCGGTCGAGCCAGGCTTTCAGTACGGCGTGAACCTCGCTGTACCGGGTCTATCGGCCCTGAAGCGATACCCACGCCGACCGGACTGTCCTTCCTGCGGGGATACTCGGTGACCGAACGGCCCGTGGCCGACATCCTGCCGGCGAGCCAGATCCGCCTGTACGACTTGGCGATCCGCCCGGATCATGGGGAATGGATCGTGGGCCGGTTCGAGACCCGCCAGTTCGTGGCGCTTCCGAGGGCGGGCGCGGTCGCGATCGACCTGCTCGGTGCGGGGCTCACCGTCGAGCAGGCGGAGGTACGTCTGGCCGACGAAGAGGGCTGCGAGTTCGATGTCCTGTCTTTCGTCCGAGAACTGATCGCGCTGGGCTTCGTGGCCGAGATCGACCACCACCCCGTGCCATCCGAGATGCCGCAGCCGGCGTCCTTTCCCCGAGTGCGCCCCGAACACGTCCGATTCGCGCTCAGCCCGGTTCTGCCGGTGTTGTTCGGCAGCTTGATGCTGGCGGCAGTGCTGGCACTCGCCGTGCGGCCCGACCTGCTGCCAAGCTTCCAGGACCTGCTCTGGAGCCCGCGGGGCAGTCTCGTGCTGGCAGTCGGCTTCGTCGGCGGGTGGTCGTTGGTCTTCGTCCATGAGCTTGCGCACTTTGTCACCGCACGGGCCACGGGCGTCCACGCTCGGATCCAGCTGGGCACGCGGCTTCAATTTCTGGTGGCCGAGACCGATATCAGCGGGATCGAAATCGCCTCGCGCCGGCATCGACTGACAGCCTATTCGGCTGGCATGGCGGTGAATCTCTCGGTCGCCGCGACAGCGGTCTTGCTGCTGACGGTGACCGTCGAGACCACAACAACGCATAAGATCCTGGCCGCGGTTATGGTGCTGGCGTTGCTGGCGCTGCCGTTCCAGTTCTTGGTGTTCATGCGTACAGACGTCTATTTCATCCTGCAAGACCTTACTGGCTGCCGCGACCTGTTCGGCGACGGCAAGGCGTATGCGCGCTACAGCGGGAATCGGCTGTGGGGCGCCATTACCGGGCGCGGGCAGGCTCTGCAGGACCCGAGCCGTTACCTGCCTGAACACGAACGTCGCGCAGCGCGCGTCTACAGCGCTTTCCTGGTATTCGGCACGACGCTCTGCCTGGCCTCGATGGCGGCGTTCACCATACCCGCCGACGTCACACTCATCTCCCGCGCCGTGACCCGACTCGGCCCCGAACACCCGATGACGACCAACCTGGACAGCATCGTCGTCCTCCTTGTCCTTGGCACAGTGCACACTCTCTGGGCGGTGACATGGTGGCGAAGGCGTCGGTGAACAACATCGCTGACGGTGCCGTGCTCTCGCGATCCACCGGAGCTACCGAATACACCAGCACCGGGAGCGCACCCGTACCGGTAAAGGAATGGCTGGCCGATCAGTGCAGGAGGGCAGACCCCGCTGGACTCGTCTGCCCGGGTCATCCGCTCACGTAGCCCTGCGGACGGCTGGGTTGCCGCTGCTTACGGTGCGCGCCACCCGAGCAGGGGTCCAGGCCGTGGCGCATCGCTGCCGCCCCAGCCGCGTCTACCAGTCACTGGGCCGGACGCATTGGCTGGCGCAGTACTGCTGCTGCTCGGAGCCGTGCTGGTCCAAATGGCCGGGCCCGAAGGGGTTTTCCGCGGACGCGGCCCGACTACGGATTGCCTCGATCTGATGGACGACCCGCGTGGGCGCGGCCGGGCGCGTTCCACCGCTGTCGGCCCGATTGCCTACCGATGCATCGCCGATACCTAATCCTGTCGGCGATCCCGACCGGCGAAAGCGCTGGTACGAGTGCAGTTTGTGTGGCATGTGCGGCGGGGCCCAGGGCGATAGGTAGTTAGTGGTAAACCGGCCGGTATCGACTGATGCGTAGTTTCCCCCGGATCTCGGAACATTGGTGCGGACTTCATCTCGTGGACGAGAACGGCGACCATGATCGAAAAGTTTCCTCCATCCGATCGATGTCGGCGCGACAGTGTCGCTGGGAAGGCGCGCCGATGAGCCAGGTCCCGCAGGTCCTGGGAGCTCTGCTCTTGCTTGCGGCCTTCGCCGCCGCCCAGGCCGGCCTGGTGGACGACACCAAGATCTCCTACCTCGCGGCCAATGCGGTCGGCAGCGCCATACTCGCCGCTATCGCCTATGCCGACCACAATTGGGGTTTTCTGCTACTCGAAGGCACCTGGGCACTGGTATCGACAATCTCGTTGGGCCAGCGGAATTTCGGCGCACGGGCCGGGCACGCGAGCGCTACGAGCAGGCCCGCAGTCTGTCCTGCCGAGTTATCGATGCGGCCGAGCAGGTCGGTGACGCTGATCGGTGACGAACTGAGTAACCCGCAGCGTCTCATTCGTCTGCTGCGCAACTCGTACGCGACCTCGCAGGGACGGCAGTGGCTCCAACCGCATGTCATCTGGTGGGCGTTGACGTTCCTGCGGGACAACGGGGTGCGGGCGGATTTCGACGTTCTCACCGACCCCGAATTGCGCCGCAAGATAATCGAAATGCCCCTTCCCGTGGGACACGGTGCGGTGGAGCCGGCCGGGCATGCCCAGCAGAATTTCGATCTGTGGTGGTCGATCTTGATCGACATCGCCCGAACGGTCTACACGCCGCGCTGGCGACGTCTTCTCTCCGGCCGCAGGCGCAGCCTGCCGAATTACGCCGAGCTGCGCAACCGCACGACAAGTCTGGGCATACATCCGTGGATGTCCAGCGCCACCTACGAAGAAGTGTCGGCCATAGCCCAGTCGCTGGCCGTGATCGACGAATACACCCGCCGCGGTGGGGCCGATTCGGACCAGGTCATGAGCGAGGTACTGCTGCCCGAACTACTACTGGCCGAAATACATTGGCTGAAGGCACCGAGCGGGCGTCCGGGCGGCACCGATGCAGCCGGCGCGGACATCGTACTGCTGCGGCGATACGCGACCGTCGTGAACCGATGGTCCGACGATCGTTACCTGGACCCGTACGATCACATGTATCTACGCGCCGGAGATGTGCTCGAGAGCCTCCCGCCCGAATGTCCCTCATCGGTGCCGTGCACCGCCGATATGATTCGGCAGATGTACGACACGATCCGTCGAGCCGACGCGTCACCTGCTCGCCCCTGATCGCATCTTTCGCCGACCAGACCGACGGATAGGACGGCGGATGCAGCTGGCCTATCTCGCTGGCATTCTTCATTGGTAGTTGCGGGCGATTTCGCGCAGGCGACGCGTAACCCTTTGCCGCTCAACTACTTCTGGCAACAGCGTGTCCCTATCCACGGTTCTGAGTAGGGATCAGCGAGTGTGTCGGGGTGATCACCCGAATCCACAGCAGAATGTCGAACCAGTCTGCGAGTCCCGCGCCTGCGACGTAGTGGTCGCTGTCGCGGTGCGGATTATAGGTTCCGACGATGAGGCGAAGCTTCCCCGGACGGTGCAGCCAATCGTGTACCGCACCAGGCGATTCGGTCTGCAAGTCGAGAAGGTAGCTTTTGCGGTCGGGCAGGTCGAGCACGGTGTCGATGAAATCCGGTGACGGCGCGGGGATGTCGATGTCGGCGCGGACTTTGCCATGATGGAAGACGACAGCCAAAGAGAGATAACCATTGCCGAATCGCTTCCGCAGCAGCGATCCGGTGGTCGGGAACTCCTGCGCCAACGCGGCTACCGTAAGCCGGTCGGCAGCGGTGTTCGATACTCCCTCCCAATACATAATGCGCTGCCCGGTGCGGTGGTGCCAGTCGGCGATGCGGTCGGCGACGTCGGCGGACTCGGTAGCGAAGTTGCGCCGCCCCGCCGCGGTACTGGATTCGTGGTAGTGGACGATGCGACGGGCCGCATCAAGCACCTCCGGCGCACCGGCGATTCCCGGCACCGAATCGAGGAGCGCCAGTGCATCTTTGGCGTGATCGACGAACGGGCGACCGGGATGGGTGCCGTTGGCGCGCTGAATATGCTCGCCCGATCGGTGGGCGGTGAGGATAGGCTCGTAGTGGGCCTTCAGCTCGTCGAGTCGCTCCGGCGCAGCAGCAGCGACGAAATCCGAAACCTGCTCGTAGTGTATTGGTTTCGCCGCTTCCGGAGTGAGGCCGAACAGTCGCAACGGGTCGTCCGGGTGCCTGCGGTTGAATTCACGAGCCCACTCCAGCACAGCCAGCGTCTCAGTGTTACGCCATGGGACCCAGGCATCGTCGAGGATCAGCCGGAGGTCGCCGGCGCCTGTGCGTGCGTACTCGTCCATCGCCGCCACGACGGACTCGTCGTCCAGCAGTGCCAGTGCTCGGAATCCCTTTTGCTCCACCAGTATTCGCAACACACGATGCGCAGCCTCGGACGTCTCGCGCCCGGCGCGGGTCGTCATACCGATACCCGCGACGACCACCTCATCGACCAGATCGGCCAGCGGCTCCGCATGCAGGAGCGGTGCGTCGGGCTCGATCACGTCCAACGGACGGGCCGTGTCGCCGATCCACCGGGCGATCTCGGCCGTGTCGAGTTCAGGGTGAGACACAATGTCCTCCTACAGAGACAGATGGCCTGCCCGGTTCGGGGAACTGAAGCAGGCGAGATCCAACTACCTTTGCCATCAAAGGCAATTGCCTTTGATGGCAAAGGTAGTTGGATGTGAGTGCGGATGTCAACCGCGAAATCGGGGCCCGGACCGGGGCTTGCAGCATCAGCTCGGCGACTTCCGAGGACTGCAGCAGCAGGCACAACCCAACACCGGGCGTTCCGGAGTGGCGTCGGTGAACCGACACCCAAGCGGCACGGCAATCGATGCCAGCAGACACTGCCCGGCCCGATCCTTGCACAATCCGCGCGTGATCAACTCGCGCAACCATGCGTGGCATCCTGCGCGGCTACCACCATTCCGACAACCGACTTCTTCGACCGGGCTCAGCCGAACAGACCGGCGCGCGCCGCGGTCAGCGCGACTGCGGCGGCCGCGTCGGCGGTGCTGTCGTTCACCGGCTCACGGGTAATCAGCACACGGAAATATATCGGCGCCACAAGCGTTTTGATCAGTTCGACGGGGTTTGTGCCAGCGGGGAGTTCGCCGCGTTCGACCGCACGCGTCGCGACGGGCAGCGCCTTGCGGATGCGGTCGCGGAAGGCATGGCGCGTCCGGTCGGGTGGCGCTGCATTGGAGAGCATGACAGCGAGGACCGCCCGGCCGGACGGGCTGCCGATCCACGCGACCAGACCGCGGGCCAACGCGCGAAGGTCGTCCTCTATCGAGCCCGTCTCGGGGATAGGGATTTCCGCTTCGACGCTCTCGGCCAGCGCATCGGCGATCAGGGCATCCCGATCGGCCCACCGCCGGTAGACGGTGGTCTTGTGCACACCGGCACGCAGGGCGACGTTCTCGACGGTGAACGCGGCGTACCCGTGCTCGCTCAGCTCCTCGACGGTCGCGGCGAGCACGGCGGAGCGAACCTTCGGTCCACGTCCGAGGGGTGCAGTCATTGCAACTCCTTGTTGCGATATCGGCGTACAGCGGGCATGCTGACGATATCGCAACTCGATGTTGCGATATGAGATGGGAGCTCCAATGTTGTCGAAATCCGTTCGGGCCGGGGCACTGCTGTTCCCAGGCCTGCTCGCCGGGGCATTCGGGTATGGCGCGGTGAATGTGCTGTACGCGTTTCGCGAAGTGCCCCTTGATGTTCGGTTCACCTTTCATACCGCGCTGATGCGGGTCAACGGGCCAGTGATGCAGTCGCTGATGGGGCTCGCCGTGCTGAGCACGCTGGTCTTGGCGGTGCTGTCGAAGTCGTGGCCGCGGTGGGTCGCGGCGGGCGCCTCGGCGCTGACATTCCTCTCCTTCCTGGTGACCCGCTTCGGGAACGTACCGATCAACCAGCAGATCAAGCAGTGGGCCGTGGGGACCCCGCCCAGCGACTATGCCGACATCCTGCGGCGTTGGGAACTGTTCCATTTCACCCGGACCGGCTGCGCACTACTCGCATTCATCCTGGTGATCACGGTCGTCGTCGGCTCCACCCGGCCCCGCAATGAGGCCGCGCGCCCGAGCTCAGCCGCGGACGAACCCTCGGCCGAGGTCTCCGTAGCGACGCCGTGACGCACCGTCCGCAAACGCCGGTCGGTGCTCCCGGATTCCATGCAGCAAGCATCATTCGACGTAGCCACGTGCCCGATGGCGGGCTGCCCGTAGCCCTCTGCCCAGCAGAATGAACCTCGCGGAATAGTACGAGTTGGTCTCGAGTCGGGTCACCAATCGTGATTGCGCGCGAGCTCTGCTTTTGCTTGCGATATCAAGTCGGATTGAAGTGGCCGACAATGTGCCCACCAATCAGGGTGGGCCACAGGGTCGCGCACAGCGTCGTGCAGCCCCCGAGCATGGGCGACCATACGGTCCCGCAAGGCATCTGAGCAGATGAGCTCGACCCGCTTCTCTGCTAGCCAGACGCTCTCGATCATGCGCTTCATGTCGTCCGGAGCGCCGCCTCGCTCTCGGACATCGAGCTCTCCCTGTAGTCGCTGCGCCGTCTCGAAGTAGTCGAGTATGGCGGACTTCAGTTCTTCCCGATGCGCGAGGCGACTTTCAGCGCGAAACTTGAACTTCGCCTCGCGCGCCGAATTCCGTTGCACCAGAAGCGTTGCCGATGCACCGAGACCAGCGCCCAGCAAGGGCATCAGACCCGTCACCAACGTCGAAACCACACCAGAAGACATGGGCCCGATTCTTGCAATCGGCAGCCCACCCGCGGGTCGATTCCGCGCGCTGCTGTCGTTTCCAGCCGGCTAGGGTGTCGATATGGAGTGCATAGTCGGCGACGTTTCCGTGCATTATGTCGAGTACAGTGCGGGCACTCCGATCCTGATGATCTTCGTTACTCCTTCGGACAGTGATCGACAACACCTGTGAATGCCGGTGGTCTGGCTCGCCTATCCGCAGATCGGTTGGCAGCCAGCATCATTCGTCGTCCACGTATGCCGACGAGCGCACATCGGTCCGCTGTCACAACCGTCGACCGCGGGCCCCGGTCTCGGGTCCGGGATCGCACGCGAAATGGCTACGTCCAACTTCGATCACCGGCCGGAGCGGGTGCGCCTAGTCCAGTGAGCGCCTGCGGCAATGGACCCTGGTGCAGCACGCCGAGGCGTTGGGTGGCACGGGTCAGGGCGACGTAGAGTTCGGCAGCGCCGCGCGGGCCCTCGGCGAGGATCCGCTCCGGCTCCACGACCAGGACCGCGTCGAATTCCAGCCCCTTCGTCTCCGACGCGGGCACCGTGCCCGGCACACCCGCCGGGCCGATCACGATGCTGGTGCCTTCGCGATCGGCTTCGTCGCGTACGAATTCCGCGACGGCAGTGGGCAATTCATCCTCGGTAACCTGCCTGGACCAGGGCTGTACACCGCACGCGCGGACCGACTCCGGCGCCTGCACCCCGGGTGCGAACTCGGCGAGCAATGCGGCGGCGACGGTCATGATCTCCGCCGGTGTGCGGTAGTTCACCGATAGCGACCGGTAGACCCAGCGGCCGGGCACGTACGACTCGAAGATCGTGTCCCACGAGATCGCACCGGCCACCGACCGACGCTGCGCGAGATCGCCTACCACTGTGAAGGATCGGCCCGGGCAGCGCCGCATCAACACCCGCCAGTCCATTTCGGACAGTTCTTGGGCTTCGTCGACCACGACGTGTCGATAAGTCCAATCCCGGTCCGCGGCAGCGCGTTCGACGAGTTCGCGGGTGTCGCGCTCGAGGAAGCGCTCGGCAAGGTCCTCGGCGTAGAGCATGTCCTGGGCGAGCAGGCCGATGTCGTCGTTAAGGTCTTCGCGCGTGATGAGAGTGTCGAACACGCCAGCGGCGTACTCGGCCTCGGCCTTGCGTTCCCGCTCAGCGGCTCGCGCGGCAGCCTCATCGGCCGCCTTGTCGCGGCCGAGCAGGTCGACCAGTTCGTCGAGCAGCGGAACGTCCGACACCGTCCAGGTCTCGCCATCGGCGCGCCACAGCGCCCGGTCGGCACCGGCGGCACGCAACCGTTCAGGAGACGAATACAGCTGTGCCAGTATTATTTCCGGCGTCAGTATCGGCCAGAGTTCGTCTAGCGCGGCGGTGAACTGGTCGGTGTCGGCGAGCTCGGCGACCAGGTCCGTCCGTAGGTTCTCCCATGCTTCGCGGTCCTTCCGGGTCAACCAGCCGCGGCCGATCCGGGCTATCGCCCGTTCGGTGAGCACATACGTGACGATCTCGCTGAATACCGCGCGGGCCTCGTTGTGCGGCAGCCCGCTCGCGCGTGCCTCCTCCCTTGCCCACTCCGCGGTCTCGGTGTCGATCCGCACCGTGACGTCTTTCAGTTCGATCTGCACCGAATGCTCCGGCACCCGCTGCCGATCGGCGATCGCCGCCGCGAGCACGTCCAGGATCTTCAGCGAGCCTTTGAGCCGCGCGGCATCCGGCGTGTCTTCGGCGGTGACGCGAAACCCTGGCATCAGATCGCCAGTGGTCATGAACACGACGTTCGTCTCGCCCAGCGACGGCAGAACGCGGCCGATGTGGTTGAGAAATGCCGGATTCGGTCCGACGACGAGCACACCGTGGCGTTCCATCCGCTCCCGCTGGGTGTAGAGCAAGTACGCGACGCGGTGCAGCGCGACCACGGTTTTGCCGGTGCCCGGGCCACCCTCGATCACCAGCACCCCGGGGTGATCGAGGCGGATGATCTGGTCCTGTTCGGCCTGGATCGTCGCCACGATGTCGCGCATGCCCGAACCTCGCGGCGCATTCACTGCCGCGAGCAAGGCCGCGTCGCCGCGCTCGCCATCACTCGGGCGGCCGAGCACTTCATCGGTGAAATCGACCACTCGACGCCCGCGCGTGTGGAACTGTCGGCGGCGGCGCATGTTCTCCGGTGTCGCGGCGGTCGCGACATAGAACGCGCGCGACGCCGGTGCCCGCCAATCGAGCAACAGCGGCTCGTACTCGTTCTCGTCGTCGAAAATGCCGATCCGGCCGATGTAGGAATGTTCGCCCGAAACTGTGTCCAACCGGCCGAAACACAGACCGTTGTCGGCCACATCCAGCCGCTTGGCCTCCTTGGCCAGCGCGCGCACCTCGAAATCTCGTTCCATGGGTGTCCCGCCGGTTCCGCGCAGTGCGGCGGTGTACTTGCCCTTCACTCGCGCGCGTTCGGCGTCGAGCCGCGTGTAGAGCTCGGCCACATAGCTTCGCTCGGACCGCAATTCGGTTTCGTACCACTGAGTCGTCATATGCCCCTTGCTTTCCTGGCTCTATGGGTTCACACGGACACGGTTTCTCGACTGAGCGCGTCGAGCAGCAGCGTCGCGGCCACTTCGCCCCGTCGGTGCGGATCGTGTCGGTCGGCCACGGCGGTCGCTCGTCCCCGGGTCTCGGGGATCACCCATACGTCGACAGCAATACGCGCATTTCGTAACCCCATTTCCGCAGGTTCTGGCTTCGGTCAGTGATTCTGCGGTACGACGGGGGTCTTGCCGCAAGCCCCCGGGTGCGCTATACGTTGAATATGGAAGGGAGTTCCCCTCCCTGCGTCTTGCGAAGTGCGTATTCCGGTTTCCCGGCCCCAGCGGTTGATCCTCACTTCGGTATCCCTCACCGACGACCTGGCCGTGTGCTCCTGAGGGCGTCCTACTTCATGAGACCCAGCAGACCGAGGTGCGGCTCGAGCGCGCCGTCCTGGCCGAGCGCCAGGAAGTCCGGCTCAACGTCCGCGAGCGCGAGCTTCCCGGCGCGTACCGCGCGGTAGCGCACAAACGACCAGAGGAAGACGTCGAGATTGTCGAAGCGGGTGCCGCCTTCGAGCACTTCTTCCTCGTGGAACCACACGGCCACTTGACCATTGGTGAGTACGACATACAGATTGCCGCCGCCGTCCGCACCGATCGAGTACACATCGTCGTCGGTCAACTCGGTCGTGTAGTCCGAATCAACGATGCCGCAGTCGTTTCCGGCGAAATCGAATCCGTAGGACCAATCGAAGATGTCCAAGAACTGCGGCAGCATGCCTGAGCGCACACGGCGGTCGAACGCGGCCAGCGCCGCAGAGTCCGCGGGAGCCAGGCGCGCGAGAAACGGTGCCACCGGCCGGGTCTGCTCGGGAACCTGGACGGGTGCGGCGGCGGGAAACCACCGCGCCAGATCGGTGTCGAGATCGCGATCGATGTAGCCGACCAGGTCGGCAAGGGTAAGCGTCACGCCGGGATTGTAGAAGTACCTCAGGACATCCTGCGACGTCGCTGTGAGCCAACGGTTGATACGCAATCGCGCCGGTACGTCTGAATCCGTGTACAGCAGGAATATCGGCTCGGTCCGAGTTGGTGGTGAGCCCGCTGATCTGCCCGATTAGTCCGTCGTTGGTCGGTCGTTGGTGAGTCCGCACAGAGTTGGTGTCAAGCCGTCAGAAGGCCGACACCGATTCTCACGAAGGACACCACCATGAAAATCACCTACCGCGCCAACGCCGTTCGCCGTCTGGTCCCGCTCGCCGCGGCCGCTCTGACACTCGGCACAGTCGCGGGTGGCGCGATGATCTCGGCCGCTCCGGCATCGGCGACACCGAGCTACGACTGCCCGGGCGGAAAGTTCTGCGGCTGGGACGGTGCGAATGGCACGGGCGAGATGCTCTTTCAGTATGGCGCGGACTGTTTTCTGCACGACATCGGCAATGGCGGTGTCGGCGACCGTCTGACCTCGTACTGGAACCGCACCGGCGTAACCGTCGCGGTGTACAACTGGACGGGCGAAAACTGGCAGTTGCTCGCATCCGTTCCGAACAACGCTCGCGGCACCCTGCCATCCAGCGCGGACAACAAGGCCGACGCGGTCGAGATGTGCCGCTGAACCGCGCCTCGGGGATGCAGCCGAGATATCGGTGAAAAGCCATGTCGCGAACCGGCCTTTCGAAAGGCTTGTGCTTGGCTGAATCTCATGCGGAAACGGACTTGGCTTTCGACGACCGGTCTCGTGCTCTTGCTGCTCTGGGGCGAGTGGGAGAACTGGCGCGCTTCCCACAGGCTCGTGGGATCGGCCCCGGGCACTTCCGAGGCCATCGTTGTCCTGGGCTATCGCAATGCGGGCACACGCGCGAACCTCATGAACCGGTGGCGGGTGCGGGCCGGTCTGCGATCCATCGACCCCGCGGTCAGCACTCGTCTCGTGCTCTGTGGAGGGGCGTGCGCGGGTCCGCGAACTGAGGCTGCACTGATGGCTCGATACGCCACCGAGACCTGCGGGTACCGCGGCGAGCTCGTCTTGGAAGATCAGAGCCGGACCACATGGGAGAACATCGGTTTCGCGATCCCGTACCTGGAGGACATCGACCGGATCAAAATCGTATCGATTCCCCTCCACGCCGAGAAGGCGCGACAATACCTTGCCCAGCAGCGCCCGGAGCTGGGGGCGCGTCTGGTGCGGGGCGCGGATTATCGGTTCGGTGAGTGGACGCTGGCAAAGCCGGTGGTGGCGATCTACAGCCTGTGGAAGGACGCCCGCGACCGCTCACGCGCCGACCGGAATACCCCGCCGAGCCCGCGGGTCGCGGACCTCGTCAACGCTCCGACGACCGAGCCCACCGACGGCGGTAAGCCGAATACGACAACTTAGCGGCCGCTGATCGTTTGGTCCGCAACGCGTTTGGGCGCGCAAGAACCTCGATGCACACGCCGACGGTCACTCCTGCACGCCAGGTGAACGGTATTACGTCGGAGGTAATCGACGCGGCGCAGCGGCGCGGGCATGGTGGCAGCCATGAACGAACTCGGGACGATCAACACCCGCACCGTCGTCGAGGAATTGCTGCGCCGGATCGGTGCGGGCGATCCGGACGCCACCGCCGCGCTCTACGCCCCGGTCAGCGACTGGAAACTCAATTGGCCGAACAATGAGCACGACCGACCCGCCACCCCATGGATCCGCCACCGCGCCACCCGCGCCGACGCGGCCGCGCATTACCGCCAACTCGCTCACCACCACGTGCCCGAAGAGGCCGGCACCGTGATCGAACGCATTCTGGTCGACGGCCCAGATGCAGTGGTACTCGGTGAAATACGCCAAACTGCCCGACCCACCGGCCGCGCCTACCGCTCCCGTTTCGCGCTACACCTCACCATCGAAAACGGCCTCATCACCCGCCACCACGTCTACGAAGACAGCCTCGCCGTCGCCCAAGCCTTCGACACACGGAAACCCGAGCGCCACCAAACCGGCTCGAACACACCATAATCCCGCCGATCGTGTCAGCGGAACCAGCAGATCAGTTGGCAGCCAATGTCACTCGGTATCCGCGCCCGCCGAATAGTGTGGGCTCGACGGCGACGGCCGGTATCGAAAATTGTTACCGTCAACCGCTTTCGAACCTCTATCGGCTGATCCGACGCGGAACCGCCACCGTAACGAGTTTGTCCGGGTTACGGATGGCGTAGAAGTTGGTGATCTTGCCGTCGACGATCTCCATCAGGAAGACACCTTCCAGGTAGTCGTCGCGGTAGACGGCCATCGCGGGCGTGTGGTTGCAGTTGAGCATTTCGATGCCCAGGTTCGGCGTCCTGCTCGCCTTGTGGAACAGTTCCACGAGGCATCGGGCTACCTTCTGCGCGCCCACGACCGGCCGCCGCGTCGCGACGGCCTTACCGCCACTGTCGGCGGTCCAGGTGGCGTCCGGAGCGAGTAATGAGAGCAGCCCCTGCGTGTCACCGGTGGACGCCGCTGTCATGAACTGCTCGGTGATCTCTGCGATTTTCGCCGCGTCGACTGGCACGAAGCGTTTACGCCGAGCCTGCACGTGTGACCGGGCGCGATGGGCGACCTGGCGCACCGTCATCACGGATTTGCCCACCGCTGCTGCGATGTCGTCGTAGTCGAAGCCGAATACCTCGCGCAGCACGAACACGGCACGCTCGTCGGGAGTGAGTGTTTCCAGTAGCACGAGCATCGCCATCGACACCGATTCGGCGAGCACCACGTCGGCCGACGCGTCGTGCTCATCGAGCAGCAGCGGCTCGGGCAGCCACGGGCCGATGTAGTCCTCGCGACGGCGTGCGCCGGCCCGCACGGCGTTGAGGGCCTGACGGGTCACCAACTGCGCCAGATACGACTTGGTGTCGCGCACCGTCACGAGGTCCACCTCGGCCCACCGCAGATAACTGTCCTGCAGCACGTCATCGGATTCGGTTGCCGAGCCGAGGATTTCGTAGGCGATCGTGAACAGCAGCGGCCGCAGCACGGTGAACCGCTCGGCGTGCTCGTCGGTCGTCACGAGGACGTGACCGCCGGCGCAGCGGAGGTCGGCTGCTCGGGACGCGGGCCGCCCTTGGGCCAGATCAGGGAACCCGGCTTGCGGGCCTCACGGCGGATCTTCCACACCGCGACCTTGCAGGTCATCTCCTTGATCCGCGCACCCATGCGGCCGCCGATGTAGAGGTTCACCGCGGTGTCGTCTTTGCGGGCGAGTTGTCGGATGCCGACGCGACGACCGAGGCTGACGCACGCCCCCGTGAGGGCCAGGTCGATTGCCGCGGGTTCGGTCCCCGCGATGTGACTCAATACCGTATCGGCGGCCTGCGCCCCGAGCGGCCCAGCGCCCTGGCAGCTCATCCGCAGCGGCTGGCCCGACGGTGCGGCGGCATCGCCGGTCGCCATGATCCGGTCGTCGTCGATGCTGGTCAGCGTTTCGTCGGTGAGCAGGCGGCCGAGCGCGTCGGTCCGCAGCCCGCTCGCGGCCGCCAACTGTGGCACGCCGAATCCCGTGGTCCAGATGGTGAGTGCGCTCGGACGCACCCCACCATCGGCGAAGACGACCGCATCCGGCCGGACCTCGGTCACCACATCGCCCTCGAGCACGGCGACGCCGTGCCGCGACAACCACTTGGCGACATATCGGCGACCCGGCGCACTCAGTGACGGCATCAGCGTTGCGCCACACGCCAGCGTGACCGTGCGTCCTTGTGCGGCCAGTTCGGCGGCCGTCTCGATGCCGGTCGGTCCACCGCCGACCACGGTGACGGCGGCATCGAGGGGCAACTCGTCCAGCTTGGCGCGCAGCCGCTGCGCGGACTCGAATTCGGCGATGGGGAAAGCGAATTCGGCCGCGCCGGACACCGACGGTATCGCAGCGGTGCTGCCGACTGCGTAGATGACATAGTCGTAGTCCAGCATGCGCCCCGACGCCAGTCGCACTGTGCGGGCAGCGGTGTCGATGCCCGTGGCGCTGTCGACAACCAACTCGATGCCCGTTCCGAGCAACGTGGCGTAGTCGATCGTCGCGTCGCCGGTGCCGGCCGCGAACTGGTGCAGCCGAACCCGATCGACGAACTTCGGGCGGGGATTTACCAGCGTGATGTCGACATCGGTGCGCATCCGCAGATGGTTGGCCGCGAGTGTCCCGGCGTAACCGCCGCCGATGACGACGACCTTGTGGAGCGTGTCGTGTTCAGTCATGCCCACAAGACACCGCGGACCGCCGAAATATGACATGGATACAACGTGACGTGCGTCACATCAATCTAAGACCAGTCGGTGATCGGCATCCGGCCAGGAGGTGGCGATGTGGAAGTCGGCATTGCCCCGTGGGCGGCGATCTGTCGGAGCACGCCGTTAATCTGCGAGCATGGTCAGACCTGAGTCGGCGCTGCGCCGCCTGTTGCGTGAAACAGGAAAACTGTTGCAACCGTATGGTTTTCATGGCTCTGACCCCAGGTGGATACGGGTCGAGCCAGGCGGTGTCGCCGCCGTCGGCCGCACCCGAGTTTCCCGCACGTGGACCAGTGGACAGCAGGTGCTCGGATTCGGCTTGGAGCTGAGTGCCACCCCAACCGCCTGGTGGGAATACCGCAATTGGCGCAACGCACAGCTGGGCCTGCCGCCCACACCACTGGAAGAGGCCACCGGCCCCGACCTGATCAATACCCACACCCTGCCCGACGAACTGACCGCATCGTGGTCGATAGGGCTCGACCCGGAACAACCCGGTCATGTGCTGCAAACCGATATCGATACCATCCGCACCGAACTCCCCCGGCGCGTACACGCTTACGCGCGCCACGCATTACGGCTGGTGGAGCCGGATCGATACCTCGACGAGCTGCTCGCCCACCCTGAACCGCACACCGGCACCTGGGAGGCGATCGTTGTCCTGCTCGCTGATCGGGGACCGGGACCACAACTGGAGGACGCATTCGACCGGCTCCGAATGCATTTCGCGGAACGAGATGCGTCCCCATACGCGGAAGATGTCATCGCGTACGCACGAAACCGCGCCGCCCTGGTCCACTGAGGCTTGCAGGAGACGACTTGATGGAGCTGCCGCCGGCTACGGCGCGGCTACTTGTGGTCGGCATCGTCGCGGATGTCCTGGACGCCACGCCATCCCGCCAGGGTGACCCATCAGGTTCAGGGGCCTGGTGACGGCTAAACTGCCGATCGAGTCAGCAGTGGTTCGCGTTGCATGTTCATCGGCGTCCAGCTCGACCGGCCGCGTGAATTACTGTCCCGTCGTAGGGAGGTGCTGCGGTGTCTGTTCGTCGAAGCGTGCTGGTAGCGGCCGTGCTGTGCGCCCTGCCGGTGCTGGGTGGGCCGCCCAGGTACAGGCCGACCCGCCGAGCGCCGGCAGCGGTGGTTGTCGGCAGGGCAGTTCGATGACCGGCCGGTTGGTGCCCGGCACCGGTAGCGCGGGGCAGAACATCCGGCGTACAGCCACGCTGCGGGGATGCGTCAGCTCGTTGCTCCCGGGTATCGATTCCGGACAGTTCGACGTGACCATTCCGTGGAACGCGCCCGGTACGCCCAGTTCGGCCCAGTTCTCATGGTCGGATGGCAGCATCAGCCCGGCGACCGGGTACGGCAATGGCCTGTGGTTGATCACCGACGGTCCGGCGCGTGGCCATGCGATCCAGGTGATTGTCGCCGATACGTGGAACGGCTGGTATTACAGCTACGCCGATGTGGCCGTGACATCGGCGATCTTCCAATCCTGAGTTCAGTGCGCGCCGAGGGCATCGAGAATCATCGGACGCGCCGACGCGAGCGCTTGCTGCCAATAGGGCCAGGTGTGCGTGCCGTTGACGACGTCGAATCGCGCGGCAATGCCGAGCTCGGCCATTCGATCACGCAGCATCTGGGCGGAGGTCAACGTCATCGCTTCGAGAGCCATCCCGTTCATCGTGTTGCCGATTCCGTACGGCAGGTCGAGCGGACCGGGCTGGCCATTGCCGGTCCAGATGTAGACCGGCAGCCCGCGCAGCGATTCCGCCTGGACGGTGGCATCGTTACGGCTCCAGGCGGGGTCACCGGCCAGACCCCACATATCGTCCACATTGAAGTTGCCCTCGTCCCACATGGCGGCGCGCATCGCTTCGTTCCAGAGCGGAAAAGTCGGGTGCACGAAGCCGGAAAATGATCCGGCGAACTTGAATTGGTCGCGATGCTGGCCCGCCATTATCAGTGCGGCATTGCCGCCCATAGAGGCACCGACGATCGCGTTGTTGGTTCGCGAAACGCCGTACCCCGCCAGGTATGCGGGCAACTCCCGGGTGAGGAATGTTTCCCATTTGTACGTCGTCTGCTGACCATTGGTACTGCTGGGTCGGTACCAGTCGGTGTAGAAGCTCGAGCGACCGCCAACCGGGAACACCAAAGTGACGTTGTCGCCTGCGAATTGGCGTAGCGCGTCGGTATCGCTGACCCACTGACTGTGATCGGCGGGCGCGCGCAGACCGTCGAGCACGTAGACGGCCGCGCTCCCGCCTCGGGCCGCCCACTGCACCTGGACCTTGATCGGTCCCATGCTCGACGGCACGAACAGGTCCTCGTAACCACCCGCGGGGGTGCGCAGTTTCGGTGTGGCGCCGGCTTGCGCCGCACCGATCGATGACAGCAGAACGGCGGCTGCCAGCACAGCGCCGATCTTGCGCAACCAACCCCAATGATTCCCAGACCGTGCTGCACCCACCCGCACACCTCCTACCGATCGGAAAGATCATCATAGTTTGCGTGACTGACTATCGCTCTCGCCTCAGCTGACCGCCTTCTCAATGAGCGCGCCGAGCCGTTCCTCATCCTCGGCCGTCAACTTCGTCAGCGCGAAGGCGGTCGGCCACATGGTGCCTTCATCGAGGTTCGCGATGTCGTTGAAGCCGAACGTCGCGTACCGCGACTTGAATTTCTCGGCGGTTTGGAAGAAACAGACGACCTTGCCGCCCATGGCATATGCGGGCATACCGTACCAGAGTTTCGGTGTAAGAGCTGGTGCGTTGGCCTTGACAATGGCATGGATCCGTTCGGCCATGGTGCGATCCGGTTCCGCCATCTCGGCGATCTTGGCGATCACGTCGGCTTCCCCGTCCGCTTTGGCCGCCCGCGAGCCGCGGCGCGCGGCGGTCTTCAACTCCTGGGCGTGCTCCTTCATCGCGGCCCGCTCTTCTTCGGAGAATCCGACCGAGGCCCGGCTCTTCGCGGTGGTCGCCTTGGTGGGCTTCTGCGCTTGCTTCATTGTCTTTTCCTCCGTGATCGTCTCGCTTTGGGGACGTTTCCAATGCTATGGAGCCGGTCCCGCACGGGGCTTCTTCGAAACTGATCAATCGATGGGAGCCAAAGCTTCGGCCGGCGGACGGAGCGCGTCGCGGATCGTGTCGCGCAGCCAGCGCTGCGCCGGATCGGCGTCGAGGCGTGCGTGCCAGAGCAGTCGCACTTCGACCTCCGGGAGGGGTGCCGGGATCGGAAACGCGCGAAGGCCGAGGGATTGGCCGTACTGTTCGGCGAGACGCTGTGGGACGAGCCCGACATACCGACCGGACGCGACCAGGAGCGCGGCAACAGCGGAAGTGGGCACGACGGCAGCGACGTGGCGTTGCAAGCCCGCAGCGTCGAGTGCATCGTCGAGCGGCCCGCGAGCGTGACCGCGCCGGGAGGCCGAGACGTGGGGATGGCGGCACAGTTGCCGCAATGTCGGGCGGCGGCCCAGTGGGCTGTCGGCACGGACGATGCCCACTATTCGTTCGCGATACAGCACAGCTGACCGAAGGTCGGGAGCGACGATGTCGCCCGCGCCGATATCCAGATCGACCGAGCCATCACGCAGCGCCTCGATGCTCTCGCTGCCCTCGGCGACGAAGCGCAATGTCACGCCGGGGGCGACTGCCGCGGTGGCATCGACCGCCACTGCCGCCAGGGTCGCGGCCACACCGTCGTTGATGCGAATTGTGAAGGTGCGCTGCAATTCTGCGACCGTGATCTGGCGATCGGCGCTGATCAGTGCTGATGCTTCGTCGAGCAGGGACCGCACCCGTGGCGCGGTGCGCAGCGCGAACGGTGTCGGAGCCATCCCACGACCAGCACGCACCAGGATCGGATCGCCCATCGCCCGCCGTAACCGTCCCAAGGCCCGGCTGGTCGCCGGGATGGACAGATGTAGGCGCTCGGACGCCCCCGTGACGCTGCCGTCCTGGAGCAGGGCGTCGAATACGCGCAGGAGATTCAGATCGAGCTGCTCTACCACAGTTGCATCATACGCAATAATTAGTTATGAAAGTTGCGTGGCACACAGACCACCCACGTCCATACCGTCGTGGCCATGCAATTCAATGTCCTGGATCAGGCTACGGCCCTGCCATCGCGTCCGGCCTCGCAGCGCGGACTGCTCGCGGTCGTCTGCGCCTGCGTCGTGCTCGTCGTCGGTATGGTCGCCGCGATCAATCTCGCCGTCCCGATGCTCGCCGCCAGCGCACTGCACCCCTCCGCGTCCGCGCTGGTCTGGATCGTCGACACCTATGTGATCGTTTTCGCCTGTCTGGTGATACCCGGCGGAGCGGCGGGAGATCGCTTCGGGCGCAAGGGGATTCTGCTCAGCGGACTGGGGCTGTTCGCGGTGGGCGCGCTCATCTCGGCGGCGGCACCGAATGTGGCACTGCTGCTCGCCGGGCGTGCGGTCACGGGTATCGGTGCTGCTGCCGTCCTGCCCAACACACTTGCCGTCCTGCTGCACGCTGTTCCCGCCGAGCGCAACAGCGCGACAATCGCGGTCTGGGCGTCGATGACCGGCATCGGTGGAGTTGTCGGCAATGTCGGTGGCGGGGTGATCCTTTCGGGCGGCTCGTGGCGTTGGTTGTTCGCCGCCGCCGTGCCGATCGCGCTGCTGCTCGCTGTGCTTGTGGGATGGATCGCGCCCGTGTCGCCGCGCCATGACCGCCGTCTCGACCCGCTCGGGGCCGTATTGCTCGTCGGCGCGTCGGTCGCGCTGCTACTCGGCATCGTCCAAGGTCCGGAGTCGGGCTGGTACAGTGCGCTCGTCCTCTCCGGATTCGCCTGTGCCGCAGCACTGTTCGCCGTATGGACGATAGTCGAGCTGAAAGTCGAACATCCGCTGCTGGATCCGCGGTTGTTCCGTCTCCCGGCCCTGCGCAGCGCCTGCCTCGGCATGACGGCTGTGTTCTTCGGCATGTTCGCGCTGTTCTACATCAACGCATCATTCCTGCAGTACGGCAAGGGATTCGGCGTGCTGCGGACCGGCCTCGGGATCATTCCGCTCACCGTCCCGATCATCCTCGGCGCGAAACATGTCGGACGACTCTCACCGCGAATCGGGCTCGACGCCACCGCCGCGCTCGCATTCGTATTCGTCGGAGGCGGACTGCTCGGCCTGTCCACGAGCGATGCGCAGACACCGTATATCGCATATGCCGCGTGGCTCGTAGTGATGGGAGTCGGAGTGGCGCTCGCACTTCCGACATTGTCCGGCGCGATCGCCGGGTCGCTGCCGCCGGAGCAGGCCGGGGTCGCAGCCGGATTGCAGGCCACCACCCGCGAGTTCGGCAGCGCACTCGGCGTCGCGGTCATCGGCACGGTGCTCACCGCACGATTCGTCGCCGCACTACCGCCGGACATCCGCGCCGACCACGATCCGCACACCGTGGCGCGAGCTCTCGCATCCGGGCACACCAATGATGTTGTCGCAGCGTTCGTTTCGGGCGCGGACGCCGGACTGAGGGTGATCGGCGTGCTCGTGCTCATCTGCGGCGTGCTCGTCGTGCTGCAGTCGCTGCTGTCCCGACGTGGATCCGATCGTCGGGCGTAGGACCCCGCTCTGCGGAATCTTCTTGTCACAGACGCGACATCATCACCGGGTACCGCACCAGCCGGAAGTCCGTGAAAGCGATATCACGAACGTGACTGAAATCGGACCACAGCAGCCTGCCGCCCCGCAGCAACCGCATCGGACGAACCCGCCGCCGAACCTGATCGAGTTCGGCGGCGGTCGCAAGCCGTCCCACGTCACAGGCCGAAGGCTAACAGGCCGTTGATCGTGTCGGACGGTGTGCGGGGTGGCCCCTGCGGGCGACGATGGCGGAGCGCAGGTACCAGAGTCCGCTGGGTTCGGCTGGGTCGCAGCCGGTGAGATGGGCTATTCGGCGGAGTCGGTAGTCGACGGTGTTCGGATGGACGCATAGTTGCCGAGCCGCGCGCGTTCGGCTCAGGCCGGTGTCGATATAGATCTGCAGGGTTTCCAGTAGGTCCGGGTATTCGTCCAGTGGGGTGAGTCGGGTGGCGAGAGCATCGCGACCTATTCCGGGTCGAGTCAGTTGGTACTGCAGTGCCAGTTCGGTGAATCTGTATACGCCGGGTGCCAATTCGAGTTGTTGCACGGTGTCGAGGAGTTCGTGGGCATGACGCGCGGCGGTGGGCACCTCGTCCGGTCGGGTGGTGACAACGGCGACGGTGAGCGGCACCTGCGTGGCCGAGGACATCCGTTGCACCAGGTCGTCGAGATCGGGATCGGTCCGCACGGTCGACGGGAGCAGAATCGTTCCACCGTCTACGGATAACAGTGACAATGCATGGCCTCCGAAGATGGTCGCGAGTGCGGCCTGCAGGCGGCGGAGCTTACGGCGTGCGACGACCTGCCCGTCGAGCCGCGGATGACGCTCATCGGGATGCGCCGGAATCGCGACGGCGAGCACCGAGTACTCCTCGGCGATCGGTAATCCGCTCTCCCGCGCCGCCGCGGAATCGAGATGACCGGCGAGCAATGCCGAGGTCAGGCTTTGCGCGGCGGTCTGATGCGCGGCGGCGACGGCTTTGTGCTCGAGAACGTAGGCCTTGCTGACGGTGGCGGTAATCAGTTTCGAAAGCTCCAGCACCCTGGCGGTGCCCGTGACAACGCCGACGACATCCGCCGGACCCGTACGAGCGAAGATCAGATCCATCCCCACTTTGAAGCCCTCGTGAACGGCATGCAGAACGGTATCGACCGGGATCCCCTCCCGGGTACATCCGGCGGCCGCAATCGCCAGCCGGTCGGTGCTCGTCGGCAGCACATGTCCGTTAACGCAGTGGATCAACCATCCGAGGCAGATCCGGACCACGGCCTTCACATCGCGAACCAGCGTTTGTCCCGGCAGTGCGCCGCACTGTTCGTCCGACTCCGCGAGATGTGCCATCACCTCGCGGGTCAACCTGTCGATATCGCGTGCGGATGGCGAAATCGGCCGATCCAGCCCGTTGCGTTCGGGCCGGACGAGACTCTCGGTCGTCACGTATGACCTCCTTGTCACCGTAGTCACGCGGTCGCTACGACCAGGGTGAACAACTGCCGCGCCGAGAACTTTGCTGTTACCGGCTGTCTGCTGTATCAGGAAACGTTAAGCCGAGCGGTAGCTCACCTTCTACTCCTCTTTGAACAATCTGCAACGGCCGCAGATACCGTTGACTATCAGGCAAAATGCTGATTCTCGATCGACGCCGAGGAGCGCTCACGCACCAATAGTTGGGGAGGTACTCACTTTTACAGCCGCCGAGGGCGACGTCAGGCCGCCTTGGCCTTGATCTCGGCCTCGGCCATGGCCGTCATCATCCGCGCGGTCATCTCGATCGCCTCTTTGCGTTCCTGGCTGTCGACCTCCAGCGCCGACGCACGGAGCACTGCGGCAAAACCGGTGTTGATCAGCACGAATGTCATCACGTCGTACTCGTGATCGTCACCGGGGCCGAGCAGCTGGATCACCAGCAGCTTGACCAGCAGCCGCAGCCGCGGCTCGAATTCGGGGATACCGCTGCTGTAGAACTGGACCCCGGCCACCAGCGCCCGCACCAGCCGGGCGTTGACCACCAGTTCGTCGGTGATGACTTCCAGGATGCCCGTGATCATCTCCAGGATCGGCTTGTCCGACAGCCCGAATATCCGCTCGGTAAAGCGCCTTTCGACGTTTTCGAGCAGGCGCCGCAGCAGCTCTTCGACGATGACCGAGCGGTCGGCGAAGTACCGATAGACAGTGCCGATGCTCACCCCGGCCTCGGCCGCGATCCGGTTCGTCGAGGTGTTGGCGATACCGCGCTCCCCGAAAAGCTCTGCGGCGGTGTCGAGTATGTGTTCTCGGGTCGCCTTGGCGCGTTCCTGTGTCGGACGACGGCGCTGCCCAACGGTTTTCGATGGCATCGCACGCTCCTGCCGAACTGTCCTGAGAAGATGAGCGTGGCTCAGTTTAATGGCCGCGCCAATTTCATGCCACGAATTCCTGATCCGATGACGCCGCAATGGGGTGGAATGTGGTGAGTCCAGCTGTACAAGCGTTGCCGATGGAGGTGCGATAGTGGCCGGTCGGGTGCCGAAGAGTCGTCTCGCGCGGGGCGGCCGGGTGGGCCGATTGGTTGCGGGACAGGCCATCCGGGAAGTCGGCACCCGCCTGTCGATGATCGGTCGAACCGAACAGGCCCGGCAGTTGCTCGCCGAACGGTCCACACTGCGCACCGCACAGCAACTCGTCACCGTGCTCGGCGCCATGAAGGGCGCAGCGATGAAGTTCGGACAGATGCTGTCGGTATTGGATGTCGATCTGCTGCCGGAATCGCACCGTGAGATGTTTCGCGATAAGCTCGCCGAGCTACGCGATCAAGCGCCCGCATTCCCGTTTCCGGCAATGCGGCAGGTGCTCGAGGACGATCTCGGACCATTGGCGCGGGCATTCGCCGAATTCGACGAGACGGCGATCGCCGCGGCTTCGATCGGCCAGGTTTATCGCGCGAAGTTGCACGATGGACGCACAGTCGCGGTAAAGGTCAAATACCCGGGCGTGGACGAGGCCGTCGAGGCGGATATGCGCAATCTGGCTATGATCAGCAGACTCTGGAAATCCATTCTGCCGAGCGCGGCGGACAGCGATGTGCTGGACGAAATCGCCCGCAATATCGGCAGTGAACTCGACTACGTGCGCGAAGCACGGACCCAGCATCGAGTCGCCGCACGCTACCGGGACCATCCGTTCATCACGGTTCCGGACAGTGTCGAAGAGCTCTGCGGGCACCACGTTTTGGTGACGGAGTTCGTCGACGGGAAGTCGTTCCAGCAGATCCGGGACCTGCCTGCGACCGAACGCGATGGGATCGGCGAGCTGATCTATCGCTTCTATGTCGGTTCGCTGTTTTCGGATTTCGAATTCTGCGGAGATCCACATCCCGGCAATATCATGCTCGCCGCGGACGGTCGCGTCGGCTTCGTGGATTTCGGGCTATACAACAATATGGATCCGGTGCATGTCGAACTCGAGCGTGCGTGTCTGCAGGCCGCCGGTGAAAATCGGGCTCAGGACCTTTATGAGGCGTGGGTGGACCGCGGCATTATCGACCCGGAATCGGATGTCACGGCAGCCGAATGCCTGGAGTATGTGTGGGCGGCCGCGGGCTGGCATCTGACCGATGAGGAAATCACGGTCACACCCGAACTCGCCACCGGCGCAGTGATTCTCGCGGTCGACCCCAGGGCCGCGGAGTTCCGCGGTATGCGACAGCAGTGGCTCCCGCCGGAGCATGTCTTCTCGCGGCGAGCAGACCTGTTCACCCTCGCCGTATTGGGCCAATTGGGGACGACGAACAATTGGCACCGGATCGCCCGGGAATGGCTCTACCACGAACCTCCGGCAACCGAGATCGGACGGGCGACAGCGCGGTGGCGCACCGACCGGTAACACCTTGGTGGTGATCCGGTCCACCTTGGGGGAACGAGCTCAGCACTCGGGGACCTGATATCGGCGGCCGATGCGGCGGACAGTTAATCAAGTCACCGCAACCGAACCGGAGCACTCCATGTCGATCACCAGCACCATCGCCACCTCGGCGGAACGTCGTGCCACGGTCTCGACCGAGGACGGCGTGGAACTCGCGGTTCGCGAGTACGGCCCGCAAGATGCCGAGCTCACCGTCGTCCTGCTACACGGACACTGCCTGCGCACCGCGTCGTGGACCTACGTCCGCCACGCGCTGCTGCGCCAGTACCCGGGTGCACGGATCGTCTGCTACGACCACCGCGGCCACGGCGATTCCGCCGCCGCGTCCCGGCGGACCTACCACCTCGAGCAACTCGGCAATGACCTGCGCGACGTCCTCGACGCGGTCGCCCCCACCGGGCCGGTCGTCCTCGTCGGCCATTCGATGGGCGGCATGACGGTGCTCACCTACGCCAGCCAGAACCCGCACGAGATCGGCACGCGCATTACCGGCGTCGCCCTCATAGCGACCGCCGCGAGCGGACTCGCCGACGCCGGTTTCGGCCGTCTGCTGCGCAATCCGGCCGTTTCCGCATTCCAGGCGGCCGTCCGACGTGCTCCGGGCCTCATGCATCACGCGAAACTCATGGCTTGCAAGGTCTTCGCCCCGATCATCCGTACCGCCGAATTCGGCGATCGCAAGGTGAGTACGCGGGTCCTCACCCTCGCCAGCGCGATGCACAACGAGACGCCGATCGTAACGATGGCGAGCTTCCTGAGCGCCTTCATGGCCTTCGACCAGACCGATGCCCTCGCGGTCTTGTCGAAGATCCCGACATTGGTGCTGTGCGGTAATGCCGACCTGATGACGCCGCCGTCGCATTCCATCGCGATGGCCGCCGCCGTCGAGTACTCGGATTTCGTCCTGGTCGACGGCGCCGGTCACTCGGTGATCCTCGAGCAGCCCACCGAGGTCGCCGAGGCCATCACCCGCCTGATGGCGCGCGCCAGCGGCACCGGCAAGGTCGCGGGCGCGCGCCTCGCCCTCGCCGCGTAGTGAGGGCGGCGAGCAAGCTGGTCGGCATCGACGCCGAATTGGTAAGCAGCGTAATGGGAATCGTCAGCATCGGTGCGATCGACGAGCTGCGCTGAGTCATCCTTATACGAAATGGGTCATCCTTATAGGAAATGGTTGGGCGCGACGGCCTCCGGGCTGATAGCGTGCCGGAGACCGTGACATCGCGCGAGGAGGTGAGACCCATGAACGCTGTATCCATGTGGGTACTCCCCTTCGGTTCACGGTAGGGCGATTGAGGTAGCTGTCGCCGGGAGTGCCTCTGAGGCAATCCCGAAAGGCAACAAACCCTATGCATTTCACCTCGCAGACATCGTCGAACGGTGTCATCGAACGCGACTTCACGCTGGGTGAGGTCCCCGGCTTACTCTTCTCCCCCGCGTCCGGCCCCGACCACGCACCGCTGATCCTGATGGCGCACGGCGGCGGCCAACACAAGCGAGCACCGGGCATCCTGGGCCGCGCCCGCCACTACGTAACCAGCTGCGGCTTCCATGTCGCCGCCCTCGACGCACCCGGACACGGCGACCGGCCCCGCACAGCGACCGACGAGCAGCACGTAACCGCCCTGCGGCAGGCTCAGGCGGCGGGCGAGCCAATCGCCGCGATCGTGGTGCAGCTCCACCTCGCCCTGGCGGAGCGTGCTGTACCGGAATGGCAGGCAACAATCGACGCCCTCCAGAAACTGCCGGAAATCGGCACCGAAGCGCCGATCGGCTTCTGGGGCATCATGCAGGGCACCGGCATCGGCGTGCCATTGACCGCCGTCGAACCAAGGATCACCGCCGCTGTCTTCGGTTGCCTCGGGCACGAATACTTGACCGAGGCCGCAGCCCAGATCACCATCCCGATCGAATTCCTGCTCCAGTGGGACGACGAGCACATCGACCGCCAATCCGGTCTAGCGCTTTTCGACGCCTTCGCCTCGAAAGAAAAGACCTTGCACGCCAACGCAGGTGGACACGCCGCAGTACCCAGGTTCGAGGTCGATAGCGCGGGACGCTTCTTCGCCCGGCATCTCGGCCCGGACGGCAAATAACCGGCCTGCGGATCAGGTATCGGCGGCCGGCTTCGAGCCGTTCGCCGATACCGGTCGTAGATTTCGTCGGACCGGATCGCGGCACGTTCGGATCGAGCGCAGGCTCTACAGCGGCCGGGCGACCGCGACGGCGCTGTAGGGCGTAGTCGGAGACTGCGGTGTGGTGAAGCGAGCGTTCGGCAGATACAAGCGATTGCCGAACGCAGCGATGGTTGTCGGTGTGTCGAAGCGCGGATCGGTCACGCGCTGCTCTATCGAACCGGTCGTGCCCGCCGCGTTGAGCGTGATCACGGCGATCGCGTTGCGCCGGTTCTGGACAACCAAGAGCCTGCTCCCGCACAAAAGCAGTCCGTCCCCGTCGGGTACGGTCTCGGCGCCCAGGTCGATCTGGCGTGTCACCCCCGTCGAGGGGTCGACGCGGAACAGTTGGCCGGTCACCGACTGAACAATGATCAGCCCCGTGCCGTCGGGGGTGCGAACGATTCCGTTGGCGTTGAAGGCTCCCGGCACATAATCGATGTCGCCGCTCAGTGGGAGGCGCACCACCGCCTCGGGCGGTGGTAACGCACCGTCGCGGCCGACCGGTAGGTGGTACAGCGCCGGGGCGCGCGAGTCGGTGAACCACGCGCCGGTCGAGGTGAGCACCACATCGTTGACGAACGTGTCCGGCGGCGTGCCGAATCGGTAGCTCGCCGACACCACGCCCGTCCGGTTATCTACGACACGCGCATCGCCAGCGGTGCCACCGGCGACGAACAGCCGACCGCGGTGGTCGAGCTGGAGCCCGAGCGACGGTGAACCGTGCCCGGGGCTCAGGATGGCGCCCTGTCCGGTCATCAGGCTGACGCGGTATATCGAGCCGTCTACCTGCGAACCGAGGTAGGCGACCGGCAGTGCCCCGATCGCGATACCTTCTGGTCGAAATCCGGCGGGCAGGACGATCGTGGTGTGGAACGCGCCGTCTGCCGCCGCCTGATCCGCGGGTAGCGGCACGGCGACACCGAGGCAGGCGAGCGCGGCGAAGATGCCGCGGATTCGCCTCAGTACCCGACGGTGAAATGTTGGGTATCGCATGGGGTTTCGAGTTCGTCGAGGATTGCCACAGCGAGGTCTTCGACCGAGATTCGGGCTACGCCTTCGGCATCGGTCACGAGGGTGGTGGTGCCACGTCGGTACTTTCCGGTGCGATGTCCGGGTTCGAGGAGGGCGGGTGGACTGAGATAGATCCAGTTGGCCGGGTGTGTTCGGCAGGCTTCCAGTTGCGCGAGGCTGGCGGCGGCGATGGGACGGATTGCGGGCGGAACGTACTCCGGGCTGTCGATGACGAGCCGATCGGGATGTCCCGGGATTTGCAGCGGTGCGGCGCCCCCGACAACGAGGATGCGCGCATCGACTGCCACGGCCGCGTCGAGCAGCGGCTTCGTGGTCGCGGCGACGGTGTTTTCCTGCCCCGGAGCCGGACGAGTAGCCACCACGATCGCGTCGGTGCCACTGAACAGTCTGCTCATCTGGTCGGCGTCATGCGCGACGGCGGTCACCCCGGCGGGCAGCGTGGTCGGCCACTCTTTCCGAAATACCGCGATGAGGTCGTGACCTCGGCTTGCGGCTTCGTTGACGACGCGCGAACCGACCATGCCTGCGGCTCCGACAACGGCGATCTTCATCGATATGTCCTTTCCAGTACGGCGCGGGTGGGAACGGGAAGTTGTCCCGCGACTATGGCGGCGAGGGAGAGCCCGAACCCGATGAGCTGGATCGGGCCGAGTGTCTGGCCCAGCAGGACCGCACCGAGTACGGCGGCGACCAGTGGCGAGAACAGGGAGAGAATCGAGACCGAGTTGACGGGCAATGCGGTGATGCCGCGCAACCACAGGATGTAGGCGATCAGGCCCCCGATCAGTCCCAGCCAGAGGTAGCCGAGGACGGCAGGCGGGTCGATCGCGGGAGGTGCACCCTCGAAGAGGAGGGTGACGGGCACCAGGAACAGGCCGCCTGCGGTGAGTTGCCAACCGGCGAAGGCGGTGGGACTTACTTCGGCAGGGCGTCCCCACCGTTTCGTGAGGGTCACGCCCAGCGCCATCGTGGCCGCGCAGCCGAGACCCGCCGCAATCCCCAGGACATCGAGGGCCGCATTCGGCCCGATCACCACCAGGCCGACGCCGCCGACCCCCATCGCACCCCAGCCGATCCGCCAAGCCGACGGGCTCTCGTGCAAAACAGTCACAGCCAGAATCGCCACGATGAGCGGCTGAGCTGCCGCCAACGTCGCGGCGACGCCGCCGGGCAGGCGTTCGGCCGCGACGAACAGCAGCGGGAAGAACAGCCCGATATTCAGCACTCCGAGCACCGCTGCCTTCCTCCACCAGGCACCGCGCGGCACCGTCCGGGTGACCGCTAATGCGATGAGGCCGGCGGGCAGCGCACGCAAGAGTCCCGCGAACAGTGGATGTCCTTGCGGGAGAAGTTCGGTGGTGACGACATAGGTCGTGCCCCACGCCAAAGGCGCGAGCGCCGTCAGGGCGGCGCGAGGCAGGTTTCCCTTCGAAGCACCGGAAACCCCCTGTGCTACTGAACTTTTCACACGTGCAGTCTCACTCGCCGCAATCTATGAGTCCAACACATGTTTGTCAACGGATCAATCTCGATTCAAGATTGATCTATGGAGCTCCAGCAGATGCGCTACGTCATCGCGGTCGCCGAGACCAGCAACTTCACCCGGGCCGCCGAGCGATGCCTGGTCGTCCAGTCCGCTCTCAGTCACCAGATCGCACGTCTGGAACGAGAACTCGGCGCACGACTCTTCGAGCGAACCAGTCGCCGAGTCCGACTGACTCCGGCGGGCGCGGCTTTCCTCCCCGCCGCCCGTCAGTGTCTGGACGCCGCCGAGCGCGCGGCCGCCGAGGTCGCCGCGGCAGTCGGTGAGGTACGCGGACGGCTCTCCGTCGGCCTGATACCGACCGTCGCCGCGGTCGATATTCCGGGCGCGCTGCGCGACTTCCGTCGGAAGTATCCCCAGGTGCGCATCGACCTGCGGGTCGGCGCTAGCGACGACCTCGTCGACCAGGTCACCGACGGCGCCATCGACGTGGCCTTCCTCGGCCTGCCGACCACGGCACGACCCCAGGGCGTCGCCGTTCACGAACTCGCGCGAGACCGACTCGTCGCCGTAGTCGCGCCGGATCATCCCCTCGCTAGCGAAACGCTGGTCAACCTGCACAGACTTGCATCCGAGGTTTTCGTGGACCTCCCAGCCGGGACAGCCGGGCGCATCCAATCCGACCAGGCCTTCGCAGCCGCCGGTCTCGACCGTGACGTCGCCTTCGAAGTCACCAGCGCCGACTACATCGCCCGACTCGTCGGACCGGGCCTCGCCGTGGCCATGCTTCCCGCCGCCTATGCGCCGCAGCTCACCGGCGTTGTCACCATTGAGGTCACCGACGCACCGGCCCGTGTCGAGTACGTCATCTGGAGCCGCGTCGGCAGCACGCCCGCGGCGACCGCCTTCCTCGCCGTTCTCGGCATCCCGACCCACACTGGCAACTGAACGTCAGTCCCGCGCATAAGCGGGCATGTTGCGCGGCTCACACCCTGGAACCCCTTGCACTCGGAACAGTTGTAATTACACAATCATTGTGTGAATACAACTGTTGAAGAGTTGACGCCACGGCAGAAGTTGGTGGTGTTGGCGACGTGTTGCCTGAGTCTGTTGATCGTGTCGATGGATTCGACGATCGTGAATGTAGCGGTGCCCGCGATTCGGGCGGATCTGGGTGCGCCGCTGGCTCGGCTGCAGTGGATCGTTGATATCTACACGCTCACGATGGCGAGTCTGCTGATGCTCGCGGGCGCGACGGCGGACCGGTTCGGGCGGCGGCGGGTGTTTCGGATCGGATTGACGGTGTTCGCACTCGGCTCGCTGGCATGCAGCCTCGCACCCAACATCGAAACCCTGATCGGGGCACGGTTTTTGCAGGCGATCGGTGGGTCGATGCTGAATCCGGTTGCGATGTCGATCATTACGCAGGTTTTCACCGGAAAAGTGGAACGTGCTCGCGCGGTGGGCATTTGGGGTGCGGTGGTCGGCATTTCGATGGCGCTGGGTCCGATGGTCGGCGGTGTGCTGATCGATGCGCTGGGGTGGCAGTCGGTGTTCTGGATCAATCTGCCGATCTGTGTACTCGCGCTGGTCCTGACGACTTTGTATGTGCCGGAATCGAAGTCGGCCATAGTGCGCGGACTCGACCCGATCGGGCAGTTGCTGGCCATCGCGTTCCTGTTCACGGCGGTCTTCGGGTTGATCGAGCGGTTGCCGATCGCATTCGCGGTGTCGGCACTTGCCCTCGCAGCCTTCCTGTGGCAGGAATCGCGGCGCTCGGATCCATTCATCGATCTGCGCTTCTTCCGCAGTGTGCCGTTCGCCTCGGCGACGGTGACCGCGATCTTCGCCTTCGTCGCGCTCGGCGCATTCCTGTTCACCTGCTCGCTGTATCTGCAAGAGTTGCGCGGTTATTCGGCGGTGCACACCGGGGCGCTGTATCTGGCCATGGCGGTCGCGACACTCATCTTCTCGCCGCTGTCGGGGCGTCTGGTCGGTCGCTATGGCACCAGGCCTTCACTGCTCGCGGCGGGCATCGCGATGACCATCGCCGCCGCGCTGCTCACCCGACTCGATGCGACAACTCCGATCTGGCAACTTGTCATCATCTTCGCGATCTTCGGAATCGGATTCGGCATGGTCAATGCGCCGATCACCACTGCGGCGGTCAGCGGGATGCCGCTGGATCGCGCGGGCGCCGCGTCCGCGGTCGCCTCGACAAGCAGACAGGTCGGCGTGAGCATGGGTGTCGCACTGTGCGGCGCGCTGACCGGCGCCGGTCTGTGGTGGCTGATTGCGGTTTTCACGGCCGGGATCGCCATACTCGGCATAGTCGCGAACACCCGCTGGGCCGCGCGGTCCCGCGATCGCGTCGCCCCGATACTGGAAGAGAAGGTCCCCGCACATGCCGGATGACGTACCCACCGCCGACGATGTGTGGGCCCAGCTCACCCACCTGGTGATGGATACCCGTGACTCGTGGAAGCGGGCGGTCGCCGAGCGAACGGGCTTGCCGTTCAGTCGAATTCGTATTCTACGCCGCCTGCGCCCCGGCCCGCTCACACTCAACCAGATCGCGCAGGCCACCGGCATGGACGCACCCGCGACCACGGTCGCGGTCAATAACCTCGATGAACTCGGCCTCGTCGTGCGCGAGATCGATCCAACCAACCGCCGCCGCAAACAGGTCTCCATCACCACCGCCGGCCGTGCCGTACTCGCACAGGCGATGGCAACCCCCGACCCCGCACCGGCCGCTGTCGCCGCCCTGCCCCCCGACGACCTGCACACGCTGCACCGGCTCTTACGCAAGCTCGAGCACTGACACCGAACCCGCCGACGCATAGGCATTTCACCATCTCCGAGCGGCACATTGTGCTTCAATCGGTTGTAGAACGTGTTCCATCTCTGGGAGGTGGCCATGGCCACGCCGTCGATTCCCGCCGGATTCGATTTCACCGACCCGGACCTGTGGGCGAAACGCAGACCCACCGAAGAATTCGCGGAGCTGCGCCGAACCGCACCGGTCTGGTGGTGTGCCCAGTCCGACCGGTCCAGCGGCTTCGATGACGGCGGCTATTGGGCGGTCACGAAGCTCGAAGACATCAGGGAGATCTCGAAACATCCAGAGATCTTCTCCTCCTCCGCGAACAGCGCGATCATCCGGTTTCAGTCCACCATCACCCGCGAACAGATCGATATGCAGCGGCTGATTCTGCTCAATATGGATCCGCCGGCCCACACGAAGAATCGTCGCATCGTGTCCAAGGGCTTCACACCGCGCGCGGTGGAGGGTCTGCGGGCGGCGCTCACCGAGCGCGCGGCCCGAATTGTGCACGAGGCCAAGAAGTCGGGTAGCGGTGATTTCGTGGAGCAGGTCGCCTGTGAATTGCCGCTGCAGGCCATTGCCGAACTACTCGGGGTGCCGCAGCAGGATCGCAAGAAGCTGTTCCACTGGTCCAATCAGATGATCGGCGCCGACGATCCGGAGTACGCCAGCGATGCGCAGACCGCACAGCTGGAATTGAGCGGCTACGCCTGGACCATGGCCGAGCAGCGGCGCGGCTGCCCGGCCGACGATATCGTGACGCAGCTGGTCAATGCCGATATCGACGGTGAGCATCTGGGTTCGGACGAGTTCGCGTTCTTCGTGATCCTGCTGTCGGTGGCGGGCAATGAGACCACCCGCAATTCGATCACCCACGGCATGAAGGCCTTCGTCGACAATCCGGACCAGTGGGAGCTCTACAAGCAGCAGCGCCCGCGCACCGCGCCGGATGAGATCGTGCGCTGGGCCACCCCCGTATCGGTATTTCAGCGGACGGCGATGCGCGATGTCGAGCTCGGCGGACAGTTGATCCGCAAGGGCCAGCGCGTCGGATTGTTCTACAGCTCGGCCAATTTCGACGAGGACGCCTTCGAGAATCCGTTCACCTTCGATATCCTGCGCGACCCCAATCCACACGTCGGCTTCGGCGGCGCGGGCACGCACTACTGCCTCGGCGCGAACCTGGCCCGACTCGAGATCGATCTGATGTTCAATGCCATTGCCGACACCATGCCCGAATTGAGTCAGGTCGCCGAACCGGAGTATCTGCGCTCCGGATGGCTCAATGGCATCAAACGGTGGGAAGTACGTTTCGATTGATGCACGCGACTTCGGCAAAGCCGTTGCGAGCGCGCATCATGTAACTATGGATCCGGAACCAGTGCGGGTGCGGGTGATCCTGTTGTTCGGCGATCGGGCGCAGGTGCAGACACCATGGCATCCGGCACATTCGCCAATGTGGATACCGGCGGCCGATATCGCCGAACAAGCCGGGCTGCCACAGAACGAATTGCCGGGACGGGAGTTCTGGGCCACCGGTGATGAGCACGGGCTCACCGGATTTCGGCTGGTCTTCGATCCGCGACTCTGATACGCATGGGTTAGTTCGGCACGATGTCGTACTTCAGTAGTTCGAAGCCGGCGGGCACGGTGGCGCTCATCGAGATGCGATCTCCGGACCAGGTGCCGACCAATGCGACGTGGCCGTCGGCGCAATCCGCGCCTTCGGCGGTGAGCATCGGCAGCGGGTGGATGCGGTGGCGGTCGTCGCCGTGCCGGACCGTCGCCTTGTCCACATAGGTGCGTTTGTCGTGATTGAGGATGTAGCGGCCGATGAAGCCGTGCTGGGGCGCGACCAGAGGGGCGACGGAGGCGGCCTTGGCGTAGAGGCTGGCCTGCTCACCCACCTGCGGTCCGGCCCACACCACGCGTGTCGGCACCGTCAGGAGGCGCTCCACACCCTGGACGAAGTCGTCGCCGATCCAGGCGCGTTTCAGGAATCGGACCTTGGGTTCCAGATACCCGATCAGCTTGTGATCGGCGTCCAGGAAGACGGCTCTGCAGAACGGCCCCACGGGGTTGTTTTCCTTTCTGGGATAACGGCTTTCGGATAATCTAACCGTGCGGGCAGCGCTGCCGCTCGGCGGGCGGTTACAGTCGAGTTACCAGCATGTTCAGGTATGGCTCGAGATCACCGGAACGACTGGATCGACCCCGCGAGATAAGGTCCGACGATGCGATACGCCATTTCGGTTCCGCAGCTCATTCCCGACGGATCGTTCCAACCGGAAAATCTGCGGGCCTACCTGGATCGAGCCGAAGCGCTCGGCTTCGAGAGCGCCTGGACGACCGAACAGCTGCTCGGTTCCGCGCCCAATCTGAGTCCGATCGAGTTGTTGACCTACGCGGCCGCATGCAATGAGCGGCTGCGCTTCGGATGCGCGGTGTTCGTCACGCCGCTGCACAATCCGGTGCACCTCGCCAAACGCATCAGCACGCTCGATCAGCTCACGCGTGGCCGACTGGAGATCGGCGTCGGGATCGGCGGACGCAACCGGATGTTCTCCGCCTTCGATGTCGACCCCGCCGACAATCTGGTGACCCGTTTCAATGAGGGCCTGCGCGTCATGAAGGCGCTGTGGACGCAGCCGCGAATCGATATCGAGGGCGAGTTCTGGCAGCTGACCGGCGCCACCATGGAGCCGAAGCCGTTCCAGAAGCCTCATCCGCCACTGTGGTTCGGTGGCAGCACACCCGCGGCATTGCGGCGGGCGGTGCGGCACGGCAACGGATTCTTCGGTGCTGGTTCGAGTAGGACGGCCGAATTCGCCCAGCAGGTCCGGTACGTGCGCGGGACCTTGGCCGAAAACTCCGGCGACCCATCGGATTTCCGCATCGCCAAACGCGTCTACATAGCGGTCGACGATGATCCGGCGCGGGCCGAACAGCGCATGGGCACCGCTCTGATCGACTTCTACGGCGAATTCGGCGCAACCCTGCTGCCCGTCGCCGTACACGGCACACCCAAGGACTGCATCCAGGGCCTGCGCGCAGTGGCCGACGCCGGAGCCGAAACGATCCTGATCAACCCGTTGTTCGACGAGGGCGCTCAAATGGAGCGCATTGCCGCGGAGGTGCTACCGCACGTCGAATAGACCGTTCCAGCGTCATCGGGGGTCGGAGGCTTCGGCGGGTTCGTAGCCGAGCCGGACGTCGTGGTTTACTTCGCCGCCGGAGACTGTTACTCGGGTGGTGACGGGTGGGTAGCCGCGGGCTATCACCGTGTAGTGGCCTTCTGGGAGGTCGGTTACCAGGTAGCGGCCGTTGGCATCGGTGCGGGCGGTGGCGGTGAGGTCGCCGGCTGCGTCGAGGACGGTGATCTGGATGTCCGAAACGGCCCGGTCGCCGTCGGCCCAGGCGGATCCGGCCAGCACGGCCATCGATGCCATATCAATGTCGTGATGCAGGAGGCCGCTGTCGGGGATGGTGAGGGTGGTGGCGCTGGGGCGCATATGTTCGGCGACGGCCACCAGGGTGTAGGTGCCGGAGACGACGCCGTGGCAGATGTACGCGCCGTCACCAGCGGTAATGGCGGCACCGACGACCTCGCCGTGGATATCGGTGAGTGTGACGGTGGCACCCGGTAGCGGGGTGCCGCGACCGGCCGAGCGGACCACTCCGGACAATTCGCCGGAGCCGGTGAGGGTCAGGTCGAGCAGCTGTGGTCGCTGTCCGATGGCCACGCTGACCGCCTCCGGCCGGTGTCCGGTCGCCGACGCGATCAAGACATAATTGCCCGCGGCCGGTGCCTCGATGCGGTAGCCGCCGTCGGCATCCCCGGTCGCGCGCGAAACCTGGTGTCCCCGTTGGTCGATCAGGGTCAGCACCGTGCCGGGCACCGGTCTGCCATCCTCGCGTCCGATCCGCCCGCCGATCGACGTGCCTTCGTAGTCGAGGCCCGAATGCGACTGCGGCACAACGGCGGCCACATACACACCATTGCCGTCGTGATTCACCGAGACTCGGCTGACCGCGCCCGCCAGCACCGGTTCGGGTTCGGAGAGCACCTTCGCGGCACCCTCCCAGACCTGCGCCTCCTCCCAGCTGGATTCCAGGGTCACCGACTCCACGACGGGAGCCGGATTGTCCTGCAGCGGAATCTCTTTCATGAACATCAGCACCAAGCACGCCAGCAGCGCAACTCCCGCTGCGACATAGAAGACGCCGTGCATCGCATCGGTGAACCCGATCAGGATCGGCACCCTGAGCTCATCCGGCAGCGCCGCGATTCCGCTGGTATTGCTCTGCATGGTGCTCAACTGAGCGGCGTCGAATCCGGCGGGCAGCGCACCACCGAAGGCGTCGATGATCCGGTGCGGCAAGAGGTTGAACAGGATGGTGAGGAACACCGCGACACCGAGCGTGCCGCCCATCTGCCGGAAGAAGGTCGCCGATGCGGTCGAAACACCCATATCAGAACGCGGACCGGCATTCTGTGCCGCGATGATCAGGGTCTGCATGCAGCAACCGAGCCCGAATCCGATGACGCCGCCGTAGACCAGCGGCTGCCATAGCGGACTGTCGTAATGCACCTGCCCGTAGAGCGCCGCGCCGACGGCGATTATGAATGTCCCGATCACCGGCAGGATCTTGTAACGGCCGGTCAATTTGGTGGTCAGCCCGGCCAGCTGCGAACCGAACATGATCCCCAGTACCAGCGGCAGCATCAGCAGACCCGATTTGGTCGGCGAATATCCGCGCACCACTTGGAAGTACTGCGGCACCATGACGATCGCGCCGAACATCGCGATACCGACAATGAACCCACCCGCGATGGTCACGCTGAAGGTCGAATTCTTGAACAGTCGTAGCGGAATCAGCGCCGCATCCTTCATCAGGAACTCGACGAGCAGGAACAGCAGCAGTCCGCCCGCACCGATCCCATAGCAGATGAGCGCGCGCTGCGAACTCCAGCCCCAGTCCCGGCCCTGTTCGGCGACGATCAGCAGCGGCACCACACAGGTCGTCAATGCGACCGCGCCGAACCAGTCGATGCGGTGATCCTGGCGCTGATGCGGCGCATTGAGCACCTTGGCGACCACGCCGAGCGCGAGCACGCCGATCGGCACATTGACCAGGAAGACCCAGCGCCAACCCTCGAGACCCCAGAGCTGATCATAATTCGAGAAGAAGCCGCCGAGCACCGGGCCGAGCACGGTCGCCGTACCGAAGACCATCATGAAATAGCCCTGGTAGCGCACCCGCTCCCGGGCCGGCACGATATCGCCGATGATGGTGAACGCCAACGACATCAACCCGCCCGCACCAAGGCCCTGAAAGGCGCGGAATCCGGCGAGTTCGTACATCGAGGTGGCGAAGGTGCAGGCCACCGAACCGATGACGAACAGTCCGATCGCGGTGAGGTAGAACGGCTTTCGGCCGTAGATATCGGCGAGCTTGCCGTACAGCGGCGTGGTGATCGTCGCGGTGATCAGATACGCCGTGGTCGCCCAGGCTTGTTCGTCGAATCCGTCCAGGCTGTTGGCGATCCGCACGATCGCGACGCTCACGATGTTCTGATCCAGCGCGGCGAGGAACATGCCGAGCAGCAGTCCGGACAGGATGGTGAGGATCTGCCGGTGTGACAGTGACGCACCCTCACCGGCATCCAGGTCCGGCGACGTTGCCGGGGCCTGGGTCGTCGAATTCGTCATAATTTGAGCCCTAGTTCTGATCGGCTATCCGTGGTGGAAGTGTCTCGAAACCTGAGTCGAGCCGGTCGAGCAGTTGGCACACTGCGCCACGAGCGATCTGCCCCCACACGCCGATCACCCGTAACTAGTTGCGCTCGCTAATATACATACGGCCGCTCAGGGCGAAACGGCCTGGTCGGATCATCCCGACATCCAACACCTCAGCGGCCGTGAGTTGACCACTGTCTCCCGGGTCAGGCGCCGCAAACTCTTGGCATACTTGGATCTATGCTTGTCAATAGGGGTTGAACTGGCCACGCCAGCGCGGATTCAGTTCGTCGGCAAGCAGTTTGGGGGCCGAGATCTTGTTCGGATTGCCGTCGGAGGTGTAGCGCTGGTCGGGATGTTGATCGAGGCGGTCGAGCCAGTAGGCGGAGGCGAAGTCGACCTCACTCTTCCCCGACCGGATGCGCGGCACACCAGCGGGATCGAGCTGTCCGAATGGGGAGGGTGCGGGCTCGGCGCCGACCAGCAACACGGCCTCGAACGCGTAGTTCGTACCGTCCCAGCTTCCTGCGGTGGCGAGTACACGATCGGCCGGAAAGATGCCGAGCGGTAAGGCCATCGTGCGCACACGATTACCAGGCGCCGCGGTCACGATCGCGCGCAGGTTCTCGACCAGCTCACGCTGTACGCCGATGCTATCCAGGCGACCGAGGTTGGCGTGGCTCGCGGTGTGCGCGCCGATTTCGTATCCGTGCGCGGCCAGCCAGGGCAGTGCGTGCCCGTCACCGGCGAACGGCTCGTTATTGACATAGAACGTCGCGGTGGGCCGGAAGTCCGGATTGCGCGCTCCGAACTCCTCGAGTATCCCGATCGCGGTATCCGGGACCACCTCAGCGTCCTCGGTGAACCGAAGTTGGGTGATGGTGGAGTCGTCGAAGGTAAGCACCACCGGGTGGGTGCCTGCGGGGATGTCGATATGGCCGCAGATGTAATCGCCAGCGGTCACCGGTCGATAGTTCTCGCGGTACAACCGCTCGAGTTCGGCGCGGAACTTCTCCGGAGTCTGGTCGTATTCGCCCACCGGACTCGGTGTTACCTGGTGGTACATCAGAATGGGGACGAGTCCGAGTTCGTTGGCTCGCACTGCAATCGGGTCAGGCGTCCATGTGGCCACCGGAACCTTTTCGATGGCCGCCGGGACCGGATCCGCCGCCGCACCGCACGCGGTGCCCGTCGCGAATATCAAGGCCGACAGGACAACCCGAGTTCCGATAGCCGAGCACCGCACCACCGATCGAACGGTACGCGGCGCCAAGGAATCTCGGTTGCGAATCGGTATAACCACGCCCGGCAGCGCTGTCCGAGGTAGATAGTTAGGCAATAGCGACAAATGAAAGTTGGTGTGCGCGTTGAACAAATCGGTCCGGATCACCGGGCGGTGGCGGCTGGCGGCAATGGCGGTTATCGCAGCTTTATCAATCCTCATCGCATCCGTGATCATCGGCGCCAATCGGTCCGAACCCGCGGGGTTGGCGCTGGCCGGATTACCGGATGGAGTCGTCGGGGCAAGCACGCTGACCGGTCTGGCATTGCGCGTCGACGCCGAAGGCCACAACCCGAACGATATGCGGCTCGAACTCGACGGCAAGACGGTGACCGGCACGGTCGAGGGCGATTCGGTGGTGTACCGGCCCGGTCAGCTCGCCGATGGCAAGCACAAGTTCACCGCCGAGATCCCACGCGGGGGAATCGTCGGCCGATTCAGCGCCGGTCCGGGCGTTACCGCGACCTTTACCGTCGATACCGAGGCGCCGAAACTCGAGGTGACCCAGCCGGGCGGGCCCGGATCGTATCGTCAGCCGATCACGTTGCGCGGCAAGGAATCCGGTGCGGTACACGTCTCCGTCGGCACACAGTCGGTCACCCCCGCCGCGGACGGCACCTTCGAGATCACGCTGCCGCGCACACCGGTCGGCGAGGAGGTGACCGCAGTCGACGCGGCGGGAAATAGGGCGACGCAGGCGATTACGACCTCGGTCGATATGCCCCGGGTCAAGGCCGTGCACATCACGGCGTACGGGTGGGCATACGAGGGCTTACGCGATCCCATTCTGGATATGGCCCGCGAGGGACGCATCGATACCGTTCAGCTCGATATCAAGGATGAGGACGGGGTCATCGGCTACGACTCGCAAGTGCCGCTGGCACGGCAGGCGGGCGCGGCCGCCGATATCTACGATGTGCGCGCCGCACTGCGACAACTGCACGATATGAATCTGCGGGTGGTCGGGCGGATCGTGGCCTTCCGCGATCCGACTATGGCCGGATGGGCCTGGCGCGAAGGACATCCGGACTGGGTCATCCAGAATCCCTCCGGTCAGCCGTACGCCAGCAAGTACGGTGCGATCGCATTCACCAATTTCGCCAATCCCGAAATCCGCAAGTACAACATCGATCTCGCCACCGAGGCGGCCGAACTCGGCTTCGACGGAATCATGTACGACTATGTCCGACGGCCCGATGGTGCACTGTCGCAGATGCAGTTTCCGGGGCTGACCGTTACGCCGAGTGATTCCATCGCCGAGTTCCTACACGAGAGCCGGGATCCGGTGCGCGACAAAGGCGCGAATCTCAGTGCCGCGGTGTTCGGCATCGCTGCGACGCGGCCGGATGAGATCGCGCAAGACATACGACAGATCGCCCGGTACGTCGACTATGTCGCTCCGATGCTGTACCCGTCGCACTGGAATGCGGGTGAGTACGGTGTCACCAACCCCAATGCCCAGCCGTACGACATCATTTTCCGGTCGCTGGCCGACTTCTTCGAACAGACCAAAGGCACCGGCGCGAAAGTCATTCCGTGGCTGCAGGATTTCAGCCTTGGAGTGAACTACGGGGATGCCGAGGTCAAAGCGCAGATCGATGCCGCGGCCGCGGCGGGGACGAACAGTTTCTTCCTGTGGAATGCGGCGTCGCGGTATCACTCATGGGCAGTGGTTCCCGGTTGACCTACTGGTCCGCGTGGCAGGTGACGTCGGCGGCGGGCAGGGTGCCATCGGCGTAGTAGGTATTGATCGCGTTGTTGACGCAGGCGCTCAGATCCGGCCGGAAGGTCATGTGGATGCGGATGTCCTGCAGTGTGACCAAACGGGATGCGGACAGGTGCTGATGTAGTCGGATGCCGTGGGTGTACGGGGTTCGGGCATCACCGGTCGCCTGCAGGATGAGCACCGGAACCGAATTCCGGACGGTGGTGGCGGGTTCGACGGGTCTGGGCCAGAATGCGCACGGCTGGATGTTGTTGGCCAGCGGACCGAATATGGGCTGGGTGGCACGGCTGGCTTCGATATTGCCCGCATACCATGCCGAATCCGTCGGTGCCGCGGCATCGCCGCAGGCGATCTGGGCGAGGACGGAGTTCTCCTCGGATCGCAAGGCCTGCAAGACGATTTGCAAGCGTGGCGCTCGCGCGGCCACGGGAGGGCCGCCCGCCGCATCGGCGATCTCTCGTAGCGTTTCGGCCAGCACTTGGTTGCGCCGGAAGTCGGTCACCAGGTTGTGTAGGAGAAAGGGAAGCCAGTGATCGTTGATCGGGAAGTCTTCGATCACGATCGGTTGCCGTGCCACTGCGACGATCAGCTCTGTCAACCATGCCCGCACGTCGGTCGGGGACGAACCGAAGTGATACTTATCATCCTGTCCCGCAGCCCAATTCGACCATTCATCGATCGCCTGCTCGTCCGAGGCACCCCAATCCTGAACGAGGCCGGTCCAATATCGATCCGGATCGATCGCGCTGTCGAACACCATCCTGTCGCTGCGGTCCGGGAACATCTGGGTGAATACCGCACCGAGATATGTGCCGTAGGAGACGCCGTAATAGCTGAGCTTCGGTTCGCCCAGCGCCACTCGAATGACATCCATATCGCGAGCGGTATTGCGGGTGGTGAGCTGGCGCACCTTCACCGGATCATCGGCCAGACAGCCCGCTGCCATATCCGCCGCCAGTGCGGTTTCACGCGCGAAGCCTTGCGCATCCACACCCGCCGAATGGATCATTTCGCCGACCGGCCATCCGCAGCGCGGCGTGCGCCCGGAGTCGCCGACACCACGCGGATCCATACCGATCAAATCGAAACGGGCCCGCACCTGCGGGGTGAGCACGTCGCCGAGCAGATCCACGGTGTCCAGTCCCGATGCACCCGGCCCACCCGGATTGGCCAGCAGAACACCATGACGCTGATCCGGACCGCTGGCCCGAACTCGCGATATCGCGATCTTCAGCGTGCGATCGGAGGGTCGCAAATAATCGAGCGGCACCAGCACATCCGCGCATTCGGCCCCGGCCTTGTCCAGATCCTCGAGACCGCAAGCGTGCCAGTGCAGTCTCTGGTGATAGAACCGGTATTCCGGATCGACCTGTGCCCCCGGCACGGTGATCAGCGCCGCACCGACCACAACCAGCACCGACCACCGCAAAAGCCTCGCCGACAACCCACTCGCCTCTCACCGCCAATCCCGCAACTTCGTACCACACCCCGCCGCAGGGCAGCCTTGCCACATTTGGTGGTGCCGCCGATACTCCAAGAGGGCCGCGCCACCGCCGGTTCCGCATCGAGGGGAGGAATCAATGCTTCGAAGCCAATTGAATTCACTACGCACAGTGGATGATTCGCTTATCTACGGGCAACCGTACGAAACATCCGACGGCACCACGATCATCACCGTCGCCAGGACCGGCGGCCTGCTGCACAGCGCGCGTCCGGTTGGTGCGTTCGTGGTCCATGAAGGCGCGGTCAGCTGGACACCCGCCGTCGATGCGACGCGGATCGCGCTGATGGGTGAAATGATCGGTCTGCTGGCCGCGGTCATCGCCACGCTCGCGGTGCTGCGCAGGCCGCCGTGGCCGGATCTATCGCGGGTGGTGGCAATCGGACGGGACTCGCGACACACTTGATCCCGTGAATCGCATGCCACTCGGACATATCGACCGGGGCGGTCCGCCGTGACCGCACTCGCACGCGGGGAGAATCGCCCCGCGCCCGGCGACCGGATGATCGTGACCGTCACCTGCGCAGCGCCGGTCGATGTATCGGCGCTGCTGCTCGGCGCCGACGGCAGGGTCCGCTCCGATGCCGACTTCGTCTTCTTCAATCAACCGGCCGGACCCGGTGTCACCTATCGGCACGGCCGCGGTGCCGGCGATATGGTCGATGTGCAGACCTCCGCGCTGCCCGCCGACGTCGACAAGGTCGTGGTCACGGCCAGCCTCGACGGCAGTGGGCCGCCGACCTTCGCGGGCGCGAGTTCGCTGACCGCGACGATCGGATCCGATGCCGCAACGCTGACCTTCCCGATGACCGGGCTCAGCACCGAGACGGCCGTTGTGTGCGTGGAGATCTACCGGCGCGGCGGTGCGTGGAAGGTGCGCGCGGTCGGGCAGGGTTATGACAACGGTCTGGCCGGAATCGCGACGGCATTCGGTGTGAATATCGACGACGAACCCGAAACAGCATCGCCAGCCGCTCCGGCCCAGCCGCAGGCCACGGTGCCGCCCGCTCCGGTACCGCCGCAATACCCAGCCCAGCCGCAGTACCAGGCTCCGGTGCCCCCGGCGGCGCCGCAATATCCAGCCCAACCGCACTATCAGGCTCCGGTTCCGCCGGCCTATCCCCCGTCCGGCGCCGTGCCGCCGCCACCACCGATTGCACCCCAGCAAGGAGCGCTGCCGATGCAGAGCGAACTATTCAATCCGAGCCACGCCGAGGTCAACGGCATCGGCATCCAGAAGCAGGGCGGCAAGATGATCAAGGTCGCCGTCAACGGCGAGACCATGGCGCGGGCCGGCTCGATGGTCGCCTACCAGGGCGACCTGCAGTTCAAGGCGCTCGGTTCGGGCGGAATAGGCCGTGCGATCCAGCAGCGGCTGACCGGCGAGGGGGTGCCCCTGATGCAGGTGTCCGGTCGCGGCGACCTGTTCCTCGCCGATTCCGCCGCCGATGTGCACACCGTCGACCTCGACGGCACCGATGGCCTCACCATCAACGGCTCGAATGTGCTCGCCTTCGATACATCGCTGTCCTACAACATCCAAAGGGTCCAGGGCGCAGCCGGTTTCGCCAGTAACGCGGGTTTCTTCAACTGCGTGTTCAGCGGGCGCGGTCGCATCGCCATCACCACGCACGGCTCGCCCGTCGTCCTCAATGTCGACCAACCGACCTACGCCGATCCGCAGGCCGCGGTGGCCTGGTCGTCGAGCCTGTCCACCGGCATCAAACGGAACGACTCCTTCGGCCTCGGCCGACTCATCGGCCGCAGCACCGGAGAGGGCCTGACGCTGTCGTTCACCGGGCGCGGCTTCGTCATCGTGCAGCCCTCGGAACTGCCACCGGGCGGTTTCATCGGCGGCACCGGTGGCGGTCAGGAGGCCGGACAAAGCGGCGGCGTGCTCGGCGGCTTGTTCGGGTAGCGATCCCGCGCTGGAACCGGCTGCACCACAGCCGGTTCCAGCGCGGGATCAGTTCATCAGACCCCGTCGGACCAGCAGCGGTTCGATTTCGGGGGCGCGGCCGCGGAAGGATTCGAAGGCCGCGAGCGGGTCCACCGAGCCACCGCGGGAGAGCAGTTCGCGACGGAAGGTCTCGCCCTTCTCGCGGATGGACCCGTCGCCCTCGTCGAACCATTCGACGGTGTCCGCGTCCAGCACCTCGCTCCAGATGTAGGAGTAGTAGCCCGCCGCGTAACCGCCGGAGAAGATGTGGGCGAAGTAGCCGGTTCGGTAGCGCGGCGGAATCGCGTCGATGGCCAGACCGGCCTTGCGCAAAGCTTCCTCTTCGAACGCCTCGGCATCGGTGTCGGCCAGCGCCTCGGGTGCGGGTACGCGGTGCCACGCCCAGTCCAGCAGTGTCGCGCCGAGGTATTCGACGGTCTTGAAGCCGGTGCCGAAACGCGCGGCCTCGGCCATCCGCTCGACCAGTTCGGTGGGCATCGGCTCACCGGTCTCGATATGCCTGGCGTAGTTGGCGAGTACGTGCGGTCGCGACATCCACATCTCGTTCACCTGGGATGGGAATTCGACGAAATCCCGCGGTACTTTGGTGCCTGAGAAGAACGGATACGTCACATCCGAGAACAGCCCGTGCAGCGCGTGCCCGAACTCGTGGAAGAGGGTGCGCACGTTGTCCCAGGTGAGCAGGGCAGGTTCGCCCGCGGGCGGCTTCACGATATTGAGGTTGTTGACCACCACCGGCCGCTTCCCCAAAAGCCGTGACTGGCTGACCAATGCGTTCATCCACGCCCCGCCGCGCTTCGACGGTCGCGCGAAGAAGTCACCGAGGAACAGTCCGAGCGCACTGCCGTCGGCGTCGAATACCTCGAAGATTCGCACCTCCGGGTGGTATCCGACCAGATCCTTGCGCTCCTGGAAGGTGATCCCGTACACCTGCTCTGCGGCGAAGAACACCCCGTCGCGCAACACCCGCTCGAGCTCGAAATAGGGACGCAACGCCTCCGCGTCCACCGAAAACCGTTCGGCCCGAACCTTTTCCGACCAGAACTGCCAATCCCAGGAGCGCAGCTCCTGCCCACCCATGGCTTGCGCCAACTCGGCCGCCTCCCGCTGCGCATTGGCCACCGCTGGTGCAACCAATCGCTCTAGCATCTCCTCCACTGCCGCAGGGGTTTTGGCGGTCTGATCCTCGACTGTATACGCCGCATGATCCGAATAGCCGAGCAGCGCGGCCCGTTCCGCTCGCAATGCGGCGATCCGCACGGCGAGCGCACCGTTGTCACCCAACCCGCGGCCCAGTGAAGCCGCCATCACGCGCTGCCGCAGATCCCGGTCGGCAAGTTCCGCCAGCACGGGTTGATTCGAAACATTCTGCAGCCGAAGCGCCCACGCGCCCTCGCGCCCCATCGCCCGAGCGTTCTCCGCGGCCGCGGCCACGGCGGCCGGCCCCAGCCCCGCCAATTCCGCTGCCGACTCGACGACCACCGTCGCACCATTGGTCTGCGCCAAAATGTTCTGACCGAATTCCGTAGCCGCCGCAGCGAGTTCCGCATTCAACTCACGCAACCGCGCTTGCCCCGCCGTATCCAATCGAGCCCCCGCCCGCACGAACCGAATGTGATATTGCTCCAACAGCCGCGCTTCCTCGGGATCCAAGCCCAATTCCGCCCCGCGCCCATAGAGCGCCTCGACCCGTGCAAAGAGTTGGGTATCCAAATAGATCGCGTCCCGATGCGCTGCCAGCTTCGGCGATACCTCGGCCTCGATCGCATCGGTGGTCTCGCTGGAATCGGACCCCGTGATATTGAAGAACACATTCGAGACCCGGATCAGCACGGCCCCCGAACGCTCCAAGGCCGCAATGGTATTCGCGAAACTCGGCTCCTCCCCGCTCGAGCTGATGGCGGCAACCTCTGCCAATTGCTCCGCCATCCCTCGCTCGAACGCAGGCAAATAGTGCTCCGTACCGATCTCGGCGAACGGAGGAAGCTCATACGGCAGCGCACTTGGCTCGAAGAACGGGTTGCTCGTCATAGGTCAACCCTATTGACCTATGACCTGCTTCGCATTGCCCTGGGCCACGAGCCGCACCAGGTTGTCCGCAGCGATCGGTAAGGTCGAGCGGGTGAGTAGCTGGGTACGCCGAAAGTTCTACAGGGTCGGACGATTCGATCGGGCGGTCGGCAGCGCGGTCGCCGAGTTGCCGGCCTCGATGGTCGACAGCGGCCTGCTTCGGCTCACCAAGAGTGCCAATTTCAGTGCGCTGTGGCTGGCCAGCGCCGCGCTGCTCGCCACCCGCCAAGGCACACCGCGGCGGGCCGCGCTGCGCGGAGTCGTGTCGGTGGGGGGCGCGAGCCTGGCCGTCAACCTCGGCCTCAAGACGCTCATTGCGCGACGCCGACCGGCCGCCGAACTATTGCCCGCATACCGGCGGCTGACGCCCGCCCCGAAGTCCTCCTCCTTCCCCTCCGGGCACAGCGCCTGCGCGGCGGCATTCGCCACCGCGGTCGCGCTCGAAAGTCCGCGCACCGCACTCGTTGTCGCCCCGCTGGCAGCCACCGTCGCGTACTCGCGGGTGCACACCGGCGTGCACTGGAGCTCGGATGTGCTCGTCGGAGCGGCCGTGGGTTCCGGTATCGCATTGGCCACCCGACGCTGGTGGCCCGTGCGTGAATCGGACGAGGCACAAGCCAGGCTGGTCCGTGAGGCGCCCGCACTAGAGGCGGGCGAGGGGCTTTTGGTGTTGGTGAATCCGGTTTCCGGCGATCCGAACTACGATCCCACCGCCGATATCATCGCGGCCCTGCCCGCCGCCACCGTTCTGCGCACCGAACCCGACCTGGATGCCGCCGAACAACTCGAACGGGCGCTCGCCGAACGCGCCGGGCGGGTGCTGGCGTTGGGCATCGCCGGTGGCGACGGCACCGTGGCGGCCGCGGCCGCGGTGGCGCTGCGGCACGAGTTGCCACTAGCCGTCATCCCCACCGGCACGCTCAACCATTTCGCCCGTGATCTCGGCGTCTACGACCTGATCGAAGTGATCGATGCCACCGGTGCGGGTGAGGCGGTCGCGGTCGATATCGCGCGCGTCGAGTACGGTGACGAAACCGGTTCGCACACCAGGCATTTGATCAATACCGCCAGCATCGGCGCCTATCCTGACCTGGTGCGGCTGCGCGAGAAGTGGCAGGCGCGCTGGGGCAAATGGCCCGCCTTCGCTGCCGCGCTGTTGGTCACCCTGCACCGGTCCGAACCGATCGAGATCTATCTCGACGATCGCTGGCAGCGAGTGTGGTTCCTGTTCATCGGCAACGGCCCCTACCACCCGCACGGCGCCGTACCCGCCTTCCGCGACCGGCTCGACGCCGGACTACTGGATGTCCGCTGGCTGCGCGCCGATCTGCGCTGGTCGCGCACCCGCGCGTTGGTGGCGCTGCTGCTGGCCGCGATCGGCCACAGCAAGGTCTACGGCGAGCGCCGCCTACCCGAACTCTATGTGCAATTGCCCAGGCCGGAGGCCCTGGCCACCGATGGCGAGGTGATCGGCAAGGCCACCCACCTACATTTTGCGATGGCGGGCCAGCTCGCTGCCTACCGCCGCGACGAATCGAACCCGCGCTGGGCCGACCGGTTCCGCCCGCACCACCGCCGGGCGCCTTGGCTCCGCGATGCCTTCCGCACGAACCGGTGAATTTTCGACTTCGCACCCACGTTGCACGAGTTCTGGCCACGCAATAATGACGGAAGTGTGACGCGCTGGTCGGCGGGGACTTTCCGGATCGGACCGCGGGTTGTACGTGGGGCCGATATGAGGAGGTCAGGTGGCAAAGGAATACAACCGGAACCCCGCCGCGGTGGACGCGCTGTCGCCCGAGCAGTACCACGTCACCCAGGAGAACGGGACCGAGCGGGCGTTCACGGGCGAATACTGGGACAATCACGAGCCAGGTATCTATGTGGACGTGGTGTCCGGTGAACCGTTGTTCGCCTCGGTCGACAAGTTCGACAGCGGTTCGGGATGGCCGAGTTTCACCAAGCCGATCGAGGGCGAGAACGTGCTCGAAAAGCGGGATTTCAGTCATCTGATGATCCGCACCGAGGTGCGTTCGGCGCACGGTGACAGCCATCTGGGGCATGTGTTCACCGACGGACCGCGCGCGGCGGGAGGCCTGCGGTATTGCATCAACTCGGCGGCCCTGCGGTTCATCCGCCTCGATGACCTCGAGGCGGAAGGTTACGGTCGGTACAAGAGTTTGTTCACTAAGGAGGACGCATGAGCGAGCGAACAATCAGCACAGCCGACCTGTCGGTCGTGACGGAGCCGAGCACCAGCGAGGCGGAGTCATGAGCGACACGCGAAAGGCGATTCTGGCCGGCGGCTGCTTCTGGGGCATGCAGGATTTGATCCGTAAGCAGCCGGGAGTGATTTCGACGCGAGTCGGCTACTCCGGCGGGCAGAACGACCACCCCACCTATCGCAATCACCCGGGCCATGCCGAGGCCGTCGAGATCATCTACGACCCGGCGCAGACCGACTACCGGGCGCTGCTGGAGTTCTTCTTCCAGATCCACGACCCGACGACGAAGGACCGCCAAGGCAACGACATCGGTGCCAGCTACCGTTCGGCGATCTTCTATCTCGATGACGAGCAGAAGAGCGTCGCGCTCGAGACCATCGTCGATGTCGAGGATTCGGGCCTGTGGCCCGGCAAGGTGGTCACCGAGGTGACCCCGGCCGGCGAGTTCTGGGAGGCCGAGCCCGAGCACCAGGACTACCTGCTGCGCTATCCGGACGGCTACACCTGCCACTTCCCGCGACCGGGCTGGAAGCTGCCGAGGCGGCAGACCACCACGTAGTAGTTGGCCTTGTGCCGCAAAATTGGTTGCGGCACAAGTATTCGACGCGCCGAGCACCACTTGACACCAGAGGTGCCTGGCGGACGCGATTCATCGCGGGCGCGCTGGCGAAGGTGGTGCTCGATGATGACAACGAGGATCGGGTGCGGCGAGCGGCGGGCGCGCTCACCGTGGTGTCCATGCAGAACACGCCCGAGAGTTCCGCTGGGGCAAAGGTAGTCGCTGGCGGCGAAGCTGATGGCCTAGCGTGTGTCGAACCCCGCGACGATTTCCTGCGATCGGGGTCGCGTGACTAGAAGAATTGCGCGGCGGCGAATCCTGTTAGCAGGACACAGAATCCGCCGATTTCGCCGAGGATCAGTGCGACCAGTACCCAGCGCATGGCCGGCGGCGGATTGTGCATCTGGTTGTCGGTGTCGCGGCGGATACCGTGGTTGATGTAGTTGGCGATGGTGATGACGAACATCAGGATCAGCACAGTGGCCGCGGTCGCGTTGACGGCGGCGGGCCAGTCGGATAGTTCCACGAAGATCGCGATCATCGCGGTCGCGAACGAATAGAGCAGGGCCGAGCGGTGCGCGATATCGACGTACGGGTGCGCCCGGCCATCGGGTGCGCCGACCATCGCCAACCATTTCCACACTCCGAGGCCGAGCGCCGTCACGAAGAGCAGGCCGGCGGCGAGCAGTACCAGTGCAGTCAGCGGGCCGATGGTCATGCCCGGACACCTTTCACCGACGTTGTCATGTCAAGCGTCGAGTATGTCTGGACGGGCGACCATCTGCCACCGGTGGGAACGACTATTAACTCCCGGTGCGGGATTCGAGCTCATTGCGCAAGTCCGCGACCTCGGCGGCCAGCTCATCACGCAACTGTTCGCGTTCCCGGAGGCTGGCGCGCAGGTTGTCCACCGTGTCGTTCATTGCCGCCAACTTCCGGTCGGCACCGGCCAGCCGCCACTCGACGATCGCACGACGGTCGACCTCCGCACTGGCGTACATCACCCAGCCCACAACGTAATCCAGCCAGTCCGGCTGTTTGGGCATGCGCTGATCCGTATCCCACCCGCGCCGCATCGACGGCTTCGACGACAGCACCCGATCGGCGCTCGGTCCCGTCAGCTGCACGAGATCGAACTTTCCGGCACTCGTCACGACCGCGGTCAGGCGGAAACGCCCGGCGAGGTGCATTCGCAACTCGGCCGCCCCCCGACTGTCGGTATCCATCGCACCGAGCCACGAACCTTCCGCCGCCGCGATGATCGACCCGAGCACCCCGAGTTGCCCGGCACTTCGACGCCCCCGCATCACCCGCTCGCGGAGGTCATCGGGCGTTGCGGACATCTGATCCCAGTGCATGTCGCCTCCCTGTCTCACGTTTGTGACTACCGACAGTTTCACCGCTCGGTCTCAGGTGTGCGGGCGCGGCGCGCCAGGGTCAGCCATCGGAGTTGCCCGGCCGCGGATACGGCGTCGTCAACTGACCGGCGTCCGCTACAGCTTCGGATGAGGAACGGGACCAGGTGCGCGCTCCGGCCCCCTCACCTCCGGTGGCGAATCATCCGGAGACGGAGCCTCGCTGGTGCAGGTCAGGATGGTGCGCAGGACCAACGCCGGGTCATCGATCATGGGGACGTGCCCGACACCGGGCAGAACCTCGAACGTGACACCTGGTAGGCGCTGCTGGGCGATCGCGCCATTGACCGCTACCGGAAAGATACGGTCGGCCTGCGACCAGGCCACGGTGATCGGGCAAGGTAGCCGCTCGAACTCCGCGATCGCATCTTTGGTATTGAGCAGATCATCGGTGACCGTGCAGCCGAGAAGATCCGCGACGATGCCCTCGGCGGCCGATGATTCGAGGCGATCGCCGTGTTCGGCGATGACCCGCAAGGCCAACCGCCGCACCAGCGATGACCGTAGCGTCAGCGGTGCGAGCGGCCGGGTCAGGCGCGCGAAGGTGACGTTGCGCGCGATGGTGGCGGAAGAATCGGCATGCCCGGTTCCGCCCGCATCCCAGAATCCGGCGGGTGAGAGCGCGCAGACAGTACGTGCACGACCCCGCCGCGCCAACTCGATGGCGGTCCACCCGCCGAGCGAATTGCCGACCAGATGTGCTGTCGCCCAACCATTTTCGTCGAGCAGACGTTCGACCTCGTCGACAAAGTCGGTGATCCGCGCCGGCCGCCGCGACACCACCGCCCCACCCCGATGCCCCAGCGCGGTCGGTGCGAGCACCTGGTATCGGGCGGACAACTGCGAAATCAACGGATCCCATACACGCGCCGACATCGCTACACCGTGCAACAGCACCAACGGCTCACCGCGTCCCGCACTGACATTCATGGCCTTATCTCCTGGTCGATGTCGCTTCGGTACAGGTCTACTCGACTTCCTCCCTGCGCCTGAAGCCGGGGGATTCAGACCGGACATACCGCGCTCACGTGCCGTTCCGGCGCGATTATGCCGTCCTCGACGAGGAACGATACGTACCAGTGGCGGCCGTCGCAGGACAGTGCCGCTGAGCGGATCGCGCCGCCGAGAGCGCGGGACCAACGGAACTGGACCCACGGGTAGCGGGCGTGCGCCCGTTCAACGGGCTCGAGTGACGATCCGCAGGCGCGACCATCCGATCAGTCGCGGTCGGTGTGTATGACGTGGACGGGGACGTCGTCGGCCCAGGGTTGGCGGGTCACCATGTCGGCGACTTTTACTGTGCCGCGTTCGAATTCGCCGGTGGCGGCGTCGACCAGGCGATATGACTGGGTTTGTTTGTGGATGGGTTGGGCATCCAGGAGGACTACGCGGACTTCGCCGGGTTCGAAGTGGCAGCGCTCTTGCATGGCGGTGATGAGTTGTTCGTTGTGCATGTGGCCGTCGCCGAAATTCCAGCCGAGGGCGGTGCTGCAGATGCGTTCGCCGTCGGTGAGGGTGTATTCGTCCTCGCGGCCGGGTGGCATGGCTCGGTGCACGAGGGTGAACAGGGCGCGGCCGTGGGTGTTCATGGCGCGGAAGGCATATCCCATGAACATCGGGATCTGGGCGCGGTCCTTGCCGTAGAACCGTTCCAGTTGGGCCTGCGGCATGCTGGCGATCGCGACGATGTCGCGCCCGATCTTTCCGGCGGTGGAGGGTTTGATGCACCACATCGTGGTGTCCCAGTTACCGGCGTAGTAACGCATGCCCGGTAGGAACGAAATCTTGTGCGGGAAAAGGTTCCCAGCGATCACGATGCCCGCGATGACCAGGAACAGCAGCACCACCGGAGCCGGGTGGTGCAGATCACCGAGGCCGAGATCAGCGTGCGCGAGGAACAATACGAGCACACCGAAGATCATGAAGACGTTCCATTCCAGCGGAACACCCATCGGAATGGCGGTCAGGATCGCCAGATGGAAACACACCATCACGAATGCGGCGACCGCTGTCAGCCAGCCACCGTGGGAGAAGAACAGCACCAGCGGAATGCACATCTCGACGGTCGTACCGCCGTGGGCGAAAACGCGGGACAGACGACCCGGCCGCAGGTCGTCGGGAAAGTTCTCGAAGAACTTCCGCTTGAGCGACTTTCGCCGGAACACCGGACTATTGGACATCATCGTGGACACCACGAACGGAAAGTGCTTGTTCAGCTTCGATGTCGCCGCGCCCATCCAGATCACCAGAAAGACCAGCTTCGAGGCGACGACCATATCGGCGGCGAAAAGGAAGGTAACCGCGAGCGTGGCATAGACCTCCCCGCGCGCCGCCAGGAATACCACCTTGTCGCGCAACCCGGTCAGCGCCAGCAGGCCGAGGATCACCGCGATCTGCCACACCGGCAGCAGCCCGACCGTCGTATCCAACTCGGGCACCGCTCCGGTTCCGTCGGATAGCAAGGCGACCACGGTCATCACCAATAGCGCTGCGTACAGCCCGATATCCACCAGCGAACGGCTGTTCCCCTTGGTCAGCGGTACTACGCTCGGCCATGGCGGCAGCCGAATGGTCTTGGGCCGCAACCAATACAGAATCGAACCCATCGGCGGAAAGAACCTGTTGTTCAACGGACCGAACCCGCACCCGAGACCGACCACCTCGAACAGCAGCGTATACAGCACAACCTTTTCGAAGACGATCGGCTCCGACCACCACGCATCGACATCCGCGAATCCATCGATCCCCTTGGTGGCCAACGCGATCAGCCAGCCACCGAGAATATAGAGACAGACCTTGCCGACATAGAACAAATGCAGCGCGACCGGCGTCCCGAATCCCACCTCTGCCCAGTGCCGCGCCATCGGCCGGATCCGCTCACTGCGAGTGCCCTTGCTCCACTCCGCCATATCGACCACAGGCAGGTCGGGTTCGAGAAACCCCATCAAGCACTCTCCGATTCGCCGGCACCGGAGCACCGAGCCGATCACGTACCCCGATGTGCTCCGATACGTTGACAGCTCGACCATTTGCTGTCAATAACGGGTCTCGACGAACGAAGATGATGGCGTGGACGGTTGGCGGGAGCTGCTTTGACGGCCCGGGGCTATCGGCGTTAGTTTTGTGCGGCCCTCCGGCCAGATCGAACTGCCCGGCGGGATCGTCGACAGCATCCAAGTTGATCGACTCCGGTGTCGGGTTGCTGGACTGTTCCCGCCGGCTGGGGCTGGCGTTGAACACGGTGAAGCGGTATTCCCGTGCGCCAGAGCCGGATTCGCTGCGTCGTCCGCCTCGATACGGACCTGGGCTGGTCGATCCTTATCGTGACCACCTGCGGGCCCGGCGGGTCGCCGAGCCTGGCGTGCCGGTCAGACAGCTGTTTCGGGAGATCAAGGCACTCGGCTACACCCGTGGGCTGAACCTCCTCGCGTTCGGACTCGCTCAACCGCTCGCCGGCGGCACCGTCTCGAGTCTGACACCGAACTCGGGGGCAACCTGCGCCACCGGACGCCCGGTCTCCCGTACGATCCGCACCGCACCCTCATAGAACTCTCGATCGAACTTGCTCTTCTCCGCCATCTGGCCTTTCCTCTATGGTCAGGCCTCCACGATATGAGGGGAATCGCACTCAAGGGCACAGCGGCCGGACAGCATGTTCGATGAGCTCGCGGATACCCACGGCATGACCGAGTGCGGCGTGCTGTGTGAAGCCATCGATGAGCGCGTGCAGGCCGCGCGCTGTAGGTTCGGGATCTACGTCGTCGCGGAATTCGCCGATGCCGCGACCGTATTCGATCAACCAGATGATCAGCTCCAGTGTCTCACGGTGAGCGGTTCGAATGGCCTCCGCGTACTCCGCATGTGTCGTTGCGTGAGCCAGAAAGGCCAGCCACACCCGCGCCGCGGCGCACTGCTCGGGATCGGCGATGGCGAGCTCCTGTAGTGTCACCGTCAACAACACGCGGGCCGACCCGGGCGCACCGGATGCTTCGATACGTTCGGTGGCGCGCTGTTTGATCTGCGTGGATATGTGGTCGAGCGTGAACCGCAACATGCCATCCTTCGAGAAGGCGCGCTGCACTGCTCCCATGGAAACCCCAGCACGGGCCGCGGTTTCGCGAAGAGTCGCCGCTTCGATCCCCCGCTCGGCGATCAACTCGCACACCGCCCGCGCTATCTCGGTGCGCCGGGCGTCGTGATCGACATATCGTGGCATCTACTGTCCTCACCCTCGCCGCTGTGACAACCCGTGACTCGCGTCGACCCTCATCCTCACGGTTATGGAAGCTCATCCTTGGTACTGATGCAATTGCATCGAAAAGTGTTTTAGGATCGCGTTCCGATGCAGTTGCATCATAATGACTAGGAGGACAGAGATGAGCTCGGAGAAGGACCGGACACGGCGGAACTGGTTGTGGCTGCTGGCGGCAATCCTAGTTGTGCAGGGATTCGGGTCGGGGATCACCGAGGCCCTGTGGGGTTCGTCGTTCGGGGTGTCGGGCATTCTCATCGGCGGACTGGGTGCTCCGGCGTGGGTCTCATGGCCGATCGGGGTCGCGGGACTCATCATGGCCGGGTGGGCTGCGTTTGGCTCGTCCGGCAGCCGGAACGAAGACCGTCGTCGCATATGAACACCCGTGTTCATACGACTGCGGTACTGAGCTTCGCGATGACGGCAATTCTTGCTGCCAGCGCGTGTACCGCCGGGGACACCGAACTCGGGTCGGACGACGGCGTGGTCGTCAGTACAACCGCAGGCATGATCCGCGGCACCGTCGACGGGTCGGGCCACCGACTGTTCACCTCGGTGCCGTATGCACAGCCTCCCCTCAACGAACTGCGCTGGCAGCCACCCCGACCGATGGCTCTGTGGGATGGTGTGCGGGACGCCGCTGCCCCCACGCCCGGATGCGTACAGGACCCAGGCCAAACTTCAGCGCAGGTACTGCAAGAAGACTGCCTCTACCTCAACATCAGCACGCCCGCACGGCTCGATCCGGCCCGTCCGGCACCCGTCATGGTGTGGATTCACGGCGGCGGCGGATTCGCCGGAGCCGGAGCCGACTATCGACCCACCGGGTTCGTCTCTCGGGGAGTAGTCGTGGTCACGATCAACTACCGCCTCAGCGTCTTCGGATTGTTCAACCATCCGGCCTTTGCCTCCAGCGGAGGCAATCTCGCCCTGCAGGACCAGCAGCTGGCGCTGCGGTGGGTTCGTGACAATATCGCGGCGTTCGGCGGCAACGCTCGCAACGTGACCGTCGCAGGCGAATCCTATGGCGGCATGAGTATTTGCGCACAGCTGGCCATGCCCTCGTCGGCCGGACTGTTTGACAGGGCCATCGTCCAGAGCGGGTCCTGCGCCATCGAATGGCCTTCCGGCGCACTGTACTCGGGTTCTCCACCGTTCGCGCCGTACCGGTCACGCACCGACAACGCAGCCACCGCCGTACAAGCAGCGACCGAGTTCGGTTGCAGCGACCCCGCGGAAGTCGAGCGATGCCTGCGCGCGCTGCCGACCGCAACTCTGCAAACCAGAACACCTAGCTTCACCACGATTACGTACGACACGCCGACATTGCCGCGTAACCCCTTCGATGCTCTACGGGTGGGCAAGTTCTCCCGCGTTCCCGTGCTGATCGGAGAAGTGACCAACGGTCATTCGCTATGGGTGGCAGCGATCGTGGCGACCCAGCAAGCTCCTATCACCTCCGACTCGTATCGCAGCATCCTGTCCACGGCTTTCGGCACCGTCGCGGCGGCCGTGGAAGCCGACTATCCGGTCAGCGCCTACCCAACACCCGCAGCCGCGCTCACCGCGGTCCTGTCTGATCACAGCTGGGCCTGCCCCATGCTCGACACCGCCCGGGCGTTGGCGGCGAGAGTGCCCGTGTACACCTACGAATTCGCCGACATGACCACCCCCGCCCCGTCGCCGTACCCGCCCAGCCTGCCGACCGGAGCCGCCCACGGTGCCGAACTGACCTACCTTTTCGACCTGACCCCCTCACCGGGACCCGTAGTCGCCTCGTCCCAACCACTGGCCACAGCGATGCTCGACTACTGGGCCCACTTCATCGGCACTGGCAACCCCAACCAACCTGGGCTACCGCACTGGTCACGCTCCACCATCAGCGGTGACGCGGTTCTCCGACTGACACCGGGATCTCACGGCATCACCACCGAGTTAGCCGACAACCACCACTGCAATCTATGGTGATACCTACGTCCCGAAACCTGGCGCGTTGTGAACATCCTTGTGCGGCAACGACACTGCCCGGGATCTGTTCGGTCGGGAAGTGCCCTCGGGCGCGGATCGCGCGCCGGTAGCGGGCGTTCAATGATTCAATTGCGTTGGTGGAGCAGGTGATTCGCCGTATCTCGACGTCGTAGTCGAGGAACGGCACGAACTCGGTCCATGCGTTGTCCCACAACCGCACGATCGCTGGGTACTGCTCGCCTCATCTGGCGGCGAACTCACCGAAACGTTCCTTGGCGGCCGCTTCGGTCGGGGCGGTGTAGACCGGTTTGAGATCGCGACTCATCTCGGCCCAATACGTGCGGGATGCGTAGCGGAATGTAGTGCGCAGCAAGTGAATAACGCATGTCTGTACGACAGTTCGTTCCCACACGGTATTGATCGCCTCCGGCAACCCCTTCAGCCCGTCGCAGACCGCGATGCACACATCGGCGGTGCCGCGGTTCTTGATCTCGGTCAACACCTGCAGCCAGAACTTGACGCCCTCACCGCCGTCACCGGCCCAGAGTCCGAGGATGTCGCGTTCCCCGGCACATGTCACGCCGATAACGACGTATACGGGCCTGTTGGTGACCTGACCATCCCTGACCTTCACATGGATGGCATCGATGAACAGCACCGGATACACCCGCTCGAGTGGCCGGTTGCACCACTCGGCCATCTCCGCGATCACCTTGTCGGTGATGCGTGAGACGGTGTCGCGCGAGACCGACGCGCCATAGATCTCGTCGAAATGGGCCGAGATCTCATCGGTGGTCAACCCTTTCGCGGTCAACGACAACACGATCTCATCGATACCGGTCAGACCACCGAAAGTGCGACAGAGCCGAAAGTGCGACAGAGCCGTTTACTGGACAGACCCCTCTACGGCGGCGACTTCGTCCCATGGGCAGGCGGTGTTCTGATCACCGACGGCGAGTTGATACTCGGCGCCGCAGGCGCATCCGGAGCCCACGCTCTCGAGACGAAGCGGCCGTACAAACAGCGGTGCGGCGGTGGCAGGATAACCGCTCGGCTCGATAGCCGGAAGGTGTCAGCCGATCCAGTCGGTCAACAGCTGATTGCTTCTGCCGGTGCGGATTTCGGATTCGAGCCAGGTGTTGACGACGGTGTTGAAGAGGGTGTCGCCCTTGGGCAGGAGGTAGGCCTTCGGAGCGGAGTCGAAGGGGGTGTCGGGGTGTAGGACCTGGAGGGTCGGGTGGGTGCGTTGACGGTAGCGGCCCTCGACCGAGTCGGTGACGAAGACGTCGGCATTGTGTTGTTCGAGCTGGTCGTAGATGGTGAGGTTATCAGGCCAGATGGTGAGTTGGGCTTCGGGGAAGTTGGCGCGGGCGAAGGCTTCGTTGGTGCCGCCGCGGTTGACGATTACCCGGACCTCGGGCCGGTTGATCTGGTCGACAGTGGCGTAGTCGTCGGCGTCGGCGCGACGGACGACGGGGGTCTTGCCGTCGATGGAGGTGGGGATGGAGAAATCGGCGACGACACGGCGGGCGGGGGTGTCGGAGATGCCGCCGACGGCGATATCGCAGCGTGCGAGGAAGTCGTCGGTCAAGGTGGACCAGGTTGTCGGAATCCATTGCGGAACAACATGCAAAGTGGCGGCGAGGTCGGTGGCGAGAGTGATGTCGACGCCGCGGTGGGTGCTGTCGTCTTCGCGCAGGGTGTAGGGCGGATAGTCGCCGGTTGTGCAGACGCGCAGCACTCCCGACTGCTGCACAGTGATCAGATGCGACGCCTCCTGTGCGGTCGCGACCGGCCCGGTGGCGAGCAGCCAGGTCAGGGTCGACAGGACGGCCAGCGGCAGATATCGGAGCGGTCGGTGCATCGGGACAGGCTAACCGACCTGATAGTCGACTGAGAACCCGACGAATACGGCACTTCCCAGCCGGTGCCGACCGTTGATACTCGTAGTTGGCCACCCACGAAGGAGTTCGACATGAGCCTTATCGGCACCTTGCTCGGGTTAGCCCTGACGGTATTCATCCTGCTGCTGCTCGCCCGGCTGGTACTCGATTGGGTAGGGGTGCTCGCTGAGGGCAGGCACCCGGGGTGGGTGAACCGCGCCCGCGACCTGAGCCACGCCGCGACCGAACCGGTGATCGCCCCGGTGCGCCGGTACCTGCAGCCGGTCCGGCTGGGCGGACTATCCATCGATCTGGCGTTCACCGTGGTGTTCATCGTCGCCCTGGTCCTGCGTCAGATCTTCTTCAGCCTGTAAGCGATGGAACCCATCGCCCGCGGCCCACACCGCGACCAGGTGGCCGACCTGTATCTGCCCGCACAGCTCGTGGTGGTGCTGCACGGGCGGATTCTGGCGCGCGTTTGAACGAACTCAGATTCGTTGCGCCGCATCTGCATTGACCAATGCCAGCAGGAATTCCGTTGGGACGTCCGGCCATTCGGGACACCAACGCCCAGCGAGCTGGTCTGCGTACACGGCCGCGAGTGTGGCGATCACGTGTGGCCCCCCGTCCAGCAGATAGCGGACCGATCCGAGTTCGGCGCACTGGGCGGTTACCGTTGCCAGCAAGGTCTTGGCCTCGTCGATGCGGCCCGCGGCGGCGAGGCAGGCGATCAACATTCGGCGTGCCTTCAGCAATTCCCTGGGTCGCTCGACTGTTTCGAGCAGATCCACCCATTGCTGGGCCCATGTGCAGGCGAGTTCGGTCTTTTCCGGCGTTTCCGCGGCGAGCAGCAGCCGGATAGCGGTGAATTCCTCATACAGTACGGTGAATTCGTCGATCGGGTCGACCGGCTCGCGGCGACTTCCGTATTCGACAACGGGTAGTGGACCGAATTCCGGATGCGGCGGCAATCCGAGTCGCAGCCGCTCGTTCTCCACCTCGGCGCCCAGTCGCGGCAATGACATCGAACGCGCCACGCGCGCACCTTCGTTCAATCTGCGAATCGCGGCCGCCCGATCGCCGCGCAACGCCTTGATGCGGGCCCCAACGACATAGCGCGCCAATTTGAAATCGACGACACCCGCCTCGGGCCCCAACTTGTAGCCCTCATCGAGCAGCCGCTCCGCCTCCGCGACTTCCCCACGCTCATACAGCAATTCGCCCAGCAGGGATCCGGCCAACCGCGCGCCGTAGGAATGACTGCCGCCGGATTGCTTGGCCACCTTCATCGCCTTGCGGAAGTACTGTTCGGCACTGGCGATATCGAGTCGCAGGCTCGCGGCCAGCCCGAGAAAGCACAGTCCGTGAATGTTGTTGTAGAAGCCCTTGTTCTGGCGCATATACGGTGCCGACCACTCCTGGATGCGCAGGGCCTCGTCGAAGTCGCAGCGATACCCCGCGGCGAAGGTCGCGACATTCGCGCCGATCGCCACCACATACGGTGACAGTTCCTCGGCCCGGAGAAAGCAGGGTGCCAACAGGTCGTCGACGCCGGCCAGCGCATCCGCGCGCACCGCGACCACCGCATGCACCACACCGGCCTCGGCCCGCAGTCGCGCGGTGTCGGCTTCGTCGAGTTCACCGAGGTCCAGCGTCGATTCCGCAAGGCGCAGTGCACGTTCGGCCGGTGCGGCCCGGTGCAGCAGGATATTCGCCCAGGCCAGATCCAGTTGCAGCCGTGGATGCGTTTCGATGATGTTGGCGGGCAGCTTGTTGACCAGACCGATGAGACTGGCGAACTGCCCATATTCGAGCAGCGACATCCCGTCCCGCTCGACTATCTCGATGGCCCGCTGCTTGTCCCCGGCCAGCAGGGCGTGATCGACCGCCTCGCTGACATGTCGATGCTCGGCCAGCCACCGCGAAGCCTCCCGATGCAGTTCGGTTATCCGTTCGGGCCGATCGCGTTCCAGCCGCTGCTGCAGGAAATCCTGGAACAGGTGGTGGTAGCGGAACCAATTGCCGTCATCGAGCTTGCGCAGGAACAGATCCTGGAGTTCGATCTGCTCCAGCATCGCCTGCCCGTCTGGTACACCGGTCAGCGCCGAGGCGAGTTCACCGCAGATCCGCGGCGTGATGGAGGTCGCCACCATGAAGTCGAGGATTCCAGGCTCGAGGGTGTCCAGGACGTTCTGCACCAGGAACTCGCTGATGGCGTGGTGACGGCCGGTCAGATGGCTGATCAACTCGCCGGGATCGTCACTGCCGCGCAATGACAGTGCCGCCAGTTGCAGCGCCGCGACCCAGCCTTCGGTGGATTCGGTGAGATCCTCGACATCGGCACGATCCAGGTCGAGTCCGCCCAGCTCGACCAGAAAGGTATATGCCTCCGCGACATCGAAACGCAATGCGCTGGGGGCAATTTCGACCAGTTCGTCGCGGGCCCGCATCGAACTCATCGGCAGGCCAGCCTGATTGCGGCTGGTGATCACCAGATGCAATGTGGGACTGCAGCCTTCGAGCAGAAAGCGCAGTGCGCGCGTGGTGGCGGAATCGGTGGCGCAATGCCAATCGTCGATGACGACGACCAGTTCCTCACCGCGGCGGTCGATATCGTTGATCAGCGAGGTCAGTACGTAGCGTTCGGATTCGTCGCCGTGCTCCTCGAGCAACTCGCCGAGTTCGCGTGCGAGCGAGGGTCGCGCGGCGCGTATGGCTTCGATCAGATGCGAGAGGAACCAGACGACATTGTTGTCGTCGTGATCAACGGTCAGCCAGGCCACCGCAATGCCCTCGGCGGTCAGCGCCGCACACCATTGGGCGGCGAGGGTGGTTTTGCCGAATCCGGTGGGGCCGTGGATGACCGCGAGCCTACGGTTGCGACCGTTGTGCAGCAGCGCGAGCAGGCGCTGGCGATCGACCAGTGGGCGATTGGCCACCGGCGGCCGCAAGCGGGTGGCGGGCACGGGTGGGGTGACGGTCGATGACGTCGCCGAGGTGCGGCGGCGACCGGAGGTGGGCGTCGGCGATGGCCGATGCCCGACGGGTTCGGCGGTGGGTAGCGGGACCGGCATATCGTCGGGCGGCAGGCCGTGCCGCTCCTGGATCTGGCGCAGTTGCTCACCGAATTCGGCTGCGCTGGAGGGCCGTTGCGTGCGTTCACGCGACATCGCGGCTTCGATCGCGGCGGTCAGGTCCGGGGGCAGGCCCGCCTCCCCCAGATCCGGTATCGGCTGTTTGGTGATGCGCAGGAACTGGGCGACCAACTGCTCGCCGTTGCGTCGCTCGAAGACCGCGTGACCAGTGCTGGCGCAGAACAGAGTCGAGGCCAGGCTGTAGATATCGGAGGTCACGTCCGGGACATGACCCTGCAGCACCTCGGGCGCGGTGAAAGCGGGCGAACCGGTGATCGTGCCCGCCGTCGTCTCGAAGCCGCCGACCAACCGGGCGATACCGAAATCGGCCAGCTGCGGTTCACCGTATTCGGTGAGCAGGATATTGCCGGGTTTCACATCGCGGTGCAGCAGGCCGCGCCGGTGCGCGGTCTCCAGTGCGCCCGCGATTTTCACGCCGATATGCAGCGCGTCCTGCCAGCCGATCGGACCGTGCTCCTGGACGCGGGTATCCAGTGAGCCGTGCGGGTGGTATGGCATCACGATGTAGGGCCGTCCGGTCGTGGTGGAGCCCACCTCGAAGACGCTGACGATATTGGGATGACCCGACAGCTTGCCCATGGCGAGTTGTTCGCGCACGAAGCGTTCGAGATTCTCCGATTCCAGATCGGCGGTGAGCACCTTGATCGCCACCATGCGCTCGAGCGCGGGCTGGGCACACCGATAGACAACACCGAATCCGCCACGTCCGATCTCGGCGGCATCGGTGAATCCGGCAGCGGCCAGCTCTGCCGCGAACCCTGAGGTGAGGTCGCGTTGCGTGGAAAGCGGATCGATATGCGACACGACGACCCCGATTACAACTACCAGCCAGCTACTTCGAGCATATTCCCGTCGCGACGATTCCGCGCGTGCTCGCCTAAGATGCCGCCGCATTGCCTGCGGTGCAGGCGATTCTGGTCACTGAATGCCCGGACCGCCGAAACTATTCGCGCCGCGCACGCCCGGGGGCTACTGGTTGGCGAACTATGTCACGATCCGTCCACGGTGAGCCAGAATCCGGTTCGCTCGCGCCACAGGTCGAGCAGGGCACTGTCGCCGCTGATTTCGAGCCTGCCCGGGGCTGGGCGCTGGTAGACGAACCGAAGGAGATCGGCGGCACTACCACGTAGCATCACCGATGCCGGTTCGTCGGCGCGGCGGCGACCTCCAGCCACTCTTCGAAGCCATCTGCCACGACATCTTCCGGCACGTCGAGTTCGGCCTTTGCGGCCGCCGCGGCATCCCAGCCGTGCACCACCGCCTCGTGCAGTGCGCGCCGCGCCCAGAAGACCGTCGTACCACCGGGTCCCGGTGTCCAGACCTTCGTCTCGGGCCCGGACGTCGACAGGGTTTCGGCCAGCCGGGTGGCGCCTTCGGTGAGCCACGGCACGACGGCGCTCGGATAGTCGGACAGATCGTTGAACTGTGCATCCGAGACCGGTCCCGCGGCGCGGGTGCGCACGATCGTCTCCATCCAGCGGTGGTAGCCGCCGATATGCCGCAGCAGCTGTCCGAGATTCCATCCCGGGCAGTCCGGCACCGGAAGCGCTGGATCGGCGTTCTCGACAAGCGATGCGAGCGCGCCGGTCTGCCTTGGGATTTCGGCACAGAGTCGGGCAAAGTGCAGCAATGCCTACCCTTCGGCGATGGCGGCGAGTCGGTCGATGGATGCCTGCAGCTTGGCGGGCGTGGTGGCGCGGGCGCGTGGGAGTCGGTTCTCGTCGGTCAATCGCGACCAGTCGTAGGTATGCGTGACCCGAGTGCGTGCCGCGTCCACCGGCTCGAGCTCCCAGCGCCACAGATGACCCGGCGGTTCGCTCGCCGGTTCCGCGGGCAGCCAGGCGATTCGGCGGCCCTCTTCGAATTCCACGATGTGGTTCTCGCGGATGTGGCCCTTGGTGGTGGTCATGGCGAAGACCTCGCCGACCTTCCGGACGCGTTGACCCGCCGGGGCTTCGGCCAGATTATCGTTGCCATCCCATCGCGGCTGTTGCGCGGGATCGGCGATCAGCTCGAAGATTTCATCCGCCGCGGCCGCGATCTCTCGGCTGGCGGAAACAATGCGTGGCACCTCGCTGTCGTCGGTCATGCCATGATCGAAGCATCCGAACGCGACTCCCGCCAGGGTTGTGTGGCGATTCCAACCGGGGCAATCAATTCGGGCTTTCCGAGGGCTATTCCGGCGAGGTGCCGGGATCAGGCCTGCGGCGTCGTGGGCTCCACATCGATCCGTGGGAACGGATTCTCCGCTTCCAGCAGGTACCCGATCTCCAGCAAGGTGCGCTCGTCACCGTAGGCCGCACTGCACATGACGCCGATCGGGACACCGCTGGAGCCGATGCGCATCGGCATCGCTAGGGCGGGCGAGCCGGTCACATTGTTCATCGGGGTGTAGCCCACATACGTCCGCAGCCGCTCGATCAGCTCTTCGGACGGCACTTTTGGATCGAGATAACCCAGCGGCGGGACCACATGGGTGACCACCGGCGAAAGGACGACCTCATACCGCGTGAATACCTCCGCATAGATCCGGTACGCCCGGCGCAGCCGGTGAAGCGCGGCCGGTGTGCGCAGGATGCGCTTGCGGTGATAGCGGCCGAGACCGCGCGTGAGATCGTCGAGCGCATGGCGATCGAATGACCTGCCGTGCAGGATCTTGCCGCCGATGGCCGACATATCGGCAAGGAACGCCCAGTACAACAGGAAGTCGTCGGCCATGTGCGGCGGGAAGGGGACGGCCATCGGCTCGATGTGATGTCCGGAGCGTTCGAGCAGCTTTGCCGCGAACTCGACCGCGCCGCGGGTTTCGGCATCGGGTTCGGCACCGGTTCCCGCGGTGGTCAGCAGTCCGATGCGCAGGCGGCGGTCGGCCGGGCCATGCACTTCGCCGATCGGCACGAGATCCGGATTCCGCCAATACCGTTCGGCGGCGGCGGTATACGCGGCGGTATCGCGCACCGTCCTGGTCAACACGCCCTCGGAGATGAGCCTTATCGGCAGATGCTTGTCGAGGACGTTGTCCAGGTGTCGATATCGACTCGGTTTCAGTGCGACCAGTCCGGCGCATGCGGCCGGGATCCGCAACGATCCCCCGCCGTCATTGCCATGGGCGACCGGCACCACACCGGCCGCGACCATGGCGGCCGAACCGCCGGAGGATCCCCCGACCGAATACTCCGGATTCCACGGATTCCTGGTCGGCTCGGCGGCTTGGAATTCTGTCGTCGGGTTCAGGCCGAACTCCGGCATCCGTGATTTGCCGAGTACCGTCACCCCGGTGCTGAGGAACTGCGCGGTGTAGGCGTCGTCGCGAGCGGCCGGACGGGCCACAAATGCGGCGCTGCCCTGGTTGGTCGGCATGCCGGCGACATCGGCATTGTCCTTGACGAACGTCGGAACGCCATACCAGGCACCGGTGCGCTCCGACGCGTATCGCGGCCGCTCGACACTCGAGTACGCGATGGCATTGAGCTGCGGCTCCACCAGCGCCGCCCGGTCGATCGCCGCGCGGGCCAGTTCCTTAGAACTCACTGCTCCCGACCGCACCATGGCCGCCAAGGCGACGGCATCGTGGTCGGCCAAAACATCATCGGAGAATGCGTGTACTCGATCGGCCATAACACTGCCCGCAGCTGCGAATCACGGGTTCGGGCGCGTCGAACCCTGTCTAGTGGACGTTCGTCCAGATAGGGGAAATGATACGCGCCCAGCCTCCGAATCAGAAGTATCGACGTCGCCTCAGGCCTGCACGGGCGTTTACTCTCTCCGGACGTCCTGCGGCGAGAATATTGTTGGCGGCGTTGCGGTCCCGGTCATGGACGCAAAATACCGTTCCGCCGCCTCCTTCATCACCGTGAGCAACACGAGGCCGATGGCAATTCCGATTGGGACCTGTCGTTGAACACCACCCTGGCACACCTGAATGCCCCTGCTGGACAGACGATCTGGCCTCAGCAGCACAGCCCGACGCGCCGATGCGATCGCCATTGCACCCGAGTGCGCATCAGAAGACTTGCAGCGGAGGGGATTTGGGGAAGGTGATGGGAAGGGCTACCAGGGCACGGTGGAACGGTCCCGGTCGCCATTCCAGTTCTTCGACAGGGACGGCCAGCCGCATTTCGGGTAGGGCATCCAGCAGTTGATCGATCGCGTCCTGTGCGATCAGGCTCGCGATCGAGCGGGCGGGGCAGGCGTGCGGGCCGACGCTCCACGCCAGGTGGGAGCTGTTGTCGGTGTACTCGCCGGTGGTGATCGCGGGATCGTTGTTGCAGCCGGTCATGCTGACGACGACCGGCTGGTGCGCGGGCAACCACGAGCCCTCGATCAAGATCGGCTGCCTCGGGAAGGTGATGCAGTAGTTCGATAGTGGCGGGTCGGTGAACAGCACCTCGTCCAATGCGTCGCGCGTGGACATGGTGCCGCCGAGTATCCCGCCGCCGAACCGGGTGTCGGTCAACATCAGCCGCAGTGTATTGACGATCAGATTCTGGGTCGGTTCCATACCCGCGCCGTACAGGCTCAGCACCTGGTGGATCATCTCCGGGTCGTCGAGCTTCGCCGGATGGGCGAGCAATCCGGAGACGATATCGTCGCCCGGCTGGTCGCGCTTGAGCTGGATCAGCTCGAACATCGAGTCCATGACCATTTTGTTGCCCTCGACGGCGGCATCCGCGCCTTCCATCAATGCGGCCATACCGGCCGCGGCACGCTGGCTGATCTCCTGCGGACAGCCGAGTATTGCGTTGATCACCGCGAAGGCCAGCGGCAATGCGTACTGCCCGACCAGATCCGCCGTGCCTTCCTGACAGAAGGTGTTGATCAGCGGTATGGCGATCTGCTCCACGGTGGTGTGTAAAGCGAACATGTCGACGACACCGAGGCCGGCAACGGTCGCCTCCCGGTAGCGGCTGTGCTCGAGGCCGCTGGAGCGAATCGCCGCCGGACGCCATTCCAGCATCGGCCGCACCGGGCAGTCCTCGGGAACGCCTTGCTGCCAGCTTCGCGAATCGTGCGGAAAATGGTCGGGATCATTGAGGATCTGCAATGCGGTGTAGTAACCGATCACCAGGGTCGCCGGTACACCGGGAGCCAACTCCACCGGCACCAGCGAACCGTATCTCTTCCGCATCTCGCGGTAAGCCTCGTGCGGGTTCGCGGCGAATTCCGCTGAGTAGAGCGAGATTCGGGGTCCGTTGGTATCAATCGGCGAGCCGTGCGGGACAGGGTGGGAGCGAGTGGTGGTTGCCGACTCTGGCGTGGTCAAGAGACGTGACTCCAGTCGTTGTGCAGAAGCGATGAGCATGGTGCGCGACCGCAGACGCATCCGTGCGCCTGCGCAGAGCAGAGCCAGCCTACGTGGGCTGTCCGGTCCGCGCGTACCGAGCGCCCCACCCTTGGCCATACGACATGTGACCGGCATTACAGTAGATAGGGGCGACACGAAGGACACCGATTGAGCACAGCAGCGCACAGCAACCCCTGGGTGGCCGTTCGACCAGAGGACGACCTCGCGCAATTGGCGCGACAGGTGTCCTGTGCGCATCGCTGCTTCATCGAAAGCGACGAGCAGCTGCCGATCGATCCGGTGCGCCCGGTGGTGCTGGATTCCTGGCGGCGCAGCCGCAGCAACGGCGTCGATCCGGATCGCTTCGGCGCCGGTGTCGACCTCGATGGCCTTGAACTGCAACGGTATCGGGCCACGCATCCGACCGCGCTGATTCGACCGGTGGTGCGCAAACTGCTGGTCGAAGATGCCGCTGATGCCGGACTGCTCGTCGCGATCAGTGATGCCGAAGGCCGTTTGCTGTGGGTGGAGGGCGATTCGAAGGTCAAGGACCGGGCGCTGGCCATGAATTTCATCGAGGGTGCGGACTGGAGCGAGGACCGGGTCGGCACCAATGCGCCCGGCACCGCGCTCGCCCTCGATCACCACGTGCAGATCTTCGGGGCCGAACACTTCAGTCGCGTGGTGCACGAATGGAGTTGTTCCGCTGCGCCCGTACATGATCCGCGCAGTGGCCGGATCATCGGCGCCATCGATATCACCGGCGGACCGCGTGTCGCGGCGCCGGAAGTGTTGTCACTGATTCGCGCGACGGTGTCGGCCGCGGAATCCGAACTGCGACTGCTCATGCTCGACATGCCGAAACCACTCGCGTCGACGGCACGCCTCGAGGCACTGGGCCCGGCCCGGCCGACCCTGATCCGCGATGGTGAGCGCATCCGTCTATCGCAGCGGCATGCCGAAATCCTTTTGCTGCTGGCCAATTTCCCGGAGGGACTGAGCGCCGACCATCTCGCCATGCTGCTCGACGAATCCGAACTGGATCCGGTGACGGTGCGCGCGGAGATGTCGCGGGTGCGAAAGATGTTGGGCGCCAATGGTCTCGGTTCGCGTCCGTATCGGCTGCTGATGGATCTCGATACCGATGTCGACGAGGTTCGGCGCGCTCTCGCCCGCGGCGATACGTCGGCGGCGTTGCGCGCCTATCCCGGCCCGATCCTGCCGCGATCGCTCGCACCGGGCATCGATGACCTGCGCGTCGAGTTGCGCGGACGCCTGCGTGCGGCCCTGCTGACAGCCGGTGACCGCCGCCTACTCGCCCGCTGGACCGGTTCGGTCGATGGCCGCGAGGACGTTGCCGCATGGACCGCCTACCTCTCCTCCCTGGACCGGCAGTCCTCGCTGTATGCCCAGGTAAAGACACAATTGCGGCTGCTCGATCGCAAATTGGGCATCTGACCAGTTTTTTGCAACTGTCGTGCAACATGGACGCTTCTAGTGTTCCGGATCACATCTGACGTAGAAAAGTCAGCAGATCGAGGAGCATTCGATGACCGTCTTCGCCCGTCCAGGCACACCCGGCGCCGCCATGTCGTTCCAGACCCGATACGACAACTGGATCGGCGGCGAATGGGTCGCGCCGGTCAAGGGGCAGTACTTCGAAAACCCAACGCCCGTAACCGGTCAGCCATTCTGTGAGGTCGCGCGCGGCACCGCGGAGGATATCGAACTCGCCCTCGATGCCGCGCACGCCGCCGCGCCCGCCTGGGGCAAGACCTCGGTCGCCGAGCGCGCCATCATCCTCAACAAGATCGCCGACCGCATCGAGGAGAACCTGGACGCGATCGCCCTCGCGGAGGCCTGGGACAACGGCAAGCCGATCCGGGAAACCCTGGCCGCCGACATCCCGCTGGCCATCGATCACTTCCGCTACTTCGCCGGCGCCATTCGGGCACAAGAGGGTTCGCTGTCGCAGATCGACGCCGACACCGTCGCCTACCACTTCCACGAGCCGCTCGGTGTGGTCGGCCAGATCATTCCGTGGAACTTCCCGATTCTGATGGCCACCTGGAAGCTCGCGCCCGCACTCGCCGCCGGTAATGCGGTCGTGCTCAAGCCCGCCGAGCAGACCCCCGCCTCGATCATGTTCCTGATCGGCCTGATCGGTGATCTGCTGCCACCCGGTGTGGTCAATATCGTCAATGGTTTCGGTGTCGAGGCGGGTAAGCCGCTGGCTTCCAGCCCCCGGATCAAGAAGATCGCCTTCACGGGTGAGACCACCACCGGGCGCCTGATCATGCAGTACGCCTCGCAGAACCTGATACCGGTCACGCTGGAACTCGGCGGTAAGAGCCCGAATATCTTCTTCAGCGATGTCCTCGCCGCCAATGACGACTTCCAGGACAAGGCACTCGAGGGCTTCACCATGTTCGCGCTGAACCAGGGTGAGGTCTGCACCTGCCCGTCGCGCGCGCTCATCCAGGCCGATATCTACGACGAATTCCTCGCCGCGGCCGTGGTGCGCACCAAGGCTGTGCGCCAGGGGGATCCGCTCGATACCGAAACCATGATCGGCGCACAGGCCAGCAATGATCAGCTCGAAAAGATCCTGTCCTACCTCGAAATCGGCAAGGGTGAGGGCGCGACATTGCTGACCGGAGGCGAGCGCGCCGATCTCGGCGGCGACCTGTCCGGCGGATACTACGTGCAGCCAACGGTTTTCGCGGGCAGCAACTCGATGCGGATATTCCAGGAGGAGATCTTCGGACCCGTTGTCTCGGTGACCTCCTTCGCGGATTACGACGAAGCCATCAAGATCGCCAACGACACCCTCTACGGACTCGGCGCGGGCGTATGGTCGCGCGACGGTTCGGTGGCCTACCGGGCCGGACGCGATATCCAGGCCGGACGCGTGTGGACCAACACCTACCACCAGTACCCGGCGCATGCGGCATTCGGCGGCTACAAGCAGTCCGGTATCGGCCGCGAGAATCACCGCATGATGCTCGACCACTATCAGCAGACGAAGAACCTGCTGGTCGGCTACGCGTCGAAGGCGCAAGGCTTCTTCTGATGGCCGCAGTTCCCCGGCGCGTGCGCGCCACCGCGGCGGCGATGGATCTACTCCGTCGCCTCCGCGGACTGCATGGTCCGTTGATGCTGCACCAGTCCGGTGGCTGCTGTGACGGATCGGCCCCGATGTGTTATCCCGCAGGCGAATTCATCATCGGCGATCACGATGTGCTACTCGGATTGCTCGATCTGCGGTTGCATGTCGATGAGTTACCAGCCACCGCGCCGGAGCCGGCGGATATTGCGCCGGTGTGGATCTCGGGACCTCAGTTCGCTGCCTGGCAGCACACCCAACTCGTCCTCGATGTCGTGCCGGGTCGCGGTTCCGGCTTCAGTCTGGAATCGCCGGAAGGGTTTCGATTCCTCAGTCGTGGAAGGGTTTTCGATGACGACGAGCTAGTTGCGCTCGCCGCGGCCGAGCCGGTGACGGGCGCGGGCTGGGAGCGCGGGGAACGTCCGGCGGTGTCGAGCGAACCACAGGTAGTCGCCGAGGCAGCCGATGCCTGCCCGGTCCCCGGTAGCCGAACGCGGCCGTCGCTCGACAGCTAACTTTTACTGCGAGCCTGCCGTTTCCGGCTCAGACTCCAGTTCGCGGCTCGATCGCCACCAGGTCGAGTACCAAATCCTGGAGCACCCGGCGCGTGGTGTGAGCCTGTGCGATCAACGGTTCGGACGATTCCGTCTCGGCTAGCTCTACCAGCTTGTTGACTACGTGGCAGACCGCGACAAGTCGTCGGATCGCTTGACGTCGCTCGGCGAGATTCATGGTGTCGGTGGCCATATTCACCAGATCGCCGCAACACTCCCGAACCGTTTCGCTCAGGTTTGCTGGATCACCAAGTGGCACATTCAGCAATCGCGATGCAACCGTCGCTCATTCACCGGACTGAAGGGCCACTCGGGCGGCGGCGCGGGCGCTGTCCGGGTCGGAGGTCGACAGGACAGCGGCTGCGGCACGGCGACAGTCTTCCAGGCTGACCGTGGATAGGGCGGCACCCACGGCGGCCACCGCGGCACCGGCAGCGGAGAGCGAGCCGATGCCGAATCCGGTTAAGACACAGGCCAATAGCGGATCAGCGGCGGCTTCGCCGCAGACACCAACGGGCTTGTGCGCAGTCACGCCCGCGGCCGCGGTGCGGGCGACGAGCGCTAGCACCGCGGGTTGCCAGGGGTCGGTGAGTGCGGCGAGGTCGGCGGACATACGATCGGCGGCCATCGTGTATTGGGCGAGGTCGTTGGTGCCGATCGAGAGGAAGTCGACGTGTTCCAGAATGGCCTCGGCCAGTAGGGCGGCGGCGGGGACCTCGATCATGACGCCCGGGACCAGCCCGCGCGCTCGCACCTCGGCGGCGAACGACTTCGCCTCGGCCGCAGTGGAAATCATCGGGGCCATGACCCACGGCGTCGGCGTGCGGTCGGTGGCGGCCTGGGCGATCGCATCGAGTTGGCGGTCCAGGATTCCGGTGTGGTGGGCCGCGATGCGGATGCCGCGCACGCCGAGTGCCGGGTTCGCCTCGTTGGCATGGTCGGCGAAACGCAGAGGTTTATCTGAACCGGCGTCGAGGGTGCGGATCACCACCTTCGACCCGGCGTAGGCATCGAAGACCTCGCGATAGATCCCGGCCTGTTCGGTAACGCTAGGCTCGGATTCGCGGTCCAGGAAACATAATTCGGTGCGGAACAGGCCGATGCCCTCGGCCGGTTGTGAGCGCGTCGCGCGGGCTCCGGCCCCATCCTGAACGTTGGCGAGAATCTCGACCCGATGCCCGTCGGCGGTCGCGCCCGGACCGGTCCAGGCCGCAGTACGCGATTCCTGCTTGCGGTACTCGGCCACTGCGCGGGCGGCGGTTTCCGGGTCCGGGCCGATGGCGACCTGTCCGGCCGCCCCATCGATCAGCACGTCGACGCCAGCGGGCACATCGTCGAGCCCAGCGATCGCGACCACGCACGGGATGCCGAGTTGCCGGGCGATGATCGCCGTGTGGCTGGTCGGTCCGCCGCGCGAAGTAGCGAGGCCGACAATGAGATTCGGATCCAGACCGGCGGTATCGGCCGGGGCGAGGTCCTCGGCCAGCAGGATCGATGGCCGTGTGGGCGTAGGAATGCCCGGTTCGGGCGCTCCGGCCAATTCGGCGATCACCCTGTCGCATACATCGCGCAGGTCGGTGACGCGTTCGGCCATCAGCCCGCCCAGCTTGGTGAAAACCTCGGCGAATTGATCGGTTGCCGCGGTCGCCGCGACGGCGGCGGGACTGCCCGCGGCGATCAATTTTTCGGCGGCGGCGAGCCAGCCGCGATCGGCAGCCATGGCGGCATTCGCGGCGAGCACCTCCGCGGCCGCGCCGCTCGCACGGGTGGCACGCTCGCGCAAGCGCCGTGCAACCACCGATGTCGCGGCAAGGAAGGCTTCGTATTGGGATGCCCGATCGGACTCGGCGACCGGTTCGGAACGAAGGTCCACGCGGATCCGTGGCGCCGGACGCACGGTGGGCGCGGCGGCGATTCCGGGCACCGCCGGGGTGCCGCGCAATGTCATGGCACTGCGCGCTACCCGCGCGGAACCCGTGGCCTGCGGTGATCCGGACATTCGATTCCTCCTCCACGCCGATGTCGAGTGAGTGCAACCGATACTCAGCTCGGCTCGATGTGATCCAGACTACTCAAATCTCTTGACAAAGCAACACAGACGGGCATAAAACAACATAAACACACATTGCCAATCGGAGGGTCGGATGTACGCAGAGGAGCGCCAGCAGGCCATCGCCGCCCTGGTCGGGCAACGCGGGCGCGTATCGGTCGCCGATCTGTCCGAGCAATACGGGGTCACCACCGAAACCGTGCGCCGGGATCTGGCGGTCCTCGATCGGATGGGACTGATCCGCCGGGTGCACGGCGGTGCGGTGCCCGCGGCGGCGCTCACCGCGATCGAACTCGGAACCACCGAGCGTGAGCACACACGTGCCGCCGAGAAGGACCGCATCGCCAAGGCCGCCCTGGACTATCTGCCACCGACCGGCGGCAGCGTGCTGTTCGATGCCGGGACCACCACCGCGCGGGTGGCAGCCGCCCTGCCCACGGACCGCGAACTCGTCGCCGTCACGAACTCGGTGCCCATCGCGGCCCGGCTCAGTGGATTCGGCGGTGTGCGGTTGCATCTGATCGGCGGTCGGGTGCGAGGTGTCACGCAGGCCGCGGTCGGCGCGGAGGCGCTGCGCGTACTCGGCGAACTGCGGGTCGATGTGGCATTCATCGGGACCAATGCGCTGACCATCGGCCACGGACTGTCCACCCCAGATCCCGATGAGGCGGCGGTCAAGCGCGCCATGATCGCCAGTGCCCACCGGGTCGTAGTGGTCGCTGATGCCACCAAGGTCGGGCGCGAGGATCTGCTGAGCTTCGGCTCGGTCGAGGAGTTCGACGTGCTGGTCACCGATACCGGGCTGCTGCCTTCAGTGCACAACGAACTCACCGAGTACGGCATCGAGGTGGTCACGGCATGATCGTCACGCTCACCGCGAATCCCAGTATCGACCGCACCGTCAGCCTGCCCGATCCATTGCGGCGCGGCGCTGTACACCGTGCCGAGGCCGTGCTGTCGCAGCCCGGCGGCAAGGGCGTCAATGTCTCTCGGGTGATCGCCGCCGCCGGTGTCGAGACCGTTGCTGTGCTGCCCGGCAATGCCGGTGATCCGTTGCTGCGCATGCTCACCGATGCCGATATCGAGCACCGCGCGGTGCCGTGCACCTTCCCGGCGCGCACCAACCTCACCGTCGCCGAACGCGACGGCACCACCACGAAGATCAATGAACCCGGATCATCGCTGTCCGCCGAATGCCTTGCCGCACTGGCGAATCAGCTCGATGAACTCGCCGATAGGGCGAGCTGGGTGGTGCTGTCCGGGTCCTTGCCGCCCGCCGTCCCCACGGACTGGTACGCATATCTGCTGCACCGGCTGCGGGGCACTCGGGTCGCGGTGGACACCTCCGACGCTCCCCTGCTCGCACTGGCCGCCGAGCTGGAATCGGCTGCGCCGCAACTGCTCAAGCCGAATGCCGAAGAGCTGGCCCAGCTCACCCACGGCGACCCCGCCGAACTCGAGGATCCCATCGCCGCGGCTCGCGCGGCGAGCACGCTGGTCGCTCGCGGCGTCGATGCCGTGCTCGCGACACTCGGCGCGGCCGGGGCCGTGCTGGTCACAATGGACGGTGCATGGCATGCCGCCGCACCCGCCATTACCCCGCGCAGCACCGTGGGAGCAGGCGATTCCGCGCTGGCCGGATACCTGCTCGCCGATCTCGATGGGCTGGACGCACCGGATCGGCTGCGCCGCGCCGTCGCCTATGGCAGCGCGGCCGCCGCGCTGCCCGGGACCGGGCTGCCCGGCCCACACCACACCGACCCCCGCGCCGTGGCCGTCACGACGTTGGAATCCCTGCACAGTCGCTGAAGGACACTGCGATGGCCCACTCCCATGATTCGATCATCACCACCGAGCTGATCAGCCTCGATACCGACCTCGGCAGCGCCAAGGAAACGGTCATCGCGACGCTGGCGCAGCGACTCACCGACAATGGACGCGCCACATCTGCCGACGCATTACGTGATGCGGCGCTGGCACGCGAATCGCAATCCGCGACAGGGCTTCCCGGTGGGATTGCGATTCCGCATTGCCGGAATGCGGCCGTGACCAGTGCGTCGCTCGGGTTCGCCCGGTTGGAACCTGCGGTGGATTTCGGTGCTGCTGATGGGCCCGCCGATCTCGTATTCCTCATCGCCGCGCCGGAAGGTGCCGGGGCCGAGCATATGAAGTTGTTGTCGAGTTTGGCTCGGGCGCTTGTTCGGCCGGAGTTCGTGAGTTCGCTGCGGGGTGCCGCGAGCGCTGATGAGGTGGTTTCGCTGGTTACGGATGTGCTTACGCAGAAGCCTGCGATGACGCCCAAAACCCCTGCAGTGGGGTCTGTTTCGAGCGACGCCCGGGTGTCACGAGCTGCTTCGAACGGTAACGCCGCGAACGCCGCCGTTACGCAGGCCCCTTCCGGCAGCTCACCGACGCCCGAGGCAGCTCCGGACAGTGCATCAACGCCCCAGACAGCTCCGAATGGAACTCTACCGCCAGCAGCCGCTTCGATCGGCGCACCGGCACAGGATCCCGGTTCGAACCGTACTCCCACAGACGTAGCCGTTTCGAACGGCGCATCCGCGTCCCGAGCGGCTTCGAAAGGCACCACATCCGCACGCGAACCGGATTCGAACAGCACACCTTCGACAGCGGCCGGACGCGGCAGCTCGGACAGCGCGACAACACCTGCGCGCGACGGCGTTTCGGCCGACGCACCGGCCGGGCAAACAATCGTCGCGGTCACGGCTTGTCCGACGGGCATCGCCCACACCTACATGGCCGCCGACTCCCTCGTCGCCGCCGGTGACCGCGCGGGTGTCACGGTGCACGTCGAGACCCAGGGTTCCAGCGGCAGCACCCCGCTGAGGGCCGAAACCATCGCCGCCGCGAGCGCGGTCATCTTCGCCACCGACGTCGGTGTACGCGGTCGGGAACGATTCGCGGGCAAGCCGGTTGTGGAATCCGGAGTCAAACGCGCGATCAACGAGCCCGACACCATGGTCGCCGACGCACTGCGCGCCGCCCTCGACCCCACGGCGGCGACCGTCGCGGGATCGGCACGCAGCGATGGCGATTCAGCACCCGCCACACTCGGCTGGGGTACCCGATTGCGCCAGATCCTGCTCACCGGCGTCAGCTATATGATCCCGTTCGTCGCCGCGGGGGGCTTGCTCATCGCGCTCGGATTCCTGTTCGGCGGCTACGAAATCGCCGACCACGCCAAGAAGATCGTGCTCGACAACTCGCTGACCGCACTACCCGACGGCGGCCTACCGACCTATCTCGGCGCGGTGCTGTTCCAACTGGGTTCGCTCGCGTTCAGCTTCCTGGTACCCGCCCTCGCCGGATATATCGCCTTCGCCATCGCCGACCGACCAGGCCTGGCACCAGGATTCACCGCCGGTGCGGTGGCCGTCTTCGTCGGCGCCGGATTCCTCGGCGGCCTCGTCGGTGGTCTGATCGCCGGATTCGCGGCCCTGTGGGTGGCGAAACTGCCTGCCCCACAATGGGCGCGGGGACTCATGCCGGTCGTGGTCATCCCGCTGTCCGCCTCACTGATTGTCGGCGCGTTGATGTTCATCTTCCTCGGCAAGCCGCTCGCCGCGATCACCAGCGGACTCACCAATTGGCTCAACAGCCTGACCGGCACCTCCGCCCTCGCCCTCGGCGCCATCCTCGGCCTCATGATGTGCTTCGACCTCGGCGGCCCGGTCAACAAGGCCGCGTATTCCTTCGCCGTGGCCGGACTGTCGGTCACTGATCCGGCCTCGCTGCGCATCATGGCGGCCGTCATGGCCGCCGGCATGGTCCCGCCGCTGGCCATGGCGTTGGCCACGGTTCTGCGGCCCCGGCTGTTCACCACGGCCGAACGTGAAAATGGCAAGGCCGCATGGCTTCTCGGTGCCTCCTTCATCTCCGAAGGAGCGATCCCCTTCGCGGCCGCCGATCCGCTGCGCGTGATCCCCTCGATGATGGCCGGTGGCGCGGTCACCGGTGCGCTGATCATGGCGACCGGAACCACGCTCAGCGCACCGCACGGCGGCATCTTCGTCTTCTTCGCGGTCGGCCACATCGTCTGGTTCCTCGCCGCCCTCGTCGCGGGCACCGCCGTCGCCGCCCTCTGCGTCACCGCCGCAAAGGAATTCATCAAGCCACGCACCCCCGCCCTCGCCACCGCCTGAAGTCCCCTCTCACCCAAGGAAGAATCCCCATGGCCAGCACCACTGTCACCGTCGCCTCCGCCATCGGCCTGCACGCTCGCCCCGCCAACATCATCGCCGAAACCGTCACCGACTCCGGCGCCGAGGTCACCCTCTCCCTCGTTGGCGGCGACCCCGTAGACGCGGGCTCGGCCCTCATGATCATGACCCTTGGCGCGGCCCACGGCACCGACGTAGTCGTCACCAGCGACGACGCCAACGCCCTCGAGCTCGTAGCTAAACTCGTAGCTACCGACCTCGACGCCTGAACGACCGGTCCGTTGACGCCGATTCCCTTGTCTCATCGGCTGATTCGCGAACCTACGCGCACTCTCCATCGACCTAGGTGCGCGACGGCTCCAGCCGGCACAATCACGTGTGATCGGGCGTGCGGGAACACGAGGGCGGCAATCGGAACAGGCCCTTCAGCCTGCGCAAGGCCTCGCTGTCCCCGGACGCCGACGCAGCACCGGTCTCGATCGCGTCGGCGAAGGTTCGCCCCTGACTCGTCACGTCGAGGAACGCTTCCTCGCTAATCGTGATAGTCGCATCAGGGTGCTGAGCAGGTCCGTGCAGCGCCTCGATCGTCCCGTCGTCGATCCGGGCATGGAAGATCTCATCGTCGATCCGGAACTCGTACACCGCGCGCAGCCCGGCGGCGACCTCGGCATCGAAGCAGGCCTGTAGGCCGAGCACCGCCCAGCCCGGATGGAACGTCTCGGTCTCGCGGCGTTCACCCATCGCCCACTTGAGGCCCCATCGAGCCAGTCCCAGGATCGGCGGTCCGAGTTCCTCGCCAGCCTCGGTGAGGGCGTACGCGGGGGTTCGGGCGGGCGGTGGGAGCGTGATCTTTTGTGCGAGTCCCTCGCGCTCGAGATGTTTGAGGCGGGCGGCCAGCAGTCCAGTGCCCAAGCCGCGCATGCTGGCCTGCAGGTCGCCGAACCGTTTGGGCCCGGTCAGCAGTTCGCGGATCAACAGCAGCGTCCAGCGCTCGCCGACAAGGTCGAGGGTGCGCGCGGTCGCGCAGTACTGGTTATAGGTTCGCTGGTCCACTTCCTAATTCTAGACTCCACGCTTCCCGTTCTTGGATGAACGAAGGCCAGGACGAACGGCTTGGCGCCCTCGTCAGATTCCAAACTTTAACCCATTGACTTCCTATTCTAGAAGTGCCAAGTTCTTTTACTGGTAGCTATCGAAGGGAGTTCAATATGACCGAGGCGCTGTACACGGCGGAAGCGCACGTCACTGGGGGAAGGAACGGCCGAGGGCACACATCCGACGGACGGCTGGATCTGGAACTACGGCAGCCCAAAGAGCTGGGCGGAGACGGTGCGGGAGCCAACCCCGAGCAGCTCTTCGCAATCGGCTACGCCGCCTGTTTCGGCACTACACTTGCCCTGCTAGGGCAGCGCGGGAACCTCGAGGCGAACGACGCGGAGATCGACTCATCGGTCTCACTGATCCCAATCGACGGCGGCCGCTTCGAACTCGGCGTCGAACTGCGAATCTCACTGCCCTCGCTCACCGGCGACCAGGCAGTCGAACTTGTCGAGACGGCCCACCAGGTCTGCCCGTACTCCAACGCCACACGCGACAATATCGACGTCGCACTGGTGGTCAATGGCACCCGGTTGTGACCACTTCCCCGCTCCTCTCCCGATGCGAGAAGCGGGGCATCACAACAGATTCAGTGCCGGAGCCGGTAACAGCCCGTCCAGAAGCTGGCGGACCGCGGTTTCAGAGGCTGTTCCCAGGCAGTGGATCAGGAGCCGGTATGCCATTGGTAGCTCACCGCTCGGCCGCTCAGCGGTACATATTCAGTCGAGGACCGCGGTGGCTTCGATCTCGACCAGATGCTCGGGAACATCCAGCGCCGCGACGCCGATCAGCGTGGTCGGCGGCACCGGAGTGACCCCCAGCTTCGCGGTCGCCCGGGAGATTCCCTCCAGGAGCGCGGGCATCTTGTCGGCAGTCCAGTCGACGACATAGAAGGTCAGTTTCGCTACGTCGCCAAAGGAACCGCCGGCCTCGCCCAGCGCGGTGGCGATGTTGAGGTAGCACTGCTCAACCTGCGCGGCAAGGTCGCCCTCGCCCACCGTGACCCCTTCCGCGTCCCAGGCGACCTGCCCGGCGATGAAGACCAACTTCGAACCCGAGGCGATCGCCACCTGCCGGTAGACATCGATTTTCGGCAGTCCATCGGGATTCTTCAGGGTGATAGCCATGCTGTCCGCCTCCTTGTCCGGGCTCCTGAAGCCCGTGTTCGTCAAACGACCTTTGGTCTCTTGTAGTTACTCAGGAACTGTAGGAGAGTGTGCGTTGACATGGAAGAACGCACTTTTCAGTGACTGAGGAACCTTATGGTGACCAAGCAGCTCAGCGGCTCGGCCGAGGATGCCAACCTGCGGCGAGCCGACTCCCTGGCGCGGGAGATCTTCTCCGATGTCGCCAACAAGTGGGCGCTGTTGATCATCGAGGCCCTAGGGGAGGGCACCCTGCGCTTCAGCGAGCTGCGCAGCCGAGTCGAGGGCATCAGCCACAAGATGCTCACCCAGAACCTGCGTATGTTGGAGCGCAACGGCCTGGCCGAGCGGACCGTCCACCCCACCGTCCCGCCCCGGGTCGAATACACCCTTACCGAAGCGGGCCACGGACTTCGAGCGACCGTCGACGGAATGTGCGAGTGGACCTACCGGTACTTCCAGCACATCGAGTCCGCCCGGCGGCACTTCGAAGCCTAACGGTCGGTGAATGCGGAGCGCGCGGACTTCAGTGCCGAAGTCGGTGACAGCCCGATCGTGCAGGCCCTGATGGCTGGGTACCGGTTCACGCTCCGAGATCGGCGGTGGCGCGGAAATCGCTGGGGCGGATACCTCGATGGCGCTTGAACGCCGCGCTGAAACCGAAAGCGTCCGCATAACCGACAGCCTTCGCGACCTGCGCCACCGTGAGACTCCGGTCGGCCAGTAGTTCCTCCGCCTCATCCATCCTGCATTCGGTGAGATACGCCAGCGGCGACTGCGCCATGACCTCGGAGAACCGCCGGGCGAACAGCGCCCGCGATACCCTCGCCTCGGCGGCCAGCGACGCGACCGTCCAACCGGCGGCCGGCCTTCCGTGCATGGCCTCCAACGCCGGCCCGACCACCGGATCGGCCGGCCCGCGATACCAACCCGGCGCGTCAGCGTCCAGCTTGTCGAACCAGTTGCGCAGCGTGCACACCAACGCCCAGTCGAGCAGCCGGTCCATCATCGCCTGCGCTCCGGCCGGACGTCGGGCCGCATCCGCGGCGATCGACTCCATCCACGCGCACACCTCCACATCGTCGGTCACGACCAGGACGGGTGGTAGAGCACGCAGCAGCCGTTCGTGGCGCCGACTGGAGGCCCGATAGGCGCCGACAATCAGAGCGGTCTCACCGGCGGGGTCGTTCCCCCAGCGACCACTGTCCAGCGCGGGATCGCATTTCGCGTCCGGCGCGAAGCAGGCGACTTCGTACTCCTCGTGCGGTCGGCCGACAGTATCCGCGCGGTCGACTAGGACGAACGTTTCCGGGCCGCGCACGATCGCGGTGTCTCCCACCGTGATCCGATGCTCGAGACCGCCGGACAGCAGCAGTGTCCCCCCACCGCGCAGCACGGTGACCATGGTCAGCGGCGCTTCGTCGGCGAACCGGATGCTCCACGGTGCTTCCAAGACCGCGTTGGTGAGCACAGCTCCCTCGGCACGGATACCGCTCAGCAGTTTGCTCAATGGATCCACACCATCGACGGTAGACGAACTCCTATCGAATGTAGATCCTTACCCATAGATCGTCCATTGCCCGGAGTGTGGAATGAAACCCAGACCGCACAACCGATCGTCCGGAACTCCGGACCCACAGAGGAGGCACCCATGCAGCACAACTCGACCGTGGACATCGCGACCACCCGTACCGCGCTGGTCGTCGTCGCTCATCCCCGGCCCGACTCGCTCACGGCCCATATCGCCGAGCTGGCCACCCGGCGGCTCGCCGCGCTCGGCTACCGGATCGATCTGCTGGACCTGCACGCCGAGAACTTCGATCCCCGGATGAGCGCCGCCGACCTCCCGGAATGGGGCAACCGGGAGAAGGCATACTCCCCCGAAGTCGAGAATCACATGCGGCGCATCCTCGCCGCCGACGTGATCGTCGCGGTGTTCCCGGTGTACTGGATGCAGGTCCCGGCAATTCTGAAGGGCTGGATCGATCGAGTGTGGAACTACGGATTCGCCTACGGCCGCAGCAAACCCCGGCTCGCGGGCAAGCGGATGCTGTGGCTGGGCCTGGCGGGCGTGGCAGACGACGACGCGGTCGTCGAGCTCATGCAGGATGCGCTGAGCGCGCAACTCAACGACGGTATCGCCTATTACTGCGGCCTCACACAGTCCTCGGTGGGGTTGTTGCCCGGCGCGGAAGAAAAGCGGCAGCGCGTGGATGCCGCGGGCAATCTGCTGCTCGACGAGGCCCTCACCGGCGCGGTCCGCGAAGCCCACTATGCGGGCTTGGAAGAGCGGGCGCTCGGCTTCGTCGATGGTTTCCTCGCCGCCGACAGGGTTCCGGCCTGACCACTGAAGGCCTACCTCCCGGCGCTGGGCGCGGCCGAACCAGGCCACCGCCGCAACCGCGAGTCGGCCCTGTTCACCCCTGAGAGAGAAAATCCTATGCGGCGCAGAACTCGTTGCCTTCGGGGTCGCGCATAACCCACCAGTGACCGGCTGGTCCCTTATCGATTTCGCGGATCCGGGTTGCTCCCAATGCTTCCAATCGCGAGACCAGCGCATCAAGGGTGCCAGGCTCGCTGTGCACGTCGATGTGTAGACGGTTCTTACCGGATTTTTCCTCCGGAACGTCCTGGAAGAGCAGTCGCCGCCCCTGGCCGACGCCGCTGATCGGGTCGAAGGGGTCGTCGGGGTGGCGGATGGCGGCGTAGCCGCGGAAGGTTTTGCGTCCGTGATGGTCGACGACCGCGGCCGCGGGGAGCTGCCCGGCGGCCAGTAGTCGCTCGACCAGGGTGCTCGGGTCTTCCACCTCGTAGTCCAGCGCCGCGGCCCAGAAATCGGCGAGGGCGGAGGCGTTCCTGGTGTCGACGACCAGTTTCCAGTTCAAAGCCACCGCCGAAACCTACCGCAACAGCGGGCGCACCTCACGGACGCCGGGTCCGCGATCGGTAACCGAACTTCACCATCGAATGGGCTGCCAACGCCCTGAATTCGCCCGCGAGATCATGCGAAGCGCTGCGATCGGGCGGACGTTTCCGGGACGATGAGCGTCATGGCAAGGACACTCGATCGACTCCGGAAGGATCTGCAAAAGTATGCGCGCCTGGCCGAGGTTCGCTACGACCCCGCGATCGCGGATCCGGTACTGGAAACACTGGCTGAGCTATGGACCAATTCGGTTGTGGGCGTGCGCACCACCACGCATCCGGTGCCCGAGCGCGAAGTCAACGCCCGGGTGATGCACCCCGGCGAGCCCACCGAGCTCATCGAGAAACTGCGTGGCGCAGGACTTCTCACCTATACGGGCCATCCGATGGAGCAGTTGCTTGCCGAGATCTCCGCCGAAGTCCCGGTCAGCTCGGGTGTCGATCTCGCGATCGCCAGTGGGGTGCAGAAGATCTGGCTGGTCTTTCCCGAACTGATCAGCGTCGAGCGGATTCTCGCCTTCTCCGGAATCCCGGAGTCCGCGCGCGCGCACGCGGACCATCTGTCCCGCTACGGCGGCCGAATCGGGATTCTCGCAGTAGATTTCGACGCCCGCACGATGAACCTGTACTCGAATGTCTTCGAGCCCGGCTACCTAACTCCCGCGGATATCACCGGAATCCTGGCCGAACTCGACTTCACCGCACCCACCGAAACCGAATTGGCCTTACTCGCCCGCACCTTCAACCTCTACCGCACCTTCTCTTGGACCTCATCACGCATGGAGCGCATCTGCTTCCCGGTGCGCTGCGAACCGTCCAGCTTCCCAACCGACCTCGACCCGGTCCTGGCCCGTTTCGTCGCCGATGCACCATTCGCCGAGCCCGAAACCCGCGGCTTCGTCTTCTACGCCACCTACGGCCCGACCAACCGCTACTACAAGGTCCAGGCCGAATACGCGGGCGTCCGCGTCGCCACCTTCCCAGGCGGCACCGCACCCCGCCCAACCTAGTATCTCGCCCGGATAGCTTCTGCCGTATCGAGCCTTGGTCCGGGGGGTTCCGTCGAACGCAGTCCAATCGTGGTCGCCCACGCCGCATTCGACGGCCACATCACTACGCTCGGCGAACAGCCGGAGCGGGTGGCGCACAAGCCATCCGGACGAGGCGCTAGCTCATCGAATGTCAGCTGGCGATCTCGGTGATCTCCCGGTGCGGGTGCAGGCTGCGGAATTTGCTGCCGTGGAAGATCAGTGGTTCGGCATCGGCGCGGGCGGCGAGGCGGTTGATCCGGAGGATGACCACTGTGTGGTCGCCCGCGGGGATACGTGCCTCGACCGCGCCCTCGATCCACGCCGTCGCGCCCTCGATGAAGATCGCGTCGGCCGCGCCACGGTGCACCTCCACATTGTGGAAGCGGTTGCCGTTGCGGTTGCTCAGTGCCCGAGCCGCGTGCTCCTGATCGGTGCCGAGCAGGCTCAGACCGAGGTGCGTTGCGGTATCCAGCTTCGGCCAAGTCGCCGAGCTGTTCTGCACGCAGAACGACACCAGCGGCGGGTCCAGCGAGACCGGGACGAAGGTGCTCACCGCCAAGCCATGTGGCGTCCCTTCGATTTCGGCGCAGACCGCGACGACACCGCTGGGGAAGCTGGCGAAGACACGACGTAGGCCGGAACCGTCGGACGGGAATTCGAAGAGCTCACGCATGATTGGCCGCCTTCGAGGCGAGGGCAGCGGCGACCGGGCGCCAGCGTTCGGTGTAGCGCGCGATGGCGCCGTCTTCCTGAAAAGTACTGTCCGACAGGTAGAGACCGGGCAGCGCCGCCGTCGCACCGAGTTCGACCAACACCGGCTTGAGCAGCAGATCCGGGGCGAGCGCATGGACCGGGCCCGCGCCGAGCATGAGCGGCACCACCACCACATCGGCCAGTCCGGTACCGCCCTCGAATTGTTCGAGGAACAGCTTCAACAGACCGGTGTAGGTGGCCTTGAAGGTGGGACTGGCGAAGACCACCAGCTCCGAATTCGCCACCGTGCGAACGGCGGCCGCGACCTCTGGATCACCCCAGGACAGCAGGCTCGCGCCGTAGGAGACCAGATCGATCACCTCCGGTTCCACGTCCGGGCGTAACCCCCCGGCCACCAGCGTCGCCGCGGTCAGGGTACGAGAGGCTGGCTTCGGATTACCGACGACGACCGTAACTGTCACTTCCGTATCCTCTTCTCGCTCGATCAGATCACCCCGTGCAACGGCGGCGTGGTGTCGTGCAGTAGTGCCCGGCCGATGTGCTGATATTTCCACCGGACCGGGTCGTGCAGGGTGTGGGTGCGGGCATTGCGCCAGAAGTGGTGCAGGTTCAGATCCGCTGCGGCACTGCGTGTTCCGCCGACCTCGAACAATGCGGCCGAGACCTCGTTGGCGGCTCGATCGGCGAGCACCTTGGCGGTGGCTACGGCAAGCGATGCCGCAGCAACGGATTCGGTAGCGGAGACGGCGGCGTCGACGGCAACACCGGCGGCGGTGAGCGTGGCCTCGGCCGCTGTCACCGCGACCGAGAGCTCACCGAAACGCTGGATGAGCAGTGGATCGTCGATCGCCCTGTCGACACCCGATTCGAACCAGGGACGGCTGGAAGTGCGTACGAATTCCGTTGCGGTACTGAGCGCGCCACGAGCGATGCCGGTGTCGATCGCGGCATGCAGCAGTTGTGCGTAGGCACCGTAGCCTGTCGGCGCGTGCACGGCCGCCGAGCGGGCAATCAATTGAGTCGGCTCGACCGCGACTTCCGCGAATTCGATGGTCCCGCTGCCGGTGGTGCGCTGGCCGATGCCGTTCCAGTCGTCGATGATTCGTACGCCCGGTGTATCGGCTGGCAGATATGCGATGTACTCGCCCGCAGGCAGTCCACTGCGGCTCTCCGGATCATCGAGCCGGGTCAGCACCGCGAGCAGATCTGCGAAAAGCGAACCCGTACAGTAGAACTTGACGCCATCTATACGGAAGCGATCCCCCACCGGACGCACCGTAGTGGCGATATCGGCGACAGTCGCAGTGCCGCGCTCGGACTGCGCGTTGGCAATCCGAGCGCCCGCCAGAACTTGCCCGAAGTACCGCGCCTGCTGATCCGCGGTACCCGCCAAGCGCAACAGGTTCAGATACACGAAGTGGCTGTGTGGAATCTGCGCGATATTCGGGTCGGCGACCGCCAGAATGCGCACCACCTCCGCCACCGCACTCGGCGGCAGATCCGCGCCCCCGAATGCCGCGGGCACGGTGATTGCCAGCAACCCACTCGCCGCCAGTCGATCCACTTCGGCGAATGGCAACTCCCGGCCGCGATCACGCGCCGCCGCGCCGTCGGCAAACCCCCAAGAAAGCTGTGCCGCAACCGAATACGCGTGTGCGGCGGATTCGATCCGGTCGGCGACGACGGCGGTCATCGGTGCCCCACAGTGGCGGGCGTACGTGCGGCCTCCAGTTCGCGAACCAGCGGCAACACCTTCGCGCCGAAGTACTCGACCTCCTCCTGGAAGTGCAGGAAACCGGCCAGAATCAGGTCGACGCCGAGTTCCTTGTAGGCCACGATGCGCTCGGCGACCTGTTCGGGTGTGCCGATCAGCTTGGTACGGAATCCGTCATTGTACTGCACGAGATCTTCGAACGTCGAATCCGCCCACATCCCCTTGCGGTCCTTCGATGACGCACCGGCTTGTTGCACCGCGTCCCGGAAGCCTTCCACCGCAGGCTTATTCGCCTTCTCGATGATTTCGCGCAAGGTATCGCGGGCTTCCTTCTCGGTATCGCGAGCAATGATGAAACCGTTCAGACCGAATTTGACCGCGCGCTGATTCGCCTGGGCGATACTGCGCAGCTCATCCAATTGTTCGGTGACGCCGTCGAAATCCTTGCCGTTGGAGAAGTACCAGTCGGCGTAGCGGCCACCATTGCGGCGCGCCGCGGTCGAGTTACCACCCTGGAACAGTTCGGGATTCGGACGTTCGGGGGTGTTCAGCGGCTTGGGCTTCAGCGTGAAATCGCGGATGCGATAGAAATCGCCACCGTAGTTGACATCATCCTCTGTCCAGATCTTGCGGATCACCTCGAGGAATTCGGCGCTGCGGCGGTACCGTTCGTCGTGCTCCAGCCACGGCTCGCCGAGGGCGGTGAATTCCCCTGCGAACCAACCGGATACGACATTGATGGCGAACCGGCCGTTGGAGAGGTGATCGGCGGTGGCACCGAATTTGGCCAGTACGGCCGGGTGCCAGAGTCCGGGATGGATCGCGGCGATCACCTTGAGCCGCTCGGTCGCACCGAGCAGCGCGAGACTGAACGAGGTGGACTCGTGCTGGTATTCCGCACCGTAGGAGGCTGTATAGCGGACCTGGGACAGCGCGTAATCGAACCCGTTGTTCTCCGCGGTTTGCGCCAACTTCTTGTTGTATTCGAAGTCCCAGCTGGTGCGTTGTTCGATATCACTGGTGACCAGCCCCCCGCTGACATTCGGCACCCAGTAGGCGAACCGGATCTGATCGGCGATGTGCTCTGTGGTCATACTTACTCCATTGGTGTCGGGGAACCGTCTATCGCCAGGAAGGGGCGCACCAAGCGCCCCTTCCACTCCAGCACCGCAAGCCCACCGACAGGAGGGTTTGAATCTGTGCGATCGGATGGGTGTAGCGATCAGGCGTTGGCGAGGCTGTAACCGGATCGGCTGAATCGACCGGCCGGTGTGAACCGTCCGAGCAGTGCCTCGGCATCCGCACCGGTGACCTGGGCGATGAATTCGGCGGCCGCTTCGAGCGAATCGACACCGAGGAATGGCTGCGGGCCGTGCAGCAGTCCGACGAGTGCGTTCGCGAAGCGCTGATCGACCGCGGCCGCGGCGAAGAGCTGATTGCCGATATCGGCCAATTCCGGATCGCCGAGGAACAAGCGGGTGACCTTATTCGCCGCATCCCCGCGCGCGGCGAGGAATGCGGCGTACTGTGCGCTGATCCAGTCCGCGTCGAACGGTCCCTCGTGCACGGCGGCCGCCGCGACCAGTCGTTGCGCCTGGATAAGTCCGCTCTGCGCGCCCTGCCCTGCGATCGGGTCGTAGGCGGCCGAGGTATCACCGAGCGAGGCAACGACATGACCACCGGCGGTCTGCCCGACGCCGGACCGGACCACCGGCCGGACCGCGCCCTTGAGCCAGGAATGCGGATCCTCGGCGATCACCCGGGTTTCGAGCACCTCGGGCAGATCCCAATCGATGAAATCGCGGTACAGATCCTGCACGATCCGATGCGCCGATTCGGCCGAATCCGCTGCGGCGAAACGACTTTCCCATTCACTGCCCGGCCGCGCCCAGCCGAGGAATGCCCAGCTCGGACCCGCGTCCTTGTGCAGATACGGTCCCCACCAGCCCTCGCCCTGCCCGGCGAAGATGGAGAAGCCGCTGTGCGCACCACCGGCCCGACTGCGGTGCGCGAAAACGCTTTCGTCATGGCCGATTCCGGTCACGGTGACGGTAAGCAGTGACCGTTGTGGAGATTCGTAAGGGGTGCGTGCATGATCGATCGGGAACAGGTCGGACAAGCCGCCGCGCCCGGTGGCCACCAGCGTGAGATCCGCGGCCGCGGCGATAGTGTCGAGTTTATCGGGCGTCACCTGCTCGACGACGAAACGTCCGCCGCGTTCCAGGAATGCGGTGAGCCGTTCGTCGGCCTTCAAACGGGTATCGACCGCAACCCCGACATATCCGTCGAAATGACCGTCGAATTGGATCAATTCCTCGCGCTCGGGTCCGGCAATGCGCACGCTCAGCCCGGTGTGCCGGGGTGCGCGACCGGTGTAGGTATCCAGACCGAGCGCGGATTCGGCCTGTTGGGTCTCCCCGAATTCGAGTGCGGTGCCGGTGGCCGGTACATCGTCGCGCAACGAACGCTGATCGCGGTCGCTGTAGAGCGTGACGTCGAATCCGGCGTCGAGTAATCCAAGAGCCGCAGTGACGCCGGTTTGACCGGCACCGATTACCGCGGCCGAACGTGTGGAGCGGGTATTCTGCGATGTCATGCCAATCATGGTCCGTCTCCCGCAGCGATGATTGCAGTGTTGCGATCATCGAGAATCAATGGGGTGACCTGGAATTCGCGATCGCGCCGAACGCGTCCGATCGTGGCTGCCATAGGATTTCAGCCATGTCGTTCACTGTTGCCGAACTGACCGGTGACCGGTCCGAACAGTACCGTCAGCTCGTCGCGCAAGCCGAGGCGCTGGTCGCGGGCGAGACCGACCGGATCGCGAATGCCGCGAATCTGGCCGCGCTGGTCTTCCACGCGCTGACCGAGGTGAATTGGGTCGGATTCTATTTCTACGACGGACAGGAATTGGTGGTCGGCCCCTTCCAGGGCAAACCGGCCTGCGTGCGCATCGCCATCGGCAAGGGTGTCTGCGGCACCGCCGCCGAGACCCGGGAGACTCGATTGGTGCCCGACGTGCACGCCTTTCCCGGGCATATCGCCTGTGATGCCGATACTCGCTCCGAAATCGTGGTTCCGCTGGTACGCGACGATATCCTCGTCGGCGTCTTCGATCTCGACAGCCCACAACCGAACCGCTTCGACGATATCGACAGGAAAGGCCTGGAATCCATCGCCCAGGCCTTCCTGAATTCGCTCGATTAAGTGGCCGCGACGGAGGCGCCCGGCCTCGATTCGGCATCGGGCAATGCCGTCGATAATGAACCACCAAGGCGATATCGTGCGCCGCGGTGCTCTTGCGGCAGCCGATCTCCTTTGTCGAACAAGGCATTTCGCAGGGTGCCCGGTGTGTAGTCCGCAGCGTAGGCGCCACGCTCGGTCAGCACCGGAACCACATAGCGGACAATATCTTCGAAGCTTCCAGGGGTAATTGCGTAGGCCAAATTGAAGCCGTCCAGGTCGGTTTCGGCGACCCAGTCCTGGAGCTGATCGGCGACGGCAGCACCTGAGCCGACGAATACCGGCCCCATCCCGCCGATCCCGGCCCAACGACCGATATCGCGAACGGTCCATTCACGGCCGTCGTCGTCGAATTCCTGGAAGGCGGCCACGGCGGACTGGATGGCATTGCTCTGCACCTGGCCGATCGGATCGTCCAGGGCGTAACCCGACAGATCGATGCCCATCCACCCGGACATGAAGACCAGCCCGCCCTCGACGCTGGCGTAGGACAGGTACTCCTCGTATTTGGCGTGTGCCGCCTCGCCGGTCGCGTCGGTAATGATCGTGGCCAGTGCGTAGATCCGGGCCGAATACCGATCCCGTCCCGCCGCCTCGAGTGCGTCACGGATGCGAGAAACAGTCTGTGCCAGAATCCGTTTCGAAGGCCCGGCGACGAATATCGCCTCCGCATTCTCGGCAGCAAAGCGCACACCGCGCGGTGACGCACCGGCCTGATAGATCACCGGCGTCCGCTGCGGCGACGGCTCCGCGAGATGGATGCCAGGCACCTGATAGTGCGTGCCCCGATGGCCGATGTGATGCACTTTCGCAGGGTCGACGTAGATGCCCTGCGCGGCATCACGAACCACCGCGTCGTCCTCCCAGGAGCCCTCCCACAGCTTGTACAGGACCTCCAGGTATTCATCGGCCTGGTTGTAGCGCTCGTCGTGGTCCAGCTGGTCGTTGGCACCGAAATTCCTTGCGGCCGAAGGCAAGTAGCCGGTCACGACGTTCCAGCCGATGCGGCCGTTGGTGAGGTGATCGAGGGTGGAGAGTCGACGCGCGAACGGATAGGGGTGTTCGAAGCCGGTGCCGGTGGTGATGCCGAAGCCGAGATGTTCGGTGACCGCGGCCATAGCCGAGACCAGCAGCAACGGGTCGGCCACCGGAATCTGAGCGCCCTGGCGCAGCGCGGCAATGTCGTTGCCGCCGTATACGTCGTAGGTCCCGAGTACGTCGGCGATGAAGATGCCGTCGAAACGGCCCTGCTCCAACAGCTTCGCCAATTCGGTCCAGTAGCTCAGTTCCTTGTACCGGTGCGACTGGTCCTCGGGATGTCGCCACAGACCCGGTGATTGGTGCGCGACACAGTTCATGTCGAAGGCATTGAAGCGAATGCGGCGTGTCACTGCTGGTCTCCCGTCGCGGGCTTGCGCTCACCCGCGCTCCAAGCGAACGGCAGTTGCGTGCCGTTCAGCAGATAATCACCGATTGCCCTTGCCTTTTGGATGGCCGGATTGTGCACCGAGATGGTGCGGGCGTTGCGCCAGTGCCGATCCAGTCGCAGGCGCTCGGAGACGACCGACGCACCGCCTACCTCGAACAGCAATGTGGTGGCGGGCAATACGAGATCGATGACCGCGAGTTGTGCCTGTGCGGCGGCGAGTTCCGCTGCCACGATGGACTCTTCGTCCTGTGCACCGCCCGCGAGCACCTTGTCGAGCACATCGGCCACGGCGAGCACGGTCGCCTCGGCGGCGAATGCGGCGGCGGAAAGCCGTCCGATCACCTGTTGCACCAACGGATCCTGGCGTGGCAGGTCGGCGGCCGAATGGGTGTAGCCCCGGGTGCGCGCCGCCACCCACTCGCGGGCATCGCGCTCGGCTCGCTTCGCGATACCGGCGAGCACCGACAGCTGGACCAACTGCAGGTAGGAGGTCGCATAGGTCGGTCCGGGCGCGCCGTAGCCGGGCCCGAGAACGCGCTCCGGCTCGACCGCGACATCGGTGAATTCCGTTGTGCCGCTTGCGGTCAGCCGCTGACCGAAGCCGTCCCAGTCGTCGTGCTGGCGGACGCCGTCGGCATTCGCATCGACGAGCACGCCTACCCGCTCACCGTCGCGATCGGCCGCCGCGAGGATGTAGTCCGCGTAGAGCGAACCGGTGCTGTAGTACTTGGTGCCGTTGAGAAGCCAGCGATCGCCATCCTTGGTCAGCCGCGTGCGGTAATGGTCGACAGCCCCGATGCCCGGCTCGGTGATCGCATTGCCGACGAGCGTGCCACCGGCCGCGGCACGCAGCCAATGCTCACGGTTCTCCCCCGACTCGGCGAGCAACTGGTCCTCGACGAAGGAGAAGTGCACCCGCAATGCCTGCGGCAGATTCGATTCGGCGGCCGCCAATTCGATGAGCAACCGGAACAACTGTCGCACCGTGACGCCGTAACCGCCGAATTCGACCGGCACCCGCAACGCACCGAATTTGGCCTCGCGCAGCCAGCCCACCTCCTCGAAGGGCAGCAGACGATCGATCTCGCGCTCGACCGCGCCTTGCGCGATGCGGTCGAAGATCGGCCCGAAGATCGCATCCAGGTCGGAGTCTGTGGTGGATTTCGCCTCGATGGATGTCATCACCCCACGATCGCGCGGAGATGCCGTCAGCTCACCAGTTATCCGCACTGCGATCTAAACGCGCTGGCAGGAGGTAAGAACCACACAGATTCCAACCGGTGACACGGCTCAGCGACGCTGGCAGCATCGCGGTTGTCCGTGCCCGAAAGCGGCATCCGAACCGGCGAGGAGCAGTTGTCGATGTCACTGTCGTTCCATTGGTTTCTGCCCACCTACGGCGATTCGCGTGGCCTGATCGCCGGTGGTCACGGCACTTCGATGTCCGGTGACCGCCCGGCATCGCTGCGCTACCTCAACCAAATCGGCGCGGCAGCCGAGGACAACGGTTTCGAGGCGGTGCTCACCCCGACCGGCGCCTGGTGCGAGGACGCCTGGCTGACCACCGCCATGCTCGTCGAAACCACCGAAACACTGAAATTCCTGGTGGCGTTCCGCCCCGGACTGCTCAGCCCGACGCTGGCCGCCCAGATGGCCGGGACCTATCAGCGCCATTCCCGCGGCCGCCTACTGCTGAATGTGGTGACCGGCGGCGAACCACACGAACAACAGGCCTACGGTGATTTCCTCGATAAGGAGCAGCGCTACGCACGCACCGCCGAATTCCTGCACGTGGTGCGCGAGCTGTGGGAGTCCCGCGAACCGGTCAGCTTCGAGGGCACCCATATTCAGATCCGCGACGCCCTGCTCCACAACCATCCGGACCCGATCCCGCCGGTCTTCTTCGGCGGCTCCTCCGGCCCCGCCGGACCGGTCGCGGCCCGTTATGCCGACACCTACCTCACCTGGGGTGAACGGCCCGCCGCGGTCGGCAAGAAACTCGATTGGATCCGCGGGCTCGCCGCCGCTGAAAGCCGAGAACTCAGCTACGGCCTACGCATTCACGTCATCAGCCGCGACACCTCCGAAGCGGCCTGGGCCGTCGCCGATCGACTGCTGTCCGGCCTAGACCCCGCCGAAATCGCCCGTGTGCAGGCCAGTCTCGCGCGCAGCGAATCCGAGGGCCAGCGCCGCATGCTCGATCTGCACGGCGGCCGCACCGACCGTCTGGAGATCGCGCCGAACCTCTGGGCGGGCGTCGGTCTGGTCCGCGGCGGGGCGGGCACCGCCCTGGTCGGCTCACACGAAGAGGTCGCCGACCGGCTGATCGAGTACGCCGAGCTCGGCATCACCCACTTCATCCTCTCCGGCTACCCCCACATCGAAGAGGCCTACTGGTTCGGCGAGGGCGTGCTGCCCATCCTGGAACGCCGCGGCCTGTGGACGCACCCGAACCGCACCGAATCAGGACCGGTAGCAACGCCTTTCGCGACCGCCACGCACTAGCGGGTACCGTCCGGCGTTCTGTGGCGTGCCGCCGTCGGTGATCACGGCGGCGCAGTGGTAGGCGGCGCCGAGGATCAGGCCCGTTGGGCGAAGAGCTGGTCCGACCAGGGCAGGTCGATGCCGGTCTCGGCGGCTTCGCCGTCTTGACGCTGCTCTCTGCGCCGGTTCTGGGCTCGGCCCGCGATCCGCTGGTCCGAGCTCACCGCCCTGGGCATTCACTCGGGGCCGGCTCGCCGCGCAAACGTCCGTCGATCCAGCCGATCTCCCCGGGAAAGCCGGTGAACAGGGCGATGACGTGCTCGCCGGGTTCGGTGCGATGCACCGCTGGGACACCGCGCGCGCATTGGTCGCGGTAGAGATCGTCACCGTTCTCGTGCGGGATCCAGAAGTCGCTTGCGGCGTGATAGATGTAGAGCGGCGCACCCGATTTACGGCCCGTCAGGCTGAGCTGCCCGAAGATTCGATCCGCGATACCGCTGGTCAGCGGGGCACTGATATTGGCGGCGACATCGATCGGAACGCCGACCACGCCGAGCGGGCCGTTGCTGTCACCACAGGTGTCCTTGATCGGCGAGGTCGCCGCCCACTGGGCCAGATGATTCAAATAGCCGAGAATCTCCGGATGCTCCCGGCTCATCGCCAACGCGACAACCAGCAGAATGCCGGATGCGGAGTTTCCGTTGAAGCGGCTGGCGACCATTCGATAGTCGGTCACGAGTCCACCCATGGCCGCCCCGACCAGCACACCCGACAGTTCCGGCGCGTACTCGTCGAGCAGCATGGCGGCCGCATACGATGCGATCGCGCCACCGGAATATCCGGTAATCGCGAAACGACTGTCCGTGAACTCCGTCGGCAGCATGTTGCGCACCGCGCGAATCGAATCCAGCAGCACATGCCCGGCGACCTTCGGTTCGGCGTAGGCCATCCACGGACCCTCGTGATCGGGAATCAGCACCGCGTAGCCGCGGCTGAGGCCCCAGGCTGTGTTCGGCGGAAACAGATCACCCGCATTGAACTTGCTGTGCAACCCGTGCGCCATCGCGTAGCTCGGCGTGCAGCTGAGTCCGAGCGAATTGATCGGCAGTGCATTCACCAACACCGGCCGATCCCCCGGACCCGTCCATGCGGCGGCGGGAATCACCAATGTCGCGGTCCCGAAGGATGGCACACCGGATGCGTCCGTCGTCCGGAACTTCAGCAGGATCGCACGCTGTATCGGCAAAATCGCCAGCGGTGCGGAAGTCGCTGTCACATCACGCCACTCGACGATATCGCCGGGAGCTAGACCATCGAGCCCATCCGGCCACGCGTCGAACATCCGATCCCCCGACGGCGCGGACCGCACTGCCTGCCACAACGCCGCCAAGTCCGCGGGCACCTCACCGGACGGCGGTGACGCGGCAGGCGGAAACGATGGCGCGGGGATATGTGCGTCGATCCACCGCTGCGGATCGGACGGGCCGGGCGACACCGGCGCGGCCGGGCCTCCGGTCGGGTCGGCGTGTGCCGGCGCCGGCCCCACCAGCAGCGAGCAACCCAACGTGGTCGCGACGACGACAGCTCGGAGACTCGACATCTGACACCTCCCGAATTCGACACCCCCGACGGGGGCCAGACTATGTCCCGGTGGAATCACAACTCGGATCTGTTTGGATTTGTCACGACTGAGCCCGCCCGACATGCTGGCCGAACCCAAAATTTCGAAAACCACTGGCGCACAAGCAACCTTCGATGATCCCCCGGCTCTGCCGCGACATCCGATGCACTGCCGATCACAGATGCTGGTCAGCCGCGTATCGTTCTTGGTGCAGTGGTCCGCGATGACCTATGCCCCGGCACTAGGAAGCTCATGGACATCGTAAGAGCGCCGCAGCCGCAATACCGGCAGGCACGCTTGGCCGACATCGAAGATATCGCGGCCATCGAGGCCGAGGTGTTCGCCGAGCCGTACCTGTATCTGATGCTGCGACAGCTCTACGACCTGCATGGATCCGATTGGCTGGTCGCTGAGCTGGACGGCCGGGTGATCGGCTATGCGCTGACGCTCCATAAGGCGGGCCGGGCGCTGCTGTTCACGTTCGCAGTGGCCGAGCAACACCGGGGCAAAGGCTACGGTCCCGCCCTGCTGCACCAGATGCTGCAGCAGTGCCGGACAGATGGAGCCGAGGTCGTTTATCTGACGGTACGGCCCGACAACCAGCCGGCCGCGGACTTGTTCAAGCGGGCTGGGTTCGAATTCGTCGAACATGATGACCAGTATTTCGGGCCAGGTGAACCGCGAGGTGTGTTCGAGTACCGATTGCGTAGCCGACACCTGGACTCCTGACCGTCAACATCACAATTCGCTCGAGCGCTCAACTAGAACCTGTTACAGTCTGCCGACTCGAGGCACTCTCCTATGCCTCACATCGGAAGGTTTTCGCTCATGTACGACCGACGCCCCTCGGCCAACACCGGCGTTCGCCAAGGGATGAATCGCCGGAAATTCTTGGCGGGCACTGCAATTGCGGCCGGGGCGATGGCGCTCAGCCCGGCCGCGTGGACCGCGAAGGCGTCGGCGGCACCCATCGGCAACGGGGATCACGTGCCGAATCTGATCATCGGCAGCGGCTACGGCGGCGCGGTCGCCGCGCTGCGCCTGTGCCAGGCGGGCAAGCAGGTGGCGATGATCGAGATGGGACAGAACTGGACCACACCCGGCTCGGACGGAAAAGTGTTCTGCACCATGCTCGATCCCGACGAGCGCTCCTATTGGTTCCGGACCAGAACCGAGCAGCCGGTCGGCTATTTCGTCGGGGCGGATATCAACCGGGACATCAGCCCGAGCGACGCCGGTGTGCTCGATTCGGAGCATTTCGCGGCGACCAGGGTGTATCAGGGCCGTGGGGTCGGCGGCGGCTCGCTGGTCAACGGCGGCATGGCTCCGCTGCCGAAACAGGACTACTTCCAACAGATCCTGCCATCGGTCGACGCGACGACGATGTACTCCACCTACTTCCCCCGGGCACAGTCCGCGCTCGGGGTCAACAATGTCGACTCGGCCTGGTTCGAATCCGCCGAATGCTACAAATACGCGCGGGTCAGTCGCACAACCGCCAACAAAGCAGGCTACACAACAACATTCGTGCCCAATGTCTACGACTTCAGCTATATGCAGAAGGAGCAGGCGAATACCGTTACCCGCTCGGCGCTGGCCGGCGAGGTGATCTATGGCAACAACTACGGAAAACGTTCGCTCGACAAGACTTATCTGGCGGTGGCCGCCGCGACCGGCAAGCTGAGCATCTCACCATTACACAAGGTCACCAGCGTGGCACCGGCCGCGAGCGGCTACACGGTGGTCATCACACAGATCGATGTGCTCGGCAATACGGTGGCGACCAAAACCGTCACCGCGGACAAAGTCTTCTTCGCGGCGGGCAGCGTCGGCACCAGCAAACTGCTTGTCACCATGAAGGCGCTGGGAAAGCTGCCCAACCTGGCCGATTCGGTCGGCGCGGGCTGGGGCAACAACGGCAATGTGATGGTCGGACGCGCCGGACTGGATTTGACCGGCGCGCTCCAATCCGCGATTCCCTGTATGGGCATCGACAACTGGGCCGATGCGAATGGTCCGGTATTCGCCGAAATCGCCCCGTTCCCAACGAGTACCGAGAACGGCGTGAATCTCTATCTGGCGATCACCAAGAACCCCAACCGCGCCGAGTTCACCTACAACTCCGCCACCGGCGGGGTGGATCTGTCCTGGCAGGCGTCGTACACCCAGCCTTCGATCGATGCGGCGAAACGCGTCTTCGATGCCATCAATTCCAAGGCGGGCACGGTTTATCGGTCTGATCTGTTCGGCGTCTACAAGGTCTGGGGCGACGACTTCGTCTACCACCCCCTCGGCGGCTGCCTGCTCGGACAGGCCACCGATAACTATGGCCGACTCAACGGCTACTCCGGGCTATACGTCATCGACGGATCGCTGATTCCGGGCAGCACCGGCGTCAACCCCTTCCTGACAATTACCGGTCTCGCGGAACGCAATATCGAAAAGATCATCGCCACCGACCTGGCATGACACTCGGCCGGTCCGTGCGGGGTCGGTTAGCTTACTTCCCCGTCCGGATCGGACCATGCGTCATCGATCGGCCAACCCGCGGCCAGCAACTGCGCTCGGACGCGCGCGATATCGGATTCGAGCGGCATCTCATTGGTCAGTTTGGTGATGAGCACGCCGATATCGACCCGGTCAGCTGGTATGGCACCTTGCTGAATGAGCTCATCCGCCACCTGCCGCACCTCCGCTTCGGGCAGCCTCCGCGACAATAGAGCCAGCAGCGGCACATAGTCCGGAGCCGGCACGCCGTGCGGATATCCGGCACGCAACCACGCGACGATTCTGGTGAGGAGATCGGATAGCGCCATAATCCTCCGATCAGATGGGCGACCGACCTGGTTCGCGCCTACCTGCCACCTTCGGCCGCCAAATATCTTGCCGCGCTATCGGATTCGGACCGAGACAACTCTCTCGCCCAGAACGCGTCGCTGTCCTGGTCCAACGGGCAAATCCACCGTCGCCTGGCGTTCGGGTTCGAACATGACGGCGTACGGTCGTATCCGCAACATTGCCACACGATCGGCGGCAAGGGCCGACTGCACAGCCGACTACGAGTGCTGACGACTCCGCGGAAGCTCCGTATCGCTCGAAGGGATGGCGAGCGCCGAAGTCGCGATGGTCGGGGCCGGATCGCGTTCACCATCGGTGGGAAGGTTCGGGCGACGGTCCTGAACGAGTATTGGAATACCGCCTCACCGAGGACCTAGCTGTTCGGAATTTGCGTGAACCGATGATCTGGCACCCCGCACCACGGTCGACCATGCTCACCGACGCCCACCCACCCCCGGGTGACGCAGCGAGCGCCAGAGCATCCCATGAGCCGGACGTGCACCTCCGGGTAAACCTGCGCGGAGTGATCCTGGACTTCATCGCACGGGCCAGCGCCGCCGAGCAGTTCATCGAGGACCACAAGACCCACCACTATGTCGACGCCGTTTCGGTAATCCCGGGCGACGGGCGTGGCCTGCCGCGGCTCCCAAACGAGGAGTTATACGTCGGGCCCTAGAACCGGCTGGCCCGTCCACCAGAGAATGAGTTCTGCATGATGTGACCCGAACTCCACATCGGCTGGAGCATTGACGACGCGGGATGGACTCTATTGCTGCGGCAAGCCCCAGCAGGGGTAATCACGGCCGGCGTCGACAAGGCCGACGCTCTGCGGTGTTCGGCAGATGACGTGCGGTTTGTGGCGATAATCCACCACCAAGTGCGAAGTCGCAGCCTTGTCGCCTGTGAACGTCTGATGGCATTGGGAACAATGGCACACGTTGTGCGCACTCAATGGCCACCAGCACCGGCATCCCCGGCATTTCACCGTCTCCGGCGATCTCGTCTTCATGATCACTCACCCACTCGCACAACCCGGATGCGGTCCGCCATCGCCACTTCGGTCGTACCCGCACCGAGCGGCGGCACACCTTCATCCTCGACCCGCCGAAAAGACCATCCTGCCACGGCATCGTCTCACCCACTTGTCACCCGAACACGAGGAGACCCCTTCCGAGCACTTGGAAGGGGTCTCCTTGTCAACCCAATCGAATCGTTCCGCACTGGACCGAACCAGCCCGGCCACAACCACTTTCACGATCTGCTCAGATAACCACACGGCGATCGTTGTCATCGTGGATCCGGCGACGGGAACTCTTACCGGTCCGATCTCAGCCCGTTACGTACGTCTCGAACTCGAGGCCCCAGCCCGGTCGAGCACTGCGGCCCGATGCCGTAGCAACTACGCCGCCGCAACGCGACCGTCGGTGGGCGAGTGCCGATCTCTCAGCAGCTGGCGGGTGCGGGCTCGCCGAGCATCCGGGCGTTCAGCCAGGTCATTACTTCTGGTGCGCCGATCAATGCGGCCGACAGATGCTCGAACGCGGGCACTTGCAGCGTCTGCATCGGCACCCCGGCCGCACACCAGCGGCTGTCGACATGGTCGATCGCGTCGATCGGAATCAGGGGGTCGGTCGGCGAATGCCATTCGAACACCGGTATTTCCGGCACACCATTGTAGAATTCCAGGCTGTTCTCCCTCAGTACCGCCCGAGCTTCAGGGAGGGCAGCGGTAGGGCTGCTGGCGAGGAATTCGCCGGCGCTGCCGCCGACACCGGTGACGAGGATCTGGTTGGTGCAGCTGTTGGCCATGGCGTCCCGGACCGCCAGGCCGCGCTTATTGAGATACGCGCTGACCGGTATCCGCTGCGGGTATTCCCGCTCCAGACCGATCGCCGCCGCCATGGCAAGCCCGAAGGCCGGATGCGTCTCCATGCCCACCGCCTCCGCCATTACCTCCATGTTCATCGGGGCGCCGCCGATGGCCGCGCCCGCAAGCTCCAGTTCCGGCGCGTACGACGGCTGCAGCGCCGCCGCCCATCCGGTGGCCATGCCGCCGCCGGAGTAACCGGCCAGCACCACCCGGCTGTGCTGCACGGCGAGTTCGGGCAGGCGTTTCACCGCCCTGACACCGTCCAATACGATCTTGCCGCCCAAACGCGCAGCCCCGAAAGCGAAGTTCGGGCCGAGATGATCCGGCAGCGCGACACTCCAGCCCTGCGCCAGCGCCGTGTTCAAAATCGACGCCGTGGTAACCAGATTCGGATCGCCGCTGTACAGCTGGTGCGATACCGAGCAGGCGGTGCCGAGGGCATTGATGAAGTGCTGAAACGACAGCAGCGGCCCGTCGGGCTGATGGCCGATGGGGGTAAGGATCGTGGTGGTCGCCGCGATCGGCGCGCCCTGCGAGTTGGTCGACCGGAATTTCACCAGCGTGACGGTGGCGCCGGGGAAGAGGAGCACCGGCGGCAGCGTCCGCACGTCGAGCACATCACCGGGCCGGTGCGCCGCCAGATCCGCCGGTGCGGCGTAGAAGGGGTCCGGATCGGGCTCCGGGTACACCGGTTGGGCGGTTGCCGTTGCCGCCAGCAGTAGCCCGAATGCCACGCTACCGAGCGCAGTCAGGACCTGTACTGAACCGCTGCGCCCGCGGCGAGGAAAGCGAAGAAACCGACGAGTCAAGACCATGACCTCCATGAGTAGTTCACGGAATTCGTTTGACCAGCAAGTTCGAGCTCACGTGCACCTTATCGGACGATGATCTGAAAGCGGACGAAAGACGAGAAGACTCTGATCTTGACCGAACCACACGCCGCCCACCGACCCACCACCGATCCGAGCCGACAGCGGCGGCGCGGAAACGTCCCCGGCGGCTATGCGGTCAAGGTGTGGGCACCGTAGGCCGATAGATCATCAACGGAGATCGACGCCGCCGTACCGCAGACGCTGCGCGCCGAATCCGTTGATACAGCTACGGGTTCGGCATTGCGCTGGTTCGCCGAAGCTGACGCAGTGCCGGCGCGCTCGCGAGTAATGGGGAGGGCTCGCACGTTTGCACAGAATTAACGTAAAGAGCACACGATCGCGGCCGACTGCACCCCGCCGACCACTAGGCTCAATGACACGTCTTCGACACGGAGGTCGGCGTCACCGCAAGAGCGGAGCGGCTCGAACGGTTCTCATCGCCCACAGATATCGACAGACCATCAATGTGGCGCGGCACCATCACCGCCGGTTGAGCTGAATCGGCAGTCTGTCCTGAAACCCAGCGACAACGCGGAGACCCCATGCCCCATGCCGACCTGAAACCCGCCCGCCACCTCGACGTCCGCATCATGACACCAGGCCAAATCGCCTCCTGCACATCCGCTGAACCAGCGATACCGTCGCAAAGAATTCCGCTATCGGGTGAGAACGGGCCATCCCGGCAACTCAGTTCGCTCGACGTCCTACTGCTCGATGCCGAATCACCCACCATGCTGCTCCACGTCGGGTCGGTCACACTGCTGGAACCACCCACCACAGGTCGCGCACTGGACGTCACCGTACTGCGGCGGTTGATCGCGAGCCGACTACACCTGGTCGCACCCCTGAGGTGGCGACTGCGCACCGTCCCGCTCGGGCTGGACCTCCCCTATTGGGAAGACAGTGACACCATCGACCTCGGATATCACGTGCGCGATGCGCGCCTCCCCGAAGGCTCGACCGATATGGCGCTGGCCGATCTCGCCGCACGTCTGCACGCGCAGCCGCTCGACCGAAATCGACCACTATGGGAATGCCACCTGATCTCGGGATTGACCGACGGCCGCCAAGCCATCTACACCAAGGTCCATCACGCCCTGATCGATGGCGTGTCGGGGGCCGAGGTCATGGCCGCGCTCTTCGATATCGTGCCCGACTCCCAGCCGCCACCGCCACCGCCCGACGGGCTCCGTTTGGGACGAACGCCCAATCCCGCCGAAATACTCGGCCGCGGCATCGCACACACGATGACCCGCCAAACCGATCGGATGCGCCTGCCCATGCGCCTGGGACCGATGCTGCCGAACGCACTCGCCGACATGCGCAAAGCCAATCCCACGCTGCCGAGCAACCGCCCCAACGGCACCGACCGGTCCTTCGCCTTCGTCTCGCTCTCACTCGACACTGTCAAACAGGTCAAGAACAGCTTCGGCGGCACCGTCAACGACGTGGTAATGACTTTGTGCACCACCGCATTTCGCCGCTGGCTACACGACCACGACACACTGGCCGACGACCCGGCCATGGCCGCGATCCCGGTATCAGTGCGCACCCAAGAGCAACTCGGCACCGCGGGCAACCAGTTCTCCATCATGCTGTGCGAACTACCGATCGGCGAACCCGACCCACAACACCGCATGAAACTCACCCACGCCGCCATGCTGGCCGCCAAGGACCACTTCCACGCCACCCCACCGGCCCTGCTGCATTACGCCACAGCGGCCCTCCCCCAGATCCTGCACGGCCTGGCCACCCGCCTACTCCTGCGCGTCGCCGCCCCCGCACTACCCCTGGCCAACATGGTCATTTCCAACGTGCCCGGCCCGCAGATACCGTTGTACGCCGCAGGAATTCGGGTGGCCGGAAGCTACCCCATCTCCGTACTCACCGACCTGTCCGGCCCACTCAACATCACCGTCATGTCCTACAACGGCCACCTCGACTTCGGCATCCTCGCCAGCACCGACACCATCCCGGACGTCTGGAACATCGCCACCTACCTACAGGATGCACTCACCGAGCTGGTTCAATAGCCGCCCAGCCGCAGCAGCGGCTCATGGCTACCGTCTCCGCAGGTCGATCTCTGGGGTCAGCGCATGCGTCCTCCCCCGACTCGACCACCCCACCGATCCACGAGGCTCGCGGTCAGATGGTGCTTCCGCCGTCGGCGAGTAGCGTGCTGCCCGTCATGAAGGCCGAGAGGTCGGATGCGCAGAACAGCACGACTCGGGCGATGTCGTCGGGAACGCCGATACGTCCGATCGGTCCGTTGAGCATCAAGGGGGTGGGCGGGGTAACGCTGTCGGCAACCGGAGCGGTGGCCGCGGCCATCTTCATATTGCCCTCCGTGGGGACGAAACTCGGCGCGACTCCGAGCACTCGGATGCCCAGCGACGCGAGTTCGAGTGCCAGCTCGCGGGTGAGGCCGCGCGCAGCGTGCTTGGAGCTTACATAGGCGGCCAAACCCGGTGCGCTACCACGGAATCCGGCGGTCGAGACGATGTTCACGATGACGCCGCCAGTACCCGCATCGGATATGCGCCGCGCTGCCTCGCGTGCGCCGAGGAAGACGCCGCGCGCGTTCACGGCGAATACCTTCTCCCAATCCTGCTCGCCCATCTCGAGCAGCGGGATGCTCGGGAAGACGCCGGCGTTGTTCACCCAGATCTCCAGGCCGCCCAGCTCCGCGACCGCACGGTCGGCCGCCGCCGCCACGGAGGCCGCGTCGGTCACGTCCATGGCAGCGCCGATCACGTGCACGCCGTGCGCTCGTGCCAGCTGCTCGGCGGTGGCTACGGCCAGCTCTTCGTCGATGTCGCCGATCAGGACGTCGGCGCCGGCCTCAGCCAAGCGCAGCGCGATCGCCTTGCCCAGCCCACGAGCACCTCCGGTCACGACCGCCCGCCGGCCCCGCAACGAGACGAGGTCGGCGAGAGATTTGCTCGATACGTCCGCGATGGACATACATGGCCTCCTGTAGCTGCACCGAGTCGACACCTTCGCAGTAAAAGTAACCATGGTGGTAACTTTTTGCAATACTAGACTACGGCGATCGAGAGACTCTGCCCCCGAGAACTGACGAAGGACGCTCGTGACCCCTCCCGCGCAGGCCGATAATCCCGCCGAACAGACTCGGCCGGGGCGGCGCCGCCGCGGCCCGAACGCGGCCACCCCGGCGCGGCGCGCGCAGATCGTTCGCGCCGCACTGGAGAGCTTCGCCCAGCACGGCTACGAGCGCGCCTCCCTGCGCGACATCGCCGCGCGGGCGCAGGTGACGCATGCGGCGCTGCTGCGGCACTTCTCCGGCAAGGACGAGCTTCTCGTCGCCGCTTTGAACCAGCGGGACGAGGACGAGGAAAAACTGGCGGCACAGATCCTCGAGGCCGGTACGGCCGGGGAGAGCGTGCTGGGCGAAGTCCTCCGCGCCGAGTTCGACGACCCCGATTACCAGCGCAACTGGATGTCACTCGCTGTCGCGGCGACCGACCCCGCGCATCCGGCGCACGAGTTCTTCACAGGTCGCCGTGAGCGGCTGCGCGCACACCTGGCCAACAGCCCGCTGCCCACCGCCCACGACAGCGAGTACCTTTCGGCCGACGAGAAGGTCACCCTGGTGCTGGCGATGATCGATGGCCTGCGCATCCAATCCCTGCTCGACCCATCTCGCGAAACCCTCGGTCTGCTGGAGGTTTTCATGAAACTGGTGATCACGCCCCGGGACGACAGGCCTGGCGCCTGAGCCAACCAGTCGGCACCGCTCGCACCGGATCGAACTGGGGATCACGATCCGGGCGGCCAGCATGTCCGCCATCCCGCCGGTCGGCACCGACGGCGATGCCGCTGACATGGAACCGGTTGATGTTCCCGCAATCAGCTACTCGTCACCGACCGCTTCTCGCATTGGTGGCGCAAGGGCCACAGCCGACTCACGCGGCGGCAACGGTGTGCCGAAACGTCGCAGGTAGCGTTCGACGAACGCACGCAATTCGGCATGGCCCTGCTCGACCCCCACCGCACTTTCGTTACCGAGAATGCGCGCCGCCCCGGTAAGCAGCATCGACATCACCACCGGTGGAAACTCATCCAGGTCCATGCCGTACGCGCGCAGGACCAGGGTGACGGCGGCGGTCTCGATGTCACGCACCCGTTCCGCATACGCCTTGAGCTCGGCGCCGATCACCTTGCGATGGTTGGCCAATGCCATGAATTCGGTATTCAGCTGAATGAATCGGGAGTCGGCGTTGATCGACCACAAAGCCCGCAACGGATCCTCGTCGGTAAGCACTCGACGCACCCGAGCCAGCTCGCGCTCGGCGCCCGCACGCAGCACGTCGAGAAACAGGTCGTCCATCGTGGGGAAGTAGTAGTACAACAATGCGGGCTTCACCCCGGCCTTGGCCGCCACCCTGCGCGATGTCGCCGCGGCGTACCCCTCTTCGCGCATAATTTGAGCGGTCGCCTCCATGAGTCGGCTACGTGCTCCCGCATCCTTGCCGCTGGCCGCACGCTTGTTGGGCATCAGTGAAACCTCTCGAGAAGAACACCAAGACAAGGCATTTCAAGGACATTCACGTCCCTTGACCGTTCACTTCGAGCCGTGGTAAGCATGCATCATCCTAACAGTTTGATCGATCGCTCAGTCTTCTGTCGACTGATCGAGCGCTCCACCCGCCACGAAAGGCCGGCGAGAAAATGACCGATCTGGCCGCAGTCGACTACTTCTCCGACCCCGCCGTCACCCAGAACCCCTACCCCTACCTGGAATACCTGCGTAGTCAGAACCCGGTGTTTCGCGAACCCCGCTACGGCGTCATCGCCGTCACCGGATACCAGGAAGTCATCGAGGTCTTCCGCGACACGGATACCTACTCCGCCGCCGTCTCCATCGGCGGCCCCTTCCCGCCGTTGCCCTTCGAACCCGAAGGCGACGACATCAGCGCCCAAATCGAAGAACACCGACACCAGTTCCCGATCAACGAGTTCATGGTGACGATGGATCCGCCGAACCACACGCGGACCCGGGCGCTGCTGAGCCGACTGATCACCCCCAAACGGCTGAAAGAGAACGAGGACTACATGTGGCAGCTGGTGGATCGCCAGCTCGACGAGTTCCTCGCGAACGGGCGGTGCGAATTCCTGGCCGAGTACGCCAAACCCTTCGCCACCCTCGTCATCGCCGACCTGCTCGGCGTCCCCGACGACGACCGCGACGAATTCCGCGCCACGCTGGCCGGGCACAAGACTCCAGGAAGCCGAGTGGGTGCGCTCGACGGCGAACCGGTGGGCACCAACCCGCTGCAGTGGCTGGACGACCAGTTCAGCGCCTACATCACCGACCGGCAGCGCACTCCGCGCGGGGACATCCTCAGCGTGTTGGCATCAACCACCTACCCCGACGGGACCAACCCCTCGGTCATCGAACTCGTCCGCCCCGCCACTTTCCTGTTCGCCGCCGGGCAGGAAACCGTCACCAAACTGCTCAGCTCCGCCGTTCGGGTGCTGGGCGAACGGCCCGACTTGCAACAGCGGGTTCGTGAGGATCGCAGCCTGATCGGTGGCTTCATCGAGGAATCGCTGCGCATGGAAAGCCCGACGAAAGTCGACTTCCGGCTCGTGAAAAAGACCACCACACTCGGCGGCGTCGACATCCCCGCGGGCACCGTGGTGATGCTGTGCCTGGGTGCCGCCAACCGCGACCCCCGCAAATTCGAGAATCCGGATCAATTCCACATCGACCGCCGCAACGCCCGCGAACACATCGCCTTCGGCCGCGGTATCCACACTTGCGCCGGCGCACCATTGGCCCGAGTCGAAGGCCAGGTCACCCTGAACCGTCTCCTCGACCGCGCCCACGACATCACCATCGATGACACCGCACACGGTCCAACCGGCGAGCGCACCTACAAATACGAACCCACCTTCCTGCTGCGTGGACTCCGCGAACTGCACATCACCTTCACACCCAGCGCGTAGAGAATCGAAGGAGCCGCCGTGGTCGAACGTCGCCGAGTACAAAGACCGCTACGCCTCCTACCGCTTCGAGCTGAGCGACGATGACGTACTGCTCATGTAGTGCCACACACAACCGTGGCCGATACCTCCTGCTGACCGGTGAGAAGCTGACCGCCCGGGAGGCCATGGAGTGGGGCGCGGTCGCGGAGGTGCATCCGAAAGACGAGCTCCTCGACCGCGCCTGGGACCGGCCCTGGACGCGCCGCCAATAGCGGACTGCACGTCCTTCGCCGAGTCTCGCTCGGCACTATCGCTATACGCGTCGCTGCCGCGACGGCTGCAGCAGGGGCATGGCACCGAAGGTGTATTGCTGCCAGAGCCGCCGGGAGGCCTCCTCCGGATACGGGGCAACGGTCGGCTTCGCATCGAGGAGCTGAACCAGCCGCCGGCCCGGCTCGTAAGCGGGCCAGCCCGGATCGCCCGTCGCGGCGAAGCGACCCCAGGTGGCGCGCATCCGGGCCGACAGCTCCAGCGCCTCGGCTGGGGGCTCGGGACCCAGCAGCAGTGGCCCGAGATGCGTTTCGTACGTACCGAACAGCAGCGTTTCGTCGAGTGCGTGGCATGCGCCGAAAGCCCCGCGCCTGTTGGGCGCCGCCCATGTGAGTTCATACATGTGAACACGTCCACCGGCGCCGGCCTGGGCATCCGCGAGATGTAGTGCGGGCATGCGGTATTGGTTGTCGGACTGCACCAGTTCGCACAACTGCGCAGCGGTGGCGTCCGGGAATGCCGCACGATAGGCCCGCTCGCTGCCGGGCCCCGGGCCGTAGAGCCGTAGGTCGAATTCGGCGCGCTCGTCATCGATCGCTTCTAGTTCTCCGGTCAGCACCAGAAAGAGCTGGCATTCGTGCCGGTTGTGTCCGATGATGAGGTCGATTTCCCGACCGGCACCGTCCGCGATCGCCTGCCAAGGCGTCGTCGGCAGGACCTCACCGTCCACTACGGGAGCGAAGGGCGCGAGCAGGTACGCGGCCGAGCCCCAGGTTTCGGCATACTCACGCATTACGCCGCCCACGGCCGCACCGGCATCCGGCAGTCGCCGCGGGTCAACGCCGGCCAGGTCCGCCACCGTCGGGCGGCGGCCCACGGCCTTCGCGATCACCTCGGCGATGTCGGCGGCCAATTCGTCGGAGAAGTACTTGCCGGGCATGCTCTGCAGGACGGCCCGCCGGAAAAGCCCTGCGGCACTGGGCATCGCCAACAACGCCGCCACCGATCCAGCGCCGGCGGACTCACCGCACACGGTGACCCGATCGGCGTCGCCACCGAATGCGGCGATGTTCTCCTGCACCCACCACAGAGCGGCGACCTGGTCGAGCAGGCCACGATTCGCCGGGGTTCCGGATATCCGGGCGAACCCCTCCACGCCGACCCGGTAGTTGAACGTTACGACGACGACGTCTGCCTCGCGGGCAATCCGGTATGCGTCGTAACCGGGGCTACCGGAAAAACCGAGCTTGTATGCCCCGCCGTAGATCCACACGATAACCGGCCGGCGTTCAGCCGAATCCGGTTGCGGCGTCCAGACATTCACCGTCAGCCAGTCGTCGCCCTCCGGGATCTCCGACATACCTGTCAGCCCGGCGATTCCCGCTTCCTGCGGTGGCGGCGGACCGAACTCGAATGCGTCGCGGACGCCCGGCCAAGGGGTGGCCGGGCGCGGCGGCGCAAACCGGGCATCGCCCACTGGTGGCTGCGCGAACGGAATCCCACGGAAGACGGCTATCCCGTGCTCGATTCGGCCTCGTACCGCGCCACCACTGGTGCGGACAACGGGTTCGGCGGGCTCTTGGAGCGACGCTTCGGACATAGTCAACCTCGCATTCTGCGCCGTATGACCGGCGCGCGAAACCGCCTCGGGCCCAACTACACGAGGCGAGCAGAGCCGACATGCGGCGCCCGGGTGGGCGCCGCATTCTCGGCGATCAGACCTCGAACCCGCCGGTCGCCGGCTTGTCGAACTGGCGCATGGCCACTACGGCGAGCACCAGCGCCACCGCGGCCGCGATGGCGAACATATAGAAGGCGTCGATGTAGGCCGACTCGCTCGGCAACTGCGCCATCGGCCCGGTGTCGAGCTTGCGGTCTTCGACGTGCCCCGGCGCGTTGATATGCAGGATGAGCGGATGTGCCGAGAAGATCGCCGCCGTGGCCGCGGCGGCCGCGGCGGTACCGAAACTGTTGAACGCCCCGTACATTCCGGCGCTGATACCCTGCTGTTCCTGCGGCACCGATTCCACCACCATGTTCGGCAGCGTGCCAAGGAAGGCGCCCGCGCCGATGCCGGCGATCATCGCAATCAGGGCCAGCTGCAACGCATTCTCGTGATACAGCGCGAACAGCACCGACGCAAGAATGAACATGACCGGCGAGATGATGTAGGGGCGCCGTAGCCCGAAGCGGGTGGACAACCAGCCGCACAGCGGTGACACGATCACGTACACCACGGTCATCGCCAACAGGGCGCGCACTGTGAACTGCAGCAGCGTCAGGTTGAGACCCGGCAGCTCTCCCTCGACCGAGAAGTACTGCATCATCATCGACGGGGAGATGTTCATTTGCGTCTGCTGCGACGCCTGCGCCGCCGCCTGCTGGGCCGCACCCTCGACGACCTGCCGCTTGATCGCCTCACCGGCGGCGCCGCCGGGCGTCTCGGCAAGGTAGCTCATCAGATAGCCGAGGCCCTGCATGATGCCCACCGATAGGAATGCCGCCGCCATGATGGTGACGAACCGCGGCGTGCGCAGCAATTTCGGGTCCATGATCGGTTCGGGCGTGACCAGTTCCCAGCCGTAGAAGACAATCAGTAGGACAACACCACCGATCAGCCAGGCGAGCGTCGAGAGGCTGGCCCATCCCCAGACGACTCCTTGGCTGAGGTAGATCAGCACGCCGCCGATTCCCGCGCCCAGCAGGACCGCGCCGACCCAGTCGATGCGGCTTTTCACCCGCAGCTTCGTCTCGGGCACGAGGATCGCCAGCGGGATGATCGTCAGCACGGTCCAGCCGACGCAGAACCAGAACAGCGACCGCCAGCTGAAGTGATCGGTCAACAATCCACCGGCCACCGGGCCGAGCACGGCGCCGACCCCGGTACCGCCACCGGCGAGGGCGATGGCCATATTGATGTGCCGACGCGGCATCAGATCGCGAATCAAGCCGTAGGAGACGAATATCGCCGGGAACGCCACCGCCTGCAAACCGCGGCCCAGCAACATCAGTGGCCACGTCGAGGTGACCGCGACCAAGACACTTCCGATCAGAGATGTTCCCAGGCAGGCCAGGATGATCTTCTTCTTGCCGAGGCGATCGGACAGTTTGCCGGCCACCGGGACCAACACTCCGCCCACAATCGCATACAGCGTCGACATCCAGGTCAGCTGACCCGCGCTTTGTTGCGGGAAGTCGGCACCAATGTAGGGCGTGGCCATCGAGACGAAGGTGAAGTAGTACGTCCCGACCTCGGTGGCCAAGACGATCGCCAGAATTATCAGGATCACCCGCATGCGCGAGGCGCCTTCGAGTCGTCCGGTGCCGACCTCGTCAGGACGAGCGACATCCACAGACGGTGTTGCCATGGGCTTGCTTTCTCCCTTCGTCCGCATCCAGCGCGGACTGCTGTGTTCCCCTCCAGAACTACGGATCATCATTATCCAAAAAGGAGAATCACATTTACATGGAATGTACACATCACATATCTCGATGCAGGTTCAGCATCCACACCAGCCCGCCACACCACATGTAGGGCGACTGAACAAATTGTCGAACGCCTGGGTCTGCACCGGCCCCTTCGCGACCACGCCACATCTCACCAGCTCTATCCGGCTATTGACTAGATACCTCACCCGGTGCTATCCATAGCCGAACCCCGTAGTTTGGGCAGACGTCTAGCATCCTGGGCGAACCCGAACAAACTTCGGAATCGAACCAGAGGGCTCGCCGATTGTCATGGACATCAAGCAGCTGACCGCCTTCGTGACGGTCGCCGAGCTGGGCAGCGTGACCAAGGCGGCCGACTCGTTGCATTCGACCCAGTCCTCGGTCACCCGGCAGATCCAGGCCTTGGAGCAGGAACTCGGCGTCACGCTGTTCGAGCGGAACCGCCACGGCATGACGCTGACCATCGCCGGACGGGTGATGGCCGAGCGCAGCCGATCCGCCCTGCTCGAACTCGGTCGCGCACGGGCGGAAATAACGCCGATGCCAGCCGCCACCGGCACGGTCACCGTGGGACTGCTGGAGAGCATGGCCGAGACGATCGGCCTACCACTAGCCACGACCGTTCTTCACGACTATCCCGGGCTGGACCTGCGTGTGGTCGTCAGCGATTCCGGTCACCTACAGCGCAGGATGGACGCAGGCGAGCTGGACGTCTGCCTCACCGCGGAGCGCCCGGGCAGCACAGGACTGTCACCGACACCGTTGGCGACCGAGCAGTTGTGGGCAATCGCCCCGGCGGATGCGCTATTGCGTGCCGACGCGCCGGTTGCGCTGCGCGACGTCGCCGAACACCCGATGGTGCTGCCGCCCCTCGGCAGCGCGTTGCGCGATTTGCTCGACAGCATGGACGTGCGTTTCCAGGTTGTGGTCACCGCTTCGCTGCGGATACAGAAGCAGTTGGTTGCCGGAGGGCGGGGGTGGGCAGTCCTGCCACCCATCGCTTTCGCGGAAGAGCTTGTGGCGCACTCGATCAGCGCTGCGCCGCTGCACGGTCCGCAACTGCAGCGCCGGATCGTCCTGGCCATCGCCCGAACCGCTCGTTCCAACCCGGCGGCGGAAGATGTGGCCCGGCTACTTGCGCGGCTGGTGCGATGCGAGATCCGCGACGGCCGCTGGCCGTCGGCCCGGCTGATCGGCTATCGCGGGGACGACAGCCGTCTCTGCCGTTGACTGGCGCCGGTGAACCCACCGCGGAAGCCGAAAACCGACGCCTGGCAACTTCATTCGTGATCACGGAATGGTGCGACCAGCATCGATCAGGATACGGCGGTTGGTGGCGAGAAGCTCGAACGGATCGGCCTCCGTGATGTCGATCTCGGTGATGTGCCAACAGCCGTCGGGGGCCGCACTTGCCGCGGCGAACACATCGACGACGCCGGCACCGATCGGGACCTGAGGCTTGGGCTGCATCGGGTCGTCCAGCCCACCTGGGCCGTCCTTCAGATGCAGGGCTGCCACTCGCGCACCCAGCCGGGCCAGAATCTCGACGGGGTCCTGCCCGGCCGACACCGCCCAATAGACGTCGAACTCGGCCACGACGATCGGGTCGAGCAATTCCCACAACACGTCGAAACCGAGTTCACCGCCACTCAATTCGGCCCATTCGAATTGATGGTTGTGATAGCCGAGCCGGATACCACGATCAGCGAGCTGATGCGCGACCCCGTTCATGCGCCCTGCGAACCTCGCGAGCGCCTCCCGGTTCCCGAACACCTCACCGCCAAATCCCTCGACAAGCAGCGGAATCGCCACGATGACGGTGTCCGTCTCCAGGATGCGACACACTTCGGCAACGGCATCCTGGCTGCCCGCGGGAATGGCTGCGTGCACGGTGCTCACGGCGAGCTCGGCAGCGTCGAGGTCCGCCCGCAAGACGCGGGCGTTGGCAAGCAGTTGCTCGGTCGGCGTATTCCAGAAGCCGAGCGCAAACGGCTCGACGTACCGGTAACCGATTTGCGCCAGCCGGGCAAGGGTTCCGGGACGATCGGCCGCGAGCGCATCGCGGACGCTGTAGAGCTGCACACTGAGCGTGCCGGACATGGCGGTACTCCTACGGTCCGATCATGCCAGCGACGCTGTAATAGTAGGCAGATCGACCGCGGTGCGGATGCCGGGTGGGGCTGCGCAGACGAACGGAATCGCGTTGACCGGCCGATTGGCGGTATAGGCCGGTGAGATCTCGTTCATCTGCGTCAGCGGGAACGGAAAGCGCATATCGATGTCCAACGGCGCGTCACCGTCGACCCGCACGCGCCACCCGGTCGGGCGAAGATCCCAGGCGGCGTCGATGTCGGTGGTGCAGTACCAATTGGCGCGAAACTGCAGCAGCACAGTCCCCTTATGATGTCCGGAGATCGTGATTCGTTGCGCCGCAACAGTTCCCGCCTCCAGCGTGCCCGCAACGATCTCTGTCCTGCGGCGAGCGAGCGCGACCTCGGCGGTGGCGTCGACGGTATCCAGCGGCCTGCCGATGGCGTCGGCGACCAGCTGCAGCGACGGGCCGAAGGCGTGCCGCAGATTATCTGCCCGCCGAGTGTCGAACTGCGCGGGCGGGCGGCCGAAGCCCATGATCTCGAACGGGATCGCCGGTGAATCCCGTTGCGACATATCGGCGTATTCCTCGATCGTGAGGCCGCGCAACTCTCGCTGAATCGAGGACAGCACAAGCGGTACCGCTTCGGTGATGAAGCCGGGACTGCTTCCGGTGCTGTGTATCGAGGTGTTCCCGGCCCGGCAGGCGGACTCGACGCGTGCGCGGACGGCCGGGTCCATACTCGCAGGGCGGTGGAATTCGCCGCAGGTGGTGACGATATTGGCCCCCGATTCCAGCAACCGGCACACGGTATCGATATCACAGCGCAGCGGCATGTAGAGCACACAATCGGCGCGGAGGGCGAGGATCTGATCGAGACTGCCGGTAGCCGTGACACCGGTGGCGCCCAGCCCACACAAGTCCCCCGCGTCGCGCCCGACCTTGTCAGCCGAGTAGGCGTAGACACCGGCCAGGGCTAGGTTCGGATGCTCGATCACCCCCCGCAGTGCCCGTGTTCCGACATCGCCGGTAGCCCATTGGACCACCCGATAGGAGGAAGTGGTGGGCGAGTCGACGACGGTGTGGGGCAACGGAACCGATTTCATGCCTGCCTCGTTCGTTCGGTCTTCCTCGACGAGCGTCGGCGGTGGGTCCGGTTGGTTCCGCATGAAGCAGCGTAGTTCGCGTGCACCCTCGACGAGAATGACAATCTCATATTTTGGTAACAGTATTACCACAGGTCAGCCTCCCGGCGGCCAGATTTCCGCGTCACCGCGGCTCGACGAGGCACGGCCGGCTCCGGTCAGGACCCCAGCGCTTCGCCCTCGTGCGCAGCCTCGTACCCGGAGGTCAGCCAGTACACCGTGCGGTCGACGGCGGGCACGATCGCGGATACTTCGATCTCGCCGCACGCGAAGCGTCCCAGGAGGCCGTAGACCAGGCTCGAAAGGATCGTCTCGAGATCTCGCACGAAATCGGCGTCGACGTCGGCCAGCACCGCCATGGCGGCGGGAACGACGGCGTCGAACCCGCGTCGGATCAACTTCTCGCCACCGGGCGTAGATCGGGCCCGGAAATAGGCGACAAGCAGGGCGGGGTGGCGCTCCCACGGCTCGAAAATGCTGCGCAACACCCGCATCAGACCGGCGTACAGGCTCTCGTCGGCACCGGAGACCTGCGCGTCCAGCCCGGCGTACCGGTTCTCCGCCATCCACCAGTCCAGCGCCGCCAGGATCAGCTCATCCCGGGTGCCATATAGCTTGTAGATCTTGGTCAGCGATACCCGGGCACACCGTGCGACCTCGCGCAACAGCAATGCTTCGTAGCCCTCGGTCTCGAGCAGTTCCACGACCGCCCGCCGGATCCGGTCGCTCGCCTGCTCCGGCGCCTCTCCCGACTCCACACCCACCCTCGCGATCAAATCCGATTCCTTCCCGCACGCCAGCGAGCGTGCTACTCTCCAATTCTGGTAATCAGATTACCGCAGTACAGCGCACACTTTTGCGCAATATGATAACCGTGTTCTCGCCCGACTCGGCCGGGGCGGCACGGATCCGCTCGGCATGAAGTGAGGATCAAATGGGTTCGTTAGATGGCAAAGTCGCCTTCATCACCGGTGTAGCGCGTGGACAGGGCCGAAGCCACGCTGTGCGATTGGCTACCGAAGGTGCCGACATCATCGGTGTGGACATCTGTTCCGACATCCCCGCCAACCCGTACCCGCTGGCCACGCGTGAGGAGCTCGACGAGACCGTCGCACTCGTGGAGGCCAAGGGCCGTCGCATGCTCGGCTCGGTCGCCGACGTCCGCGACTTTCATCAGATACGTGCCGCCTTGGACTCCGGTGTCGCCGAATTGGGCCGCCTCGACATCGTTTGCGCCAACGCCGGGATCGCCCCGACATCGTTCGACGAGGTTCCGATCGAGACCGAACTCGAAATGTGGAACGCCGTGATCGGAGTCAATCTCTCGGGTGTTTTCCATGTGACCCGCGCAGCGATCCCGCACCTGATCGCCGGTCAGCGTGGGGGCGTCATCACCTTGACCAGTTCCACCGCCGGTCTGGTCGGCCTCGGCGGCATGGAGGGCGGTGGCCTCGGCTACGCCGCCGCCAAGTCCGGCCTCGTCGGCATCATGCGCGTACTGGCGAATGTTCTTGCACCGCACAGTATTCGGGTCAACACCGTGCATCCGACCGCGGTGAACACCATGATGGCCATCAATCCGGCGATGATGGAGTGGGTGCAGAACCATCCCGAATCCGGGGGGCCGCACCTGATGAACCCCATGCCGGTCGCGATGCTCGAACCGGAGGACATCAGCGCGACGATCGCCTTCCTGGCCTCCGATGAGGCCAAGTACATCACCGGTGTGGCACTGCCCGTCGACGCCGGCTTCTGCAACAAGTTGTGAGCAGGGCCGAGATGACCGAAAACACGCAACCTATCGGACGCGTAGCCGGCAAGCGGGTGCTCATCACCGGCGCGGCCCGCGGTATGGGTCGCAGCCATGCGGTCCGGCTGGCAGAAGAGGGCGCCGACCTGATCCTGATAGATGTCTGCGGACCGCTGCCGGAGATCGAGTACCCACTGTCCACGCCAGCGGATCTGGCGGAGACGGCTCGCCTGGTCGATAAGCACAACCGTCGCGCGATCACCAAAACGGTAGACATCCGGGACGCTGCGGCACTGGCGGCTGCCGTCGCCGACGGCGTGGCACAGCTGGGCGGCCTCGACGCCGTCGTGGCCAATGCCGGTGTACTGACCGCGGGCACATGGGATACGACGACACCCGAGCAGTGGCGGACCGTGGTGGATGTCAACCTCATCGGTACGTGGAACACCTGCGCCGCGGCGCTTCCGCATCTCATCGAGCGCGGCGGCAGCATCGTCAACATCAGCTCGGCGGCCGCTCTCAAGGGCACTCCGCTGCACATCCCCTACACCGCCTCGAAGCTCGGCGTTGTGGGAATGAGCAAGGCACTCGCCAATGAACTTGCGGCACAGAGTGTTCGCGTCAATACGGTACATCCGACCGGAGTCCCCACCGGAATGATCCCGGAGTCACTGTTCAAGCTGCTCACCGAAGCGCGGCCGGATCTGGCGCCGCTGTTCGGCAACGCACTGCCGGTCCCGATGGTCGAGGCCCTCGACATCAGTAATGCCGTGCTGTACCTGGTCTCCGACGAGGCGCGCTACGTCACCGGCATGGAGTTCAAGGTCGACGCCGGCGTCACCCTCAAGTAGCACTCCGCTCCCGCACGCGAGACCCGATCACCGCGCGCCCGGAGCACCGACACAGAAGGCACACAATTCATGACAACAAACACGGTGGGTACCGCGGACCTGGCCCGCTCGGAACGCGGCAAGCGCGAGTTCGCCGAGGTGATGACGTTCCCTGCCCCGGACGATTCGAGCCCGACCATCGCCAATGGCCTGGTCGACTTCGTGTTCGCCGAGATTTGGACCCGTCCCGGCCTGACCCGGCGGGAACGGCGATTCATCACGCTGTCCTGCGTCGCCGACGCCGACGCCGAGCAGCCGATCCTCGACCACGTCTACGCGGCGCTGAACAGCGGTGACATCACCATCACCGAAATACGCGAGGCGGTCCTACATTTCGCGGTCTACGCCGGCTGGCCCAAGGCCTCCCGGTTCAACATGATCGTCGACCAGCAGTGGGAACGCATCAATCGCGAACGCGGACAGGAGGTTCCGCCGCAGGAACCGCTGCTGCCGCTGGTCACTCCCAGCGACCCACAGGCCCGGCTGGCCCGCGGTGAACAGTCATTCATGGACGTCAACTGCCTGCCCTACTTTCCCGACCGCAACAACCCGTACCAGGGCGCGGGAATTCTCAACTTCGTCTTCGGCGAGATGTGGCTACGGCCGGGGCTGGGGATGAAGGAGCGGCGCCTGATCACTGTCGCTTGTGTGGCATTCCAGGACGCGCCGTACCCGATCATGTCACACGTCTATGCCGCGCTGAAGAGCAAGGATCTGTCCTTCGCTGAAATGGACGAATTCGCATTGCATTTCGCCGCCTATTCCGGTTGGCCGAAGGCGTCCCAGCTCAATCAAGTGATCGCCGAGCAGAAGCCGCGGGTGCTGGAGGAATGGCACGCCGCAGACGGAAAGACACCGTAGGAGCACTCATGTCTACGACAACGGAAACTCTGCAACCGCCCGAACCTCCACTGCGGGGTGGATTGGTCATCGGCGGTGACCGGCTCGAACGGACGTCCGGAGGCAGCCAGGAGCACATCTACCCTGCTACCGGGCGGCCCAACGCGACGCTTCATCTGGCAGGCCCCGCGGAGATGGACCAGGCAGTCGATTCCGGGTGGGAGGCGCACCGGGAATGGATGTCGTTCACCGCCGACCGCCGCCGAGATCTGCTCATCGATCTGGCGGACGCGGTCGGGCAGGGCATGGCCGACTTCTCGCGGCTCAACGTGCAGGATTACGCGGTACCGGTATCGCTGGCCATCAATACCGTGCTGCTCGAGCGTTTCCTGCGCCATTTCGCCGGATATGTCGACAAACCGCACGGCCTCAGCACGCCGGTGGCCGGCTCCCTCGACCTCAACTTGATCGAGCGCGAACCCTACGGTGTGGTCGGTGTAATCGCGCCGTGGAACGGCGCCATGGTCGTGGCCGCGTCGTGTGTAGCGCCGGCGTTGGCCGCGGGCAATGCCGTCGTGCTGAAGCCGTCGGTGCTGGCGCCGTTCGCCGCACTGCGTTTCGGAGAGCTGTGTGCGGAGGTCGGGCTTCCGACGGGGCTGGTCAACGTGGTGCCCGCCCGGGCCGAGGGCGGTGACGCGCTCGTGCGGCACCCCGGCATTCGCAAGATCCATTTCACCGGTGGCGGCGACACCGCGCGCAAGATCCTGGCGAGTGCGGCGGTTAATCTGACGCCAGTGGTGGCCGAATTGGGCGGCAAGTCGGCCAACCTTGTCTTCGAGGACGCGAACATTGATGCGGCGGCACAGCTGGCGGCGTACCAGGGTCCGATCGTGCAGTCGGGGCAGAGCTGCGCTTGCGCCAGCCGCATCCTCGTGCACGAGTCCGTTTATGATGCGTTCCTCGAGAAGTTCGTCGCAGTTGTCGAGGCTGCGAAGATCGGCGATCCGTTCGATCCGACCGTCACGTTCGGACCCGTGATCAGTGCGGGCGACGCCGAACGAATCCTCGGTGTCATCGACCAAGCGGTTACCGACAAATCCGGAGAGCTGATCACGGGCGGCAAACGCATCGGCGGCGATCTGGCCGAGGGCTACTACATCCAGCCCACGGTGTTCGGCAACGTCGACAACTCGTCGGCGCTGGCACAAGTCGAGACCTTCGGCCCGGTCGTATCGGTGATCAAGTTCGCCGACGAGGCGGAAGCGATCCGGATCGCCAACGATTCGCCGTACGGGTTGAACGCCTTCATCCAGACCACCAACCTCACCCGGGCACACAGGGTGGCGCGGCAACTGGAGGCGGGTTCGATCTGGATCAACCAGATCAGCGACATCTCGCCACAGGGACCTTACGGCGGCTACAAGCAGAGCGGCTATGGCCGCACCGGCGGCCTCGATGGCCTGTACGAATTCCTACAGATCAAAAACATCCGGATCGGGATGACCTGAGATATCGACCACGACATCAGCGGGCGTACCGACGATGCGGGCCCGGTGACCGAAACGGCCGCTGGACCCGCACCTCGCCCGTCGATATGCCCGGAGTCGAGCCGCATCCAGACGTTTGACAAATCCGTAGCTACGAGTACGTTCGATTCCGAACTATCTAGTTCGTTACATTTCGGTTCGATCGTCCGAACGGAACGCGGTGATCGTCCAGACCGCCCCCAACGCGGCCGGATCGAAGACAAGCAGCGCCTGGAACGGCCGGAACTTCCACCGCGCATGCGCCGCTGGCGGACACCACTGCCGAGTAAGGAGTCGACATGACTGACCAAACCGTTCTGATCACCGGTTCTACCGATGGTCTCGGGCGGCATCTGGCCACACGTTTGGCGCGGTCCGGAGCGCGGATCCTCGTGCACGGACGCGACAAGGAACGGGCGGAGCAGGTACGCGAGGAGATCCTGGCGGTCGGTGGGCGGGAACCGGAGGTCCTGCTCGCGGATCTGGCCTCGCTACGAGAAGTGGACCAGTTGGCCGAGCAGGTTCGGCGGCGGACCGACCGCCTCGACGTACTGATCAACAACGCCGGCGTAGGATTCGGCGCACCGGGTGCACCGCGACAGGTCAGCGTCGACGGCGTCGAATTGCGCTTCGCGGTCAATTACCTGGCGGTGTATCGCCTCACTCGGCAGCTGCGGCCGTTGCTCATTGCCTCGGCGCCGTCGCGAGTGGTCAATGTCGCCTCGATCGGGCAGCAGGCACTCGACCTCGCCGACCTCAATTTCGAACATGACTACGACGGGGGTGCGGCCTATCGGCGTGCCAAGCTCGCCGAGATCATGTTCACCTTCGATTTGGCCGAGGAACTGCGCTCGTCCCGCGTTACGGTCACGGCCGTGCATCCGGCCACCTACATGGACACGTCGATGGTGGCCGAGTTCGGCGGATCACCGCTGAGCACCGTCGAAGAGGGCGGCGACGCCGTGATGCACCTGGTCGACGACGAAGTTCCCACCGGCACATACTTCAACGGCAAAGCCGAATCCCGTGCCGACGACCAGGCCTACGATCCCACCGTCCGCGCAGCGCTGCGCCAGCGCTCGGACGAGCTGATCGCCGCGGCCATCGGTTAGGTTAGTACTGCAACTGCACTCGTGTGGTTCGTTCCTGGCAGACCTGTCGAGTGGTGTTGGATCATACTGTGGCCGAGCTGGATTCGTTGATGTCCAGGATCGGGGACAGGTCACCCGCGCTGAGCCGCGGGGCGGGCGGGTGAGTATGTGTCAGGGCTGGTCGCGCGCCGGTGTCTCGTCGGTACCGTCTGCGGTAGCGGACGCACCGAAGGTGTTGTGGGCGTTGGATTTCCAGTTCGACTCCACTGTCGATGGCAAGGCGATCAAGATCGTGTCGATGGTCGATGAGCACACGCGTGAGTCGCTGCTGCACCTGGCTGAACGTTCGATCATCGCTGCGCGGCTGATCGTCGAACTCGAGAAAGTGTTCACCCCCTCGGCGGGCCACCGAAAGTGTTGCGCATGGACAACGGACCGGAGATGGTTTCTCGAGCCCTGCAACAGTTCTGCGGCAACCGGGTCGGGTCGACCTACATCCCGCCCGGCACACCCTGAAATAACGGTTACATCGAATCGTTCAACTCCCGGCTACGCAAGGAATGCCTCAACCGCAACCACTGGACCAGCCTGCCCGAGGCCCGCGTGGTGATCGGCGACTTCAAACACAACCGCGGCGATGCTTCGGAAGGCACGGTGGTCATAGTCAACCTCGTGGTCGGCGCCGTTCGCGGCGCGTGGACGACAGTGTTCGGGTTTGCCCATCGGCGGTGAGCGGTCCGGGCTCGAGATTTGTGTTGACACAACGCCCGGGGCCGCTCAGGGTCTCAGCCCGCCGGCTGCCGGCCGGTTGAACTGCCGCATCAACAGCGCCAGGACGAATGCGCGGTGTATGCAGCAGCTTCGGATCCATGATCGGCTCCGAGGCGACTCGCAGCCGTAGAAGAGCATCAGCAGCGCGACTCCGCCGATCAGCCAGAGCCGCGACGATGTGGAGGTCCTTCCCCATGAGCCGCCCTGACTGAGGTCGATCAGCACACGCCGACTCCAGCGCCGAGCGGCATCGCACCGGCGATATCGCTGCTGTTCTTCACCCGCAGCTTGGTCTCCGGCACGCACAGCGCGAACGGGATGATCGTCACCACACTCCACACGAAAGCGACCGCCAGCTGTAGTGATCGGTGAGCACTCCGCCCGCGACGGGGCCCAGCACCACGCCGATTCCGGTGCCACCACCGGCTAGGGCGATCGCCGCTAGCGCGGACTGCTGTACTCCTCAGAATTCTCATCCAAAGGGGTAACATCATGTATACCCTTTATGCGGCTCGGCCGTAGGCGCTTCCGCGCGCACGATGAACAAAGGATTTCTTTCATGCCACTTTCTCCGACCGTCGAGCACCTGCGAACCTCGGGGCTCGCATTTCCGCTGGCCGTGGACACGCCGCCCGAGTTCTCCTGGCGGACCGCGGGCGCGGATCCCGACACTCGAATCGAGTCGGGGACAATCGCACTCACCCGCGCTGCAGAGCCGCGTGAGCCGGTCTGGACAAGGAATTGGACACCGCCAGCAATCCCGGCCGTGCTCTATGACGGTCCACCCCTGGAGCCCCGCACCCGATATTTCTGGCGTGTTGGCATACAGCTCAGCGGTCGCGATGAAAAGGTGTGGAGCGGGCCTGCCTTCTTCGAGACCGGCATCGGAAACGACCTTCCGCGACTGGCACGATGGATCGGCCTCGAGGTCACAGAACCGCCGAATCAACCGACGCGGGTCCAATATCTGCGTAAACGCTTCTCCGTGCCCGGCTCGGTCATACGAGCTCGCGCCTACGCGACCGCGCTGGGCTGGTACGGACTTTCTGTCAACGACGCGGACGTGACCGGGAACAGCATCGCTCCCCGGTTTGCGGCGTTCGACCGTCGCGTCGAGTACCGCGCCTACGACATCACCGACACGGTCACCGTCGGCGAGAACTTTGTCGAATTACGCCTGGCCGAAGGACGCTACCGCGGCCGCAACAGCGCCGAGGGAACGCGCGCCGTCTACGGTAATCAACTGGCCTCTGTGGCGCTGCTGGAAATCGAATGCGCCAACGGCACGATCGTGACGGTGGGCACCGATGCAGACTGGCGCGGCAGTGACGGGCCCCTGGTGACGGCCGATCCGCAGGAGGGGACGCGCATCGATGCCCGTGTGACCATGGGAGAAGCCGCGCATCCCACATCCGAATCCCGCCGTCAGGTGATCGTCCTCGCCCCGCAGGTCAGCGTCGTGGCCGCCGTCAGCGAACCGGTGCGTTTGCTGGAGGAACGACCGCCGCTCAGCATCACAGAGCTCGACGGCCGCATCGTCGTAGATTTCGGGCAGAACCTCGTCGGCGTCACTCGGCTCGTCGTATCCGGCGACCGTGGCCAGGAGATCACCGTCACGCATAGTGAAGTCCTGAATCCGGACGGGCATCTGGACATCGACTACCTCGACATGAGCGGCGGCATGCTCCCACGCATCGACCCGATCGACCACTACACTCTCGGCGGCACCCCCGAGGAAGTGTTCGAGCCCCGCTTCACCCTGCACGGCTTCCGGTACGCCGAACTCGACGGCGTGACGGTCGATCAGATCCACCACATCACGGCGCTCGTCATCGGCGCCGACCTCGACTACTACAGCGAATTCCACAGTTCCCACGCCGGGTTGGAGCGCCTGCACGAGAACATCCGGTGGAGCATGCGCGGAAACTTCACAGACGCCCCGACCGACGACCCCACCCGCGAGCGCTCGGGATGGACCGGTGACGCGCAGGTTTTCGCCCCCGCCGCGGTCCTGCTCGCCGACGTACGGTTGTTCTTGGAAGACTGGCTGCGCGACGTCGTCCTCCAACAGGACCCCGATGGCGCCGTCCTCGATCGCATCCCCCGTGACACACTCATCAGGCCCGAGGCCGAAAGCTTGTATCCAGGCAAGGGTGCGGCCGGCTGGGGGGATGCGATCATTCTGATCCCGTGGACGCTTTACCAGCACTACGGGCGCACCGCCGTCCTCGACGAGAACTGGGACGCCATGGTCGCCTGGGTCGAATTCTGCCGTCGCCGCGCGGCGAACAATCGTCACCCCGACCGCGCGGGCACCGCCCTCGCTCACGAGATATTCATCATCGACACCGGTTTCCACTGGGGCGAATGGCTCGAGCCGGGGACTGAACCTGGCGGCGAAGGCCCCTCGGTGGAAACCTTTTTGAAAAACTCGAGCCACCCCGACGCCGAAGTGGCAACCGCCTACTTCGCCTACTCCGCGCATCTGCTCGCACAGATCGCTCGCATCCTCGGCAAGGACACCCATGCCAAAGCGCTAGAAGAACTCTGGCTCAATGTCCGCGACGCCTACCGTGCCGAATTCCTCGACAGCGCGGGGCTACCATGCGTTATCTCCCAGGCCAAACTCGTCCGCCCGCTGATGTTCGACCTTCTGCCGACCGATGCCCGAGACCACGCGGCACGCCGCCTCGCCGAACTGATCCGGGCCAACGGCAGCAGACTCGCTACCGGCTTCCTGTCGACCGGCTTGCTCCTGACCTGCCTCTCAGACTCGGGCCACGACGAGATCGCGGTAGATCTGCTCCTTCAGGAGGAGCATCCATCCTGGCTCGGCCAGGTCAAGACCGGGGCGACGACCATGCTCGAAACCTGGCAGGGCAGGCACAACGGGAAGGCCAACGGCTCGCAGAACCACTACGCACTCGGCGCCGTCGCGCGCTGGATGTACGAGCACCTCGCCGGACTGCGACGCATTGCCCCTGGCTGGACCGACGTACACATCCGCCCCGTGCTCGATGCACGCCTCGATCACGTCGCCGCATCCACCATGACTCCGTTCGGACGCCTCGGCAGTGCATGGCGGCGCCAGGGCGAGGGCTGGATCATCACGGTCCACGTGCCCGCCGGCATCCGGGCGAGGCTCGCGGACCGCGAGCTCACCCCGGGCGTATCGACGTGGATGCTGTCGGCGACCGGGACGGTGACGCCTATGAATGAGTAGCCTGGCGCGATGCAGACCCCCGCCGACCCGCGCAAGTATTGGGATATTTTTCGTGACCAGCAGCGGGCCGAGGTCGCTGAGGCCACCATTGCGCTGGTCGCGGAGACGGACGCTCCGGTCACGATCGCCGAGATCGCGGACCGGGCCGGCATGAGCAGGCGCACCTTCTATAAGCATTTCCCGACTCTGGGCGCCGCCATGGTGCACACGCACAGTGTCGTCGTCGGTCGGCTTCGCGCACACGCCGAGCGTGGGCAGTCCGACGACATCAACGGCTTGGACCGCCTGATCGCAGGCTGCCGATCACTCTTCGACGCCAGTAAGGAGCATCCAGAACTCATTCGCTTTCTCAGCTACTTCGACTTCGCTTTCCGCCGCCATGGACTCACCCCCGAGCAGCGTGCCGAATTCAGCAAGTTGTATACCGGCGAACTGCTACTGCCGATGGATCTTCTGCACGAAGGTCGGCGCGACGGATCGATCCAGGCGGATATTGATGCCCGGACTACTGCCATCGCGCTCGGCAACGCCACGATAGGCATTCTGCAACGCCTTCAGATCATGGACGAGTACACCAATGGCCGCGACGAAGCCGCACAACGCCTATTCGACCTCGAGCTCGAAGCGTGGCGCACCTACCTGAGACGCGAAGCAGGCCGATAGCAACGAATGTGCCGCGCGCCGCTCAGGTAGCTGCGCGGGATGCGAGGGCCGTCGAGGGGATCGGCGCGGTCCACATCGTGCGCTCAAATCTCATAGGCGCCAGCTGGATCGGGTCCGGTATTGATCCACCTCTTGCCGGCGGTGACCGCATCCCGCGCGGTTTCGCCGACGCCGAACGGCACGGCCACTCGTCCGTGTTGCGGTGAACACCGCGAATTTGTCGCGAAACTCTCGGCTGTCGGCGCTCCGGTACTCATCACCGGAGACGAGGAAAAGTCAGCCCGCCAGCTGTCAACAAAGCGCAGCTGGCGAATTAGGCCCCTTCGCGCGTAGCTCCACCTACAGACCTCCGACGTCCGTGCGTGACGATGGCACGATCATCGATCCGGCAGCAGCACGTCAGCGAGCTCGGCAAGCAGTTCCTTCGCCCGGCGAGCCGCGACCGGATCGCCCAGTGCGGCAACCAAGGCATCGTCTATGCGCGGCGCGGTTCGTCGTGCGATGGCCTTGAACAGGACATCGGTTGGATAGACGAGGGTGCGCCGCCGGTCGGCCGGGTCGATGTCGGTGGCCAAGAGCGCATCGTCGACCAGCCGCGCGACACAGTCGGATACATGGCCCTGAGAGAATGCGACCCGCTCGGTAATCTCGCCGACCGAACTGCCCGGATTGTCGATCACATCGGCCAGTACGGCAATCTCCCCCTCCGGGGGAAGTTCGTCAGCGGATTCGAGACCGGCCTGGCGCGCGAGCTCGATCAGATATCTACCCAGCCGGTGCAGCCGTCTCCCGTCCATTGGACAAGTATAGGGCATCATACATCCATTGGTGTCGATGCATTATCATGAATGTATCGGTGCCGATACTATTTCGGAATCGCATCCACACCTCGGGCATCCGCATTACGGTGTTCCGATAACAGCGTTACCAAAGTAGGTAGCGAGCATTACTGTAGGTAGGTGCACATGGGCGATGTGACTCACGTTCGTTCGGCTGGGCGGATCCGGCACTGGTGGCGCATCGCCGTCGTGGTGCTGTCGGTGTCGGCAAGTCTGTCCTGGCAGCCGGCGTGGGCGGAACCACCGGCAAGCGTGGTGACCGCGGACCCATCCGATCAACTGCACATCAAGGCCGACGTCAGCGAGTTACCGGTACCGCCTACGGCACCGTCCACCGATGCGGGCTCGTGCACAGAGACGGTCAACCCGCACAACACCGGCTGCGTCAGCCCTGCCTGGGGCGCGCTGGGCGCGGCGGGTACGTACTACCCCTCGAGTGATTACGCGCTGGTGGGCGCGGTCCTCGCCGGCGCACCGGCGTCGGGGCCCGCCAGCAGTTTCAACGGCCCGCAGGTGCTGCTGGTACACACCGACCGCAACACGTTCCCCAACGGCGATGGCTGGAAGTGCCTGACCTGCGGTGTGTCGTACCCGGCGAGTTGGAGCGACAACAACAATTTCACGTATGCGCTCAACAGTTTCCATGACGGTAAACGGGCCCTGGCAGGCTCGGCCATCATCGACTGCGGCCAGTACCAGTTCGCCGATGAGGAATGCACACCGGCGCAACTGCACGCCTATCCGCTGTACTGGGACGATGGCTCCGGTAAACCCGGCACGCTGCGAGAACCACGCCTGAATCCGGACGACAAGCACATCGGATTCAGCTACATACCGCCGTCGAAGGAAGTCCTCGCAGAGTATGCCTTCGCGGGCACACTGAGATTCGATCAGGCGAACAGCCGCTACGACATCGACAACGTGCGGACCATGTACAACCCGGATCCCGAGTTCCAGCCGTACACGGTCGACGGCAACCAGCTGAAGTTCAACCCGGCCGGAATGATCGGCGAGTTCCGCGGCTGGAGCGCCGACGGCACATCCGCTCTCGGCATCCAGAGCTACGAGTCCGGCGGCATCGACCTGTGGGCTACCGACAACGCCACCGGAAAGTCACGGCCAATCACCCGGCACGCGATGTACACCGACCCGAACTCCGCCTCACCCGACGGGAGATACCTGCTGTCGGAGCAGGTGATCGGTTCCGGCAGGCTGGACTTCATCTCCGGTCTGCGGGGTATTCCGCCGATCACCGACCAGATGCCGACCACCGCACACATCTCCGGCATACGCAATAACGGGCAACGCCGGTTCTTCCTGCCGTATCTGGTCGACGCCGACTCCGGACGCAGCGAGCACATCGACACCCCGGGCGAACCGAACTGGAACGCCGCCGCGGACCCCGCCTGGCTGGCCGACAGTACCGCAGCGATATGGGCGGAGAACCTTGTGACAACACCGGCTTGCGGTGGCAGCAACCCGCTGCCCTGCCCGACATCCAACGAGCCGGGTGGCCGCCACAGCCGGGTGATGATCGCCCGTTTCGATGGTCTCCGGCCGACACCACCGCCCACTGTGGCGTCGGCGCCGGATGTGACGTGGGGCCTGCCGTACCACCCCGGCGACACACTGCCCGCATTCCCGCACCTGCCCGGCGGGACCTACACGCTCGATGGCGCGAAGGGTGGCCAGGCGAAGGTGATGATCACCGAGGACTCGTCGAAGGCACTGATCTCGAAGATCGAAGTCACCTACACCGATTTCCAGAACGACCCCGATGCCACGATCAACGGCAGCGAGAGCGTGGAACGCGGGTCCGACGCCCAGATCTCCGCGATCACCTGGCACGAGAACCTGCAGGTGTCAGGCAGGCATCAGGGAACCAAGGTCACCAGTGAGCCCGGCGGATTCACCCTGTCACCGGCAGTGCTGGAAAACAACTTCCAAGCCACGGGCACCATGACAACCACTATCGATGGGACGACCTACACACAGCCAGCCAACGGGGCATAGCCCGAACGAATCTCCGGCGGCGGACGTGATATTCCACCGCCGGAGATATCAATCTCGGGCGAATTACAGCCGACGGTTGCGATTCGCAATCGTCGGATTGGTTGCGCCTTCGAAAGAAGGATTCATGCAGCGCGCAGTTGTGAAACTGCGCCGACAAATTCTTCGGTGAGTCCCTTGTCACAGTCGGCAAACCTACTTACGGTGTATCTGTAGCGATCGAACGCAGAGTCCCGAGATCCAATGGCACACCCCTTTCGGTAGCTGTCCGATAAATCCGCACGGATGGCGACACATTTCGAATGCCTGACGAATTCAGCATTTGCCGCACTGTCGACCGAATACAAGTAATCGGACATCGCGCTCCCCCGATCGGCTACGGAGCGATGTCGCTCCCGAAGACCGTCGATGAAACGGTGCGGGACGACGCCGCTCCAGAATCGGCACGGCACCAGGGCCGTGACGATCACCGCTTTGCTCGACGAGATGGAAACACCGATGGCTGCTCGACCCGTTGATCTCACTTCCCACAAAGCCAGGCGAGCGCACCCGCTCGCCCGCGCGGCAGCAGAGGCCCGCAACCATCGTCAGCGATATCAGTTGGTGGTGGTCGCGCCAGGAATTGCCGAGGTCGTCCGATATGCCGGCGGCTGGCTCTTCGATCGAGTAATGGCTGGATGGGATGTCACCGCGATGATCGCGGATCACACGGACACCCGGCCGCTCGACATTCTCGGTGTGCAGCTCGTCGGCCTCGATGAGGCATTGGAGTCGAGGGTGCGAAGCCCACTGCCACAGACCATCGCCATCGATGCCGGGCTATATGCCGCGGATGCCCGGGTCCGGGACGGGATGCTCGATGTCTTCGATCACATGCTGATCGATCAAGTGATCCTCTGGGGTGATGAGTGTCCCACCGAAATCGACCGTCGGGTCGACTCGGTGCAGCACCGGCTCAGCGTGGCCGCGCGGGCGTTCAAACTGCGCGCCCTCTCGGCCATCGTCGCCGCGGTGGATACAGCCGAGCCGACCGAGCGATTTCGCAACTGCGCCCTCTATCCCGGAAGTGGCGATTTCGGAGATCTCGTTCCGGCCGCACGGTAGCCGGACTGCTGGAACGAGCCGCCGGGTGCCGAGAAGGACGCAGCAGTTGTTGGCAAATCCGATATCTCTCAGCGGAGTTCGTCCATCAGGGCAAGCGTGGTCTCGGCCGCCGTGAGCACCAGGCCCTTCGGCGCGTCGGCTCGCACAGCGAGATCGGTTATCAGTCCGACGTCCTTGCGCAACAGGTCGGCGGCGTAGATTGCCAGCTGCTGAAGGCTTCCGGCCAGCGGCGCGATCGTGCCCAGCGCAACGCTGTTTCCGCTGCCATGGGCGATGACCTCACCGAGCCGCGTGGTGTCGACACCGAGTTCGCGTCCGAGGTCGAACGTCGTGGCGGCGGTGGCGAGGTTCGCCGTGAACAGCAGATTGTTCAGCAGCTTGGCGACCTGCCCGGCGCCCAGTTCACCGAGATGGACGACATGCCCAGCGTAGGTGTCGAACACCGGCCGGCAACGCTCGACCACCTCGGTCTCGCCGCCGGCCATCACCAACAATCTGCGCTCGGCGGCGGCCTGCCCGCCGCCGCTCACGGGTGCGTCTAACACCGAAATACCCTGGGCTGCAGCTTTTTTCGCCAACTCACGGCAGGTGTCGGGATGCACGGTGCTGTGTACCGCGAGTACGCCACCACTCGCCAGTCCGGCCAGGACCCCTTCCACGCCGTCGACAACCTCGACGACATCAGCGTCGCCGACCACACACACGCACACCAGATCGCTGGCCGCGGCGAGCGCGGCGGGAGAAGCCGCCACCGTAGCGCCGGTGTCCGCGAACGCCGCCAGCGTCTCTGGTCTGCGCGCCCACAATGTGGTCTGGTAGCCCGCATCGATGATGCGGCGCGCCATGGGTCCGCCCTGGCTGCCCAGTCCGATAAAGCCTATGCGCATAGTCAGTCCTTCAGGTGAATTCGAATACTCACGTCGATGGTCTCCGGTAAATCCACACCAGCGGGGTGGACATCAAGCCGGATGACCTGAACGTTGACGAACGGGTTGCGGACGATCGCCTCGACTCGCAGCGCGAATTCCTTTGGTCTTCGGCTTACTTCAGCAGCATGCCGGCGTCGACCGGCAGGGCGACACCGGTAATGAACCTGGCCTCGTCGGAGACCAGGAACAGTGCCGCGTTGGCGATGTCTTCGGCATCGACCCAAGGGGTGGGCAGTACGTGCATGGACTGCGATGCCGGAGCGAAGTCCTCCTTGGTCGGGTTCTCCAGGTCGGGCCGAAACATCCGGAAAGTCTCGTCATTGAGCAGCAGCGGTGTGCCGACCTGGGTCGGGCAGATCGCATTGACGCGAATACTCTTGTCACCCAGCTCTATTGCCAGCGTTCGCATCACACCGATGACGCCATGCTTGGCGGCGATGTAATGTCCGATGTTCGGGTGCGCGCGCAGACCACCGCTGGAGCTGGTGATCACGATGGAACCGCCGCGACCACCCGCGACGAGATGCGGGATGCCTGCCTTTGCAGTGAGCCAGACCCCGGTCAGGTTGACATCGATCATGTCGCGCCAGACCTTCTCACTCATCCGGTCGAGCCGCTTGCCTTCGCTGCCCAGGCCGGCGTTCGCCACCACGATGTCGAGCCGTCCGAACTGCGCGACGCCCTCGTCGACGACCGCTTTCATCGCGTCGTAGTCGCGCACATCCACCTCGGCGGCGATGATTCGGCGGCCGAGCGCCTGCACCTGGTCGACAGTCTCGGCCAGATCCGCCGGCGTCGACATTGGAATGATGACGCCATCGAGCTGCTTGCAGACATCGACGCAGATAATGTCGGCGCCCTCTTGGGCGAGGCGCACGGCGTGGGCACGACCCTGCCCGCGGGCGGCACCGGTAATGAAGGCGACCTTGCCATCAACTCTTCCAGCCATCTGTCTCACCTTTCACGGTGGCGGCGGCGAAGCAACACCACAATGTTCAGCGCCAGTAGGAATGCCACCGCCGGCGGACCGAACCGCTTCAAGCGGCCCATACCGGCCGCTTCGAGCAGGTCGATGGGGTCGGCCGCTACGCGCGGCGCGGTAGCCGACGCCGTCACCCCGGCGCCGACCGCATTGCCGTCGTCTTCGGAATCCGACTCCAGTGCAACGACTTCCGCCGAATCCCGGTCCTCGGCGGCGGTGATCTCCTTGGCCAGGTTCGCGGCGAACCGGCCGATGAGCGTGCCGGCCACCTCGGCCAGGGTGCCGCGACCGAACTGCGCGGGCTTGCCGGTGATAGCCAGGTCGGTCTCCACGACAACGTCGGTAGCACCGTCGGATTCCGCCAGTCGGCAGGTGATGACGGCGTGCGCGGTGCCATTGCCACGAGCTTCTCGCCCGCCGCCCTCGAGCACGGCGACCTTGGTTGCCTCGTCGGTCGACCGGAATTTGATAACGCCGGTATAGGTCAGACCGACGGGACCGAGTTTGACTTTGATCTTGCCGGTGTAGCCGCCGTCGTCCTTCCCCGTGAGCATGGCCCCGGGCACACAGGGCGCGATCCGCTCGATGTCGAGCAGCACGTTCCACGCGTCCGACACCGGGACGGGAATGCTGAAGGTGTTCTCGAGCTTCATGCGGGGTCCTTCACAATGCTGCTCTTTTCCGCCGCCGCCCGGACGGCCTTGATGATCCCCTGGTACCCCGTGCAGCGGCACAGGTTTCCGGATATGGCCGCGCGAATCTCCTGGTCCGTGGGATGCGGATTGTCGCGCAGGAATGCGGTCGCCGTGACGACGAAACCCGGTGTGCAGAAACCACATTGCAGGCCATGGTGCTCCCGTAACGCGGCTTGCACGGGCGACAGCTCACCGTCGGCCGCGGCCATCCCCTCCACGGTTGTGATCTCGGCGCCGTCGGCCTGTACAGCGAAAACCAGGCAGGCCCGTACCGCGTCCCCATCCAGCAGTACCGTGCAGGCCCCGCAAACCCCGTGCTCGCAGCCGAGATGGGTGCCGGTCAGCCCGCAGTCGATCCGCAGGAAATCGGCGAGGGTACGCCGGGGTGGCACGACCTTACGCCGCGCAATCCCATTGACCCGCACTTGAATTTCGACATCAGTCATCACTAGCCTCCTGCACCGCACGCCGCCACGCCCGCGCCACCATGACCGCACCGACGCGGCGGCGATAGTCGGCTGATCCATGTAGATCCGACGGCACCGAATCCAGCCCGGACACCGCGGTACGTCCGACGTCCCCGGGGTCCACCTCGCTTGCGGCACGACCGATCAACTCGACCTCGGCCGCACCCGCTCGTACCGCCATCGGTCCGAGTCCGAACAATCCGATCGCACACCAGTCGATGCGCGAATCCGCATCCAGACGCACCGCGACCGTGGCGCCCGCGATAGCGAAATCGCCGCTGCGACGGGCGAATTCCTCGATCGCAAAGCCGCACCGCCCCTGCCGTACCGGAAACACGATGCCGGTCAGCAGTTCATCTTCGGCCAGTTCGGTGCTCCACATCCCGGTGAAGAATTCGGCTACGGCGATCCTCCGGCGCCCGCGCGGTGACAGCGCTTCGAGCTCCGCATCGAGTGTCAGCGCCACCGCCGGATATTCGGCCGCCGCATCGGCATGGGCGATTGATCCACCGATGGTGCCACGGTTGCGGATCTGGAAATGGCCGATCAGCGGGGTCGCCCGCGACAATAGTGGGACCGATCCGCGGATTTCCGCGGACTTGCCGACCGCGGAATGCGTTGTTCCGGCACCGATCCACACTGAATCATCGCGACTGTCGATGCCGCGCAATTCCTTCAGGCGGCGCAAGTCGACGAGGTGGTCGAAGACCGCGAGGCGAAGGATGAGCATCGGCATCAGGCTCTGCCCACCGGCGATCGCCTTGGCTCCGTCGCCGAGTTCGGCCAACAGTTCGACCGCCTCCTGCGCAGTGGCCGGCGCATGGTACTCGAACGCTGCCGGCTTCACGCTGTCACCGCCCGGGTATCAGCCGCATCGATCAACGCGAGGATCGCAGCGGGGGTGAGCGGCAGCCGGGAGATTTCCACACCGAACGGGGCCAGCGCATCCGCGACCGCGTTGACCACGGCCGGCGAGGAACCGATCGCGCCGCCCTCCCCGACCCCCTTGTAGCCGCCGGGCCCCGGTCCCGGTGTTTCGATGTGACCGAGCTCGATGACCGGCACCTCCGTGGCCGTCGGAATCAAGTAGTCCATGAAAGTGGTGGCGACAGGGTTTCCACTCTCGTCGTAGGCGAGATTCTCGTAGAGCGCCCCACCGATGCCCTGCACCGTGCCGCCGTAGATCTGGCCCTCCACCACACTGGGGTTGATCATGGGGCCGCAGTCCTCGCTGACGATGTAGCGCAGCAGTGTGACCTCGCCGGTCTCGATGTCGACTTCGCACGTGCACAGGTGGGTCGCGTTGGCCCAGATCATCGGGCTCTGCGCTCGATAGCGCCCGCTACATTCCAATCCCGCAGGAATGCCCGACGGCAGCGCATCCGGCTGAAAATAGGCAATTGCGGAGATCTCGGGCAACGACAATTCGGCATCGGGCGCCCCGCGCACCATGGCCCGCCCGTGCGTGAACTCCACCTCGTCGACCGCCACACCCAAGCGATGGGCTGCGATGGCCACAATCCGTTCCCGCAGTACCGATGCCGTCTCGGCGATCGCCCCTGCCACCATCGAGCCGGAACGGCTGCCGCCGGTGCCGGCCCCGAACGGTGTCACAGCCGTATCACCCTGGATGGTGTGGACATCTGCGATGTCCACACCGAGTGCGTCGGCGGTCAGCTGAATCGCGGTTGTCTCCAGGCTGTTTCCCGAGGATCCACCGGCGAGATATACGTTGACCTTGCCCGAGGGCTCGATGCGGATCGTCGCGCCTTCTGTGCCGTGGTACGGGGTCGACGCTGCGGTCGGCTCCAGATATGTACAGGTGCCGACGCCGAGGAAGCGGCCCTGCGCGCGAGCCAGTTCCTGCTCACGGCGGAAGGCCGGATAATCGAGCATCCCGAGCGCCTGCTCGAACGTCTCCAGCGGGGTGACATCGCTGTACCGCATGCCGCTCGGGTTGAGTAGCGGCAGGTCCTCGCGGCGCAACATGTTCCGGCGGCGCAACTCGGCCGGGTCGATGCCCAGTCGCCGTGCGGCGGTGTCGAGCAACACCTCCCGCGCCATCGATTCGAACTGCCACGGTCCGCGATACGCCACTCGCCCGGCAGTGTTGGAGTACAGCATCTTCATCGTGAATGTCGCCGCGGGCACCCGATACGGCCCGGGGAACAGCATCCCGACAACTGCTGCGGCCGTCATGGGCGACGGCACCGGATACGCCCCGACGTTCTGCACGTAGTCGAGAGAGGCGGCCAGAATCGTGCCGTCCCGGCCGAAGGCCATGCGGGCCTCGCCATGGTCCTGGCGTGCCAGCCCCGCTGAGATCAGGTGTTCCTGCCGGTCCTCGATCCATTTCAGCGCGACCGGTACCTTCGTCGCCGCCAGCATGACACAGATGTCTTCGCGCTGGACCACCACCTTCTGCCCGAAGCCACCTCCAGTGTCGCGCACTATGACTCGCACCCGATGCTCGTCGACACCGAGCAGCCGGGCGCAGAAGCCGCGCACCTCGTGCGGCGCCTGGGTCGAGGTCCAGATCGTCATCTCACGGGCCGATGCCGACCACTCCGCGACCACGCCACGGGTCTCCATCGGCACTGGCGTATACGCCTGCTGAAAGATGGTCTGCCGCACCACATTCGGTGCGGCATCGAACAGCGGCGCCATCTCTTCGGCCGGCCGACCGGACAGCTGGCCGGCGACGTTCCGCGGAAAACGGGCGTGCACGAGGGCCTGCGAACCTTCTGCCGTCGTGTAATCGACCACGGCAGGCATCGGCTCGTAGTCGACCACGACCAACTCCGCCGCGTCTTCGGCTAGATATCGGTCGGAGGCGACAACCAGCGCGACCGGATCCCCGACGAACCGGACCTCGTCCTCGGCCAGCGGCGGCCAATTCGACGCAGGCAGGTGCGGCCCATCGATCCGGTACGACTGATCGTGCACGCCGAGATTGAGGTCCGCGGCCAGAAAGACAGCGTAAACCCCGTCGAGCGCAACAGCTTCCGTGGTATCTATTCCGGTGATCCGGGCGCGGGGCAGTGGACTGCGCACAAAGCAGGCGTGCAGCATCCCCGGCCGCGACACATCATCGACGAATGATCCGGCGCCCGTGAGCAGCCTCAAATCCTCGATCCGGCGGACGCGTGTACCGGCATAGGTATCGGCCCTGGTTTGTGCGGTACTCACCGCTCACCCTTTTCCTCGGTATGCCGTGCGATCGACCAACGCCCAGGTGCTCGACTACCCCGGTACTTCGGTTCGTGCATTTGGCCTCCATGTACATCGGATGGCTTCGCGCGACATCGGCGCATACCGCTTTTCCTCAGCTCTAGCCCCGCCTCCAAGTGGACGGCGTTGCGCTGCTCGATCGAATCGAGCGACCCGGATCCGTCATCCGCGGCGGTCCTGTCGGCGCGGCTCTTTGGATCTATATCGTGCTGTCCAACTGTCTAGCATCGGACTCGAACGCCTGTCAATATGGGTGTATGTCGGATATGAGAATGATATTCTCACCCTGGTACGGCTCGAGAGGATGATCATGCGCGAATTGTCGGCACAGCTGCTGCAATGGCATGCGCAGCGCGCCTCGTATGCCGTAGCCACGGTTGTCGACGTAACCGGAAGCGCGCCACGGCTGCCCGGCGCGACTATGGCCGTGAACGACGCCGGCGCCGTCATCGGCAGCATCTCGGGCGGCTGCGTGGAAGCGGCCGTCTACGACCTCTGCCGTCAGGTACTGCGGTCGGGTACGCCGGCGCGGGAGACGTTCGGCTACAGCGATTCCGACGCCTTCGCGGTCGGGCTCACCTGTGGTGGCGAGGTCGCGGTTCTCGTCCATCGAGTCACCGCCCAGGAGTACCCGGCCATCGAAGCGGTCGTGCGAGCCGAGCATCCGATATCTCTGGTTCGCGATCTGAGAACGGGCGAGATCAGCGCCGTCGGACTACGAGAAACTGCCGGCACGAAGTTCGATCCGGCAGTGGTGCAGCAGGCTTTGGGCATGCTCGACGCGGACTCATCCGGCGTCCGGGTAATCGGATGCGAGGATGCCCAACGCACAGTGTTCATCGAGTCCTTCGGCTCGCAGCCACGCCTGATCGTTTGCGGGGCAACCGATTTCAGCGCCACACTGTGCCGGGTCGGGCGATTGCTTGGTTACCGGGTCACCATTTGCGATGCGCGATCGGTGTTCACTACGCAGGCGCGATTCCCCGACGCCGACGAGGTGGTCGTGGACTGGCCGCATCGGTATCTAGGCCGCACCACGGTTGATTCGCGCACAGCGGTGTGCGTGCTGACACACGATCCGAAGTTCGATATTCCGGTCCTGCAGCTGGCATTGCGGCTACCGATCGGATACGTCGGTGCGATGGGCTCACGCCGCGCCGATGCAGATCGTCGGTCACGTTTGCGGGCAGCAGGTCTCACCGAACCCGAGCTGCGTCGTCTGCACTCACCGATCGGTTTGGAACTGGGCGGACGGACTCCCGAGGAGATCGCGGTGGCGATCGCCGCAGAGATCGTCGCCGTGCGGCGCGGTGGGTCGACCCGGCCGTTGTCCGCGACGAACCGACCTATTCACGCCGTGTCGGATACGCAGCCGTCACCGGCCTGACCTGCGGCAGCCGCCGGTGGTTCCAAGATGTCGAGGTAGTGTTCGACCAGAGCGAGCATCTCGTCATGACCCATGTCGAAACCGAAGTTGGCTTCCGTCACCATGATTCGCGGCAGGCCTGAGAGCAGCATCGACAGCGTCACCGGCGTAATCTGCGCGGCATCGATCCGGCGCTCCCGCAGGATGAATGTGAAAGCGGTGACCTGGATTTCCCGGTACCGCCGCGCATAAGCCATCAGCTCGGTACGAATTGCCTTGCGATGGTTGGCCAGCGCGATGAACTCCTGCATCAGCGCGTTGCCGCGCGGATCTCGGGACAGTTCCCACAGGGCATGCAGCGGCCGATCCGAGGTCAGCGCTTGCATTTGGCGTTCGAAGTTGGCCTCGGTTCCTTCACTGAAGACCGCGAGGAACAAATCCTCCAAGGTTGGGAAGTAGTAGTGCACCAACGCCGGCTTGACACCCGCCTCGACGGCCACTCGGCGGGTCGTCGCGGCTGCGTACCCCTCCTCGGTCATGACCCGGGCAGTGGCTTCCAGAAGAGTGCGCCGCGTCGCCGAGTCCTTCGCGCCTCGCCTGCGGGTGGACATGACGCGAGGCTATCACTGGGCAGTCGGACAGCAGCGGCTGACTCACGCGGTCAGCGCGCCGCTCGCTCCTGATCGGTCATCCCCGGCGGCAAAATGCTCGGTGAGCACGCGAACCGCGTCGGCGATGGCGGGGCGCAGGCGGTCCGCCGGGTATTCCGGTCCGAACAGCATCCGCCGCAACTGTGGCAGGGCCAAACTCCAGTCGACCATCGCGAGAATCAGGAAGACCAGCGTTCGGGGATCACGCTCACCTGAACCCATCGCGGCCCGCGCGGCCCGGACTTTGTCCGCATAGTGTTCGGTGCGTGCCGGTTCGTCGGGAACCAGACCAGCCCCCATTTCGAGCGCCTCCCACATCACCAATCGCAGCGCCCGCGGATGCGCCTGGTGGTAGTCGAACAGCCGGACAGCATAATTGCCCAGGTCGGACTCGTCGAGCGGTACCGCCCGAGCCAGTTCCGCCATCGACCGTTCCAGGACCACCGCGAACAATGCCTTCTTGTCGCCGAAGTAGTCGTAGATCGCACGCTTGTTGGCCTTGGCATTGGCCGCGATGCGATCCACTCGCGCCCCGGCAATGCCGTATTCGGCGAACTCTGTCGTAGCGGCAGCGAGAATCCGTTCCTTGGTCGCAGCCGAATCGTATGCCACGAAATCATTGTAACGAAACAGTTCGTTTCACAGCTCGCGCAGGTGGCAGGCGCTTTCAAGCCTGCCACAAGCACATTGCGGCGTATGCCTACTCACTGGTTCACTCAGGGACCTTATGGCAGCACGACACCGGGATTACCGTCAGTCCAGGTGCTCGACAACAACCGGGACGCGATCCGCCAGCCGGACTCGGTGCGACGCAGCAGATCCTGATAGCGACCGGCCGCGAGGAAGCGTTCATCGCCGCGCATATGCTGGGCCAGGTAGTAGCAGCTGTGGGCGGCCTCGTCTCCGGTGATCGTCACGACATGGTTGGTAACGAAATGTTGAGTGGCATCGAGCCTTTCGATCCCCGCCCGAACTCGTGCGAGGATCTGGGCGGGGCCGGTACACCGCTGCTCGGCCGCCGAGTAATCCCAGACGGCGTCTGGCGTAAACAGGCTCTCGAACAGCAGCCAGTCGCGATTGTCGAGGGCAGTGGAGTATGCGGTCACGATGTCGACGACCGCGATCCGGTCAGCGAGCAGTTCTGTGGCGGTGGTCATCTGCGTTCCTGATCGGTAATGGTGATAGGAATTTCAAGGGGCCCGCTGCGAGCGTATTCGTCCGACATCATCGACACCACGCTGCGACTCAACTCGTCTCGATTGCCTGTTCGGGGCAGGCCTGCGCAGCAGATTCGACCGCCTCGCTGAACTCCTCCGGTACGTCGGACATCTGGACCTGGGCATAGCCGTCGTCGTTGATGGCGAACACCTGCGGACACAGACCGGTGCAGACGCCGTGACCCCGACAACGATCCGAGTCGACGGAGACCTTCATCCGGCACCTCCCTTCCCTACATCGAACTCCACGTGCAACCCGATTCGGCCGCGCCGGAACGAAGGTCGGCACGCCCCTTCGTCGCTCCATTGCGCACTACGGTTGTCAGAGCCACGGACTTCGCAGTCCACGCCGGGCCGCCGCTTCGCGAATCCGGGAGAATCTTACTCTCAATATGTGGCAACAATATTCTCGTGAAGTAAGAACGTCAACTGGTCCGATCACCGTAGCCGCTCCTGATCGCGGCACTGTGGATGGTCGGGAGGTAGCGAATCGCACTCCCGACGAGCACGCCGACGCGCACCGCACACCGGTGCGAAGCCAGCCCGAGTTGGTGCTGTCCGGGGTCAGCAGCGCCGCATTCATCGCCCCGAAACACGCAACAGCCCCGCACCCTGAGGGTGCGGGGCTGTTGTGAGCCGCGTCGATCAGATAGCGCGGACGTCCTGGGCCTGCGGGCCCTTCTGTCCTTGTCCGACCTCGAACTCCACGCGCTGTCCTTCTTCGAGGGACTTGAATCCCGAGCCGGATACGGCGGAGTAGTGCACGAAGACGTCAGGGCCGCCACCGTCCTGCGCGATAAAACCGAAGCCCTTTTCGGCGTTGAACCACTTCACACTGCCTTGAGTCATTGCTTACTTCATTCTTTTCTGTAGATGAGCCAAGCGGATCACGTCGATAAGCCTGATCTCACCGGACAATCGTCCCATGGATTCACGGCAGAATACGCATAGTGTGATCCAACCAACCCTCAGCGCCGGTACGGTCACCGACGCGCGACCATCCCTCTGGCGCCCCGGAGATGAGCGTCGGTACCCCACCTGAGCCCTGGACCTGCTGCAACACTGCTCGCAATAGCTGGCATTTCGATAGAGGCGATGATGGGTTGATGACGCGAAGCAACGAGGACATGGGGTCGGCGGGAGCGGGCGGAGCGCTCGCGGCCGGTGCGGTGATGTCCGTTGTCGCTACTGCACCCGCGCCGCTAGAGATCCGGGTGCTCGCATTGAACACGTGGCACAGTGGCAGCAAAGTCTCCAATGGTATTCAACTGATCACTGATCTCATCATCTCGACACAGGCATCGGTCGTGCTGCTCTCGGAGGCAACCGAAGCGACGACCGCCGTCGCGGCCGAACTGGCGCGGCGGGGGCACGAATTCAACGCCGTCGCCTCGCACGACACGGGAATTCTGTCGGTGTCTACGGTCCAGGACAGCGCCGATCTGCAATGGATGGTCAAGGCGCGGTTGAACATTGACGGAAAGCGCCTTACCGTCTACTCCGCACACCTGGAGTATCGCTGGTACGCCTCCAACCTGCCCCGAGGGTACGGACCCGGGGCCCCGGCGCCCGGTGAGTTCGCCGAGCACGAGTGGAACAAGCTGCCGGACGGCCCCATGACCGACGCCGCCGTGATTCAGCGGGTCAACGCGGCTTCGGACCGCCCCGAAGTCATCAGCAACTTTCTCGCGGACGCGAAAGCCGAGATCGCCGACGGGGCCTCGGTGATCATAGGTGGCGACCTGAACGAGCCGTCGCTACTGGACTGGACGCCCGCCGCAGCGAACTTGTTCGATCACAACGGTGTGGTGTTGGCGTGGGAGACCACTCGACGCCTGCACGAAGCCGGATTCATCGATGCCTACCGATCGATGTATCCGGACCCGGCCACCCATCCCGGCCTCACCTGGCCCTCGGACAACGTCGATGTCGATGTCTCCGAACTCGCCTGGGCTCCCGAGGCCGACGAACGCGACCGCGTCGACTACATCTTCGCCCATGGTGCCGCACTGCGCCTGTCTGCGGTGGGCATCATCGGCCCGCGCGGGTCCATCGTGCGCGGTACCCGAGCGCAAGAACCAACCCAGGACAATTTCCTCGTCACGCCAGCGCAGTGGGGCAGCGACCATAAAGGCATCTTGGCGACATACCAACTCATCGACTGAGGCCATTTCCTGCGCGGGATGTCACCGGTGGCCGGTGCCGTCCTGCCGTGGCGGTTCGACGCGTACCAGCCCGGGCTGGAAGGCGATCACGACGAGTTGGGCGCGGTTCTGGACGCCCAGTTTCGACATGGCGCGCTGGACGTCGGCTCTGTCGTCGGCATCGTGCGAGTGAAGGCCGTTGCGCGTACTGCGGATGCAGTACGAACACCCGCCGAGTACTCGATCCGCAGGCCGCGTGCGATAAAACACCGGCCCGTTCATCGCAGCCATCCGAGCCATGGACGGCATCTGTTCGACTGATCCCGGAATATCGACGACCCCACCGAATTCGTCCTGGGGAGTCCGGCTGGTGTTCTCTGGAACATTAGTGACAGCACCTGATTGCGGCAGTCGGGTACCGCACTACTCATGCAATTGGTGGGCGATGCGATCAGTATTGAACAGTATCCGGGATATTTTTTACCGATGCAATTAATTGAGCGGTGAACTATATGCACTCCCACGAACAGCAATCGGACCAAAGAAAATGTAGACAACGGCAGTGGTCGGTGTGCCAGGGTAGGTGAATTGTGGCTGGTCAACGCAGCGCATTGATAGTTGCTTGCGATAGCTATCTGGATCCCAGTCTGCGTAAGTTGCGCGCTCCGACCCGTGACGCGCAGGCGCTTGCCGACGTTCTGCAGGATCCACTGATCGGAGGCTTCGAAGTGCATACGTCGGTGAACGAGCCGGCACATGTGGTGGGCGAGGCGGTCGAGGGGTTCTTCGCTGACCGAGTACCTGAAGATCTGCTGCTTCTGCATTTCTCCTGCCACGGTGTCAAGGATGAGGACGGAGAGTTGTACTTCGCCGCGTCGAACACGAAGCTGGGGCGCCTGGGCGCCACAGGTGTGGCAGCGGAGTTCGTGAACCGCCGGATGAACCGAAGTCGATCGCGGCGCATCGTGTTGCTATTGGACTGCTGCTACGCGGGCGCCTTCGAAAGGGGCATGACGCACCGGGCAGGAACCGGAATGCACCTGGAACAGTTGAGCGGGCGAGGCCGTGCGGTGATCACCGCGTCGAGCGCGATGGAATATTCGTTCGAAAGCGGAGAACTCACCGACACCGCCGATGGTGACCCGTCGGTCTTCACCGGAGCGTTGGTCGATGGTCTTTCGACAGGCGAAGCGGATCGAAACCAGGACGGTTTCATCACCCTCGATGAGTTGTACGACTACGTGTACGGCAAAGTCCGATCTTCCTCGCCGAACCAGACACCCGGGAAATGGGTATTCGGTGTACAAGGTGAGCTGTATATCGCCCGACGCAACCGGCGGTTGGCCGAACCCATGCCCTTGCCTGCCGAACTTCAAATGTTGATAGACAATCCCCTGTCCAGTGTTCGCGCTGTCGCTGTACGTGAGCTCGAAAAGCTCCTGCGCGGTGTGCATCTCGGGCTGGCCGAGGCCGCGCAACAGAATTTGCGCGACCTCGCCGAGGACGACAGCCGCGCAGTATCGGCGGCAGCCGAAGCCGCGCTCCACGCGGACATCCCCTCCCCCGGTCCGCTGTTTCCCGCGCCGATCACCGACCAGACGAAACCGCCGCCACCGGCAGCTGCTGACACCATCGCACCACAGCCACCGCACCCGTTCACCGATGAAGCCGCCACCGCTTCCTCGACTGAACCGCAGCGACTCCACCCACAGCGCAGGACGCGGATCCCGCCGCCTCCCGCCGAACCGTCCGGGGAATTTCGGCAGCCGAGCAGAAAGCCGGTCCAGACGGCCGATGCCCGTCAATCCGACCCGGTCATGCTGCCACGCATCGCCGGTGCTTTGATGCTGTGCGGCGCCGTTTTGATGGCCTGCAACCCCTTCGTGCCGTATGGCCGAGCGTCCGACGCGAGGGTGCTCGCCCTCGGTCCTGAGGCAGTAGCGCCGGCCTTCGTAATGGCCGCGCTGGCAGCGTGCGCCGGAATAAGCCTGCTCGGTGTGCATAGAGGGCGGTTGATCGGCGCAGGCATTGCGTTGGGATTCAATGCCACGGTGCCGTGGTTCCTATGGAATCAGTGGGGCCCGTGGACAGACTGGGGGGCGGCGACGTGGTTGTGGTTCGTCGCACTCCAGTTATCGGTGCTCGCCGCGGGTTTCGCGACGTCGACAGTCATTCGAACGGCCGGAGTGCACCTCCGGTTTCAGCTGCCCACCGACCCCGGCGCCCGGACGATGGGATGTCTCGGCCTCGGTATAGCGCCGCTTCTCCTCTACGCCGTCACTACGTGCTCAGATGCGCCACAACGCTGGGGAGTCCTCGCCTTGATGGTCATGGCGGTGGCGGTACCGATCTGCGCCGCGATCGCGGCGCCGCGCGAGTTCGGAGTCGCGCTTCTCGCCGGCTGGTGTGGCGCGGCCGGGCTCGTTGCCTATTCTTCGATTCGCCTGCCCACGCCCGATAACCTCAACACCGAAGTCGTCATCGTCTTCGTACTGACAATGACGGTGGCGGTCACGACCGCGGCCATCGCCGCCGCATCTGAATCGAGGGCCGCACGGTCGCGCACGGCCCCCACGCTCACCCACTCGCGTGACGCTCGATAAAAGCGGCTACCACTTGCATCTCGGTCTCCGAGGAGGCATTCGTCAGCTCGAGACGATCCTCGCCTATCTGCACGCTGATCGCGAGATGCTCTTGGTTGGACCGCCAGCCACGCAGCGTGTCCAAAAGCTGACGCAGCGCTACCAGGCCCGGACCGATCCCGACGACGAGCTGACCGACCAGCTCCGTACCGAGTCCGCGGGTACCCGTCGGAGCGGGTCCACCGCTGACAGCGGAGACGTGATCGACATCCAGATCCAGCAATTCCGATCGAAGTTGCCGGGCGCTGCCATCGAGCTGCTCGATGTCGAGATCTTCGCCGAACAACCTGACGTTCACATCGACGACGCGGGGCATAGAACCTCCACGATGAGGAAATGGTCGCTGCCGGTAGGTTAGGAGACTTTTCCTCGCCCGAGTGTAGCCCGACGAGATCAGACCTACCTGTAGGAAGGCCAGACGTTGGTGACGCCGGTCGTGAGCCGTGACCCTGGTGGTGGCCGTCGGCTTCGCTGTGCGGTCGGTGGTAGTTGTAGTGGACTCCATCTCTGCTGCCACGTGGGCAATCGGTCGAGTCCGGCAGCGCTCGATCAATCGTCGTCTGCCCTCGATCGACAACGGGGCGTTGCGATGAGTCACCGATCGTTGCCTGACGTTGTGTCATCGGCGGACGCGGTGGACTTCCGGCGGGCCGCTCGTCGACGCGCCGCGTCATGCGCCTCGTGAAGGAGGCTGACCGCCAGCTCGTGGGTTTGCACGTCCGGGTTGATGATCGAGATCCAGCCCTGTCTGCGATACACAGGATGAGGGAGAACAGCGTCGACCGCAGTGAAGTCGACCGCCGCCGAACTGGTCTGCGGAGCCTCACCGACGAGTTCGGTGAAGGCGCTCCTGCCGACGTGGATGTTCAGCCGCCAACGGTCGGGACGATCGAGGTCACACGAACTGTCATCGGGGTAGTTCTTCGTCACGATGGTGGCGTACGGCTGCTCGCGTTGCGGCAGTTGGCCATCGGGCGCGTAGTAGAAGAAGTGGTCTCCCCAGGCGATCTCCGGGAACGGGCCGCCATCGGCCGGAGCAAGCTCGAGCACCCCGTCGAAGCCTCGGATCGTCTCGAGAATCTGGTCCATACTCATGGTTCAAGCGTGAACTTGAAGTGCTTATGGAGGGTTGATTCATGCTCGAGAACACCTGGCAGCGGAGTTGCTGACCGTCACCGCGGTGGTGGCAGCGACCGGCTACTCGGCCCAGCAGATCCGTGACCTGGAGAGGCTCGGTGTTATCCCCGCCGCAATCCGAGCGGGTAACCGATACCGGCAGTTCTCCGCAGACCACGTCCGCGACCTGCACGCCTACCGCGGCCTCGCCTACGCCGTGGGACCGGTCGAGGCTCGTCGCGCGATGCGCACGATCCGCTCACTGCCGCCCGACCAGGCCACAGCCCTGGTGTGCTCCTTTCACACCCGGCTCAACCAGGAACGAGAACAAGCGCTGGCTGCCCGTGCGGCGTTGAAGGCGATACATGACGAAGCGACAACCGACGCCGACCCCGTCGAAGCAGACGCAATGACCATCACCGAACTGTCAAGGGCGCTCGGGCTGCGAGCTTCGACACTCCGCTTCTGGGAGCAGGCAGGGCTGGTAGCACCCGAACGGATCATCACCCGAGCGGGATCAGCCCGGCGCTACCACCTTGCAGCGATCCGAGACGCCCGCATCACGACGGCCCTGCGAGCCGCCGGCTACCGCATCCCCGACGTCCAGAAGGCCATCACGGCGATCCGGGACCTCCACGACGTGAGTCACTCGCTCGAGGCACTCGGTGACCGCCTGAACACCATCGCTCAACGACAACTAGCCCTCCTTCGCGCAGCAGCGACACTGTCCGAGATCATCCAACCAACCTCGCAAACCTGAAACACCCCACCAGCCGTCGGCTTCGCGTGGCCCCAGGCGCCGTCAGCAACGTCCCGGCCCGCAACAACCCGGCATTGCTTGCTGCGGATGCCGCCCGCACTCGGGTAGGAGCACCAGCCCGGGGTTACTCGCAGGTGTGTGGCCCCTGCGCCACTCGTCATGACTCCCGGGACGGGTTGCTCGAATTCCCGGTCGGTCGCGGCCGCCGCATCCCGGCCGAACTGGTCTCCTACATGAAGACCAAATCCGGCAGCCACAAGGTCCTCTTCGGCACCAACTACCCCATGATCGCCCACCCCGCCGCCCTCGATGGGCTCGACGAGCTCGATCTGGACGAAACCACCCGTCAGCTGTACCTACACGGCAACGCCGCCCGAGTCTTCCACCTCGACTGATCACGTCACGGTCCAGTGTCCCGCCAGTGCGTGCCCCTCGGCGCGACACCCGTTCACAGCAACAACTTCGACCCCTCGCCACTCAACCGATAAGGACAACTCCGCTCTGTTTCGCAGGGGCCGTCCAAGCCGACCTCGATGTCAGTCGAGCAGCGATATTCCGAGTGCGTCGGCGAACACCCGGATCATGTTCTGCACGCCGATCTCGTTGCGGCCGATGATCATGTGGTCGTGCTGGCCTTGGCGGACGCCCTCACCGCATTGCGGGAGCATGGCGAAGTCCTCGTCGCGCACCGCGGCGTGGACCTGGTTGTAGATCTGGTCATATAGATCGCGCTGCTCGTCGGTGGTAGCCGGGATGCGGCCCATCCAGCTGTGACGGACGGTGCAGCGGGTGGGTGAGGCGGCCGGCAACATATCGATGATCTCCACCCCTACCGGGCTGTTCGCCAGGATGAGGTTCGGGTAGATCCAGTAGATGACACCCATCTGTTGGGAGGGATCCCATGATGCGGAGGGGTCCGTCTCGAGGTTGGTGATCCAGGTGAAGGGAAAGCCCATTCGGTGGTGGTTGCCGAATTTGTCGAACACCATCGTGTTGGGCAGCGTGTTCTGGCCGATCACGCTTCCGCCGTGCACGAACGGGAAGTGGTATCCCTCGGCGAAGGCTTCAAGAGCGCCTTTCCAGCTGACTTCGGACTGGAATTCGCGGTCGTCGTGGTAGCCGTAGTCGGCGTAGTTCCATTGCGCGAGTTCAGCATCCAAGGGGCCTAAGTGAGCGCTGAGCTCGATGTCGGCTCCGGCGGTCAGCACGGCCCAGATGAAGCCGTGGCGTTCTTCGCTGGGTAGTTCGACCAGACCGTAAGTGGCACGGTCGATCCCGGTGAATCCTTCCTTGCCGGGCATACCCACCAGCCGGCCGGTGGTGTCATAGGTCCACGCGTGGTACGGACAAGTGAAGCGCTTCGCGTTGCCGGCGCCGCAGGCGGGCATGGCCCCGCGGTGGCGGCAATAGTTCAGGAACACATGGCTTTTGCCGCCGCTGTCGCGGGTTATGAGCAGCGAGTCGCCGAGCACGGAGCGCACTACATAGTCGTTGGGTGCGGCGAGCTGGGCGCTGGGCACGATGGCCAACGGCGTGCGCCGCAGGATGGCGTTGATCTCTAGTTCGGTCAGCTTCTCGTCGCGGTAGTAGTTCAGCGGCACCCGCAGTACGTCCTCGGCCATCTGGGTGCTGCTTTTCAACGCGAAGTCGAGGGCGCGGCGGGTGAGGTTCTCGTCGAGGGGTGCGGGACCGATGAGGGGCTGATTGTGCATCGCGTACTCCTTCCATACGCAACGACCATACATTGAATGTCAAGTCGTATGGTCTCGCCTTATCGCGGCTCTCACCGACGCGATAGGGTGACGAAATGCGCACCCACGGCTGGGCCGGAGCCAGGCCAACCAGCGACGCAGAGGCCGTCGATCGAATCCTCGAGGCGGCCCGCTCGGCGATCGAACGCGGCATCGAGCCCGGAATCGCCGACATCGCGCGCACACTCGGAGTCACCAGGCAAACGGTCTACCGCTACTTCCCTGGCACCGAAGCCCTGCTCGAGGCGGCCGCGGTACGTGCGGCCGGCGACTTCCTCGATCGACTCGCCACGGATCTGGCCGGTATCAGCGACCCCGCGACCGCCGTCGTCGAAGGCATCGCCCTGACACTCGAGCGGCTACCGCTCGAGCCGCAGGTGGCGCTGTTGATGACCCCGGGCCGACGCAGTGGGCTGGCAGCGGGCGTGACCTCGTCGATCGCCCGGGATTTCGGCCGCTCGATCCTGGACCGTTTCGACGTGGACTGGGCGGCAGCGGGATTCGACGACGGTTCACGCGACGAACTGGTCGAGATGATGCTGCGCACGCTGCAGTCGTTCATCATCGATCCCGGCGAGCCGGCACGCGATGGCGAGGACATGCGGCGCTATCTACGGTGCTGGGTTGCGCCGGCGTTGGAGCCGGGCCGGGTCAGGCCCTGATGCCACTCCGATCCAGCTTGTAGCCCAGAAACAACATCACCGGAAATCGTGCACGATCTCCGGATCGGAATTGCTGTAAGGACAGGCGAGGAAGATTCGCCGATCATGACAGCCGGGAGACCCATTCGCTGTCGAGGTCGGCAACGGCAATGTGGCGCTGGATGTCGCCCGGGTACTCACCGCAGATCCGGACTCCCTGGCCCGCACCGACATCGCCGATCACGCGGTGGATGCGTTGCGCCACAGCGGTATTCGGGAGGTCATCCTGCTGGGCCGCCGCGGGCTGCCACAGGCTGCGTATACCGGCCCGGAGTTCCTCGCCCTCGGACAGCTGCCCGGGATCGACATCGTGGTCGACCCCGCCGATCTCGATGACACCGTGCGGGCCGCACTCTCGGATCCGGGCACAGATCCGGCGACGCGGCTCAAACTGACCTTGGCCGCCGAGTACGCCTCGCGTGCGCGGACCGGAGCCAGGAAGCGAATCGTGTTCCGATTCCACGTCTCGCCGACGAGCCTGAGTGGGAAGCAACGAGTCGATGCCGTACACCTGGTCCGCAACGAACTCCACGAAACACCGGATGGCCTCATCGCGGTGCCGACGGCGCACGCCGAAAGGCTGGATGCCACACTGGTGCTGCGGGCGGTCGGCTATCGCGGCGCACCCGTCCCCGATGTACCGTTCGATCCCACGGCCGGAGTCATCCCGAATGAACACGGCCGAGTCCTCGACAGCGCGGCAGCGGTGATACCGGGTGTCTATGCCACAGGATGGATCAAACGCGGTCCACGTGGCGTGATCGGAACCAATCGGCGCGACGCGGAGGAGACCGTGGCCGCTGTGGTGGACGACTTCCTCGCCGGACGTCTGACGCCGCCCCGCCGCGATCGAGAGGCCCTGTCGGCGTTACTGACTCGACGATGCCCGAATCTGGTCGATCGCGACGGCTGGGGACTGATCGACGCCGCCGAGCGTGCGAACGGCGCGAAGACGAAGCGCCCCCGAGTCAAGTTCATCCGGCTGAACGAGATGGTCGACACCGCCCGTCGCGGCTGACCGTCGGGGCGGGACGATCGCTCTCGCCCGCCCCGACACCGCCTCAACGCCGGTCGATCATGTGGTTCAGTTCCTCCATCGACCACGGCTGCTCGTGCGCATGGTCGCGGTAACCCAGCGGCGTCGCCACCGGACGTTCGAACCTGCCGACGAATCCGCCTGCGGCGATGAATATCTCACCGGTCACGGCACGAGCGGCATCGGAGGCCAGATAGAGGTAGAGCGCGGCGGCGTATTCCGGTGGCGGTGCATCGAGCGATCCGCGCATACTCATCTCGTCGAGCAGGCCCCGCCGGTGCAACTGACGAATATGCGCTTCGTAATCGGGGCCGGAGGACAGCCGGGTCTTCGCCCCCGGGCAGATGGCGTTCACTCGAACGCCGGACTCCTTCAGCTCGGCGGCCATCGCCATGGTCAGGCTCGCGACCGCGCCCTTGCCAGCGGGATAGCCCGTACCCCCGTAATCACCGAGGTAGGCGAACGATCCGGTATTGATGATCGAACCGGCACCACGCGCCGCCATCAGTGGCGCCGCCGCGCGACAGGTGTTGAAGACCGTCGTGAGATGTGCATCGAGAAGCTCGCGCCACTCGGCGGCTGTCACGGTCAGTATGGATGATCCGGACGGCTCGGCGATTCCCGCGCAGTTCACCAGGATGTCGATGCGGCCGTATGCCGACTCACAGGTCGAGACGAGCCGTTCGGCGACCCCCTCGTCCGCTGCGGAGCCCGCTATGCCCAGCGCCTTTCCACCACTGCGGGAAATGGTTTCGGCCGCTCGGCGCACCGCCGTCGCACTGCGCGAATTGACCACGACGCCCGCGCCATGGGCGGCCAGTGCGCGCGCGACGGCCAGGCCTACGCCGCTGCCACCTCCCACGACAACGGCCCCGCGGCCGGTAAGTTTCTGGTCTACGGACATCTCCGGCTCCTCACTGCCGCGCGATCGACGCGGCGATATGGACTTGTCAGCGGGTCACGCGCGAGAGGATGGATCCAAGGCGGCCAGCTTGGCGCTGAGGCGATCGAGATAGTGCAAGACTTCCTCGGTGGATCGGTCCGGAAGCCCGTAGAGCACATCCGTGACCCCCTCGGCGGACCAGCGCGCGAGCTTGTCCGGATCCGGTTTGAAATCCAGCGCGACGACGCGGGGCCGCCCCGATCGACCGGCATCGGCCCAGATCTTTTGCAACAGCTCGAGTCTGGCGGAGATGTCGGTTTCGGTCGGGGTGGTGATCCAGCCGTCACCGCTGCGTGCGATCCACTGGAAGGTCTTCTCGGTACCGGCGGCCCCGACGAGAACCGGGACGTGGGACTGTATCGGCTTGGGCCAGGCCCAGCTGGGACCGAAGCTCACGTACTGGCCGTCGTAGCTCGCCTCCTCCTGAGTCCACAGCTCCCGCATCGCCTCGACGTATTCGCGCAATACAGTGCGCCGCTTGTTCGGCGGTACACCGTGATCGGTGAGTTCGTCTGTGTTCCAGCCGAACCCGGCCCCAAGGGTGACGCGGCCGCCGGAAAGATGATCGAGCGTCGCGACAGATTTGGCCAGCGTAATCGGGTCGTGCTCCACCGGAAGGGCGACGGCGGTGGACAGTTCGATGCGCTCGGTCACCGCTGCCGCCATGGCCAGCGACACCCAAGGGTCCAGGGTGCGGGTGTAGCGGTCGTCGGGCAAGGAAGCATCACCGGTCGAGGGATGCGCTGCTTCGCGTTTGACCGGGATGCGCGTGTGTTCCGGTACGAAGAACGACCGGAAGCCGCGCTCTTCGGCGGCCTGGGCGGCGGCCGCGGGGGTGATGCTCGAAGAAGGCCCGAGCCGCCAGGGACCAGCTTGCCGCCGATCAGCAGGGGCGTTCCCACGGGAGGGACGAGGCCATTCACGATGCAAGCTCCGATACATGTCTGGACAAGTGTTCGGAATATAGTTTGGATAGATGAACGGGCGCAAGACCAACGCTCCGGGCCAATCTCCTTCGCCACGGCGGCGAACCCCGTTCACGCTGGATCGTGGCGACATTCGGAGTTGGCCTTTGTGATGAACCGCAGTCGGTGATACTGTCCAGACACATGTCCAGCTATGTGTCTTCCTGGAGAGGGGCGCAATGACTTCGGCCACAGTGGAGCCGTTCACGTTCGACCCTTACGACTATCGGTTCCATGACGATCCCTACCCGACCTACGAGCGCCTGCGCACCCACGCCCCGCTGTACCACAATCCGGAGCTGAACTTCTGGGCACTGTCGCGGCACTCCGACGTCATCGCTGCCTTCCGGGACAACGTGCGCCTGTCCAGCGCCAATGGTGTGTCGCTGGATCCCGCCGCCTGGGGCCCGCACGCGCACAGGACGATGTCCTTTCTCGCCATGGACGATCCGCGGCACGTGCGCATGCGGCGGCTGGTCTACAAGGGCTTCACGCCGCGCCGGGTGACCGAAATGGACAGCCGGATCCACGAATTGACCCTCGAGCACCTGGAACCGGCGCTGGCGCGCGGAACCTTCGATTGGATCGAGGATTTCGCCGGGAAGCTGCCCATGGACGTCATCTCCGAGCTCATGGGCGTGCCGGAATCCGATCGCACCGAGGTACGCCGGCTCGCCGATCTGGTCGTCCACCGCGAGGAGGGCGTGCTCGATGTGCCGGTCGCGGCCATCGAAGCCGCGCTGAAACTACTCGGCTACTACCGCGACATGGTCGCCGAACGGCGGCGCACGCCCACCGAGGATCTCACTTCCGCACTGCTGCAAGCCGAGATCGATGGCGATCGACTCAGCGACGAAGAGATCATCGGATTCATGTTCCTGATGGTGGTGGCCGGGAACGAGACCACCACCAAACTGCTCGGCAACGCCCTGTACTGGTCGGCACGCAACCCGGGCGAATACGCCAAGGTCTTCGCCGACCCCGACCTGGTGCCGGACTGGGTCGAAGAGACACTGCGCTATGACACCTCGAGCCAGATCGTGGCGCGTAGCGCCGCGACCGATATCGACATGCACGGCTTGACGATTCCGGCCGGTTCGAAGGTACTGCTACTCATCGGCTCGGCCAACCGAGACTCGGAGGTGTTCGACGACGGCGACTCCTATCGGATCGACCGTCCCGACAAAGGCAACCTCGCCAGTTTCGGTGCGGGAGTGCACTTCTGCCTCGGCGCTCACCTGGCTCGCTTGGAAACCACGATCGCCCTGCGCGAATTCGCCTCTCGCGTACGCGGTTACGACCTCGTCGAGGCCGGCATCGAACGCGTGCACTCGACGAACGTCCGCGGATTCGCCAAACTTCCCATCACCGTGGAGGTCCGGTAATGCCACGGTTCGAACCCCACCCCGACCGCCGGCCTGCCCTGATCGCCGGGGCGTCCTCCGGCATCGGCAGAGCCACTGCCGAAGCGCTTGCCGAACTCGGCTATCCCGTGGCCCTGGGTGCCCGTCGCATCGAGCAGTGCGAGGCCCTCGCGGCCAAGATCGCGAGCAGCGGAGGTGAAGCCTTCGCGCACTACCTCGACGTCGGCGACACCACATCGGTCGACGCCTTCGTCACGGCCGCCGAGGCCGCGCTCGGCCCGGCCGAGATCGTGGTGTCCGGAGCCGGCGACCTGTCGTTCTCCCTCGTGCACGAGATGAGTCCCGAGCACTTCCTGCAACAGATCAACGTTCACCTGATCGGCGTGCAACGGCTGGCCAACCGCGTCATCCCCGGCATGATCGCCAGACAGCGCGGCGATTTCGTGATCATCAGTTCCGACACCGCGAACAACCCCCGTCCGCGCATGGGGGCCTACCCCGCCGCCAAGACCGCGGTCGAGGTCATGGCCCGGCAGATGTGGATGGAGTTGGAAGGCACCGGCGTTCGGGCCTCGCTCGTGCGGCCCGGCCCGACTCTCACCGGCATGGGCATGGACACCACCGCGGAGATCATCGGCCCGGTACTCGAGGACTGGTCGAAGTGGGGTTTCGCGCGGCATCCCGAAATGCTGCGCGCCGCCCATCTGGCCACCTCCATCGTCGCGGTCGTCTCCGCACCGCGCGGCGCCCATATTCAGCTCACCGAAGTCCAACCCGAGGCCCGGGTGCTCTCCGGCGACGCAGGGAGCGGCTCATGAAGATCACCGTCGATCTGGATCTGTGTCAAGGCCACGCCGTGTGCCAGGCCGAGGCGCCGGAGGTCTTCACCGTGCCCAAGCACGGCAAGGTCGAAATCCTCGACCCGAATCCGGGTCCCGCTGCCCGTGCCGCCGTCGCAGAAGCCGTCCGCTACTGCCCCACCCAAGCGCTGTCGATCACCGACGGCGACGACTGACCACCGACCGAGAACCGAAAGGATCCCTGCCATGGCCGATTTCGACCGCGCCGAACTCGACATGATCACCGACAACGCGCTATCGGACGGCATACAGAAGCGCATCGAACGGGCCACTTCGGGTGAGAAGCTGCCCGGCTGGTACACGATCGGCGAAGCGCCGGTGCCGCTGTGGTGAGTGCGAAGTCCGAGCGCGCCGGGAGCTGGCGATTTGTTTTCTACGAGCCGACAAGCCCTTCGCCGAAGCCGGTGAAGTCGCGATCACCCGGTTCGGTACTACTGGCGCCGAGTTCCGCTTCGCCGACCGCGGCATCCCGCTGCCCTTGACCGTGGTCTGAGCACCACTGAGAGACGAATTCCCATGGCGTGCAACTTCGCTGACCTATTCGAACATTCCGTCGACGCGATGCCGGAACGCATCGCGCTGATCCACGGCGGGCGGCGCATCACCTTCGCCGAACTCGACGCCCGGGCCAATCGGCTGGCCGATCACCTCGCTTCGATCGGTGTGCGCACCGGCGCCCATATCGGTTTCCAGATGCACAACAGCATCGAGACCATGGAGACCCTCCTCGCCTGCTTCAAGCTGCGGGCGGTCCCGATCAATGTCAACTACCGCTACGGCGTCGAGGAGCTGTGCTACCTCTACGACAACGCCGATATCGAAGTCCTGGTATATCACCGCAGTTACGAACCTGCTGTGGCACAGGCACTCTCACGCGTGCCCGGAGTGCGCCACGCCATCGTGGTGGACGACGATCTGTGCCGCGAGCACCTCGACAGCACGGCTGGCATCTACGAGGCGGCCCTCGCCGCCGGATCGCCCGCGCGTCGCGAGATCGAGCGCAGCGCCGACGACCTGTTCATGATGTACACCGGCGGCACCACTGGCATGCCCAAAGGCGTGATGTGGCGTCAGGAGGACATGTGGCGGGTCCTCGGCGGCGGCATCGATTTCTACACCGGCGAGCCCGTCGCCGACGAATTCCAGCAATCCCGGGCTGGCGCGCAGACCGATCCCAGCACCTGGCTGATCCTGCCGCCGCTGATTCACGCCGCGGCGATGATGCCCACGTTCACCGCGCTGTGGACCGGCAACGCCATCGTGTTCGAGTCGAAGTTCGATGCGCGACAGGTGTGGCGAACGGTGGAACGCGAACGGCCCCAGGTCATGGTGATCACGGGCGACGCCATCGCCCGCCCACTGCTCGACGCCTATGCCGCCGTCCCGGTGGACGCGTCCTCGCTGCTGGCCATCGCCTCCGGCGCGGCGCTGCTGTCCCAGCCGGTGAAAAACGCTCTGCTGGAGAAGTTTCCGTCCACGGTGGTCTCCGACTCCATCGGATCATCCGAAACGGGTTTCGGCGGAATCGGTTTCGCCACCAAGGACGATGATCCGGGCCGCGGACCGCGCGTGCAGACCGGACGCGGCGCTGTGGTGGTCGACGACTCCGGGCGGCCGGTCGCGGCCGGCGCGCAGGGCTGGCTAGCGAAAACCGGCTCGGTGCCGCTGGGTTACTACAAGGACAGTGCAAAGACAGAGCGCCTGTTCAAGACCGTCGACGGAGTCCGCATGGTGGTCACCGACGACCGCGCCCGCGCCGAGGCCGACGGCTCCATCACCTTGCTCGGCCGCGGCAATATGGTGATCAATACCGGCGGCGAGAAGGTGTACGTGGAGGAAGTCGAAGGTGTTCTGAAATCCCATGATTCGGTGTTCGACGCCGTGGTTGTCGGCATCGCGCACGAGCGCTGGGGCCAGCAGGTCGCCGCGGTGGTCTCCATCGCAGGCGATGGGCCGCTGGACTTCGGCACGCTGACCGCCCACGTGCGCCGCCACCTCGCCGGCTACAAGGTGCCTCGCACCATCTGGGTCGCCGAAACCATCACCCGCTCCCCCAGCGGCAAACCTGATTACCGGTGGGCCAAAGACTATGCCGCCACCCACATCCCGGACCACCGGGGCGGATGGAGAGACGATCGATAGCGAATCGCCCGACAGGGCATCGGGGCCATGTCAATTGTCCTGGTCATGAGACTACAGTAGGATCCAGACACATGTCCGAACTCGCATCTACCGGCATCGAAGCAACTCGACGGCGTCTCACCGAGAAGCAGGCCGACACCGTCGACCGCCTGACCGCGGCGGCAGTCGATGTGTTGTCCCGGGAAGGATACTCCGGCACAACGATACGACTGGTCGCCGCCGCTGCGGGTGTCGGTACAGCCACCGCCTACACGTATTTCTCCTCAAAGGAGCATCTGGTCTCGGAGGTGTACTGGCGCCGCCTGATCGCCGCTCCACCACTGGAGACCCGTGACGAGGACCCGGCCACGCGTGTGGTCGCGGTCCTGCGTCAGATTTCCATGTTGGTAGCCAACGAACCAGCATTGGCGAGCGCGGTCAGCAATGCCCTACTCGGCGACGATCCCGACGTACAGCATCTGCGGGTGCGAATCGGCAGAGAGATTCGCAGCCGACTCGCCGATGCGCTCGGATCGAAAGATTCCGAACGTCTCTCGATGCTGGAATTGCTCTACGCGGGCGCACTGTTGCAGGCAGGCATGGGCCTGCTCTCCTACGAAGCGGTCGCCGACCTCCTGGAAACCTCCACGCGGCGCCTGCTGGCCGATCCGGGCGCCGGCAACTGATCGGCGGACGGCGACGACGACGAGTCCCTCGTCCATCCGGCTCGTCGTGTCCGAATGGTCCACGCGGCGATGGTGCGGGCGGCAAGTGTTGCCCAGGCGTAGAAAATGATCCGCTCACCTCAGCAGGGCCAACACCTCCGGCATCTTCCTCGCGACCCGCCGGTCCACACTGAAACTTCCCGATTCGATACGGCCGAAGGCCGGGAACAAGCCAGTAGGTGATCGGGACAGCACACTAGGCCTTTGCTCCGGCTATGCATGCCCGGCCGAACCGCTGTCCGGCGCGGTTGCGGTCGCCGTGGTCGTCTCGATGCCTTACTCGTGCGCCTGGCGTCGGAGGACCGACCGCTACCGCGGCAACGACCACAGGATCACCTGCTGCACCTCGCAGCTTCGGCGCCTCGGATCTCTCTTCGTCTTCTTACCGGCTCGAGCAGCGTGCCGCCTGAAAGACGCTGCGGCGCAAGCCGACATCGTCCTCCTCTCCCGCGACTCGTCGGACATGCGCAACGCAACGGCACATTCCGCGGCGATGTGGCCGTCGTACGCGCCGCGCATCGCACAGGCACTGGCGGCCCACAGCATTCACAGCTGCGCAGTCGGCGGACTTCGCGAACATTCCCCGGCCCACGAGATCAGCGCACTGGCAGTCGTCATCGAGCGCCGGTGGTGGCACCGGGCCTGGCAAAACGCCGGAAGCCTTGTCGCGCAGCTTTAACCATAGTACTGTCCGGACACATGTCCATCATGTGTCTGGACAGGTATCCCGGGAAGGATTTCCAATGACGCTGGTCAAGCCGCAGCGAGTGTCCGGAGGCGAGGACGAGCACGGGCACCTGGAGGAGTTCCGCACCGATCCGATCGCGCTGATGCGGCGAGTTCGCGCCGAATGCGGAGATGTCGGGTCATTCGTGCTCGCCGGGCGCGATGTGATCCTGCTGTCAGGCGCCGAGGCCAACGAATTCTTCTTCCGCGCCAGCGACGAGGACCTCGATCAGGGCGCGGCGTACCCGTTCATGAAGCCGATCTTCGGCGAGGGCGTCGTCTTCGACGCTCCACCCGAACGCCGCAAAGAGATGCTGCACAATTCGGCCCTGCGTGCCGACCACATGCGCGGGCACGCCGCCACCATCGCGCGCGAAGTGGACCAGATGCTGGCTCAGTGGGACGACGAGGGCGAGATCGATCTGCTCGAATTCTTCGCCGAGCTGACCATCTACACCTCCTCGTCCTGCCTGATCGGCGTGAAGTTCCGCAACCAGCTCGACTCCCGCTTCGCGCATCTCTATCACGAACTCGAGCAGGGCACCGATGCCCTGGCCTACGTCGATCCCTACGCGCCGATCGAGAGCTTCCGTCGCCGCGACGAAGCCCGCGTCAAGCTCGTCGAACTCGTGCAGGCGATCATGGATCAGCGCGAGGCGAACCCACCGACAGGCAAGGACGACCGCGACATGCTCGACGTCCTGATCTCCGTGAAGGACGAGGACGGGTCGCCGCGGTTCTCCGCCAGCGAAATCACCGGCATCTTCATCTCCATGATGTTCGCCGGCCACCACACCACCTCCGGCACCGCGGCCTGGACGATCATCGAGCTGTTGCGCCACCCGGAAACACTGGCGAGCGTCGTCACCGAACTCGACGAGCTGTACTCGGACGGTTCGGAGGTCAGCCACAATGCGCTGCGCCAGATTCCGAATCTCGAGGCGGCGCTCAAGGAGGCGCTGCGGCTGCATCCGCCGCTGATTATCCTGATGCGCATCGCCCGCGACGAATTCGAGGTGTGTGGCAACCGGATCGCGCCGGGCGACATGGTGGCCGCGACTCCGGCGATCTCCAACCGGATTCCGGAGGACTTCCCGGATCCGGACACCTTCGATCCGAGCCGCTACCTCGATCCTCGGCAAGAGGACATCGTCAATCGCTGGACCTGGATCCCCTTCGGCGCGGGCCGTCATCGCTGTGTCGGGGCGCCGTTCGCGCTCATGCAGCTCAAGGCGATCTTCTCGATTCTGTTGCGGGACTGGGAGTTCGAACTGGCACAGCCGTCGAACACCTATCGCAATGATCACTCCAAGATGGTGGTGCAGCTACAGCAGCCGTGCCGTGTCCGCTACCGCCGCCGGCGGCGGTGAGTCCCGCACATTTCGGTCCCCAAAGACGTCGGCCTTTCAGGAGGAAGCTGTGTCAGCGCCGTCCATTCCCCCCGGATTCGATTTCACCGATCCAGCGCTCTGGGAAACCCGCAACCCCGTCCAGGAATTCGCCGAGTTGCGCCGCACAGCGCCGGTGTGGTGGAACCCACAGACCGATGCGCAGTCCGGAGGATTCCGCGACGGCGGCTACTGGGTGGTCACCAAACACGAGGACATCAAAGAGATCTCGCGCAAACCGGAGCTGTTCTCCTCGCAGCAGAAAGGCTCCATCATCCGGCTGCCCGGGCAGATCACCATCGAGCAGATCGAACTAACCAGCGCACTGCTGGTGAACATGGATCCGCCGAAGCACTCCAAGATCCGGCGCATCATCTCCAGAGGCTTCAGTCCGCGCGCCGTCGAGGGGTTGCGCGCCGCGCTGACCGAACGAGCGGCCGCTATCGTGCACGCGGCCGAGAAGGAGGGCGGCGGCGACTTCGTCGAACAGGTCGCGTGTGAACTTCCCCTGCAGGCCATCGCGGAACTCCTCGGCGTACCGCGGGAAGATCGCCGCAAACTGTTCGACTGGTCCAACCAGATGCTCAATTACGACGACCCGGAATACGGCGACGCCACGACCACGACGGCGGGCACCAACGCGTCGGTGGAAATCCTCGGCTATGCCTGGAACATGGCCGAGCAGCGCCGCAATGATCCGCTCGACGATATCGTCAGCCAGCTCGTGCAGGCCGACGTCGACGGGGAAGCCTTGGGCTCGGACGAATTCGGCTTCTTCGTCATCCTGCTGGCGGTGGCGGGCAACGAGACCACTCGTAACGCCATCACCCACGGCATGAAGGCGTTCGTCGACAATCCGGACCAGTGGGAGCTCTACAAACAGCAGCGTCCGCGCACCGCGCCTGACGAGATCGTGCGCTGGGCGACTCCCGTGACCGCATTCCAGCGCACCGCCACCACCGACACCGAACTCGGCGGACAGCTGATCCGTCAGGGACAACGCGTCGGATTGTTCTACGGCTCTGCCAATTTCGACGAGGACGCCTTCGAGAACCCGTTCAGCTTCGACATCCTGCGCGACCCCAACCCGCATCTGGCCTTCGGCGGCACGGGCGCACACTACTGCGTCGGCGCCAACCTGGCCCGGCTGGAAATCGATCTGATGTTCAACGCCATCGCCGACGCGATGCCGAACCTGTCGCAGGTGTCCGAGCCCGAGCGCCTGCGTTCGGGCTGGATCAACGGCATCAAGCATTGGCAAGTGCGGTACTGATGATCAGCGCGAATTGTGCCGAACTGCTGAGGGCGGAGGGCATATGCGCGTAGCCCTGCTGTCCTACCGCAGCAAGACCCACTGTGGTGGGCAAGGGGTTTACGTCCGATACTTGAGTCAGGGACTGGCAGAGCTCGGCCATGAGGTCGAGGTCTTCTCCGGCCAGCCCTATCCGGAACACCTCGATCCGCGTGTGCGGCTCACCGAGGTGCCCAGCCTGGACCTGTACCGCGACGACGCCCCCTTCCGCACACCCCATCCGCGCGAGATCCGCGACCGGATCGACCTGCTCGAGCTCGCCACCATGTGGACCGCCGGATTTCCCGAGCCCAGGACGTTCAGTCTGCGTGCCGAGCGGCTGTTATGGTCGCGCACACGGGATTTCGATGTCGTGCACGACAACCAGTGCCTCGGCTACGGGCTGCTCGACATCGCCCGGCACCTACCGGTGGTGGCGACAATCCACCATCCCATCACCCGCGACCGGGCGGTGGACCTGGCGGCCGCACCATGGCGGCGCAAGCCCTTCGTGCGGCGCTGGTACGGATTCCTCGGCATGCAGCAGCGGGTAGCACGGCAGATTCCGGACCTGATCACGGTGTCCTCGTCGTCGGCGACCGACATCGCAGACGACTTCGGGGTGTCGCCACAGCAGTTGCACACCGTACCGCTGGGCGTGGACACCGAGCTGTTCCGGCCGCGCGAGACGCCTCGGGTGCGGGGCCGCATCGTCGCGGTAGCCAGCGCGGACAAGCCGCTCAAGGGCATCGCGCATCTGCTCGAAGCCGTTGCCCGGCTGCGTCATATCCATGACATCGAGCTGCGTCTGGTGGCGAAGTTGGAGCCCAACGGGCCGACCGAGAAGCTCATCGCCGAACTGGGGCTGGCCGACATCGTCACCGCTGTCAGCGGATTGAGCGACGAGCAACTCGCCGAGCTGCTCGCCTCGGCGCAGGTCGCCTGTATTCCGTCCCTGTACGAGGGTTTCTCGCTGCCGGCCGTGGAGGCCATGGCCAGTGGCACGCCCCTGGTCGCCAGCAGGGCCGGGGCGCTGCCCGAGGTCACCGGCACCTGCGCGGAGCTGGTCGAGCCCGGCGATGCGATGGACCTGACCCACACGCTGGGCCAGCTGCTGCGCGATCCGGATCGCCTGCACCACATGGGAAATGCGGGACGGCGGCGCGCACTGGAGGTGTTCAGCTGGGCCGCCGTCGGCGCACGGACCGTCACGGTCTACGAGCAGGCGATCGAGCGGCACGGCCGCCGCGCGCCAGTCGAATCGGCCGGAGCGAACCGTTGATTCATCTTCGACATTCATCACTGGCAGACAGGAGGGTCACATGCTGACCGTCGATTTCGATCGTCTGGGCGTAGGTCCGGGAGTGCGGGTGATCGATATCGGCTGCGGGGCCGGGCGGCACTCATTCGAGGCGTACCGGCGCGGCGCGGACATCGTGGCCTTCGACCAGAACGCCACCGACCTCGCCGATGTCGGCGTTATGTTCGAGGCCATGGCCGCGGCCGGCGAGGTGCCGGAGTACGCGAAGGCCGAGACCGTGCGCGGCGACGCGCTCGATCTGCCCTACGGTGACGGCGAATTCGATGTGGTCATCGCCTCGGAAATCCTCGAGCACATCCCGCAGGACGAGCAGGCCATCGCCGAGCTGGTGCGTGTCATCAAACCTGGTGGCGCACTGGCCGTCACGGTCCCCCGCTGGCTGCCCGAACGCGTCTGCTGGGCGCTTTCGGACGAGTACCACGCGAACGAAGGCGGCCACGTCCGCATCTACCGGTCCGACGAGCTGCGCGACAAGATCACCGCGCGCGGCGTGCGCCACATCCACCGGGAGTTCGCGCACGCCCTGCACTCCCCATTCTGGTGGCTCAAGTGCGCGGTCGGGGTCGCCGACGACGCGCATCCGGCGGTGACGGCCTATCACCGGATGCTGGTGTGGGACATGATGTCCGCGCCCGCGCTCACCCGCACGGCCGAACGCATGCTCAACCCCCTCATCGGCAAATCCATCGCCCTCTACTTCACCAAACCTGCGGTGTACAGTGACGCACGCTGAGCTGCCCGCCGTTCCCGGCGTCCTCTCCGGCCCCGACATCCGGCGCAGCGGTGAATCCATCGCGGCCACACAGGAACCCGACGGCGCCCTGCCATGGTTCACCGGTGGGCACACCGACCCATGGGATCACATCGAGTCGGCCACGGCGCTCACCGTCGCCGGACTGTGGGATGAGGCTCGCGACGCCTACATCTGGTCGGCCAAGACTCAGCGCGACGACGGCTCCTGGCCCATACAGTTCCGGCAGGGCGTCATCGAGAACCACGACGCCGACACCAACTTCTGCGCTTACCTGGCCACCGGCATGCTGCATTTCCTCACCGTCACCGGTGATTCCGGATTCGCCGCCGAGATGTGGCCCACCGTCCGCGCCTCGGTCGAGTTCGTACTGGGCCTGCAGCAGGGCGAGCACGGCGAGATCCACTGGTCCGCAAGCGAATCCGGCAGCTCGGGCGAGGCCCTGCTCACCGGCTGCTCCAGCATCTTCCACAGCCTCGGCTGTGCGGTGACCCTGGCCGAGCGCCTCGGCGATCCCAGGCCGGACTGGGCCGCGGCCCGCCGCCGCCTCGGTAGCGCATTGCGCGACCACCCGGAAGCTTTTCTGGATAAGAACCGCTATTCCATGGACTGGTACTACCCGATCCTCGGCGGCGCGGTCCGCGGCCGCGAAGCCCGCGACCGCATCCGACGCCACTGGGACGAATTCGTTGTTCCGGGCCTGGGCATCCGCTGTGTGTCCGATGCCCCGTGGGTCACCGGCGCGGAAACCTGCGAACTGGTATTGGCGCTCGACGCCGACGGTGACACCACCACCGCCACGACGCTTTTCACCGAGATGCAGCATCTGCGTGAATCGGACGGATCGTATTGGACCGGAATGGTATTCACCGACGGCAAACGCTGGCCCGAGGAGCGCACCACCTGGACCGCCGCTGCGGTCATCCTGGCCGCGGACGCACTGTCGCGCACCACGGCCGCCAACGGGATCTTCCGCGACGCGCTCCCCCACTGACGCCGACCACCCGCGCAGTGCGCGAATGGCCGACAGAAGTGGGTCCGGTCAGCGCCCGTTGTCCGCAACGCCCTGGTCACGGACGACGACGCGCCGCAGGATCCGCAGCGAACCGGTCACCGAGACTTCCTGGAACTCACCGGAATCCAGAGCGCGGCGATAGATATTGAACGGGGCCCGGCCACCGTCGGCCGGGTCCGGGAAGACGTCATGAATGGCCAGCAGGCCGCCGATCGCCACCCAATGGGCCCAGCCCTCGTAATCGCGCTGAGCGGCTTCCTCGGTGTGGCCGCCGTCGATGAACAGCATGTGCAGCGGTGTGCACCAGATGCGAGCGACGACCGAGGAGGAGCCGATGATGGCGACGACGGTCTCGGCGAGTCCGGCGCGCACGATGCTGCGCCGGAAGGCCGTCACAGTGTCGAAGACGCCGGTCTGCGGATCCACCAGCGCGATGTCGTGATACTCCCAGCCGGGCTGGTGCTCTTCGGACCCGCTGTGGTGGTCGACGGTGAAGACGGTGGCTCCGGTTTCCGAGGCGGCCGCACCCAGATAGATAGCGGATTTGCCGCAGTAGGTGCCGATTTCGAGAATGGTGCCGTCCCCTGCGTGGGCGCGGGCCGCGTCGTAGAGCGCGCGGCCTTCCTCGGGAGGCATGAATCCGGGGACCTGCTCGGCGAGAGCGAACAGGTCCCAGGCACGGGTGGCGATATCGGCCTCGGTCATGCGAAAACCTTTCTACGGATCACCATCCGCGGGCGATCCACTCGTCGAGGTGTGGACTCTCGGTGCAAGCGGGTTCGCACGGTTCGGCGAAAGTCATCGATGCCTCCATTCGCGGTTCGATCATGGTTCGGGTCTGTCCGATCCTGGGCCGGCTCACCGCTGCGCTCTGCGGGTGCGCGCGGGGGTATCGACGCGGGGGCCGGGCGGCTATCCGGGCGCGCATCCGGCCAGGGCAGGATGGACCGGCCGCCACGCCCGGAGCTCAGGAGGTATACCGCGCGGGCCTCTCAAGAGGTCTTGTGTGGCACCGCTGCGACGAGACCGCCGTCCACGACGAACTCCGAGCCCGTCGCATACGAGGATTCGTCACTGGCCAGGAAGAGCACGAACGTGGCCACCTCCGACGACTGAGCGGGCCGGCCCAGCGGAATGGTCACCAAGTCGTCGGGAATGTTCTCCGTCATCGGTGTCCGGATCAGGCCCGGATGCAGCGAGTTGACGCGAATGTTATGGGGCGCCAACTCGAGTGCGGCCGACTTGGCCAAGCCCCGCACAGCCCACTTCGAGGCCACATAGCCGTGCGCCCAAGGCGCGCCCCGTAATCCTTCGATCGAGGAGACGTTGATGATCGACCCGCCGCCCGCAGCGACCATCGCTTCCACGACGGCTCGCATCCCGAGGAAGGTGCCGGTCAGGTTCACGTCGATGATCTGACGCCATTTACCGAGATCGAACTTCCCCAGCGGACCGCCGTTGACGATGCCGGCATTGTTCACGAGGACATCGAGCTTCCCGAACGTATGCAGTGCCTCGTTCACCGCCGACTCCCAGTGCACCGGCTCGGTGACATCGAGATGGACGTAACGCGCTGCGTCGCCGAGTGATTCGGCGACCGCTTTACCGTCCTCGTCCAGGATGTCGCCGATGACAACCTTGGCCCCTTCGGCCACCAGCAATTCCGCGTGTGCGGCGCCCATCCCGCGCGCGCCGCCACTGATGAGTGCAACTTTGCCGTCTACACGTCCCATGGCGGCCACGCTAACATACCAACTGGAACACAATCCAGACTAGTGTCCAGAAATATGACCGGACTCCGGAACAGGTCCAGTTGACCGGCCGTGAGCCACAATTCGCGAGGAGAATCCATGCCCATCCGCGTCGCCCACGTCGGCACCGGGAATGTCGGCCGCCTTGCCCTTACCGGCCTCATCGAAAGCCCCCGCTACGAGCTGACCGGCGTATGTGTGTCGACACCCGGCAAGGTCGGGCGAGACGCCGGCGAGCTTGCCGGTCTCGACATCACGACCGGAATAGCGGCCGTCGGCGGCATCGATGCACTGCTCGCGACCGAACCGGAGTGCGTCGTCTACTGCGCGATGGGAGACACCCGTCTACAGGAGGCGATCGAGGATTGCCGGCGGATCCTCACGGCCGGGGTGAACGTCGTGGGCTCTGCCCCCGGATTGTTGCAATATCCGTGGCGAGTGTTGCCCCAGAAGTACATAGATCCGGTTGAAGAGGCTGCACGGCAAGGTGACTCGAGTCTGTTCATCACCGGCGTCGATCCCGGATTCGCCAACGATCTACTGCCCTTCGCACTGACGGGTACCTGCCAGACCGTTGAGCAGGTCCGCTGCATGGAAATCGCCGACTACGCGACCTACGACGGCGTGACGGTCATGTTCGACGTCATGGGCTTCGGAAAGCCTCTCGACGAAACCCCGATGCTGTTGCGGCCCGGCGTGCTGAGCTACGCGTGGGGGCCCGCGATACGGCAGCTCGCCACCGGGCTCGGCATCACCGTGGACACGATCACCGAACACTACGAACGGATTCCGGCCGCGGAGGCGTTCGACATCGCCGCCGGACACATCCCCGAGGGCGGTCTGGCCGCACTGCGGTTCGAACTGCGCGGCATGGTCGGCGATCGCCCGGCGATCGTCATCGAGCACATCACGCGCCTGCGCGAGGACTTGTGCCCGGATTGGCCGCAACCCGCACAGGCGGGCGGCTCGTATCGTGTCGAGATCACCGGCGAGCCATCCTATTTCGTGGACATCTGCCCAACCAGCCGCAAGGGCGATCACAACCACGCCGCGATCGTGGCGGCAGCGGGACGCATCGTGAACGCCATTCCCGCCGTGGTCGCCGCCGCGCCCGGCATCCGTACGATGCTCGACCTCCCCTTGGTGACCGCACCCGGCGTATTCACGACGCCGGTGCACGACCTGAAACTCGACCGATGACGACTCCGACCACAGCCGGCGATCACCGAACCGACCAGGCATTACCTTGCGCTGCACAGCATGCCGGACTATCATTCGGACACATGTCCGAACTATTGTCTGCCACCAGTCAGCTGCTCGACAACTCCGAGACAGATCGGGCCGAGATACTCGACCGACTACGCGATTCGGGTGAGATACAGCGCAGAATCCGGGCCGCGCTGGGGCCGCGTGCCGACCCCGCGATCATCCAGAACCTGGAGGCGATCTACACCGCCGCCCTGTTCGACGCCGCAACCGGATATGCCGCCGATTCCTGCGGCGACCGCTCACCCGAACAACTCGTGCAGCGCATACTCGACCGTCGCTGACCTGCCAGGCGTCGACCTGCACGACAACCCCGAGCACGTCGAACAAGGGGATGATGATGAAGAAGACCCGCCTCAGCTGCCCGTGCGGTGAGTACGTCCGCGGCACGGACGAGGACGACCTTGTCGAGAAGACACAAGCCCACCTGGCCGAGAAACACCCCGAGCACGAGTACACCCGCGACGAAATCCTCTTCATCGCATACTGATTCGAACCGATCACGGCGCACACCGCAGGACACCATCGGCACCGGGACCGTACGAGGTTCCAGGTGGCGCGTCACCGCACCGAACCCCTGCCCGTCGTCCATGCTGCTGATGTGGTCCAGCGATCCCGCGGTGAGCCGCAGCGAACCAAATCGGGAACCCGCCGCGCTGGCTGAATCTTCCGCCTTCGACAGGAGCGGACTCGAACAGGCGCTGCAGGCGCTATCGCCGCATCATGTTCGAGCGGTCGCCTAGCTGGCTCGTGGCTGCGCCCAGCAGTGGTTCGCCTCCGCCGAGATACTCGAACATGCAGCGCCGGGCTGCGAGTGCGCAGCATTACGAATCACCCGGCGCCGACCGCTATTTCGACGGCAACGCGTTCTGCAGCCCCCCGACGTCGGTGACCTTCCAACCCGAATTGCGGTCGATGGTCAGCGAATACGTGACGGTGGTCTGGGCCCCGTCCGGCGTCTGCGCACTGCTGGAGGTCACATTGAGGTAGGCGTTGACCTTGTATATCCCGCCGGACTCGGAAGTCACGGTCGCGGACAGCGGTGACGCTTTCGATGTCCACTGCAGTGGCAGCAGGATCTGCTCGAGCTGCGGGGCCGTGGCGTCGAACTTGGCCGAGAGCTGAGGGGTCGTACCGGCCTGGAGACGGCCCAGCCAGCCCTTGACGTCGTGATAATCGATCGTCGACGCGCCCAGCGAGTAATCCATCGCGACCTGTTCGGCATGCCGGTCATCGGCGGCTTTCGCATCGCGGTCCGCAATGGTGGATCTCGCCGACCAGTAGAGCGCCGCGAATGTCACTGCGGCGGTAGTGAGAACGCAGATCGCAGCTGTGACCAGTACCGTCGACAGTCGAATCGATACGGTGCGCGGCTGCTTACCCCGCTCACCGGAAACCTCTGATTCGCTTGTGGGTTCGGTTCGGGCGGTGTCTTCGTCGTTGATTGTGCTCATGTTCGGTGTCCTTCCGCCGATTCGGCGATGTCCGGCAGTCACTCCGGCTACCTGACGCCGACTCGGAAATACACTGCGCCGTCGTCTCCTACGCCGTGTAGCGCTTGGTCGATCAACGCACTGATATCGATGGCGGGCGCTCGGCGCACCGCATCCTTCACAACCGGTTCCAAGGCCGGTCCCAGCGGGGCGATACCGGGACCGATCTTATTCACCAGTACCGTCAAGTTGCCGAGAAACGGGACGAGGCCGTCGCCTGTGAAATAGTCGGCCACCGGCCGGCTTTCGGAAAGCGCGGCTCCCGACTCCACAATCTGGTTCAGCGTGACGCCGAACGCACCGAATTTCGGACCGGCGTCGGCGAGTGAGGGCCCGAGCCAGTCCATGTTGCCGCCCAATGCCTGCACGTCGGCGAACAGCTGGCGGATGGATGCCTTGCGACTCAGGAGGGCAGCCGCGAGCAGATCGGTCGACCGTTGCAATGTCTGCATCGCGGTATCCGTTCCCGCCAGTGCACGGTTGAAGGTATCGACCAAGCGCGCGACGGACTCGGGATGAATCTGCTTCAGCAGTTCGACCACCCTGGCGGACAGTGCCGTGATCGTCGTCGGCGTCCTGACTCGATCCGCCGCGATGACCTGCCCGTTCTCGAGATACGGTCCCACGCCGGTCTGCGGCGCGAACTCGATGTACGGCTCGCCGAGGGCAGACAACTGCTCGATGCGGACGTCGCTGGAAACGGGGATGCGGTAGCGGTTGTCGATTCGCAACCGCACGAGTACGCCGGTGGCCTGTTTGCTCACCGACTCGGTGCGGCCGACTTGAATACCCGCCAAGAGAACCGGAGCGTTCGGACCGAGCCCACCCGAGTTGTCCATTCGCATGTCGGCGGTGATGTAGGTCCGCCTGGGGTCCAGATGCAGAACGCCGACCGTCATGTAGCCGACGCCGAGGACCAGTACCGCGGCGATCGCCGAGAGCGACACCGTCGCACGAAGATTCATCTGACCGCGCCGATCATCCGGAGGGCGTCGACGATGCGGCTGGTCTGTTCATCGGGAGACATCGTGGCGGCTCCCGCCGAGGGGGTGAGCGTGACATCGACCATGTTGACCTTCGGACCTCGTTCGACAAATGGAATGATCTTGTTTTGAATGAGATCGACGAGCTGCTTCATGTTCGACGGCGAGCCGGTATCGAGCGGGTGGCTACCGAAGAGCATGGGCACCACTGCCCGCGTGGTGCCGTCGAGCGATTGCAACAAGGGAGCGAGCCATTTGGCAGCGGGGGCGAGCGGGCCGAGCGACGTCAGCACGAAGATGACACCGATCTGGGCGTTCACCGCGTCGGTAGTGTGTTGGACTCCGTAGGGGGTGAGCAGGTCATCGAAGATCGGCGCGTTCTTCTGCAGACCGTCGTCCACCGTGGCCTGCAGGCCGTCGAGCAGGGCGTCGACCGAGTTCAGATGTTCGCCCAGATCGGACAGATCCGAACCCAGTACGCCGGCGATCCGAGCCGTGTCGGTCGGATCCCTGGGCATCACCGCGTTCATCTTGCGGACGATGCTCTGGAAATCCGAAACCGCTCCGCTGCCGACGAACGTGGACAGTCCGGCCAGGATGTCTTCGATCGACGGTGATTGTGCGGTATCCGAAAGCGGGATCGTCGCGCCCGGTTCCAACTCGCCCGAGCCGGCTTTCGCCGGTTCGGTGAGAGCGATGTGCACATCTCCCAGCGGAGTCTCCTGACGCAGTTCCGCCGTGGTGCCCACCGGCAGTCGCACCGACTTCCGAATAACGATGTCGGCGATCGCGTATCCCCGGCGCGCGACTCCACCGGGGGCGGCGGCGACCGGGTCGACGAGAGTGACCCGGGTCAGCTGCCCCACCCGGACACCGTCGGCGATGACCTTGGCGCCCTGCGGAAGATTGAGCACATTGCCGAACTCGATCCGCAGAGGGTAGGTGGGCCCGCCTACGCCGGCCCCGGGCACGGGCAGATCGGCCGGCTGCAAGTCGCATCCGGTGGCGGTGAAAACCATAGCGACGCAGGCGATTGCGTGCATGCCGATGCGGCGTGTCCGATGGCCTGTTCTCATCGCGCGCTCGCCGCCGCCAGGAGCACGGACAGGGCAGGCACCGTCACCGCACCGCCGTCGGACCTCTGGCACTGCTGCCCGGTGATCGTTTGCACGGCTGCGCAGATCCGTTCGGTATCTTGTTGGGCGAGTGCGAGTTTCGGCGGCAGGTAACCTATTGTCAGCTTGCCCGAGACCGGATCGATCGCGGTCGCGAATCCGGTTGCCACGGCCGGTGCCATCCGAATGACCTCTGAGAGCGACCCGACCCCGGACGCGATCATGTGAGATAGATCGGGGATCGCATCGAGCGCCCGCAAAGCGGGTGACCCGAACATCATGATGGCGTCGTTGCCCTGCGGCAGCAGCTCGGCCAGCGCGGCGACGAGTTCGATGATGGGCGGAAACGCGATGGTGACGATGTCTCCGAAGGTTTGGGGTAGCCCGGTCACGGTCGTCTGCACCTGCGGCCATCCCCCGCGGGCCCGATGCGCGAGTTCGGCGAGTGCGTCCAGCAGCTTCCCGATATGGCCGATGGCGGCGTCGGGCGCGGTGAGCGCCTTGGACAGCTGCAGGAGGATGCCGTTGATCTGGTCACCGGATCCGGCCGTAGCGTCGTCGAGCGCATCCAACCCGTCAGCGAGCGCGGTGCGCTGCGCGGGATCTCCGGAGCCGTTCAGCCGATCGACAAGGCCGGTCAGCGCCTCGAAAGTCTGCGAAAGACTCTTGGGCGTCAGGGTTTTGGTGATGCATCGGTCGGCTTCCCAGCCCGGGCCGGCCGGTTCGGCGCCGATGAGAGCCAGTTTCCGATCGGCGACCAAAGTATCGCTCACGGTTACGGCGCCCACGTCCGGCGGAAGCTTGCGGTCGGCCCGGACCGTGAATTGCACACGGGCCGAGGTGCCATCCGGCTGGATCTCGGTGACCCGGCCGACCGGCACACCCATGATCGTGACCGCGCTGCCCTTGTACAGCCCGATACTGTCGGGCATTTCGGCGCAATATCCGCGCATCTGCGGGCTCGGCTTGCTCAGCTTCAGCCCGATCGCGGCGGCCAGTACGAGCGTGATGACCACGGCGGCCGACATCAGCCCTCTGGATCCGAGAATTCGCTTCACTTTCAGCATCCCCCTCCGGGAACGGGCACGCATACCGCCGGCAGCGGGATCGTGACGGCGGCCTGGTCGACGGTCACCCCGCCACCGGCCGACATGAGCGGAAGCAGGCGCTGTTCCAAGCCGCGCAGAGAATCGACGAGCGCGCCGAGGCGGCCGCCGAGCTCTTGCAGCTTCGGGATCGCATCAGCGAGCGGCTGGGCTCGCTGTTTCAACGACTCATCCCACGCACGTCCCAGCGGTGTCAGATCGTGCAGGACCGCCGCTAGATCGTTCAGGGCCTGGGCGACCTGCACCTTATTGTTCTGGACAATCGTTTCGAGGGTGCCCAGCGTCGTCAGCAGTTTCGCCAGCACATCGGAGTTCTCGTTCAGTGCCGTCAGATACTCGTCGGCGATGGACAAGGTGCGGGAGATGTCCGCGTTCTGCTTGTCCAGCATTCCGACCAGGTCACCGGCCGCCTGTACGGCTACGCGAAGGGAAGCCGGGCTGTTGCCGACCGATTGCGCAACTGCGGCCAGATCCTTCCGCAACATGTCTCCGTCGATCTCCTGGACCGGTTGAACGGCATCCTGGAACGCCTGAGTAAGGTTGTACGGGAGCATGACTCGCTCCTGCGGTATCACCCCAGCCCCTAGCGGTTTCGTTCCCGCGGACTCGACTGCCACGTAGTTGCCACCCACCACGGTCAGCATGCGGATGTCGAGGGTGGTCTGATCTCCGATGAATGCCTGTTTCGCGACGGTGAATTCCATCCGGACCCGATCCGACAGCAGGGTCAGCGATTTCACTTTTCCGACCGGAATCCCGGCGATGCGGACGTCATCACCGGACCGGACGGCTCCGGCCTGCGCCAGGTCCGCCGAATACGTTCGTTCCGGGGAAGTTCCGGTCACGTAGACCGTCCCGATGGCGATGATCAGCAACACCGCGGCGCCTATCCCTGCGAGCCCCCACCGAAGATCGTTGGCAGGCAAGCGTTCCGCGGCGCGTTCTCTGCGGCGATCGGCGAATCGCCGCCGGAGTGTCACTTGTGACATAGGACGATCCTCTGTCCGGCGATCAGCATTCGAAGGGGCTCGGGTGCGGCTGCGGCGCCGTGCGAGCAGGTGAGTTCGGCCCCCGGCCCGGTTTGCGGAACGGCTGCCGTCATCTCCTGGATCAGGCCGGGCAGGCGGTCGAAGACGTTCACGGCCTCCTGCGGGTCGGGAAACGCCTGCTTCAGCACGGCGTCCAGATCCCGGTCCCGGTCACCGGTGACGCCCAGCACGGTCAGCATGCTCCGAAGTGGTTGCAGCACAGGCGGAATCTCGATCGAGAAGCTGACGAGTCCGGGCAACTGATCGCTGATGGTGATGAACAGATCGGTCAGATTCGTCAGCAGCTTCATGGCGTTGCCGGACTTGCCGCCGAGGTGATCGGAGATCTGGGAGAGATTGCCCACCAGCGTCGACAGCACCGCCTGGCGATCGGAGGCGTAACGGCTCAATTTCTCGATGGCGCCCAGCGCCGGCCCCAGCCCGGTGCCGTCGCCCTGGATGACCGCCAGCATGCTGGTGGCGAACTGATTGAGATCATCAGGCGACAGCTGCGCCAGGACCGGTTGCAGGCCCTTGAACAAGGTCGTGATGTCGAAAGGCGGCACCGTCTCGGACGTGCCGAAGACCGTTTTCGAGTCGCGCCGCGCGCCCGGCTGGTCGGGCTGCTGGATCTCGAGATACCGGAACCCGGTGAGGTTCTGGTATCGGATCGCGACCTTGCTGTTGGCGAACAGCGGATGGTCGCGGGTGACGGTGAAGCGTACCCGCGCGAACGTGCCGTCCAGACTGACGTCTCGCACCTTGCCGACCTGTACCCCGTACAGGCGCACGTCATCACCGAGGCGCAATCCGTTCGCGTCTGTGAACATCGCTGTGTGGGTATCGGTTTCGCCGCTTACGGGGCGCTCGACCAAGCGGAACACACCCGCCAGCACCACACCCATCAGGAGTATCGCGACGGCGACGCGCAGCAGCAGGGAACGCGTGGTCATCAGCGCTCCCCCGTGGCGGGACGCTGCGCCAGCATGGCCGACAGCGGTGCGGCCAGGCCGGGCACCACATCCAATTCGACCGCGGCGTCGAGCACCGGCCCCTCAGGTGTGTCGTGAAATGCCGCGCCGACACGCGCGAGCAGTTCGCTCAACTGCTGCGCGGACCGGTCCGGTGTGCTCACCGACGCGGACAGTTGGTCGAGAATCGTTGTGCCGATGGGCAACAGCCCGGAAAAGTACTGTCGCGAGGTACCGAGCAAGGTCGTCGCGGTCGGCAGCAGGTCCGTCCGGACCCTGGTGAACATCTCGCTGAATCGCGCGAGGCGCTCCGGAGACTCCAGATACTTGTTTGTGTAGGTCGCCTCCAGCACGGCCAATCCACCCGTCAACATCGGCGGGAGTCCGACCAGCGCCGAACCGAACCGATCGAACAGCAGAGACGGCGGCAGCTGCTGGGTCTCGGCGAACGAACGTGCGGTCACGCCGATGGCCTGCAACAGCGGAGTGAACGCATTGAGGTCCCGTGACACCTTGCTCAGCAACTCGACGAGTTCAGGCGTGAGCACGTCGCCGGTGAGCCTGCCCGTCGACTTCAGCAGGGCCGCGAGCGTGGCATCCCGGACCCGATCGGTGTCGCGGGTCAGATCGACCGTCGATCTGTTGGCCAGCGCCGCGCCACCCTGGTTGGCGTGCAGTTCGATGGCACTGATTCCGAACAGATTTCCCGGCGCATAGTCGACGGTTACCGCATCGGTGAGGCCGAAGAGCTGGGATCCGTTCAGGCTCAGTTCGATTCGCTGTCGACCGGGCGCGGCGGAGTCGATAGTGGCGACCGCTCCGACGCGCACGCCGTCGAGTCGCACATCCGTCCCCGGCCCGACGCCCTCGCCTACCCGGCCGACCAGCAGCGCGACGTGAATCTCGTCCGCGGGCTCGACGTCCGGCCACACCCGCCAGCCGATGGCGGTCAGGACTGTCAGCAGAATGGCGCAGGCACCGAGTATGCGGGCGCGGCGGGGCCCGACTTCCGTTCCGGGCAGAGCATAAGCAGGCATAACCTCACCCGGTGAAGGAGATGGGAGACTGGAATCCCCACAGCACGATGGTGGCGACCATGTCGAGGGCGATGATCGACACCAGGCTGGCCCGGATGGCGCGCCCCGAGCCGATGCCGACCCCCTCGGGCCCACCTGTGGCGAAAAACCCCTGGTAGCAATGGATCAGCACGACGGCGACCGCGAACACCATCACCTTGATGGTCGCGGCGATCACGTCCCAGCCCACCACGAACTGATCGAAATAATGGTTGTAGGTTCCCGACGGCGTGCCGTGGATGGTGGTCACGATCAATTCGCACGAGAAATAGCTGAGTATCAGCGCGACGACGAATGCCGGTGCGACAGCGACGATTCCGGCGATGACCCGGGTCGTCACCACGAACGGCACCGATCGGATGCCGAGCGACTCGAGTGCGTCGATCTCCTCGGAGATCCGCATGGACCCGATTTCCGCTGTCATCCGGCATCCGGCTTGCGCCGCGAACCCGACGCCCGCGGCAATCGGTGCCAGTTCACGCGTGACGCCGAATGCCGAGATGAGACCACTGAGCTGACCGAGCGACAACAGATTCAGGGCGCTGAATGCCTCGATACCGATGGACGCGCCCATCGCGGCGCCCAGCAACAGCATGAGGGGGACCACCCCGCCACCGATGATGACCGAGCCGCGCCCCCATGTCATATCCGTGATGACCGCAACCGTCTGGCGCCGGTAGTGCACCAGCGTGTAGCGCAGCGACGACAGCACCTGCCAGCCGAATCCGATCACGAACCCGATCGACTCGACCGGGCGCAGCGGATCAACCCGGCGCTGCAACCAGCCCACCCACCGCAGCCCGGCGGGGAAGTACGGGGTCGGCGTCATCACGCCATCCTTACCGGGAAGAACATGGTGACCACCTGAGTGATCGCGGCGTTGAGCACGGCGACCGCCGCAACGGACATCACCACCGCGGCGTTGACGCCGTCCGCGACACCACGCGGTCCCCCCTTGGCCTCCAGACCCCGCTGGCACGCGATGACCACCACCAGGAAACCGAAGATCAACGCCTTGACCAGCGAAACCCAGATATCGAGGGGCGTTGTGAAGGAACCGAACGACTGCCAGTAGCTGCCCGGCGTGACGCCGAGCGCGGATACCGCGACAACAAAGCCCGACGCGATTCCGATGAAGATGATCAGGATATTGAGCAGCGGAGCGACCAGCATCATCGCCACGATGCGGGGAACAACCAAGCGCTGTATCGGATCCACCCCCATGACACGCATGGCGTCGACCTCCTCGCGAATGGTCCGCGCCCCGAGGTCGGCCGCGATGGCGGCAGCGCCCGCACCACCGAGCAGCATCGCGGTGGCCATCGGAGCCCCCTGCTTGATCACCCCGAGTCCACCGGCCGCTCCGATCATCGAGTCGGCGCCGAGCTGAGACACGATATTGCCGACCTGCGCGGAAACGATGACCCCGAACGGAATCGCCATCAGCACGCTCGGCAACGCGGTGACCCTGATCAAAAACCATGCCTGCGTGAGGGTTTCGTGCACCTGGAAGCGCAGGCGCACCGCGTCCGCCACTCCGATGCGGACCGCACCGACGCCGATGCGCAATGCGCGACCGAGCGTGGCCAGGCTCGACAGGACGGTATCGGCGAAATTCCGACGGAGAACTCCCGCCGCCGTCATCTCATCGACATCCGCTCGAAAGGACAGATCTGCCGCCGACATCGAACCTCCTTGTCCGGCCGAGCAATCCCCCGCGAGGGTGTGAACTGGACGTCGGGCACCGGTACCCCCTAGTCCCACGCGGCCGCGCGAACCAACTCAATCTCTGCGCGGTGACGCTACCATATGAAATGGACCACATTCCAGACACTATTCCGGAATAGTGCTCGTTCACTTGTCGCGGTGCGCGGCGCCACAGCGCCCGAGGTGAGAGCGGCCCTGGATGACCTACAGCTCCCGTGCCCGATCCCAGTTGCTGGTCGTTTCGCCGCAGCGAATGCTCATGAGACCGCACCGCGATCGCGTCGGCGTGCGCGGACGCTGCACTGAGGAGCGGAAGGTGTGAGAATGACGGTGACACAGGACAATTGGTCAGCGTCGGTCACTCCGGCCAGGCCGTCGCAGATAATGGCGCGCGCGTTGCATGTCCGCCAGCGATGCCGAGCGCCTGCGCGACTACCAACACCAGGCTGACCCAAGCAGCACCGAGGTCGCCGGTGCGGGTGTCAGTCCTACGCGCCCGCGTTGGAGCCTGTCGCATTCTGGGCGAAACCGTTGGACGGCAGGGAATTACCAACACCGGCAGCGTCGAGGAGTGTGGTGGCGGTGGCTACGGCGAGACCGTCGAGGTCGTGGGCTTGGACAACCGATCGGGCGCTGGCCCCGTCGAAAACGAGGGTCAGTTGCCGGCCGAGCAGGACGGGGTCGGGTGCGCCGCCGCGCTCGGCCTCGTATTGGAAGAACGAGGTCAGACCATCCTTGTGTCGGCGAGCGACCAGACTGGCCGGATGCTCGGGTGACTTGAGTTGGACCGCCGCCGCGACATAGGGGCAGCCGCGAAAATCTTGCGCCGGTTCCAGGTATTCCAACCGTTCGAAAACGTGCAGGATCCGCTCGCGCGGCGACCCGACATCGTCGGTCGGCAGCAGGGCGGCCCGATAATCAGGCGCGATCCGTTCCAGGCTCGCGGCCACCAGCTCGTCTTTGCTGTTGAACAGCTGGTACATCGAGCGCTTGGACACTCCGGCCGCTTTGCACAGCGCGTCGACACCGATGTGGACGCCCTGTTCGTAGAACAGCTGTCCGGCGGCGTCGAGCAACCGGTCGCGGGTGGAGGTGGAACCGGAGGCTACCGGCGGTATCGGGTCGGTCATAAAACTCAGATTAGCCTTCCTCTTGCATTTTGGAAACCGATCTGTTTATCTTGAGGAAACAGATCGGTTTCCAAAGGGAGTTCAGTCCATGACCAGCATCAAAGATTCGGTAGCACTCGTCACCGGCGGCAGCCGCGGCATCGGCAAGGCACTGGTGGAACAGCTCCACGCACGCGGCGCCGCCAAGGTCTACGCCACCGCCCGCGACCCGCGGACCATCACCCATCCGGATGCGATCCCTCTCGCGTTGGAACTCACCGATCCGGATGCCGCCGCGGCGCTGGCCGAGCACGCATCCGACGTGACGATCCTGATCAACAATGCCGGGACCGCGCTCGGCACGTCATTCCTCGACTCACCGATCACCGATATCCGCCGCGAGTTCGACATCAACTTCTTCGGAGCGCTGCACGTCACCCGCGCCCTGGCCCCGATTCTGGAAAGCAACGGCGGCGGCCACATCCTGACCATTCACTCGGCGTTGTCCTGGATCGCAGTCCCGGGCACCGATGCTTACGGCGCGGCCAAGGCGGCACTGTGGTCGCAGACCAACGCGCTGCGCCTCGCCCTGCGGCCGCGCGGTATCGGCGTCACCGGACTGCATGTCGGCTACGTCGACACCGATCTGAGCGCGGGGGTCGACGCCCCCAAGACCTCCCCGTACAGCGTCGCGACCCAAGCCCTCGACGGCATCGAAACCGACGCCCTCGAAGTCATCGCCGACGACCTGACACGACAGGTCAAGGCCGGGCTCGCCGCAGACCCGGCGATCCTCTACCCCCAAGTCATCGCGACCAGCTAGTCGGCTCGGATGCCCGCCATCTCCGGTGGCACACGAATCTCGTTACAGCACACCGAAACCACCACTATTAGGAGCTCACAATGATCACATCACGCCCTGTAGCCCTGGTCACCGGCGCATCCTCCGGTATCGGAAAATCGGCCGCCCTTGCCCTGGTCGAGGCGGGATTCCAGGTAATCGGAACCGGCCGCAACACCAGCGCGTTGACCCCGCCCGATGGGGTGACCTTCCTCGACCTCGACGTCACCAGTGACGAATCGGTCGCCACTCTCGTCGCGAAGGTGATCGCGCAGTTCGGCCGGATCGACATCCTGGTCAACAATGCGGGCATCGGCTCGGCCGGCGCAGCCGAGGAAAGCTCGGTGGAACAGGCCCGAAATGTCTTCGATATCAACGTCTTCGGCGTCATCCGCATGACCAACGCGGTCCTGCCGCACCTGCGCGCCCAAGGCAGCGGACGCATCGTCAACATCTCCTCCATCGTCGGGTTCATGCCGCAGCCCTATATGGCCGTCTACGCCGCCTCCAAGCACGCGATCGAGGGCTACACCGAATCACTCGACCACGAGATTCGCGAATACGGCGTCCGGGCCCTGCTCATCGAACCCGCTTGGACCAGCACCGCTTTCGACGCCAACAGTGTGCTACCCGACCAGCCCTTGGACGTCTATGCCACGCACCGACTGGTCTTCGAGGAATACATGGCCGAGGCGGTCAAGGCGGGCGACGATCCCGCCCTTGTCGCCAAGGCGATCGTCGCCGCGGCCACCGACACGAAGCCGAAGCTGCGCTACCCCGTCGGCCAGACCGCTCGGGTCAGCACGATGCGCCGCCTCGTGCCCGCCCGCATGTTCGACCAACAGCTCCGCAAGCTCAACCGGCTCCCCGCCTGACTCCCCCACCACAACAGAAAGCGACGCTCGCCATGAGCACCTATCTGTCAGACACCGCCGAGAATCGGACCGTAGACGCTGCGTCCGCGCGGTTCATTTATCGGCGGATCGGCCCACGCGGTGGCACCCCGCTGATCCTGCTGAACCGCGTCCGCGCAACCATCGACTGGTGGGACCCGCAGCTACTGGACCTCCTGGCCGCCGACCACGACGTGATCGTGTTCGACGACATCGGCGTCGGCTACACCACCGGTGAACCCCGCGACTCTGTCGACGGATTCGCCGACGGTGCAATCGAATTCATCGAAGCACTCGGGCTGACCCAGGTCGATCTGCTCGGCTGGACCCTCGGCGGCACCGTCGCCCAGCGGGTGGCGCTGTGGCGGCCCGACCTGGTCCGCAAGCTGGTGCTGGCGGCAAGCAATCCCGGCGGTCAGGTGCCCGGCGCACCTGCTCCGAACCAGAATGTGCTGGCCACCATGACCAAACCGGAGGTCACCGGCGACGACTTGGTGTACCTGTTCTTCCCCGAGACCGACACGGGCCGCGCCGCCGGACACGAATACCTCGCCAGGGTCGCCACCCGGTTGACCACCGGCGGGCCCGCTGTGTCCGAGGCAGCGGGCAAGGGCCAGATCACCGCGATCGGAAAAAACATGTCGATCCCGCTCGAGCAGGTGGTTACCGACCTGCAACGCCTCGACCAGCCAGTCCTGTACGCCACCGGCCTACGCGACATCATGACACCGGCCGTGGTGTCCTACACCGCCGCCGAACACACCCGCAACGCCACTCTGCTCGGATACAGCGACGCCGGTCATGCCTTCCTGTTCCAGCACGCCGAATCCTTCGCTATCCAGGTAGCCAACTTCCTCGATTCTCAATGATGATGTCAAGCCTTCAAGATCAGTTTGGGCGTCTGGTGTCAGGCGGCGGTAGCCGCGTGGTCGGGCGGGGCTGGGGCGTAGGTGCGGCCCTCGCGCAGAAGTGCCCAGAGGACGTTGACCCGGCGTCGAGCGAGGGCGAGCACCGCCTGATTATGGTGTTTGCCTTCAGATCTTTTGCGGTCGTAGAAGATTCGCGATTGCTCATGGAATCGGATACTGATCAGTGCCGAGGTGTAGAACATGTGGTGCAATCCTCGGTGATAGCGCCGGGGCCGGTGCAGATTGCCCGATATTCGTCCAGAGTCCCGGGGTGCTGGTGCGACGCCACCGTAGCCGGCCAGGTGGTTGGGCGAATCGAAGACCGTCATGTCGCCGCCGGTGGCAGCCAGGAACGTGGCGCCCATGAGCGGACCGATACCGGACATGCTCAGCAGGATTTCGGCGGTATGGTGGCGGCGAAATCGGCCCTCGATGAGCTTGTCGATGTATTTGAGCTGCTCGTCGAGGGTGATCACCCCCTTGGCCATGTCGGCCACCAACTCGGCGGCCAACCGTTGTCCGGGCAAGGTGGTGTGCTGGGCGGTGGCCGCGGTGACGGCCCTGACCGCCAGCGCCCCAGCTCCTTTGACCTTCTGCAAGCGCAGCCATTGCTCGACCTCGGCGACACCTGCCCGCCGCAGAGCGTCGGGGGTCTGATAGCCGGTGAGCAGCACCAGCGGTCCCTTGTTGGTCAAGTCCAGGGCTCGCTCGAGGGCGGGGCTGATGGTCTGCTGGTGCAGCCGGTTGACCAGCCGGACACGGTCGCCGGCGAGGTCACGACGGCGGGCAACGAGCATCCGCAGTTCCACGATGAGCTCGTCATCGATACGCATCGGGGACAGATCGCGGCGAATGCGGACCTGATCGGCGATGATCGCCGCGTCCTTCGCGTCGGTCTTTCCAGCGCCACGGTAGCCGTCAGCGGCCCGGTTGACCTGGGTGCCGCTGATGTAGAAGACCCGTTGATGGTGGGCTGCGAGCAAGGTCAACAGCAGCGCGGACTCGCCGGTGACGATATCCACGGCCCAGTCGACCTGGTCGCCCAGAGTAGTGATCTTGTCGATCAGATCCAACAGGGCTGTCTCGTCATTGTGAACTCTCCGCGACAGCAGCCGGTTGCCGTCGGTGTCGATTACCACCGCATGGTGATGTTCCTTGCCGATGTCGACTCCGGCCCAAGCACACTCCAAGATCGCCTCCCTCGCTCACCAAACCGGTTGCACCACAGACGACTTCGCTGGCCTATCCCTACGGAGCGACTGGTTCGCAATTCTCAATCAGCAGCCGAGTCGTCGAGGGGGTGCTGGGCGGCCAATCGTGTTAAGCCACAACCGATGCAGATGACTGAGAGCCATACCCGGCACCCCTGGGCACCAAGACCCTACGACTGGCCCGAGCAACCCACGAAAGAGGGTAGGGATGACTGAAGAACACCGCTCGGAACCAGATCGCCCCGCACGAATCCATCCACTGCCGGGATTCCAGGCACGGCTGCCCCAGTTCGGCACGCTCATCGGCCAGATCGGACTCGACGAGGTCGAGAAGAACCTGGGTGAATACCTCGGCATGGCAAGCCAGTAGGCGCCTCGCGGCTCAGTTCCGTTCGTACCGTGCCGCAGTCGGTGAGCGTCCGGTCCAGCGGATGTAGGCCCGTCGGAATTCACGACCATTGCTGAATCCGACCTCACGGGCAATGGCGCCGATGGTCAGGGCCGACTCCTGCAGCAGGACGGTCGCCCATCGTTCGCGGACCCGGTCACGCACGGTGCTGAAACTTACACCGGCAGTGGTCAATTGGCGGCGTAGCGTGCGTTCGGTGAGGTTCAGGTGGCGGGCCACGGCGGTCACTGTCAAGGGGGTGCGGGCCTGGCCCTCGAGCAGGGTTTCGACCGCGGTGATGATGTCGCTCTCGAAGGTGTGCAGGCTGATCAGTTGGCGGCAGGCGGCCGCGGCCACGCTGCGGGTCGGTTCGTGGTGGTGTGGAAGTCGGGAAGCCAGCAGGGAAGTCGGGAAGCGCACGCGGGTGGCTTCGGCATCGAACTCGATCGGACAGCGGAAGAACTGGGTGTACTCGCGGGCGTACGCCGGTGCCGGATAGGACAACTCGACCGAGAGCGGTGATCGGTTGGCGCCGAGCATTGTTCGCACGAATGTCAATGCGGTGCACAACGCCTCTTCGAAAAGGAACATCGTCAGCTCCGGATCGGTTTCACGCTGACGCAGAATCAGCACTACCTCGCCGTCGACGGTCTCGAACTCGATGTCGACCAGACTGCCGGAGGCCACGTGCAATTCGGCACCCAGTACGAGGGCGTCGGCGAGCGACGCGCACGCGCTCAGCGCGATTCCCAGCATCCCCATCGAGACCAGGACGTCGCGCTGGCCGAGTCGCATACCCCAGGGACCGGGAGGAAGCGCGCGCAGGGCGCGTCGCAACACGGTGGCCGCCTGATCGTAGGAGACCTTGACGATGTCGGACTCGAATAGTCGCTCCGAATCCAATCCGGTTCCCCAGAACCACGACTCGACCGATATGCCGAGGTTATGTCCTATCTCCACCACTCCGGACAACACAATGGGTGGAATGATCGCGTCATTGAGCGCGTGGGGTCGTGGCACCATGCTGTGAACCTCGCGCCTTCGTACCGATGTGCGGATGGAACCCGAGCGTTGGCCGCTAGCGCCCAGCGGCGGCGAGCGCGGTGGCGCGATCGGTGTATTGCTCGGCAAGCCGATCGAGTTTGCGCTCTAGAATGGCGACCGCCGGGTTCACGGGAATCCGCGAATCCTTGACGCTGTACAGCTCTGCGCCGACTTCCGCTATCCGACTGATTACCGTTCCGATGGTCTCGCCCGGTTCGACCTGAACGTCACCGTCCTGTCGGACATAGACTTCGATCCAGAAGTCGATGATCCGGATGATCCGCACCGCCCGCACCCGCCTATCGCCAGAGTGCTCGTTGTGGCCTTGTAAACAAATGTGGGCGAGCTCGCCCGCCCATCGCGCGATCGTATGTTGTTCCCGCGCAGCCGCTGTGGACTGTGCGCCGAGTACCGCGGCCAAGATTTCTCGCACGCCCGGCAGACCGTGGGCCTGCGAAATCTGGTGGGATACCCGGGTATGCGTCAGCTCTTGGACATCGACCAGCTTCAGCCACCGGTCTCGGGAAGGCGAGGTGGGTCGTTGCATGGGCGCCTCCTGGTAGGTGCACCCGGCGTGGCGACCAGACACGGTGGATTGGATTGCCGTGTAACGGTTCTGGCGCTACCGCTGTACGCGCCTGCGGAGACGGGTACCGACCTCAGCGGCTGCCACGCCGGGTGCGTTTCCAGCTTTGCCGAGCGGCCGTGTCCAGCAAAGCGCCATAACTGATCCGAAAGTCGCACACTTCCGCTACATACCGTCCGCGGCGGTGCCCAAGTCGACAAACCGAGCACACTGCGGCCATCGATCAACACCGATCAGATCATCTGGGATTTCTTCCAGGCGCACCCGCTGCCGGGCTGACATCGATTGATGTCAGCAGGTACTCGAGCGCTCCAGTCGCGATGAGCACCACGAGCACCGCGCACCGCAGCCCGAGCACCGCCAAGGCAGGCAGATTGGTGGCTATCGGAATCAGCGCGACCAAGATCGCGGCGGCCACCATGGCCACGGGCATCAGCCGACGGCACCGAGTAGCTCCGCGCACTTCTCACCGATCATGAGCGACGGCGCGTTGGTATTGCCGCCCGTGATGCTCGGCATGATCGAAGCGTCAGCGACCCGTAGACCTTCGATGCCGCGCACCTTCAGCGCGGGGTCGACCACGGCCGCCTCATCGACGCCCATGCGGCATGTGCCGACCGGATGATAGATCGAATGCACCCGGTTGGGCAGTTCCCGGCGCAGCGCGGATTCGTCCATCAGTTCCCTGCCGGGCGTGTGCTCCTCGACGATGTCACCGGCAATACTCTTGTGCGCCATGATTTCCCGGACGATTTTGATGCCTTCGATCAGGAATTCGGTATCGCGGGGATCGCTCAGATAGCCGGGGTCGATGAGTGGCGCGGCGAAAGGGTCCGTCGAGGCCAATTTCAGCTCACCACGGCTCTTCGGATAGATCAGGCTGGGCAGCACCGTCAGTGCGGGGCGGCGCTCCACCAGGTACATCTTGTCCTCGTCCTGATTGGGCACCGGATAGTTCCACGGCAGACTGTGCAGCTGCATATCCGGGTACCCGGCCTCGGCGAATCTGGTCTTGACGAAGCCGACGGCCTCGAACACGGTGCGCCCCATCCAGGAACTGCCCGGACGGCGCAGTTCGCGCAGCAGCGCGCGGGCGAAATACGTGGGTATGCCGCGGTGGATGGCTTTCTTGGAGATGTAGGTCATGGGCACGAACATGTGATCGTGCAGGTTCTGGCCTACCGGTAGATCCGCGTGCACGGTGATTCCGAGTTCACGAAGGTGTGCTGCCGGGCCGATGCCAGAGAGCATGAGCAGTTGCGGGGAGCCGATCACGCCGCCGGAAACGATGATCTCCTTGCCGGCGTGGACGATTCGGCGCGCGCCGTTGTTCTCCTGGATTTCGACGCCGGTGGCGCGGCCGTTGTCGATAACGATGCGGGTCACGTGGACCCGCGTGATGACCTGCAGGCCCGCACTCGGCCATTCGGTGATGAATGCGCGAGAAGAGCTGTAGCGCAAGCCATTGCAGACACTCTGCTGGAAGATCGAGATGCCTTCCTGTGATTCGCCGTTGTAGTCCTCGATAATCGGTGTCCCGAGCGTTTCGGACGATGCGGTCATGAACTCTTCACCGATCGGGGTGAGGTCCTTCTGGCGGGTGACCTGGATGGGCCCTCCGGCGCCGCGATAGGCGTCGGGGCCGCCCTCCCAGTTCTCGAGGCGCTTGTAGGCGGGCAGGATCTGCTCGTAGGTCCAGCCGGTATTGCCTTGCGCTGCCCAAGAATCGAAGTTTGCTCGATTTCCGCGTACGTAAAGCATGCCGTTGACCGAGCTAGAGCCGCCGAGCACCTTTCCGCGGGTCATGGGGATTGTGCGGTTGTTGGCGTGCTTCTGCGGTATCGAGTACTGCTTCCAGCACACTTGTTTTTTGAGCGCCGGAATGGTGTGGACCATCGTGATCAGCCCGGGGCTGGTGACCAGTCGGGTGTTGTCCGCACGTCCCGCCTCCAGCAGGAGCACGTTGGCACCGTGCTCGGCCAGTCGGCCCGCGATGACGGCGCCGGCGCTGCCCGCGCCTACGACGATGTAGTCGGCTTCGCTCATGATTTCGCCTGTCTGCTCACGTCCTGATCGAGGGTAATGCGCTTCAGGACATGCGTCTGGATGCTATTCCGGACAGACCTCCAAATCAACACTGCGCCTTGTGAGCAGGACGGATTGACGCCCACATTGACCGATCATCTGTCTGGACAGTTGTTCGTAGATGGTTCCGCTTTTGTGATAGCGTCACCGCACCTTCGGGAGGTTCGGCATGAAAATCAGCGACGCGATGATCGACAAGCAGTTGCGGCGCACCGGCGTGTGGATTCGCCGGTTGATGTCCTCGCACGATGAACGGCGATTGCGGCGGACGGCCGAGCTCGTCGACGCGGTGGCGCCGCTGGCACGCATCGGTGTGTCGAGAACGATGCGGGTGCGACAGGTCGGCATCGAGCGAGGCGATGGCACCCGGCTGCGGATGCTGATCTACTCGCCGCTCGAACCGACCCCCGCCGCCACCGGCGTGCTCTGGCTGCATGGCGGCGGCTACTTCCTCGGACGGCCCGAACAGGATGTCGCGGTCTATCGCCGGATGGTCGTCAAGACCGGATGTGTCATCCTCGCCCCGGACTATCGACGCAGCGTCGAACAGCCGTATCCCGCGGCTCTGGACGATTGCTACACCGCGCTGATCTGGATGCGCGACAACGCGTTTCGGCTCGGTATTCGTCCCGATCAGCTGGTCGTGGCAGGCGAGAGTGCGGGTGGCGGACTGACGGCCGCGCTGACACTGCTCGCCCGCGACCGCGGTGAGGTGAATATCGCCTTCCAGATGCCGATCTACCCGATGATCGACGACCGGGTTTGCACTGCCTCCTCGTGTGACAATGACGCCCCAATGCTCGACACCGTCACCTTGGTGACCGCATGGAAGCTGTATCTACGCGATCTTTATGGGACACAACGTGTTCCGATATATGCCGCGCCCGCCCGCGCAATCGATCTGCGGGGCCTGCCACCCACTTTCACCTACGTCGGCGAACTCGAGCCGTTCCTGGACGAGACAGTCGCTTATGTGGATGGTTTGCGTACTTGCGGGGTGCCGGTGGACTTCGAGGTTTACCCGGGTTGCTGGCACGGCTTCGACCGTCTGGTACCCCGCGCCGAGGTGAGCCGGCGGGCCTTGCGGTCACGGGAACGCTGGTTCCGCCACGCGGCCGCCACCTACGTCGCTCCGCAGCCTGCACTGGACCGAGACCGGATCTGAGCTGTGGCGTACTGCCTTCGACAGCGCAGCGGCCGATTACCCGGCGACAGCATCGTCACCAATGCGAAATCGCTGGGCCGAATCTCGCGCCGCCGCAAGGAGCGCTTCGACCTGCGGGTGCGAAAGCCCCAGCGTCGGAGACTCGTTCACTACTCGTGGACCAGCGCAAGTACTCCGCCGGCGAAAGCTCCAGCACGCCGGCGATAACGCAGGAGCGGCGGGCGGCGGACACGGTCGTGGTGTGGCCGCGGATCGTCCTGGTGCGCACCGGGATCCGCAGGCGGCCTGCCGCATTCGACGCTAACTGATCGGCAGCGCGCTCAGGATCGGGCCGTAGGCCCAGTTCAACATGCGCTCGGCGTCGTCCTTTGCGGCGACGGCACTGTCGGGTGAGCTGTGCAGGACCACACCTATGAGCGGTATTCCTGCCCTGACCGTCTCGAACAGCAGGCAGGTTCCGGCGGCGTCGGTGGATCCGGTTTTGATGCCGATAGTGCCGGGATATTCGTGCAGCAGCCTGTTCGTGCTCTGCCAGAGGTGCGCGCGGTTGTCCGGGCCGGCGGGCAGGTGATAGCTCTGCGACCTGGCGATGTCGCGGAACACTGGCAGGCTCATGGCGCGCAGGCCGAGGGCCACCAGGTCCGTCGGTGTGGAGTAGGTGGAGTAGTCGGTGGGGGCGGGCAGCCCGCTGGGATCGGTGAAATGTGTTCCCACAAGGCCCATTTGATGCGCGGTGTCGTTCATTTTGGCGATGAAGCCGTCTTGGCCGGGTCCGTATGCCTCGGCAAGGGTATAGGCGGCGTCGCAGCCGGACGGCAGCATCATCGCGTACAGGAGCTGTCGGGCGGTGAGCACCTCGCCGGGGACCAGGCCCGCGTTGCTTCCGTCGTACTTGGTGCCGTAGGCGATGATTTCTTGCGGCACGGCGATGGTCCGGTCGAGGTCGCCGGCGTTGATCACAACCAATGCCGTCATCACCTTAGCGATGCTGGCTATCGGGACCGGGGTATTCGGCTGCCGCGACCAGAGCACCGTGCCGGTGATTCCGTCTGCCAGCGCTGCTCCCGGCGCCTGCACTGCGTCCGGCTCAGAAGTCAGCCAGGGCAACTGAATATGGGCCTCGCTCGCGGCGGGGGCGGCCGTGACGCCATGACCGGCGACCACGACCAGCGCCCCGGCGACCGCCGCCTGCAACAATTGAGCAAATGTCCGCATGGCCGCATTCTGCCGTGCGACACCGTCAACCAGTGGGATTTCACCGACCGAACAACCGCGCCGCGCTGGCGTCAGCATGCAATCGGCTAATTCAGGATGCGCTCGGGAAGGAATAACGGCCTTCCTGGAGAAGCGCCCCACCCGCCTGGCCGGATCAGCGCCCCAACGGCGGCACCTTCGTGTGCTGATGCCCGCTCACCGACCGCCTCGAGCGTCGCAGACTCGTACCCCGCAGCGCCTCGGCGGCGTCGAGGATCGCTTTCCCGCACGCGACGCCCCGGCGTGGCACAGCAACCTTGCGTGCGGACTACCGCTCGACAAACTCGACCACGGTTCGCGATCAGCCGAGAACGCTTGAAGAGCTCGAGCTGAATAGCAGCCGCATCGTGATCGAACGAGCGGATCTTGTCGGGACGCTACGTCAGCATAGACAAGGGCGGGTGAAACGTTCCACGTCAGAGAGTTGGCGACTGAACAGAGCTATCGAGGAGGCTTCATGGTAATGGTCCAGAACTTCATCGACGGTAAGCTCGTCGACTCGGTCGGCGGTGCGACGATGGCCCTCGTCGACCCTGCCACCGGCGATCAGTACGGCACCGCCCCGGTGTCCACCGAACAGGACATCGACAACGCGTACGCAGCGGCGGCCAAGGCATTCTGCGACTGGAAGCGCACAACGCCGTCCGGCCGCCAGAAGGCGCTGTTGGATTTCGCCGACGAGGTGGAGAACGCCGCCGACGCGCTCGTTGCGGCCGAGGGCCGCAACACCGGCAAGCCGAAGCACCTCACCTTGGCCGCAGAGATCCCGCAGATGCTGGACCAGATCCGATTCTTCGCGGGGGCGGCACGGGTACTTGAGGGCAAGTCGGCCTGCGAGTACCTGGCGGGCCATACATCGTGGATCCGCCGGGAGCCGATCGGCGTCATCGGACAGGTGACGCCGTGGAATTACCCGATGATGATGGCAATCTGGAAGTTTGTTCCCGCGATCGCGGCGGGAAACACCGTGGTGATCAAGCCGAGCGACACCACCCCGGTGACGACGGTGATGCTGGCCGAACTGGCCGCCGAGCACCTGCCGCCAGGCGTGCTCAACGTGGTAACCGGTGACAGGGTGACCGGTGCGGCGGTGGTCGCGCATCCGACCCCGCAGATGGTATCGATCACCGGTTCGTTGGCCGCAGGCCGTGCGGTCGCGGAGTCGGCCGGAACCCACCTCAAGCGCACGCATTTGGAGTTGGGTGGCAAAGCACCGGTAATCGTGTTCCCCGACGCCGATATCGCTGCTGCCGCCGCGGGCATCACGGCCTCCGGCTATTTCAACGCCGGGCAGGATTGCACGGCGGCCACCCGGGTGCTCGGCCACGCATCGGTGGCCGAAGATCTGACCGCGGCGCTGGCCGAGCAGGCCGGCAATGCCACAACGACGTTCGGCAAAGCCACCGAGGACGAGAACGCCTGGGTGCCACCTGTCAATAACGCCAACCAACTACAGCGGGTGCTCGGTTTCCTCGATGAGGTGCCCGATCACGCTTCGGTCGTGGCCGGTGGGCACCGGCAGGGCGACCACGGGTATTACGTCGAGCCGACGGTCATCGGTGGGCTGCGGCAGGCCGACCGACTGAGCCAGAACGAGATATTCGGCCCGGTGATCACCGTGCAGTCGTTCACCGACGAAGACGAGGCGATCCGATGGGCCAACGGCGTCGAATACGGGCTGGCATCCTCGGTGTGGACCAAGGATGTGTCGAGGGCGCTCCGCGTGTCGGCCGCGCTCGACTTCGGCTGCGTGTGGATCAACACCCACACCGCGCTGATCGCCGAGATGCCGCACGGCGGGTTCAAGTCGTCCGGGCACGGCAAGGACCTGTCGATGTACGGGCTGGAGGACTACACCCGCGTCAAGCATGTGATGGCCAAGATCGACTAGGTCAGCTACCGCGCCGCACTTCCGAACTCGTTTGCGTGGGCCGGAATCCGAGACCACGATCTTCTCGTCAGGCACCCCGAACACTGCGGCCGCGGCGACGTGGGGGCGTCATGTCACGTTCCAGGGTTCGACCGATGAGATCCGTGCCCGCATCAACAAATCCTGTTTTTGCTACCGCCGAGTGCCAGTGACCGAGTGTCCCGAATACGGTTCGGCGATGCGACACATCGACACACCGACTAGATAACCACGTCATAGCTGAGCGGGAGCGAAGGTAGATCGGCATGACACTAATCATGCTGGCTGGTCGCGCCGATCAGCAGAGAAGTCATGCCCGCATCGGCGACCTTAGCCCGGTCGCGGACCAATGAACGCAACCGGGACTGGATCGACCCGACGCGTTCACGTCCATTACCAAACGGTTGCAGTGAAGTTGCTGACAGGGTGTTGATCTTCGGTCAGAATGAGTTCGGTCAATCGAGTCTGTCCACTCAACCAACCCTTGGAGGGAAGCTCATATGGCTCAGGAAACAAGCACTGACAGCAAGCGTGGCGACGTCCTCGACATGCAGAACCTTCGGGACATCGAGATGGTGCTGCGGCTTCAGATCGATGAGGCGCGGCAGGAAGCTCAAAGCGCTCGTCAGTACGCCCAGCAGGCACAGAACCTTGCCCGGCAGGCGCAACACCAGACTCGTCAAGTCCAGCACCAGGCGCAAATCGCCCAGCACGAGGCCAACCAAGCCAACCAGCAGGCCCAGCAGGCCCGCCAACAAGCCCAGCAGGCGCAAAACCAGGCTCAGCAGGCCCAAGGCGAGGCCGATCGGGCGCAGAGCCAGGCCCAGCAGGCACAGGGCGAGGCCAACCAGTCCAACCAGCGGGCTCAGTCGGCACAGGATCAGGCCGAGCAGGCCAGCCAGTTGGCCCAGCAGGCCGAGGATCAGGCCAGCCGTACCCAGGACCGGTCCGGGCAGTGGGAAATGCAGCTGCATCACCTTCGCGAGCAGGCACGCCAGGCACAGTTCCGCTAGTCACCGAATCTGCTGTCGATGAACGACGTGTCGACGAAAGGGGCCACCGCCCAGCGATGTGCTCTTTTCGTCGACCGGTGAAAGGTGACCGCGGATGAACGAACCGACTCTGCCGCCCCCGAACGACGTCGAGGTGATCGTGCCGGAGGTGATGAGCGCCGGTGCCTACTCCAACGGGTTCACCTGCTGGTACAACCGGACCGACTTCACCCTCGACTTCCTCGTATATCTGCCGACCGATCAGGGTGTCGACGACGCCGGTCAGCCGGTGATGCGGCAACCGGCTCAAGTGGTGTCGAGGGTGAAGTTCCCGCCGGCGATGATCTTCCGGCTGATGCAGATCTTGAACGACAGCATGAGCAACTATGAACACCAGTTCGGCCCGATTACCCACCTCGGAGAATAACCGGACAGGAGAAAAACGATGCTCCTATCCAGTCCCATCATTATCCTCGCGAGCCCACGCGACCGGGCAGTCGTGATCGACTCCGCCATCTGCTACCGGCCCGCCAAGATCGCGGGCCGCCGCTACCACGTCACCACCACCACGCCAGAACGCGCAGACCAACCCGCCTTCGAATGAGCGCTGCCGGTCTCATCGACCTCGCGGCGCTGGGTCTCGAGCGCTCTGTTTAGCGCCGCCGATCAGGTCGATTCTCGTTTTTCCAGACCTACTGCGTCGGCGAGTTCTTTGCGGTGGCGGTCGAGTTCTGGATGCTCGGTGCGGAGTTCGCCCATGAAGTCGGCGAGGGCGTCCGCGATGGCGTTGAGTTTCTGCTGAACGGCTTCGTCGGCACGAGATTGCGTGTTCTGCAGCAGCGCTACCAAGAGAAAAGTGACGATAGTGGTGGCTGTGTTGATCACCAGTTGCCATGTGTCGATACTCGGCATTACCAGGAACGTCGGTGCCCACACCAAAACCAGGAGCACGCAGAAAACGAAGAATCCGGCCTTGGAGGCAAAAGCGGCAGCTGCCGTTGCGAAGCGGTCGAAAATCGTCAACCGGCCCCGCACATCCGACGGCATCGTGCCGGGCTCTTGGTCGGCTTGCTGTGGATTGTCCTGCATCGAACCCGCCCTTCCAGACAACGTACCGGGCAGCTCACCGCCCTGTGACACGCATAGCCGCGCCGTCGGCGCGCAAACAACCTCGCGCCAGCGGAGACGTGCTCATAGACAGTCGCGGCCGAAGTCAACAGCGGTCTGATATACACACACGATGTCGGATGCTCCGGTAGACGGTCCCAGCGCGTTCGAGTCAATGGTGGCCATGGCCGATGCCCCGGTGTTCATCGTGACGGTCGCGGTCGGGGATGAGCGCAGTGGTTGTCTGGTGGGGTTCGCGTCGCAGGTAAGTATCGATCCGGCACGGTTTCTGGTCTGTTTGTCGAAGAACAACCACACATACCGGACCGCCACGGGAGCCGCATATATGTCGGTGCACCTGGTCGATCGAGACAACCTCGCGCTGGCGCAACTGTTCGGTGCGGAGACCGGCGACGAGGTCGATAAATTCAGCCGGTGCCGATGGCGGGTCGGCCCGAACGGAGTACCTGTGTTGGTGGACGCGGTCGCATGGTTTTCCGGAACGATCCAGGCTCGCAACGACTTCGGTGACCATGTGGGCCTGGTCTTGGCACCCGAAGCTGGATACGCGCCCGGTCGAACAGTTGATGCGGTGCGATGGAGCTCTGTCGCCGACCTCGAGCCCGGTCACCCGGCTTAACACCCACGTAAAGCGTCGGCTTACCAGGGGTTTCGTTGCATTCGGAAATGCGGAGACGCGCCAGCCAGTGTTGGTTACGCCGTACCCAATGCCTCAGCAGGTTGACATCCCCAAGGAACGCGGCGTCGGGCCGCAGCGCGTGACGGCCGCCTCGGATCCTGATCGGCGATAAATCACCTTCGTCACCGATGGTCCCGCGTTGGTCCAGGGGCCGGTCGAGCTGATGCGCGAGGACGGCACGGCGGTGCATTCGGAATCGGTTCCTGGTGGCTGTGTGTAGGTGCCGTCGGAGCAAGACCTTGCCCTGCCTCCGCCAGGACGGCGCTGACACGGCTGGCGTCACGCCATCGAGGCGTGGTTACCCGACCCCCGGTCGTCCGGACCGATGATGAGTTGAGCGACCGGGTGCTCGCCGTCGTTGAACTACTGTGTCACTGCGGCCTGGATTCGCGGGGCTGGTCCTCGGCTCTGCGTACGCCGCTCTGATGGCCGCCCTCTACACCCTCGTCGGCGGCTTCGGTTTCCGGGGCCTGCGATGCCGGTTGCTCGTCAGCCGGGGACGCGGTGGCCCCTCCGGGAGTGTCATCGGGGTCAGGCGCTTTGAACTTCGAGTCGCTCACCGGATGTACAGCGCCCGCGGTGTTGGCGCCGGTCCCCTCGCCCGCACTGCTACTGGCAATTCTTTCGGCGCTCGTTTGGCGGCCTTCGTAGGGCGGTACGGCCGGTTCCGCGTCTCCCGGAGGGACGGTCCCGGTCGTGCCGATGGTGTCGTCCGTCGGGTTGTGGTCGCGTGTTGAGGTGACTTCTTCTTGGTCGAATGTGCCGACCGGGCGATCCGCCGATCCGCCGCCCTGAATATCCGACCCGGTGTCTCGCGAGCCTTTGGCTCCTCGCTCCGATTGGGGCTCTTCAGATAGATGTTTGCTAGACATACCTCCATCGTCTCCTCTGATAGAGCGCTGGATTATCTACTCTGCATTTCAAGCGTGATGCCCGATCCAACCTCAGTCAAGCCATCGTGATGACGATGTGACGACCAAATCGGGCCAGCGTGAACGACTCGGCCGCGCATTCGCTCGGCATTTGCCGGAGCCTCTATCTTTCTCCGATTTCAGCGCCCCCCGCATGTCGGTCGGCGTATATGCCGCGGAGCATGCCGGTGGCCTGGCCGATCTCGATGAGGTAGCCGTCTGGGTCGCGGAGATAGCACCGGATCTCGGCTTTGCGGTCGAGTGGTTCGGTGAGGAATTGTGCCCCTTTGGATTTGGCGTCGGAGTAGAACGCGGCGATGTCGGCGACCCGCACATTCAAGAATGACGAGATCGGATCACCTGGTTCAGGGGAAGCCAGAGTGACGTCGGGCTTGTCCGGGGTCGGGCCGCCGCCCGGGTTCAGGATGATCCAACTGTTGGCGACCTTCACGATGGCCGGGTTCTCCCCCAGCACGACCCGGCCGCCGAAAATTTCGGTGTAGAAATCTCGGGAGCGAGCGACGTCGCGCACGGTCAAGAAATGCGTCAGGAGCAGTCCCTGTTCGGGAGCAGGTAGGTCGTTCCGATTGGTCACGATTCCCTCCTGGGTTCAGTGTTCGCTATTTCTGGGCCCACCGGTGCGGATCGCATTCGAGTGCTGCTCGGTCCCACTTGCCGCGTTCAGCGGCCGCTTGATAGGTGGTGTGCAGGAATTCCAGAAGGGTTCGTTCCGGATCTGCGGCGGTGCGTACCGCCTCGTAGGGCAGCAGAAACTGGCCGTTATCGGCGCTGTAAAAGGCGTGCCGAGGACCGACCGGATAGTCGGCGAAGCCGTCGGGTTCGGGATAGGCGTAGGCGTAGAAGGCGCCTTCGTCGCCACCACCCGGCCAGAAACCGCAGCTACTCAACTCGTGGGAGTAGCCCTCCACCATCACCCAATTACCGCAGTTGGGTGCGCCGCCCGGATGCTTCGGCGCGGTGCGGCCGGAGAACCTGGTACAGGCCAGATCCATGGCGCCCCAGAAGAAGTGCACCGGGCTCACTTTGCCGATGAAATGCGAACGAAACTCGCTCATTACTCGATGGGCCGCGACGAGTTGGCGCCAGAACAGATGCACGGCGTCGCGATCATAAGAAGCATGCGCATAGTCGTCGGCGAACGGGATCGCAGGATCGACCTCGTTGGGCTTCGCCTGAATCTGTACCGCTATGCCGAGTTCGTCGAGCGCACTCATCGTTTCGGCATAGAAATGCGCAACCGGCTTGGGTTCGAGCGCGACTTGACGGGCGCCGCCATCACTGGCTCGTATGTGCAACCGGTGCTCATTGAAGTCGAACTCGATGTCGAACACACCGGCCTCGTAGGGCATCGCGGAGGTGGTCAAACCCCGTGGGCTGACGTAGAGGGTGACCTGCCACCAGTGGTTGATCATCGGCGCATGAGCGAGTCGAATCTTGCCGATGATCTGGGTCCACATATGCACCGTGTCGCGGGTAGCGGTCCACTCCTCGACCCGCAACTGCGGCCAGCGTCGCGACGACGCGATCTCCGTGCGAGTGGTCTCGACCATCAGACCTCCTTGGTCCGTCTGTCGGTTTCGGTGCCGGTCGCGGTGCGGATGCCGTGGTGCTGCGGGCGTCGGCCTGGTATCAGGCACTCGGGAAAGCGAGCAGGTCCGCGTTGACGGTCTGGGTGGTTGGCATGCCGCGCGGGAAGTCCTTATAGGTCTTCTGCGCACCGTTCTCGAGAAGCTGCCCGGACAACGGGCCGGAGGCCGGTACGGTATCGGGCTCACCCCACTGCCACGTCAGCTGTCCGATCCAGTGGAGCCCGCCGCACGACAACCGTGTCAGCAAATGACGACCCGAAATGTCAGCAGCTGTCCAGCCGGAATTGACCGCTGAACTCGGCGAAGCGCGCCCCAGCTGACGCCCCGCCAGGCAGAACCCCGCGAGCCGGTGCACAGACAGGTTTCCGCCGTTGCGGCTGCGGACCTATGGCCAGAACGACGACGGCTGGGTAGAGGCCAACAGATTTTAATGACCCAGGCCCCACTCGACCAGTGTAAATGCCCGCCCGCCAGCGATGGCCTGATTCGTCAGTAAGGCATCATCCTCAACGCTGGCCCCGAGGGGATTCGCGCAGGAGCGCCGGAGTGACGACATGGTCGGTCGCTCATGGCAGGCCAGCGGGAGGTCGCCACCCTCGGCTTCCCCCTGCCATGCCTTGACCAAACCGCGAACAAACACCCGAGCGCTACTGGCCGCTGCGCTGCATTCCTCGATCGAGCGGCAGCGCGGTCTGGATGAGACCGGCCAGCCCGACGGACGGCGCGATTCCTGCGATGGACGTCTCGCCGATTTGCATTTCCCGGAGGTTCGCGCCCTGGCTTGCTCACACCCTCTATGGGTGTTTACTGAAAGAGCGTCTCAGTTGGCCCACTCCAATGGCAGTTCGAGGTGCGTATGCCGGTATGGCGACTGCGTGAATTTCGTGACGATGATCTGGATCAGGCAATCCAGATCTGGGAACAGAGCCGACGGGCGACCGGGGAGGAGCCGGTGTTCGCGTTGGCGGAGGTGCTGGCGTCCGCGCGAGCAGGGCAGCCGGCGGTGGTGGCGGAGGTCGGGGAAGAAATTGTCGGAATGGCCGTCGCCCAGATCCACAGCGAGCGTGCCTGGGTCCTGCTGGTGGCCCTGGGTGCGCAGTGGCGGCAGCGCGGTATCGGTAGTGCGCTGCTGACCGAACTGGAGCGGCGGCTGCGGTCGAACGGCGTGCGGCGGATCTGCACGCTCCTCCCACAGGATGCGACCGGGTCGGTCGCGTTCGAGAATTCCGGATATCAGCACAGGACCGGTCTGGTCTACTACGAACTGCTGGAACCGTTGGCACCCGCGCAGTCTTATTTGCTGACCGAGCTGGGTGGGCGGCTGCTGCCACCCGGGTTGTGGCAGTCGATGGCGGGGATGGACCGCGAGAAAGAAATCATCGAACGACGGATCGTGTTGCCGTTGGCGAACCCGGATGTCGCGGAGCGTTATCGGGTTCGGCCACCCAAGAGCGTGATTTTGTTCGGTCCGCCGGGCACCGGAAAAACCAGTTTCGCGAAAGCGGTCGCCTCGAGACTGGAGTGGCCGTTCGTCGAGTTGTTCCCGTCTCGGTTGGCCGCGACGGCAAGCGGCGGGCTCGCGGCGTCCTTGCGTGAGGTGTTCGCGGACTTGGCCGAACTCGACGAACTTCTGTTGTTCATCGACGAGGTGGAGGAGATCGCGGGCGCACGCGAGGGGACGGCGACCAGCGCGGCGCATGGAGTAACGAACGAGCTTCTCAAGCTGATTCCGGCATTCCGAGAGGATTACAGCCGCCTGCTGATCTGCGCCACCAACTCGGTTCGTTCGTTGGACTCGGCTTTCCTACGGCCGGGCCGCTTCGACTACGTGATACCGGTCGGTCCACCTGATGAACCCGCCCGCGAAGCGATCTGGCGGCGCTACCTCGGCCCCGCCGCCGAGAACGTCGACCTCGGCCATCTGGTGCGCGTTACAGCCCACTTCACTCCCGCCGACATCGAGTACGCAGCCCGTGCCGGTGCACAATCGGCGTTCGAACGCGCGATGCGCGACGGAACGAACAAACCCGTCAACCTCGAGGACTACCTCACCGCCATTGCCAACACCCGCCTGACTTTGACACCGGACATCCTGACCGCGTTCGAACACGACCAAGCGAACTACACCAGACTCTGAGGCCCGCCGTCTCAGTTCAGCTCCGCCTTGCAGATTGCGGTCGTGAGTAGGGCTTCAGTGGTGGAGGCACCCGCGGACCCCGGCCGAAAGCACTCGACCGGGGTCTCGGCTACGGCGTCGCGATCAGCGGATCTCTCGAGTAAGTCGGGACGACCACGGACACCAGAAGCAACCCGGTAGGAAAGCACCGCAAGCCTCGTCCAGGTGATCCTCGAGGTAGGAGATTGACGAGTCACAGACCTCGATCGCCATGGTGAAGAAGGTGATCGTGTCCGGGTCGAGGTGGAAGCTCCAACCCGGGTTGTAGTCGACCTCCTGCTTCCTGATGCGTCCCATGACATGGATCGACATCTGCTCATCGCCAGACAGGATCCGACGCGCTTCCTCGATGCGCTGTTCGTTATTGAGCCGGATGACGAATTCCTTGCCGGAATAATCGGTGAATGCGAAGTCCGCCATGACATCTCCCTGCCAAAAGTGGTGGATGGGGGTCGCGCGCGGTTCTGCATCGATGCACTCAGCATCGTATCGACGGGAGAGCACTGTTGTATACGAAAATCTCTGTGCGACAAACAATTTCGACTGGCAGCCGGTTTTCGACGTAGCTAACCTGGATGAGGGTCAATTCCGACCCTGGTTAGCGGCGTGGTGGCCGTTGCTTCGAGAGGAAAGCTGGGCTCGGATCGATTTCCCGGCGAGGATCAACTCACGGATCGCGATAGCGCCCCGCGCGACAGGCGCGGCGACCCGGCCCTCAGCGTCGATCAGCACAGCCGACGGTGTGCCGCGGACGCGATATCGCAGCGCCGCCTCGTTGCCCTGCTGCACCAGCGACGGGATCTCGCCCAGACCTTGTTCGACACCCCAAACTGCCTGCTCATCGGCATCACCGTTTCCGACGACGACCATGGTCATGGCCGTGCGCGCCCGCCACCGCGGCAGCTCGCGGGCCAGCGCGGCGCACATCTCACAGCCCGGGTGCACAAACACCAGCAGCACTGCCCGGCCACCCGAGAGCAGATCCGCGAGGTTCGTGCGGGCACCCGCTACATCGAGCAACTCGAACTCCGGCGCGACCGAGCCGACCGGCAAACCCTCGGCCCCCAGCGTCGAGAGCGCCTGCTCGTCCAGCCGACGCCGCAGCGCGCCGACCTGGGCGACCAGCCACCCGAGGACCCCGCACAGCAGCGCACCGAATGCGAGCCCCGTCGCGGCATCGGCAGCCAGTCCGGCGGGCACCGAGGGACGGGCCAACGCGCCCCACAGGACCAACGCCGCGAGCATCATCAGCACACCGTTGCGCACGATGCTGCGCGCGCCGATCGGCGTCGTACTCGCCGCGCCGAAGCATGAGCATGCGGGACGCTTGCCGCGCCGCAACAAGCCGACCATGACCACCGTGAAGACCATCAGCAGGAGCAGCGCGCCGACCGCCGCCGCGACGGCCGTCCACGACAGGACGACGCCGACCGCCAATACCGCCTCGACGACCGGCAGCCCCCACGCCACGGCGGGCACCCACCGCATCGGCACCTCGAACTCCCCCACCGCCTGCCGCGTACCGGCGCGATCGGCCAGCTTCCCCCAGGCCGACAACCCGAACACCACGGCGAGCGCCAACCGCGTAACCCACACCCCGTATTCGATCAGCATGGGCCGCACCCTCCCACATCCGCGGTTATTCGAATTCGGAATCGCCGGAAGAGTATTCGAGGTGTTGCGAAGGTCTACTCTTGTCAGAAGCATTTTCATGCCCGGCTGATTTCGCTGTGTCCCACCTGAGCGCGCACGTCTCGACACTGGCGGCATACTGAAAACCGCTGATGACCTGTCTTTAGAGCAGTGGCGGGCTCGGTGTCGGCGGCTTGCTGGTCAGGCAAATTCGTGCGTTGCTTGGTTTATGAGTGCCTCGGCTGTTGCTCGGGCGTGCGTCCAGGGTGCCGGATCGTTGAGGGAGGTGGATAGCGCGGCCGCCCCCTCGTATAGGACGGCGAGCTGGTTGCCCAGCAGCTCTGGGTCTGCGGCGCCGACTCGTCGGGCGAGTTCGGTGAGTCCGTCGATGTAGTGCCGCTTGTGCGCGTGGATGATGTCTTGAACACCGGGCATGGCCTCGGCTGCCTCAACCGCCGCATTGTGAAATGGGCAGCCACGCATCGGTGTATCCGCGGCATCGGGGGTGTCGAATAAAGCGAGCAGCAGCGCACGCGGGTTCGAATCGGAGTCCGCTGACGGCTCATCGGTTAGGTTGCCCGCGGCTTGACGGAGCATGCGCAGATACTCTTCCACCAACGCGGTCTTACTCGGGAAGTGTTGGTAGAGAGTTCTTTTCGACACGGATGCTCTGGTCGCGATCAGCTCGACACCAGTGGTGTTGATGCCCTCGGTGTAGAACAGTTCGGCAGCTGCCTTCAGGATGCGCTGACGCGCGCCACGCCCTCCCCGACGGGTTGGTTCCTGAGTATCGGTGAGCGAAGTCATGAAGCAAGTATACCGATCTGTTTACAAGTTGGACGCTCGAGGGTAGGGTCACCATTGAAAGTACACTAATCGGTTTACAATAGGAGGAAGTCATGACTAGTGCCAGCGGCACCTTGTACAAAGATGCGCCGTCGAAATCCGTGCTGGTCGGTACAACGCGGTTCGCGTACCGCGAGTTGGGGCCCGATACCGGCGTACCGGTGATCTTCTTGAATCATCTGGGTGCGAATCTGGACAACTGGGACCCCAGGGTGGTCGATGGCATCGCATCCAGGCATCGCGTGATCACCTTCGACAACCGTGGGGTCGGCGCATCCGAGGGCGCGACACCGGACTCGGTCGAGGCGATGGCAGGCGATGCTGTCGCCTTCATCCACGCACTCGGTTTCGATCAGGTCGACATTCTGGGATTCTCCCTGGGCGGCTTCGTCGCGCAGGTGATCGCTCGCGAAGAGCCCGAACTGGTGCGAAAGCTGATCCTCGCAGGCACTGGCCCAGCGGGAGGTGACGGCATCCTCAACGTCACCTCGGTGACCTACCGCGACACATTCAAGGCAGTAGCCACCCTCAAGGACCCGAAAGAGAATCTGTTCTTCACCAAAACCGCGCACGGCAAATCGGAGGCTCGCGCGTTCGTGAACCGGTTGAAGGAACGCAGCGTCGACCGCGACAAGGCGATCACACTGCGCGCCTTCCGCACTCAACTCAAAGCCATCCACGCATGGGGCGCACAAGAGCCAACCGACCTCGGCGGTATTCAGCACCCCATCCTCGTAGCCAACGGCGACGACGATCGAATGGTCCCGACCAGCAACTCCTTCGACCTACAACGACGCCTGCCGAACGCGACGCTCCGCATCTACCTCGACGCCGGACACGGCGGCATCTTCCAATACCACGACAGGTTCGTCGCAGAGGCACTCGAATTCCTGGCTTCCTGAGACCGGCGCGCGCCGAAGTAGGAGATCGCCCGTATGTTCACCGAATTCACCACCCACGACATCGATGTCGAGGGTGTCCGCATTCACGCACGTGTAGGCGGTGAGGGGCCACCTGTACTGCTGCTGCACGGCTACCCCCAGACCCATGTGATGTGGCGTGAGGTGGCAGCAGCGTTGGCGCAGTCGCACACCGTCGTCGTATCCGACCTACGTGGGTACGGCGACTCCGGCAAGCCTGCCTCGGAAACCGATCATTCGTCGTACGGCAAACGCGCTATGGCCGCGGACCAGGTCGGATTGATGACAGCTTTGGGGCACAACCGTTTCGCGATCGTCGGTCACGACCGCGGCGCCCGAGTCGCCCATCGACTCTGCCTCGACCACCCCGAACATGTCGATAGAGCCGCGGTTCTCGACATCGCCCCCACCCGACATGTTTTCGCGAACGTGGACCGCGCCTTGGCAACCGTCTACGACCACTGGTTCTTCCTCGCCGAGGAACCCGATCTGCCCGAAGTTCTCATCGGCGGCGCGCCCGAGTATTTCGTGCGCCGAAAGCTCGACCAATGGTCCGGCCCGGGCGCGGTATTCGACGAAGAGGCGATATCGGAGTACGTGCGCTGCTTCAGCGATCCCGAGGCGATCCGGGCGAGCTGCGAGGACTACCGCGCTGCGGCCTCCGTCGATCTCGAACACGACGAAGTCGACGCCGCGGCAAGCCGTCGCATCACCTGCGCACTGCTGGTCCTATGGGGCGCACACGGCTTTGTCGGAACTCACTATGACGTGCTCGAGGTATGGCGTCGATACGCCGACGACCTCCGCGGCCACGCTTTGGACTGCGGGCATTTCCTCCCGGAGGAAGCCCCCGAGCAGACCATCGACGCGTTGCGCGATTTCCTGGCGAGCTAGCGGGAGCCCATCAGGCTGTAGGCGTGAAGAAAGGATTGCAGCTCGTCGTCGCCCTCGACCGTGATCGCGCCGGATTCTATGGCATCGGCTGCATTGATCTCATCGTTCATCAGCGCGATAAGTGTCGAGACATCGGTATTCAGACAGACTTTGGGCAACGTCGGCGCCGTTCCCGGTCGCAAAATGACTCCATCCGCCGAGGGCCCTATCCACGCGGACTCGTCGCCGACGTTGAACTGCACGACGCCGCCGAACCGATCGACGGCATCAGGCTCGGCACGCGCCAATATCCCCTGGACCACCCATTCCGCGCGCGTCATATCCGCGGCGTCGAATGGTGCACCATGCCTGAACCCCCATGCCGCGAGCTGACCGAGCGCCGGCCGCAACTCTTCGCCGACGCTGGTGAGGGCGTAAGCCGCGACCGGCGCCGGCGGCCCGAGCACCGTGCGCTCGATCAAGCCCGCCCCTTCGAGGCTTTTGAGACGACTGGCCAGCAGGTTGGTACCGATGCCCGGCAGTCCCTCGGCCAGGTCCCTGTATCTCCGTGGCCCCATACCCAGGTCACGCAGGATCAGAAGAGTCCATCGATCACCCAGGATGTCGAGCGCACGAGCAAGACCGCAGTTCTGGCCGTACGTGCGAGGTTGCATAACCATAGTATAGTAAATACTTCATTTTTATGTGTCATGGCTGCTGGCAGCCGATCGAACGTTCGCACCATGCCCAAAGAAGCCTGGCCGCCGCTCCCGACTGAAAACGAATCGGGAGTTTCGTCGAATGTCGTGAACGCTGACGAAAACGTTGTTCACGCAGATCGACTCACAGACAGCGCCGAATAGCAGCTCAGTCCGCGAGGAAAGATTTGACTTCTGCCGTGAACTCCTCGAGGTGCTGGAACAGGAATGCGTGGCCGGCGTCGCTGTACAGCACCAACTTGGCCGACGGCAGGTGTTCAACCGCGGAGTACGACGCGAAGGCGTGGATCATGACGTCGTGCATACCGTTGGCGTAGAGCACAGGTTGCCGGATGGTCGCGAGCCCCGCGACAACCTGCTCCCACGGAGTCGCCAACGCCGCGACGATTGCTTGGAGCTGACCCATCGCGGCCGCCTCGCTGACTACCGGGGCGTCGGCCGGCATCATGTCCGAAACCTTGTCGAAGTGTTCGAGCCCCAGCTTCCGAGCCCCTTCGGTTTCGGGATAGAACAGGTACAACATGTCATCGAGGTCGGCATCCGGCTTGGCCATGATTCCGAGGACCCGCTCGCTCATGGTCGGCATGTTGGGGGCGAGGCCCGATCCACTGCCCGCAACGATCAACTTGCGGACGAGATCGGGTCGGGTGAGCGTGACCGCCTGCGCGACGACACCACCGAAGGACCACCCGAGAAGGTCGACCTCGGTCAGCCCCAGCGCTTCGATGAATTCGATCGTGCCCGCGGTGAATCCCTCGACGGTGGTGAGAGCTTCACCGCCGGTGTATCCGATACCGATGTTGTCGAACAGGATGACGTCGCGCTCGGCGGCGAGGATGTCGAGGAACTCCGGATCCCACCAGTCGACGGTGGCACGGAAGCGGTGCACGAGCACGAGCGGAACTCCGCCGCGCGGGCCCATGCGGCGGTAGGTGAAACGACCCGACGCGGCATCGACATGCAGGTTCTCGGCGGTGTTGACAGGTGTGTAGGTACTCATATCGTTCTCCTCGGGTGTGGTGCGGGATCGGTTGCGCGACTACCAGCTGCGGGATGAAAAATCTTGCGGCTCAGGCGATCTCCGCGAGACTCGGATAGTCGGTGTACCCGCGCGAGTCGCCGCCGTACAGGGTGGTGAAGTCCACCGCGTTCAGCTCCGCGCCAGTGCGCCAACGCTCTACGAGATCGGGATTGGCGAGGAAGGCACGCCCGACGACAACGGCGTCAGCCACGCCCTTGTCCAGCAGCTCCTCGACCGTCTCCAGCGACGTCGCCACCGGTGTGGCACCGAGGTTCAGCAGCACCGAGCCGCCGAATCGCGTGCGGAGGTCGCGGACGAGCGGTTCGAGAGACTCGAACGGACTGGCCAAAATGCTCAGGTACGCCGGACCTAACGGCGCGATCCCATCTACGACCGTCTGATAGGTCTGGTCGAGGTCGGCACCAGGCACCTCGCCGATGCCGTTCAACTGATGGCCGGGCGAGAGCCGCAGGCCGACACGGTCAGCGCCGATCGCCTCGGCGACTGCCCTGACCACGTCGATGACGAACCGAGCCCGATTCGCCGGCGTGCCGCCGAATTCGTCGTCGCGGAGGTTGACCGTCGGATCGAGGAACTGGTGCAGCAGATAGCCGTTCGCACCGTGGATCTCGACGCCGTCGAGACCGGCACGGATCGCGTTGCGGGCGGCCTCGACGAACTCGGCGATGATTCCGGCGATTTCACCGGTCTCGATGGCCCGGGGCACATCGTGATCGACCATGCCGGTCAGCGTGAATATCTGGCCTGGAGCTTGGACAGCGCTGGGCGAGATCGTGTCGACACCGCCCTTGTTGCTGGCATGAGCGACCCGCCCGACGTGCATCAACTGAGCCACGATCGTGCCGCCGGCGCCGTGAACGCCATCGGCGACGAGGCGCCATCCGGCGACCTGTTCGTCGGTGTAGAGCCCGGGCACAGTGGGGTAGCCCTGGCCGACGGCACTGGGTGCAGTGCCCTCCGTGACGATGAGCCCGGCTTCGGCTCGTTGGGTGTAGTACTCGGCGTTCATCGCCGTGGGCACGTTGCCTTCCCCCGCGCGGCTACGAGTCAGTGGCGCCATAACGAAAGACTGCGGCAGGTCCCAAGGTCCGATCCGTACCGGTTTGAAAGCAACAGACATGCGGTGATCCTCCTGATTAGGGGCTGGGATGACGAACGACGACAGCACTGCAGCTGATTGTCACTTTAAAAAACGATAGTCTTTAGTATCTGATTTAGCAACGCCGCAGATGGCAGGTACTTCAATGTCTAGCGACGTTTACGTAAGTCGAGCGGCGACATGGACGCCCATTGCGAAAGGCGCGCCATCCGGGTAGCTTCACTAAAGTACACCGAACGGTTTACTTAATCCAGGAGGACAGCATGACTTCGCTCGCCGATCAAACGGTGCTCGTCACCGGAGCCAACCGCGGCATGGGCCGCGAGTACGTCGAGCAACTACTCGGCCGTGGTGTGGCGAGGGTCTACGCCGCCGCCCGCGACCCACAGACAATCCACGTGGCGGACCCACGCATCGTTCCGCTGCAGCTCGATGTCACGAATGCGATGTCGATCGCCGAAGCGGCCGCGACCGCAACCGATGTCAGCGTTCTGATCAACAACGCCGGTATCGCCCGCGGGGCCTCGGTGCTCGACCGGTCCACGGCCATGCTTCGCGCGGAGCTCGAGACGAACCTGTTCGGTCCACTTGCGCTGGCTTCCGCATTCGCCGATCGAATCGCCGAGCGTTCCGGCGCCATCGTCAACGTCTCGTCGGTTCTCGCATGGCTTCCCATCGGCGCGAGCTATGGCGTATCGAAGGCGGCGATGTGGAGCGCCACGGACTCGATGCGCACCGAACTCGCCCCACGCGGGGTCCAGGTGGTGGGCGTCTACATGGGACTCGTCGACACCGACATGGGCAAGTTCTCGGATTCGCCGAAGTCCGATCCCGCAGATGTCGTTCGCCAGGTACTCGATGGCATCGAGTCCGGCGATGCGGAGGTACTGGCCGACGAGCTCAGCCGCCAGGCACGCACCTGGTTGAGCGACCCCGTGCAGGAACGGGTCGCGCAGCTGATGAGCAGCTGAGGGACGCCGACGCGGCGTGTGTCGCGGATGAGCATTGAAGCTCATCCACTCACAGAGCCGCTGTGAACTCCCGGGTGGTGGCCGCGAATGCCGTGAACAACTTCGGAAGACCTGTCCCCTTGCCCAGCACGCGGGCCGCACCGACGCGGCGGGCCTCCGCCAAGGTGACCGCGCCCATGGTCAACGCGATGAAGGTTGCGGACGAACAGTGGAGCCTGACCGGCGACTCCGACTCTGATTCCCCGGACGCCACCGACAGCGCAGACTCGCGAACGCTCATCGTGAAGACCTCGGGAGTGTGTACGACGCACACGAGATTCAGACCAGACAGCAGATTCGGGGAGACCGCTCCCGTCATACAGAGCGCGACCATGTCGGGTCGGGCCGTTTCCGGCTCGATTCCCTCTGACATCAGACCGAGTCCCCAGAGCCCGAAGCCGATGACGGGCGTCCGCAGTCCCTCACCGAACTCGGTCAACGCGTAGGCACCGCTGGATGCCTTCGCCACGACGCCGACCCCTTGGAGCCGACGAAGCCGGCTCGTCAGGCGGTTCGGTCCGGCGGCCGGCAGCTTCGCACCGAGTTCGTTGAAGCGCTTGGGTCCGAGGAGCAACTCCCGAATGATCAGCAAGGTCCATCGTTCGCCGAGCACGTCCAAAGCGCTCGCGAGCGGACACCCTTGTCCGTACAGGCGACCCGTCTCCACATGACTGAGTGTAGGGACGGCCAGGAGTCGGCTAGGCACCGCCGTGGCGCTTGGGCCGGTGCCGTCACAGTCACGCGCCATAGCCATCAGGGCGGAGATACCCGCCGAGTCGCTCGCCCAAAAGTGCCGCGAACTCGATCGTGGTCAGATCGCCGCCGGCGGGTCCCATCGCTTGCAGGCCCACCGGCAGCCCGGATCTGCCGAGACCAGTGGGAATCGTCGTGGCAGGCGCTCCGGCGATATTGGCGATGGCACACCATTTGACCTGGTCCCAGTAGGAGCGGGCCTTGCCGTCGACCTCGAATCGCCGACCGAACCGGTCGATCAACTTGTTGTGGTGCACAGGTGCCGCTGTGGGAGTAACCGGCATGAGCACGATGTCGAACTCGCTGAAGAACTCGTACCACCCCTCCCGTATTTCCTGACGCTTGGCGTCCGCCTGCATCCAGGCATAGTGCGACTGGAACGTGCCTCGAAAAGCGCGCGTGGCCGCTCCTCGTGGGTTCTGCGCGATACGCACCGCCATCGCGGCACCAGAGGCCGGGGTGATGCCGGTGCGATCGCCCGACAACTGTCCGTACACCAGTGGCTCGAAGACTCTATGCGACTCGCCGATACTGACCGGCAGCGCGGCAGGCTGGATCTGGACCTTCGCGCCCGCCTGCTCCAAGACGTCGATCGCGTTGATCATGGCGGCGTTGACCTCGGAGTCTATTGGGCAGTCCGGATCGTCGAACCAGACCGCGACGCGGAAGTCGCTCAGAGTGGTGGCTCGGGGGCCCGCAAGCCGATACGTAAAGCCGCCGTCACGCGCCAACGCGCCGGTGGTCGCCTCCAGGACGGGAATCAGGTCACGCGCGTCGCGTACCTGAGCGCCGGCGCAGGCAAGGTCGGGCTCAGCCCACCGGCCGGTCCCAGGACCTGGTGGGAGGTGGCCCACCAGCGGGATCGACCGCCAAGTCGCTTTGTGCCCGTACAAGCCGACAAAATGCGACGGGATCCGAGTCGAGCCACCGATTTCCGAGCCGAAGTCGAAAGCGGTGAGCCCGGCGGCGGTCGCCACCGCCCCTCCCCCAGCAGAACCACCCGATGTGCGTGAGAGGTCCCACGGATTGTTCGTCGGACCGAAAACAGGATTGTCCGCCTGCACGTCCTGATTTCCGGGCGGCATATTCGTCTTGCCCATGATGATTGCCCCGGCTCGGCGAAGCCGCGCAATCGGCTCCGCGTCCCGGGTCGGCACATGGTTGACGAGGTCGCGCCGACCGCACGCGGACCTCATGCCTGCCGTCTCGTAACTGTCTTTCGCGGTGATGGGCAATCCGTGCAGCGGTCCCAACGACTCATTGCCGCTGACCCGCTCCTGGTCCGCCTTGGCGGCCTCGGCGCGCGCACGCTCGACATCCAACGTGATCACCGAGTTCAGGCGACGGTCGTGCTTCTCGATTCGCTGCAAGTAGAGGTCGACGAGTTCGCGACTGGAAACCTCACCGCTGCGCAGATGTGCCAGTAGCTCGTGGGCGGGTGCGAAGGCAAGATCATCCGACATGGTTCCTCCGAGGGAGTTCGTCGACAGCGGCAAGATTCTCGAGTTGGGCAAGGGCTCGCTGCACGGTGACATCGCGCGCAAGTTTTCCGTCGACGATCGGTCCGGCCAGACCACGAAGGGCTGCGACTGGCCGCCAGCGTCCAGGGATAGTGATGGCGCGTTGCCGACGTTCCAGTCCGTCGGCGATCGCGGCGGCCGCGGTTTGCGGCTGAATTCGTTTGAGGATGAACTTGGGCATCGCGGCAAGCAGGGCGAGTACATGGGGATCCGCGTCCACGCCCTGTCGGATCATGTCGGTCTGGATAAGTGAGAAATAGGCCGTCATGGCAGACGCGCCATGCCTGGCCAACTCGACACCGAGGCCCCGGCCCAGTTGCTCGACGGCGGCCTTGCTCATCGCGTAAGGGATAGCGCCCGCGCCGTTGATGTAGGCGAATACCGAACTCACCAGGACGATCTGTCCCCGGTTCTCGATCACCGATTCCAGCGTGGCCGACACCGTGTTGACAACTCCATCGACGTTGACCGACAGAACATTTCCCACTTGTCGCGGTGTCAGTGCGCGGAAGGTGGCACCACGCCCCAGAACGCCGGCATTGGCGATCACGACGTCGATACGCCCGAACACCTCATGCGCTCGCCGCACAGCTTCCTGAACGGAATCGAGTTGGGTGACATCGCATTTCAGCGCCAACACTTGCCCGCTGGGCAGTGTGGCCCGCAACTTGTTGCGCTGCAGCCAGATCAATATCCGCCAGCAACACCCGCGCTCCACGCCCAACCAGGGCTGCGGCGGTGGCCGCACCCAACCCGCGACCGGCTCCGGTAATCAGGACGACCTTGTCGGAAAGCGAATAACGTGTCATGTCACCACTCCTCGACGAGTTGCGACGAAGGGGACAGCATCGCCAGGGGAGCAACCAAAGATGTTGCTGCGCAGTATTTTCCGTATCGGGCCACGGTCTGGTGCAGTGCACCATAAAGCCGGACTCGATCCGCGAGCGATGCATGACGACGATACGTCGATGACGGTTGCATGTGACGCACGCTACAGGCCAGTATACGAAATGTATAGTGACTCTCTGACCGCGCGACACTCCTCGCGTCATGACGCGACGCACACTGGCTATTCCTCGGCACACGTGATGGCGGCTCGATTGCCACACCGCCATCCCGCCGTCAATGTGCGGTTCGCAGCACGCTCCACCACACCTCGGTGATTCCGGCGATGGCCGAGGGGTCGTCAAGGCCCGTTGTGCCGCGGACGGCCTGCTGATAGCACATGCGCTCGGTCATCCAGATCAGCGAGGTGGCAGTAGCCGCGGCTTCGGCCTCACCGAAACCCTCGGCCCGGAGTCGCTCCCGTGCGATATCGACGAACCGGCCGAGAATTCCGTCCCAGTAGGCGGCGATGCCCTCGTCGTAACCGGCCGCCTCGATCACGGCCCGCAACAGGGTGGCGCGTTCATGGAAGGTCGCGAGTATGCCCTGCACCGATGTCATGACCTGATCGCGCGTGATAGGGCCATCGACCGCCAGGAACGGTGCGATAGCTACCAGCACCTCGTCGCCGCCCTTTTCGACGAGGGCCAGCAACAACTCGCGACGATCTTCGAAGTGCGCGTAGAACGCCGTCCGAGTGCGGCCTGCACGTTCCGCGATGCGACTGACGTTGAGATCCGCATACGAAGCGCCCTCCTCGAGCAGCGCCTCGGTGGCGTTCAGGAAAGCGAGTTCGGTAGCACGCCGACGCGGATCGTCGCGGGTGCGTTTGTCGAGGACGGCCACCGAGACAGGCTATCGCGGGCGCCCAACTCAGCCAGAAATGAGTGACTGCTTGTGATGACACTGTGTCCGTTTTAGGCTCGCCAACGACGAGCCGATGGTAGCGATCGTGCACGGCATCGTGCGCCCTCGCGAGCTGACGAACTTCATTCACAACAACCTGCACGCCGCCAGTCGCGCCGCCCATCACCCCGGCCACCGCGGCAGTGTCGACGTGTCGTCGAAATTGCCGTTCGAACACACCTCGATCAGCCTGTGGAAGACACTCGCCCTGGCCCAGGACTACGCATATTCACCGGGCGGACACGCCAAGGCTTTCGAGCATGCCCTGAAGACCAACACGCACAAGGTCGGGTGCTTCCTACGAATACGGCCACTGGCAAGCACCGGACACCTGGGGATCTACGCTCCGGCCTTTCCGAAACTGCCGGCGGCCAACCGCGGCGGACTCTGAGGACCTCGACGCCCGAGGTCCGCTGCGGCCGCAGCCCTCGCGAAACAACGCCTCCGCAGCGCGAGCCAGAAAACACCGGCCACCAGGTCGCACACTCCCCCGATAGGTGATTCACATGAAGGTGACCGTCGACTACACGAAATGCACCGGGCTCGGAATTTGCGAGTCCATCGCGGCCAATATCCGAGGGCTCATCCAGAAACACGCGACCTGGGATGAAGCTCTCGTGTTCGCAACGGTTCGTCGCGATGCGGCGCGCAGTAGAACTCGGGCAGCCGCCGCGCATTACATCGGGCGCAGCAGCCGGATCGCCTGCAGCGCAACGTAAAGTTCGGCTGCTTGCGCCGGGTCATCGCAGTCGCGGCCGGTGAGATCGCGAATCTTGCGCAGCCGGTAGAGCACCGTATTGCGGTGGTAGTGCATCTGTTGCGCGGCAGCCACGGTCGACCCTTTGCATTCGAACCACGCGTTGAGGGTCTGCAACAAAGCCGTCCGCTCCGTCTCCGGCAGATGTATGACCGGTCCGAGGATTTGTGCGGCCGCACTGTGCGCCGCATCAGGTAGCCGGACCAGCAGTAGTGCCAAGGGGGCCGCTTCGTAGCGGGTAATCGCGGTCGCGCCGCTCGGTGTGCACTTCAGTGCGAGTCGCGCCTCATCGAGCCCGGCAGCGATGCCTTGGGGACCGGTGAATGTGCGGCTGACACCGGCACGAGCTTCGATCACTTCACCGAGTAAGGCTATGGCAGTGTCGATTTCGGTGGCCGAGTGCGCGCAGATCACCCCGTTCTGGGTATCGGCGTAGCTATCCCAGATCGAGACGATGCCTCGGTCGTTGAGCTTCGTGATCGCGGCCGACATCGTCGTCCGGGTCGGACCGGCTTCGGCGGCGACTACCACGAATATCCCGGTCTCCGGTAGGCCGAGAGTGCGCGCCGCGTCCAATACCACGGCGGGATTCTCCGCATGGTCGTCGAACAGGGTCCGAATCACCCGGGCTCGCGACTCGATATCGGCCAGGGCGAGCAGGGTTGCGGTCTCACGGTAGGTCTCGGCCGCGGCATCGGAGCACCGGTCGACGATGGCCCACAACTCGGCCGGAATCTTCAGCAGTTCGCCGTCGGCGACACCGCCCGCGCGGACCAGCAACTCTTCCCAGATCAGCCGACCACCGAGCCGATACGCGTGCAGCATCGCGGCTATCGGCAAGCCCTGCTCGGCCTTCAATCTGCCTGCCGCACGCGCGGATTCCAGACGGACCGGATCGCGGCCCGCGAGGTAGCCGAGCATTGCGGTCAGGTTGTCCAGGCAGGCCCCGCGCAGTTGCGCACGGGTCAGTAGTCGGGAGTCCAAGTACGAACGTTCGGATGCGACGATCCGGTCGGCGAGCTCGTCGGCCAGCGAATCCACCGATTCCAGCAATTGCCTCGCGAGTTCGGTGGCCGCGATCGAATGCAACGGCCTGGCCACCAGCGCAGCGTACCACTCAGGAGTGTGCGCCACGCCACACCTCGATTGTGCCGCCGCACAAAGTCGATCACCCACTCCCGCGACCGTCGCCCATAGTGCGCGACGGCGTTGGTGCGGACAATTCGGGCTATGACCATCAACGATTCGCCGACCGACGTGCGGGGCGCCGTCGACGCCGCGCTGTCGGACCTTGTCGAGGGCGAAAAGGCTTGGGCCACGATCTCCCTGGCCGCACGCGCCGAGCTGCTCGGACGCGTGCGGGAACTCACCGCGAAATACGCCCGAGAGTGGGTCGATGCGGCGATCAGCTACAAGCGGCTGGATCCGCGGACGGCGCTGGTCGGCGAGGAATGGATATCCGGGCCCTATGCGATGGCAGCCGGGGCCGGGGCACTGGAGCGCAGCCTGCTCACCCTTGCCGACGGGCGTAGCCCGCTCGAGAAAGCACACTTCGGTACAACCGGCGGACGCACGACAGTCCGCGTGCTGCCCACATCGGTCTTCGACTCGTTGCTGTTGAGCGGATTCAGCGCCGAGGTGTGGCTCCAGCCGGGCATCGGCCGGGCCGAAGCCATCCGAGCGGCGGGGCTGGCACAGCTCGACCCGGTTCGCACCCAGGGGATAGGCGTGGTGCTCGGCGCGGGCAACATCACCTCGATCGCCCCGTTGGACGTGCTCTATGAACTGATCGCGCACAACCGCGTCGTCGCCTTGAAACTGAATCCGATCACCGATCCGCTATTGAAGCCCTTGACCGAGGTGCTGGAGCCGTTCATTGCGATCGGCGCGGTCCGGATCCTCACCGGCGCAGCCGATGTCGGCGAATACCTGGTACAGCATCCGGACGTCGCACACGTGCATATGACGGGCAGCGCAGCGACACACGACGCGATCGTCTGGGGCCGCGGCGAGGATGCCGCGGCACGCAAGGCCACCGGTCGACCTCGACTCGACAAGCCGATCACCAGCGAACTCGGCGGCGTCTCTCCGACCATCGTGCTACCCGGCCGGTGGAGCAAGGCCGATCTGCGATTCCAGGCCGAACACATCGCCACTCAGCGCTTGCACAACGGCGGATACAACTGTGTCGCGACACAGGCTGTTGTGATTTCGTCCGACTGGGATCAGAAGGACGACTTCCTTCGAGAGCTGCGCACCGCCTACGATGCCGCACCGAGCCGGCCCGCGTACTACCCGGGCAGCGACGATCGCGTCGCGTCAGCCGAATCGACCTATCCGAGTGCCGAACATTTCGGCGGTCGCTTGCTGCTGTCCGGCCTGCGCGGCGACCGCAGCGAAACACTGTTGCGGACCGAATATTTCGCACCCGTCCTCGGAGTTGTCGAATTGTCGGGCCTCGGAGCCGATTTCGCGCGCGCGGCGGCGGCTACGGCCAACGATGAATTCGTCGGCACGCTCGGGGTGAACGTCATCGCACATCCGGCGACCATCCGTACGTTGGGCGCAGCATTCGACGAACTGGTCGAGCAGTTGCATTACGGCACAATCGCGATCAATGCGTGGACCGGCGCCGGGTTCCTCACCGCCGCGGCGACCTGGGGCGCTTACCCGGGCCATACGATCGACGACGTACAGAGCGGAATCGGTGTGGTGCACAACGCGTTCCTGATCGACCGGCCCGAACGGACAGTCGTGCGCGGGCCGTTCCGCCCTGCGCCGCGCTCGGTGTTGCGCGGCGAGTGGTCCCTGACACCGAAGCCGCCGTGGTTTGTGAACAATACGACCGCAGCGACAACCGGTCGGCGGCTCGCCGCGTTCGCCGGAGCACCCGGGTGGGGAAAACTGCCGGGAATCTTCGCATCCGCGCTGCGCGGCTGACCCAGGAGCACACGTGGACACCTACGCCGATTACGTCGTTATCGGTACCGGATCGGCGGGCGCTGTGGTCGCCAACCGACTCAGTACCGACCCCGCCACCAGCGTCATCGTGCTGGAGGCCGGGCCGGAGGACACAAACAAGTTCATCCATATCCCCGCCGCATTCTCGAAATTGTTTCGCAGCGAGGTGGATTGGGATTACCGCACCGAACCGCAGCCCGGACTCGGCGGCCGCGAAATCTATTGGCCCCGAGGCAAAACGCTGGGCGGCTCGTCCTCCCTCAACGCGATGATGTGGGTGCGCGGATTCGCCGCGGACTACGACGAGTGGGCCGCGCGGGCTGGAAGCGAATGGTCCTTCGCCGAGGTCGTAAGGTACTTCCGCAAGATCGAAGTAGTCGAGGGAGCACGCGAAGCCGACGAGGGTGTCGCCGGTCCGCTACATATTGCGCGGCAGCGCAGTCCACGCCGGTTCACCGCGGCATGGCTGGCGGCAGCGGTCGAAGCCGGGCATACGGTGGAGCGCCCGAATCTGCCCGAGCCGAAGGGGTTCTGCGAGACCGTCGTGACGCAGAAGCGCGGCGCACGCTGGAGCACGGCGGACGCCTACCTGCGGCCGGCGCTCGGCCGAAAGAATTTGACGTTGCGCACCGAGGCCGTCGCGACGCGCATCATCTTCGATGGCACGCGTGCTGTGGCAGTCGAATTCGAGTCGGGCGGGAAGCGTGCGGTGGTGCACGCCCGCCGTGAGGTGGTGCTGTGCGGCGGCGCGATCAACAGTCCGCAGCTGCTGATGCTGTCGGGCATCGGCGATCGCGAACATCTCGCCGAGCACGGAATCGCCACTGTGCACCACGCACCGGAGGTGGGCGAGAACCTGATGGACCATCTGGTCGCGATGCTCGGCTTCGACGTCGACAACGACAGCTTGTTCGCCGCGGAAAAGCCACTGGAACTCATCAATTACGTTGCCAGACACCGCGGCATGCTCACCTCCAATGTCGGGGAGGCATACGGATTCGTGCGTAGCCGCCCGGACCTGGATCTGCCCGACCTCGAGCTCATCTTCGGACCCGCACCGTTTTTCGACGAGGGAATCGGGGAACCGTACGGCCACGCGGTGGTAATGGGATCTATTCTGCTCAAACCCGAGAGCAGAGGCCGGATCTCGCTGCGCTCCGCCGATCCGCTGGCAAAGCCGATCATCGATCCCCGCTACCTGTCCGACAGTGGCGGAGTGGACCGCGCGGCCATCCTGACGGGCCTGCGCATGTGCGCGGAGATCGCCGAAGCACCCGCTTTGAAAGCCCTGCTCGGCAAGGTCGCTCGGCCCGCAGGCGCGGCGGATACCGGTCCGGAAACGCTCGAACTGGCGCTCACTACCTGTTCGCACACGCTGTATCACCCAGTGGGCACCTGCCGGATGGGGAGCGACGAAACCAGCGTAGTAACACCGGAATTGCGGGTTCGTGGTGTCGAAGGTCTGCGCGTCGCGGACGCCTCGGTGATGCCGAGCATCATTCGCGGACACACCCACGCCCCGAGCGTGCTGATCGGTGAGAAAGCAGCCGAGCTGATCCGCGGCTCATAGTTCCAGCGACATCCCGCCGGGCGTTGGCCATCAGCTGGCGCCCGTCGGGTGAACCTCGTTCCTCAGCTCTGCGGATTGTCGCCGTTGGCCGGCTGATGACCCAGCCAGTGCGCGATCTCCAAGGCGACCCCCCGATCTCGAGACCATTGTGATCGAGAGGGATCGGCAGGAGTTCCTCAGCGCGCTGGATGCGGTTGAGGACAGTGTTGCGATGCGCGAAGAGTGTTCGTGCGGCACGGGACGTGCTGAACTGCTCACGGATATAGACCCGCAAGGTCTCACGGAGCTCGGGATCCGCGCTCGCCACCTTCCCCAGCGTGCGGGCGACGAACTCGTGGGCCCGCTGCTCGTTATAGGTTGCGAGCGTCACGAGCTGGACGTCGGCGAACCTGGCGAAACGCAAGTCCGGCAACCGTTGCATCAATCGCTGTGTCTCGACCGCATCCAGGTGGCTGCGCCGAAAGCCCTCTACCCCGGTGTCGGGTGGCCCCATGGCTATGCGGACGCCCTCGATATGTGACGTCGCCGCGGCGAGGGCTTGCGCGTCGTCGACCGTCACGTTTGCCAGCCAGGTCCACAGCGAGGTGGAACTGGCAATGACATGCAACGTCTGCTGCGCGTGAGTGGCTGTCCCCAGAGCCTCCGCCGCGCGCTGCAAGCCGGGGTCGATCAGGCGCACCGGGGTCCGTCCACAAAACGACCGCGGTGTGGCGGCAGTCGAATCGGTAGCCGAGGCGGTCGCTGGCGCGATCGTCGGCCATCGGTGCCCCTTCGAGGACGAGGCTCACCAACTCGAACCGCTGCGCGTGGCTGTCTCGGGTGAGTTCGGCACGTTCGGATTCGAGCTGCTCAGCCAGCGCGGCGAGCGTGACATCGACGAAGTCGACCAGGGAGCGAGCAGCCACGTCGAGGGCTTCCTGGAGTGCGACCGGATCGGATGAGACCGTGAACGCGAGCCGCATCCAATGCCTCAAGAGTGCGTTGTGTCCCGAGTGATACGCCGTGACCAGAATCTGTTCGACCCCTCGGCGGAATGCGTCACGGGCTATGCCGACCACTTCCGCGCTCAGGTTCGCCGTGACCGGTTCCCGCGGAGCCCGCAGTAAGGAGGCAGCCCAGTGCAACAGGTTGGCGCGGGAACTGGCCGTGATCTCGCTTCGCCAGCGAAGGTTCGGTGCGAAAGGGGGTCGTCGGTGGAACTACCGGGCGTATCGAGCAATCTCCGCAGCGTCTCCCACAGCCGGGCCATGGACTCGTCATCGTCAGCGAGAGCACCGAGGATCCGCTGGACCATGCCTCGACATCGAGCTATCTCAGGCATTCACTCATCGCGTGACGACGATCTTGCCGTTGGCGCGGCCCTGTTCGACGTACGCCATGGCCTCGAGTGTTTGATCGAAAGGAAAGGTGCGGTCGAGCACCGTCCGCAGCGTGCCGTTGTCGTATAGCGTGGCCAGTTCGTTGAGTTGGGCGCCGTTGGCCTTCATGAAGAAGAATGAGTACCGCACTCCCCGCTTCTTCGCCTGCTTGCGGACCTTGCGGCTCAACAGCGCCATGACGGGTGCGAGGAGCGGTTGACCGACTTGCGCGGCGAAGGAGGGGTCCGGCGGGCCGACTACGCTGATGGCAAGTCCGCCCGGCTTGAGTACGGTCAGGGACTTCTCCAGGTTGGTGCCCCCGAGCGAGTCCAGTACGACGTCGTATCCGGTGAGTACCTCGGAGAAGTCCCGCTTGGTGAAGTCGATGACTTCGTCGGCGCCCAAGGCGCGGACCTTGTCGACGTCAGTGGTGCGGGCTGTGGTGGCGACGTAGGCGCCCAGATGCTTGGCGACCTGGATGGCGGTCGAGCCGAGTCCGCCCGCACCGGCGTGGATGAGGACCTTCTGGCCAGGCTTGACCTCGGCGAGGTCGACGAGTGCCTGCCAGGCGGCCAGCGCGACCAGCGGCACGGCAGCGGCCTCGTCGAACGACAAGGAGCGAGGCTTGAGTGCTACATCGTCCTCGTCGATCGCGATGAACTCGGCGAAGGTGCCGATCCGGTGGTCTCGCGGCCTGGCATACACCTCATCGCCGACCTTGAAGGCATGGACGTCCGAGCCGACCTCCGACACGACACCGGAGACGTCGTGGCCAAGAATGAACGGGCGCTTGTACTTCAGCAGCTGCTTGAACTCGCCGTTGCGAACCATCTTGTCCAGCGGGTTGATGCTGGCCGCGCGGACCTGGACCAGAACGTCACGACGGCCCACGCTGGGCTCGGGCACGTCTGCGGCCCGTAGTCCGTCCTTGCCGTAGGACTCGACAATGAACGCCTTCATGTCACCTACCTTCTCTTCTCTCGGGTAATGCGCGGTTTGGTGGCCCCGGAGCATGTGCTCGGCCACTTATGGAATTGCGCGGAAGTGTGTCCACAACATGATTGCGACCTGCAATCGGCGCGCCTCGGCATGGACGATGGACTTAGAATAACGAAGTTATCAAAGTGGGTCAACCTGCGCCGTCGGTGCCGTCGACTGAGGAGATCGCCGATCGCGCGCCTGATGGTGAGCTCGCCGCCCGTCGCGGAGCGGTGGGCCGCCCGATTCGCCATTGAGCTTCGAAATCTTGCGGCACAAGCGTCTGCTCGACGCCTGAGTAGAGGGCGACGCGTCTACATCACCGACGGTCCCAACATCATCATTGTCGCGTCGGCCGCTGGATCGCCCGAGAACCCGCAGTGGTAACTACAACCTGCCGGCACATCCTGACACCCATATCGAGATCAGCGGCGCTCGCCGCGCGGTGAGCGCGATCGAAGCGGGAGCGAGCGCGGCAGTGGCCACGACTTGTTGCGGCCTACGCCGACCTCGACTCGCGCCAGAGCTGGACTGACCGCGAAATCCCCGTGCTCGTCCTCGAGCAGCGCTGATATCAACGCGGCGGCCCCGTCGGCGCCGCGAATCTATTGCCGGTATGGCCGCCGAGATCGGCGCCGCGGATTAGGAGTCGTCCACTGCAGCCGGCCCGACGCGCCTTCTTCGAGCGCGGCGAGTTGGTTGCCCGGGTGGCTCGGGCCGGTTCCGGGCAACCGGCAAGGATTCACTTCGACGTGGTGGCCGCTGACAGGACCGCGTCGTTGACGGCTGTAGGAGTTATCGAGACAACGAACTTCTGCGCCCGACTGGCGTTGTCGCACAGGTATCGACGCTTCGGGCGTTTCGATGTCAGCGCGTGGTCGACGGCCTTCACGACCTTCTGGGGATCGCCCGCGAATTTTTGCATGCGGCCCAACAGCTTCCGACTCCCAGCAAGGTGTGATGCGTACAGTTCGCGATGCTCGTCGGTCAGTTGCGCGGTCATGCGGTCGTGCTCGTCGAGCATGCCACCCCACATGTCGGTACGGGTGGGCCCGGGCTCGATCAGCGAGACGGGGATCCGCCACGGGCGCAGCTCGATTCGGAGTGCATCAGCCAAGGACTCGACTGCATACTTCGATGCGCTGTAGGCGCCGGTACCCGGCGTGGTGATCAACCCACTGACCGATGACATGAACACCACCCGTCCACGTGCCTCACGTATTTTCGGCAGCACCGCCTGCGTCACACCGATCTGGGCTGTCACGTTGACCTCGAGTTGCCGTGACAACTCATCGAGGGCCAACCCCTCCACCGGTCCGTTCACGATGATGCCGGCATTGTTGACAACGCCATTCAGTTCAGCGGGGAGTCGATCGGGAAGCGTAGCGATGGCGGACCTGTCGGTGATGTCGAGACCGATCGCGTGCACATTGGGTAAGCGATCGAGACTTTCGAGGGCGGCATCGGATCGAGCCGTGGCATACACCTCCCAACCTCGTCCGCTCATGTGTTCGGTGATCGCCAGACCGATCCCCCTGCTGGCGCCGGTAATCAATACAGAAGGCATGCGTTTCCTACTCTCGTCGTCGAACGTCGACTGGTCAGGCTGCTCGGGCCGATGATCGATGCACCATCGATCGCTGATGTGTACCGATTGGTTTACTTCTTTGTGTGACGGTACGCCGTCCAGCGCCGCGATGTAAACCAATCGGTGTGCTTACGTATGCGTTCGTGGCGTGAGGCGCGAGACTTCGAGGGGCCATTCCCGCGATATGTGTTGTGCAGAAAGACCAAGAGGATTGATGCAGGCCCCTGCGCCAATCCCCTTTCGGCCTGGCGAACCGAGTGCGAAACCGATGCGCCCGAGGCTCAGGAAGCCAGGAATTCGAGTGCCTCTGCGACGAACCTGTCGTGGTATTGGAAGATGCCGCCGTGTCCGGCGTCGAGGTAGATGCGGAGCGTCGCGTTCGGCAGGCGTCGTTGTAGGTCGAAGGAGTTGCTGGTCGGGACCATTCGATCGTCGTCGCCGTTGGCTACGAGGATGGGGTGCTGAATACCGCCGAGGTCGGTTGGCTCTTGTGCGCCCCATGCGTGGATGGCTTTGAGTTGAGTGCGGAAAGCGCGCAGCGTGATCGCCTTGTCGCGGTCGACGCTGCGTTCCTTCAACCGGTTCACGAACGCGCGAGCCTCCGATTTGCCGTGCGCGGTTTTGGTGAAGAACAGATTCTCTTTCGGGTCCTTGAGGGTGGCTACTGCCTTGAATGTGTCGCGGTAGGTCACCGAGGTGACGTTGAGGATGCCGTCACCTCCCGCTGGGCCAGTGCCTGCGAGGATCAGCTTTCGCACCAGTTCGGGCTCTTCGCGAGCGATCACCTGCGCGACGAAGCCGCCCAGGGAGAATCCCAGAATGTCGACCTGGTCGAAACCGAGTGCGTGGATGAAGGCGACAGCATCGCCTGCCATCGCCTCGACCGAGTCCGGTGTCGTGCCCTCGGATGCGCCGACCCCACGGTTGTCGAAGGTGATCACGCGATGCCTGGATGCGATGCCATCGACCACCCTGGGATCCCAGTTGTCCAGATTCGCACCCAGATGATTCAAGAAGATCACCGGCACGCCGGTATCGGGCCCCAACTCGCGGTACGCGAACCGCGTTGTACCGACCCGCACGGATTTCGACGGCGCATCTGCATACGACGTGCCGCCCACACGAACACTCCACCCCTGCTGATGACGGTCGGAAACACGCTGAGTGGATCGCCGGTCTGTCATGACTTCCTCCTAATGTAAACCGATTGGTGTACCTTTGAGGACGACGGTAGCCGACATCGCCTCACTTGTAAACAGATCGGTATACTTAGCTCATGGCTTCGCTGACCGGTACCCAGGCATCACCCCGTCGAGGAGGGCGTGGTGCGCGTCAGCGCATCCTGAACGCAGCTGCCGAACTGTTCTACACCGAGGGCATCAACGCCACTGGTGTCGAACTGATCGCGACCAAAGCATCTGTGTCGAAAAGAACTCTCTACCAACACTTCCCGAGTAAGACCGCGTTGGTGGAGGAGTATCTGCGCATGCTGCGACAAGCGGCGGGTGACATCACGGACACGCCGTCGCGGGAGTCCGATTCGGATCCGCGTTCGCGGCTGCTCGCGTTGTTCGACAGCCCAGATGTCGCCGATGCGCCGATGCGCGGCTGCCCGTTTCACAATGCGGCGGTTGAGGCAGCCGAGACCATGCCCGGTGTTCAAGCCATCGTCCACGCGTACAAGCGGAACTACATCGACGGACTCGCCGAGTTGGCCCGACAAGCCGGCGCGGCAGACCCCCAGCTGCTGGGCGACCAGCTCGCTGTCCTGTTCGAGGGTGCAGCCGTGTCCACATCCCTCGACGATCCGGCGCCCTGGGCACATGCCCGGGGAGCGGCGGAAGCTCTCATCAGCCAAGCAACAAACCGCTGAGCTCACCTGATCCATTCCGGATCCTGATAGCGCCACGACCCGTGTCCGCCGCCCGGAGTCGAGGCATACAGGGCAGACGCAGCCCGGCGACGTCTCGATGGGCGCACGTCACGATTGTGGATCGCCGCCCACGATGGCGACAGCAGCAGCAAGCGCTGCTCGCAGCGCCCGTTGCTGAGCTGCGGCCTCAGCAAACAGCCCCGAGGACCCGCCCGCCTCCTCAACTGCCACCATTTGGCAGGCCAGCGCGTCCGCCCTGCAGGCAGTCCGCGTGACTGTCACCGCCAGGCAATACTTTGCGGCGAAGTCGATGATCGCGCGGAACCGCCAGATCCCACCACCGGTCGATTCGAACTCGCTGATATCGATCTGCCGATCTCGCTCAACGCGAGGAGATGCGCCTCTGCCAGGCAAGCATGATCGGCATTCCGGCGATTTCGAGCACGACCGCTGCCACCGAGACGGGGCATGGGACGGGACCGGCAAGGCAAGGAGCAGGTCACCGATAGACCGCAGACAGCGGTGAGTTGCCGCTGTATCGGCCCGGCGGATACGACGCCGCCATGATGCGCCGTGTTCGCCGTCTCGATCCTTCGCACGGATGCCCGGTAGCCTCGTTTCACAAACCCACGGCAGTCCGAACAGGGAGGTGCGCGGCTCCGATGCCGAAACCAAGCAAGGAAGCCGCCACTCGATTGACGCCAGATCAGATCGTCGAACGGTTGGTCGAGGCGGCCACGAGACTGCTCGCCGAGAAGGGGCCGTCGCAGATCAAGGCACGGTCGGTGGCCGAGGCCGCGCAGGTATCGACGATGGCGGTGTACTACCACCTCGGTGGCGTGCCCGAGCTACTCCGAGCCGTCGTCGAGCAAGGATTCCGAGACCTCGGCCGAACCCTCGTCGCAGTTCCACCGAGCGAAGATCCGGTCACCGATCTGTTCGCGATGGCGCTGGCCTATCGCGGGTTCGCCCAAGACAATCCGCACCTCTACGACGCGATGTTCGGCCTCTCGACACGTGGAAGCTATCGAGCACTGGAAACCTCGAACTCCGGCGCCATCAGACGCTCCAAGGAATTCCAGTCGGACTACGCACATCTGGTCGAGACATGCACTCGACTCATACGCAGCGGCCGCGTTCGCAGCGACGAGGACCCCGACGCCATCGCCACCCAACTCTGGAGTTGCGTTCACGGATTCATCACGCTGGAATTGGGCGGTTCCTTCACCCACGTCCAAGACCCCGTCCGCTTGATACTGCAACCGATGACAGTGAACCTGCTGGTCGGGTTGGGCGATACGACTGAGTCGGCGAATGCCTCCGAGACCGCCGCATCGCGCTCACTGAGCACCGACTCGAAATAGGCGGACAGCCACCGAACGACGGCGGCATCGGCATCGGCATCGGCATCGGCATCGGCATCGGCATCGGCATCGGCATCGGACCATGACACCGCAATCGTCGGCGCTATTGCCTTCGGTCTATAACGAAGTTATCCTCGGCTGATGCAACGAAGCTTGGCGGGACGACGACTGGTAGTTACCGGAGCAGCACGCGGCATCGGGGAGAAGGTGGCACGTCTTGCCGCCGCCCGCGGCGCGCGCCTGGCCTTGATCGGACTCGAGCCCGAAAAATTGCGCGCACTCGCTGCCGACCTGGGCCCCACCGCATGTTGGCGGGAGGCCGACGTGTGCGATGGCACCGCGCTGCGATCAGCAATCGATGACTGCGCGGAGATCATGGGTGGCATCGACTTCCTTGTCGCCAATGCCGGAGTAGCGGCCTACGGGACCGTGCGGCAGATGGACGAGGCGTCGTTCGATCGAGTTCTGGACATCAACCTCAACGGCGTCTTCCGCACCCTCAAGCACGCGACACCGCATCTCGAGCGCACCCGAGGCCACGTGCTGGTCATCGCGTCCGCACTGTCCTTCATGCCCCTGGCAGGAATGGCCTCCTACGCTGCGAGCAAAGCCGGAGTCGAAATACTCACCCTGACGTACCGCCAAGAGGTGGCGCACCTCGGTATCACGGTCGGCGTGGTCCACCCCTCGTGGATCGACACCGATCTCGTCCGAGGCGCGGAAGCGGACCTCCCCTCTTTCCAGGGAATACGCGAAAAGCTGCCCTATCCGGGCAATGTCACCACGAGCGTCGATGAGGCAGCCACCGCGATCGTCGATGGACTCGCGCGCCGGCGTGCCCGCGTCTACGTACCGCGCGCGGTCGCCGTCGCCAACTGGGCGAAAGGCGCCGTGAACTCACCGCTGACCTGGCGTTGGGCGAGGCGCTTCGCGGCCGAACTGGTTCCGACCATGGAGCGTGAGGTCGCGGCACTGGGGCGTCATGACCAACTCACGCCGGGAGCCGACAAAACCCGTCCGGCACAACACCCGTAACCATCAGAAAGTGACGCCCTTGCCGCCTGGCTACGGACTATGCGATCGAGGCCACGCCGATGGCCCTGCTCATCGAGGATGTATCGGCCGAGGATTGAGCGCGTCGCAAGAGTGCAGTGCCGCCTCATGCGAGGCGTGTGCCCGTTCCCGCTCATCGCCGAGCCCGACCGAAAGGTTCACGCCCATCGGCAGCATCACCTGCACAACCGGGTCGCTGAAATCGGCGAAGTGCTCGGCCAGCTCGAGGGTGATATAGCCGTGCACGAAGCTCCACAACTGGGCGGCGACGACTTCGGGTTCCTGCTGCTCGATTCGGCCGGAGTCCAGGAGCCGCTGGCACGCTTCGACCATGTGCGCGTAGGCGTCCCGGAAGGCCGGCGACCGCCCGCTGAAACGTATGTCGGAATCCCCCATCGGCCGATATGTCGCGCGTGTGGACAGACCGAACATCAGGTCATAGAGGTGGGGGTTCTCCCGGGCGACGCGCCGGCATGTCAACGCCATCGTGAACAGATCCGCGATCGGATCCGCGGTCACCGGCATTCGGGAAAATGCCAGGTCGAGGTCCTTGAATCCCCGGTCGACGACAGCTCGAACGAGTTCGGGGATCCCACCGAAGTGGCTGTAGACCACCATCGTCGACAGTCCGGTCGCCGACGCCACAGTCCGCGCTTTGATGGCCGAAGGACCCTGCTCGGCCAGCAGACCGATGGTCGCCTTGACGAGCCGCTCCGGCACGCTTTCGCTGGTCGAATCCTCTGACACGTTCCTCATATTTCCACCCGACTCCACAGCTCGCCCGCCCCGCGACGGTACGACTATTGCCACACATCATGTAACTTCGTTATATTAGCCTTGTAACTTCGTTATTGGCAGCTCGGCCAGGCACCGGCTCGGCCTGCCGATCCCAATCCACTTGCATTACGGAGGCAGAGTCGATGAGACAACACAGCAAGGGCCACCTCGATATCGAGGACCGCGGCGCAGTTTTGATCGCCCGCGTCGACGGCGGCCCGCATGGATTGTTCGGCCTCGAGATCGCCAACCAGCTGGAAGCGTTGGTGGACCGCGTCGACGGCGACCCGAACGTGCACGCGGTCGTCTTCACCGGGGCGCATCCCGAGCGGTTCGTCAGCCACGCCGATGTCCGCTGGCTGCAGGAGGGAGGCGCCGCGGTGCCCTCGGTCAACCGACTCGGAGCCTCCGTTCTCGCGCGTACCGCGAAGAATGTGGACCGGGCCCGCCTGGGCCCCTTGGTAAACCGGACCCCGATGGGGCCCGCGGTCGAACTCGAGCGCCTGCACACGACGTTCCTTCGGATGAATCGCAGTGGCGTCATCTTCATCGCCGCTCTCAACGGTTCGGCACTCGGCCTCGGGGCGGAGTTCGCCTGGGCGAACGACCTTCGGGTGATGGCCGACGGCGACTTCTTAATCGGCCAACCGGAGGTCCTCCTCGGCATCATGCCGGGCGGCGGTGGCAGCCAGCGCCTGACTCGCCTGATCGGCACGCACAAGTCCTTGGTCGCGATCCTCGAAGGTAAGCCGTTCACACCCGCGCAAGCACTCGCCAACGGGGCCGTCGACGACGTGGTCCCACAGGACCAGGTCGTCGCGCGGGCGGTCGAACTCGCAGCCCACTTCGGCTCGCGGACAAAGGGATCGGTCGAAGCCATCAAGCGAGCGGTGTATTTCGGCGGGTCGATGTCGCTGACGGACGGCCTGCACGTCGAGCGCACCGAGTTCCTGGGCACCGCACTGTCGAAAGACGGTCAAGAACTGATGCTCGACTACATGCAGAGCACTGAATCCAACGGTGAACTCCCCCTCTACAACCCCGACATTTACAAGCAAGCGCTCGAACTGGGCATTGTGCCCGGGCGTCGCTCGACGAACGGACGATGAGACGACCCATGGCCGCCGAAAAGCCCTTTACCCGTCAGGACGTCTACTTCTCCTCCGGCACCAGCACATGTAGCGCGTGGCTCTACCTGCCGACCGGCGTCACCGCGCCACCCGTCGTCGTCCTCGGTCACGGCCTGGGCGCGACCCGGGAGATGCGGCTGGACGCCTTCGCCGAGCGGTTCGCCAAGGCCGGGATCGCCTGCCTGGCCTTCACCTATCGGCACTTCGGTGACAGCGGTGGCCAACCTCGCCAACTGCTGTCGATCCAGCGGCAGCTCGCCGACTGGGATGCCGCCATCGACTACGCCCGGGCTCGCCGGGACGTCGACGGCACACGAATTGCGGTCTGGGGCAGCTCCTTTGGCGGCGGCCACGCCATCACCGTCGCTTCCCGCCATCCCGAACTGCGAGCGGCCGTGGCCCAATGCCCGTTCACCGACGGTTTGGCCTCAGCGCTCGCGCTGGGCCCGGTCGCATCGCTCAAACTTGCTCCAGTGCTGGTCCGAGACCTGACGGCCATGATCCTCGGCCGCGCACCGGTGACGATCCCCCTGGCCGCACCCCCCGGCTCCCCTGCCCTGATGAACGCCCCGGACGCGCTACCCGGCTACCAGGCGCTGATCCCCAACGGGACGACGTTCGTGAACGAGGCTGCCGCGCGGGTCATTCCGACGATCGCCGCCTACCGACCCGGACGCGCGGCAAAGAAGATAACCATCCCGATCCTGTTCTGCGTCAGCAACACCGACACTGTCACGCCACCCACGCAGACCCTCCGATACGCGCGCACGGCGCCCCGAGGGGAGATCAAGACCTACGACGCGGGCCACTTCGACTTCTACCTCGGCGATGCCTTCGAAGCGTTGGTGCGTGACCAGGTCGAGTTCCTGACCCGCCAATTCGCCCCGGCGCCCGCCCCTTCGATTCCCGAACCGGATCGCGTCACATCAAGGTAGGTACGCTCGCGATGAATTTTGCTTCTCTGCCCGACCGCCGCGCCGAGCTGGACCCGCATGGGCCCGCGATCGCCGATGGGTCCCAGTCGCTGACCAATGCCCAGCTGCTGGACCGCGTTCGAGCGGCATCTCATCACCTTCGAGAGCTCGGGATCGGCCCCGGCGACGTCGTGGCTCTTCAGTTGCGCAACCGCCTCGAGTTCGTGCTGCTGCTGTTCGCGGCCTGGCGGCTCGGCGCCACCATCACCCCGGTCAATCCGAGCCTGACCGATAACGAGGTCGTTCGACAGCTCGACGACTCCGATGCCCGCCTGTTGGTGGTGGAGGACGACATAACCCCGGTCGGCGGCATCACCACACTCGCGGTGGGTGACCTGCCCACCGAGGTGGCGGATATCCCTGAGCCGACGTCCGCACTGGACCTCCTGCATCGAACGGCGCTGGAGTGGGTCCAGCAGCCGCAGGTGGACTCGTCCGCCCTGGCCCTGCTCATCTACACCAGTGGCACCACGGGCGTTCCAAAGGGCGTGATGCTCGATCACGCCAACATCGATGCCATGGCGCTCATGGGAGTCGAGGCACTGGTGGTGGGACCGACCGACCGGTGCTTGTTGATCCTGCCACTGTTCCATGTCAATGGGATCGTGGTCAGTATCCTCACGCCGCTGCTCGCCGGTGCGAGTGTCGTCATCGCGGGCCGGTTCGATCCCCGAACCTTCTTCGACCTCGTCGAATCCGAGCGTCCCACCTTCTTCAGCGGGGTGCCGACGATCTACAGCATTCTTGCCGCGCTCCCGGACGGTGTCCGGCCCGATACCTCGTCATTGCGTTTCGCCGTCTGTGGCGCGGCACCAGCCTCGGCCGAGCTACTGACCCGATTCGAGGCCCGATACGGATTTCCCCTCATCGAGGGCTACGGGCTGTCCGAAGGAACATGCGGCACAACGATCAACCCGCTCGCGGGTCCACGCCGCGCCGGGACAGTCGGACTTCCGTTCCCGGGACAAGAGATTCGGATCGTCGACGACTCGGGCACCGAGGTCGCGCCGGGAGTGGACGGTGAGCTCGTCGTGCGCGGGCCCAACGTCATGCGCGGCTATCTCGGCCGTCCGGACGACACCGCGCGCGTGATCGTCGACGGCTGGTTGCATACCGGTGACGTCGGCCATGTCGACGCGGAGGGCTATCTGACACTGGTCGGGCGATCGAAGGACATGATCATCCGCGGCGGCGAGAATATCTACCCCAAGGAGATCGAGGACGTCCTGGTCGGCGACCATTCGGTACTCGAGGCGGCCGTGATCGGCGCACCGGACGAAAAATGGGGCGAGATCGTCATCGCCTACGTCCAACCTCGCCCGGGCTCGACGATCGATCCCGCGGCTCTGAAAGAGCTGTGCTCCCGGCAACTCACGCACTACAAACGCCCTACCACGTTCCTGGTGGTCGATGCCATCCCTAAGAACGCGGTCGGCAAGATCGACAAGGTCTCACTACGGACAGACCACGCTCGAGCCGCTGGATCGTGACCTCGTCACGCTCGCGGGGTGCTGCGAGGGTGCCCGCCACAGGATCCTGCGGCGGGGCATTTTTTAATGTGCGATGTCCAACAGCGTGAGGACATTCCTGATGCCCTCCGCCAGCACGTCGTCAGCGAGCTGTCGGTCGGCGAGCGCACGGGAAAGCTGCAAGGTCCCGGCCAGGAGACAGCCCGGCCAGCGGCGCTCATTCGCAACGTTCGACCCGAGACCCAGAGGCCATCAGCGAGGCCGCGCCTCTACCCGCGCAAGAATCCGGCTCGAGGCCGACCTGATCGAAAGGAATATTTCTATGACCGCCCTGCACGACCCGCTGACACTGCCCTGCGGCCAGGTTCTCCCCAACCGGATCATGAAGGCCGCGTTGAGCGAAGCGCTGGGCAACAAGCAGAACTCCCCCGACGGCCGCCTGGAGCAGCTCTACGCGACCTGGAGCCAAGGCGGGTACGGGCTGCTCATCACCGGCAACGTCATGGTCGATCGCGCGCAACTCGGCGAGCCGGGCAACGTCGTCATCGAAGATGAGCGCGACCTCGACGCGCTGACCCGCTGGGCCAAGACGACCAAGGACGCGGGCGTCCCGATCTGGGTACAGCTCAACCATCCCGGACGCCAGTCGAATCCCCTCGCACTCGGACATACCCCCGTCGCCCCCAGCCCGATCCCCCTGAACCTGCCCGGCGCGACCATCCCTCGTGAGCTGACGCCCACGGAGATCGAGGACATCATCGAGCGCTTCGCGGCCGCTGCGGCCGTATGCGAGACGGCGGGCTTCGACGGCGTACAGGTGCACGGCGCGCACGGATATCTTGTGGCACAGTTCCTTTCGCCGTTGACCAACCAGCGCGATGACGCCTGGGGTGGTGACCCTGAACGACGCATGCGCTTCGCGCTCGAGGTCGTCCGCCACATCCGCGCGCGAGTGTCACCCGGTTTCGCGGTGGGCATCAAGCTCAACTCGGCCGACTTCCAGCGCGGCGGTTTCACCGAGGAAGAGTCCCGCGGCGTCGTGGCGGCACTGGCGCGCGAGGGCCTCGACCTGATCGAGGTCAGCGGTGGAAGCTACGAGGAGCCGGCCATGATGGGCACGGCCGCGGCCAGTACGCGGGCTCGAGAGGCCTACTTCCTGGAGTACGCCCGCACGGTCCGCGCCCTCGTCGGCGATATCCCGCTGGCGGTCACGGGCGGTTTCCGGTCCCGCACCGCGATGGACGATGCGGTCCGCTCCGGTGAGTGCGATGTCGTCGGCATCGGCCGACCGACCGCGACGACGCCCGACGCCGCCGACATAATCCTCGCGGGGCGCGCGCAGACCCTCACCGCGCACCAGATACAAGCCGGAATGCGCGGCGTCCTGAGCAAGGTCACCGATATCAAGGGGCTCGACGGATTTCTCGACCTCGGCTGGCACACAGACCAATTGCACCGTGTGGGTGCCGGTCTGGAGCCGGATCTGAATCGGGGTCGCATCGCCACTGCTCTCGCGCTGCTACGCCGCAACGGCCGGGCGTCTTTCGGATCCAAGCGCGGCCTGTAAGTAGATACCCCGAAAACTCCTGACTTCGAAATAGATTGCCCCGCAAACAATCCTGGTTGACACAACCGGACAGGAAAGGGTTCAACCCTCTGGGTAACCTTGATGAGTTCGAGCGGCGGCGGGATCACCCTTGCGATACTGATGGATTTATCACGGAGCCGGATCGCGATCACGACGCCGCCGAACACGAGCTTTCCAGTCAGTCGCCGCGGATGGTGAAGTCTCAACATAGGGCATGACCAAGGGCGATCGGTCCTCAGCACGCAGCGACAGCCGAGCCTCGACCAGGTAACACACCGCTACTTTGCCCGCAGCTACCTGGAGCCTAATAGCAAGACGAATCGCCGTTCAGTCGGCATAAAACTATGGACGTCGGGCGACGAAATTGGCTATATGTGGAGGAGAGTGGGAGTCGAGCTCGTCCGCGCAGTCGGTCAGAGCTTCCGTCATAAGCTCGATACGCTCGCCGATCGGAACATTCATCAGGGACGGAAGAAAGGTGACTCGCGATCCATGACTATAGAATCCATCGAGCGTGAAGCGAAATGCTTCACTAGGCACTAATGGTAGCGGCCAGGCCTCGATCTCGATATCAACGAAACCAGCCGCGTGTAGCTCCGCCGCTTCCCAGGCCGTATCCGTAAATTGACCAGATGCCTCGTCGTTCCGAACGCCAGGATCAATACCACGACGTGCAACGGTGGATTTGAGCTTGTTGACGTAAATCTTGCCAAACTTATTGTACTCGTTCCCCTCAATTCTCATCTCGCCAAGATATTTGGTTAGGTTGAATGCCCATTTACCACCAGGTTTGAGAACATCATATATGGCGCGATGGAGTGACGGTCTGTCGAGAAACGTATAGTAGTAAGTGAAACTGGACAAAACTTCATCACATCCGAGGAACCCCTCCTCTTCTGCAATCGTATAGATATCTTCCGCCTCACCCTTACGGAAGGTGATCGGACATGGATAGGATCTCGCACGCGCCCGCTCGAGCATCGGGACGCTCGGATCAATGGCTAACACACGGCCCGATCTCCCGACCTCTTGGGCGATAATCTCGGTAGAGAAGCCGCTGCCTGCGCCAACATCAACAACAACACCACCAGAAGAGATTCCCGAAACCGCCGTTAACCGTTCTGCCGCCGCCGAATAGAGTTGCCCGTACTTCTCATTCAGGTGTTCATACTGGGCCGGGTAACTGGCGGACAGAGAGTTCCAATCGAATACTCGAGATGCCCAATTTCGCATATTGCGCCTATACTATTGTAGCGGACTTCAATTTTCAACTATGACCATACGTACGTAACTTACTTCAGTCGGCCGATCATAGCTTGGGCGAATCCTGTAACCAGCGCGGCAAGGCCGAAGGTTATGACCCCCGTGAGTACGTTCGTCGCAAATGCTGCCGGAATAGCAATGACCGCACCTCCCGCAATCGCGACGACCGGCTCGATTGCGGACGACCAAATTCGGTACGTCACGCAGCCGCTAATTGTCCGCCCTTGCCGCGGCTCCCAGCTTGTATATGAATACACTGCACGTCCGTCGATCTCCGCGGTGCGTTCAAAGGCATGAAGCGAGGTTTCGTTGCTGTCGACGCTCAGGCTCGCACCTCTCGGAAAACTGAGTTTAGTCTCGAAATAGCTGGTTTGAGATACGAAAGTGTACGTCCAAACAAAGGTATGACTCGTAGAGAATAGACCACGGCGCGTTATATCTATCGAATTTTCGAGTGAGTAGCTGAATACTAACTCGATAACCCTCCCCCCTACGCAGTCCGCCAAATCGAATACCACATTGGTGCAGGCAACATCGGACGATATCTCTGCTTGCTCAATGCGATATGCCAAAGGATTCGGAAGCACTCGAATGTCAAGCGCGAACGGCGGCCGTCGGGGCGGATGCGGAATACGCCAAAGATATTCTGGTGTTCCTCCTTGTAGATCGCCTAGGCGAAGTACAACCCGGATTCTTCTGGTGAGGTCGCCAGTCTCCGATAGGTCGCTGTCGAAGACCACTGCGACCAACTGATGCGGGGACGGGGTGGCGCCACCGAAGGCCGTATCCTGCTCGCGCAACTGGCGGTAAATTGCGCGCTCATTGGCTTGTCGCCGTTGAGCAGGCCGCGAGTGTTCGCTACTCACCATCAGCCCCCCGCCTACATTGAGATGAGCAACAGCTCGCAGAGTCTCGACAGTCCGATCATAGCCAACAGACCCGCGGAACAACCCCATCCTGGAGGTCTGAATCGTTGGTCCCCCATGGCGCAGATCGCATTTGGTCCAGTGGTTGTGGTTGAGGCACTCGGTGCACGGCACCGCCACCCTCAACTCCAAGATCGGCAGCACGGTCATCGTCGTGGTTACACAGCACCTGTTGCAATCTGCTACGGAACCGTCGACTTATCTGAACGGCAGCGGTTCGTGGTCGGGGTCAGCTGCCCCGTAGCATCCTCGCTCAGCACCCAATTGCCTACGGTTGCACCGAGATGCTGTCCGGCCGCTCACTCGGGCGGCCGGATCAAGCTTGTCAGTTGGCGGTCGCCGGTTCGCGGCTCGCGGCGACGAACTCACCGATCGATGCGTCGACCGCTTCGCGCGTGCGAATCGTCTGGGGCAGTAGCCCGTTCGCGGCGAGTAGGTCCGCGGCGTGCTGCTGTTCGTCGAGGAATTCCTCGGTCACCGGGCCGATGCCGAACGGCCGCCCGCGCAGCGCCGCCTCCCATGCATCCAGATCGGCGCTGCCACCCCGGGCGACGATGTCGTCGACGAAGTACTGGGCGGCCGCGCGCGGGTTCTGCACGATCCACGCATCGGATTCCTGCAGCGCGGCAATGATCGCCGCGAGGGCTTCGCGATTGTTCTCGGCGAAGTCGCGGCGGGTGAACCACAGCGAAGGATGGCTGAACAGCGATTCGGTGTCGATCAGCGTCCGCAGTTCGGTGACGGCCTCCACGGCCGTCAACCCCGGGTAGGCGCCGACCCAGGCATCGAGGTCGCCGGCAATCAGCGCGGCGCCACCGTCGTGCACGTCGGTATCGACCGGTTCGATATCGGCCCAGCCCAGTCCGGCCTTCTCCAGCGCGAACAGCAGCAGCGTGGTCTGCCAAGAGCCGTGGGCGATGCCGACACGCTTGCCCTTCAAATCGGCGACCGATTCGATGCCACTGTCGGCCTTGGTGACCAGGCGCCCGTTCTCGATGCGCGGACCGGAGATGCCGACGTAGACGATGTCGCGGCCGTGGGCCAAGGCGGTGACCGGCGGGGTGAAGCCGGTGCCGATGAAGTCGTAGCCGGGATCGGTGAACAAGAAGTCCGAATGCAGCGACGGCAGTGCGGTTTTCACATCCACGCGCTCCGGCTGCGGCAGAGCGCGCAGGTCCACCCATTCCACCTCGGGCAGGGTCCGCTCGAGGATGCCGCGGTGGCGCAGGACGAACAGGGAGTTGTTGTGCGGGAAGTAGCCGACACGAACGGTCATGGAAAGGCTCCTGGGGATACTGGGGAGTGGTGGTCAGATCAGGCCGCGGCGGCGGGCTTCGTCAGCGAGGCCGGTGCGACCCCACTGGACGGCGAGGTTGGATTTGTCGAAATCAACCGAGCCGCCGAGTGTTTCGGCGATGGCCTGATATTGAGCGCCTTCCTCGAGCAGGACCACCAGCTTGGCCAGCTCCAGCAGTCCGGCGCGGCCGATAACGTTGGCGCCGCCGTTGGCTTCGAAGATGGCGATCAGGTCGGGGTCCCGCGTGAGCTGGTCGAGAATGAAATCGCCGGCGCCGATGCTGCGGTCGATATGCGGCGGAATCTGCCGCGACAGGGTCAGCCGCTGCACCGCGGCGTAGCGGATGGGGAACACGCGGTGAGTCTGGGCCCAGCCGCCCAGCCACGGGCTGTGCACGTGCACCACGGAGGTGATCTCCGGGTGCGCGCGGAACACCTTGGCATAGCCGGTGACGAACCCGGCGGATCCGGTGCCGGAGAGCACGTCTCCGTCGAAGCCGGCCACGACCGGCACGACGGTGCGGTCCTCGGCCCACGGGCCCGGTTCGTTGAGGGCGACGGCGATCTCGGTGCCCGGTACGCGTTCGACGAAATTGACGGTGCCGTTGCCGGTGACGGTGCCGGTCTCACGCAGCACTCGGAAGGCCTTCTCCGCGTCACGGGTCGCGGCGACGACGAAGGCCTGCACGGTCTCGTCGAGCCGAATCTCGGTGGTGGTCATGGCTTCTCCTAGTCAGGCGTGGGTGAGGACGGGAGTGCTCGGGGTGGTCAGACGGGTGCGACCCAGCAACGGCAGAACTTCCTCACCGATCCGGTAGGCCTCTTCCAGATGCGGGTTACCGGCCAGAATGAAGGCGTCGACACCGAGATCGATCAACTCGTCGAGGCGTTGGGCGACCTGTTCGTAGCTGCCGACCAGACCGAAGGCGGGCCCGCCGCGAATCAGGCTGAACCCGCACCAGACGTTGGGCTGCACTTCCAGATCGCGGTAGCCGGTGATGGTTTCGGGCACCCAGCCTTTGATGCGGGCCGCACCGACCGAATCACCTCGGGCGGCGCGGTTGGCAGCGTCGCGATCGACGAAGGCCCAGCCTTTGCGAATCTCGGCCCAGGCCGCTTCCTCGGTGTGACGGGCCACGATGTCGATGCGGACCGCGAATTTCGGGGTGCGCCCGATCGTTTCGGCGTGCGCGCGCACCCCATCGAACTTGGCGCGCAGATCGGCGTAGGGCTCGAGCCAGGAAAGATAGTAGTCGGCGTGACGGCCGGCGGCCTGCACTGCTGCACCCGAGGACCCGGAGAAGTAGACCTCCGGGAACGGTTGCCCTGCCAGGCCTGGCGGCAGGGCGGCGGCGTCGGTGCCAAAGAACCGGCCGGCGTGGGTGAAGGGCTGTCCGTCCCACACCCCGCGCAGCACGTCGAGGAATTCGCTGGTACGTGCGTAGCGGTCGTCGTGGGATACCTTGTCGCCCCACCACAATTGGGCCGGGCCACCGCCTCCGCTGATGATGTTGTAGACCAGTCGTCCGCCGGTGGCGCGTTGCAGGCTGGCCGACATGCGCGCGGCCTGCACCGGATGCAGGAACCCGGGTTGGAAGGCGACCATGAACCGATAGGTGGTGGTCTCGCGGGCCAGCGCAGCGGCAAAGGCCCACGGGTCCTCGGTCACTGGGAACGAGGGCAACAGACCGCCCAGGAATCCGGCAGATTCACTGGCTTTGGCGACAGCGGCGACGTGGTCGATGTAGCTGTAGCCATCGAGTGCGCCGCCGCGCACGGCCGGGGCGATATTGCCCGGGCCGTAGCCGTTGGCGTCGCCGCGGTTGTAGCGGCGCGGGGTACGCAGGGAGGCATGGTCGCCTTCCATGCCGATGCGCCAATAGATGTCGATGCTCATGCCGTGGTCTCCTGCAGGGTGCGGCCGGCCGGATCGGCCAGGAACAGCAAATGCTCACCGGCGCGGTGCACTTCCTCGATGTGCGGGTGCCCGGACAGCACAATGCTGTCGAAACCGGCGGCCTCGTAGACCTGCAACTGCTGGGCCACGTCCTCGTAGCTGCCGACCAGGCCGACCGGCTGCGGGTAGCCGAGCTCGGTGAACCCGGCCCAGCGGGCACCGTCGAGACTCAGCGACCGCGCGCCGGGACCGTCGGGATGTACTTCGCGCCATTGGCGTTCCGCGCGCGCCCATGCCTCGTCCTCGGTTTCGCGGGCGATCACCGGCAGCTCCAGCCCCGCACGCACACGGCGACCGGTCTCGGCGGTGCGCTCTCGCAGCTGCGCCAGCGCTGCGGCCGGACCGTCGGTGGATTCGGTGAACAGGTGCACATCACCGTGGCGGGCCGAAAGATCCAGTGCCGGCCCCGAAGTGCCCGACAGGTACACCGTCGGGAAGGGCAACCCGGACAGGATGCCGCGGAAGCCGCCGTCGATCACGTCGTAGTATTCGCCCGCGAAATCGAACCCGGTGCCTTGGAATCCCGCGCCGGGCACCGGGTCGGCATTCCACACACCCCGCGCCACGGTCAGGAACTCTGCTGCCCGCGCATACCGGTCGTCCCCGCTGACGCGGTCGCCGCGGGTACGCGCATCCTCGGCGTCGGTGTCGACGGCCAGCCGCCAGCTCAACCGTCCCGCGGATAGCCGTTGCAGGGTGGCCGAGACCTTCGCCGCGTACACCGGAGTGCCGAAAGCAGGCTGGAATTCTACGATCACGCGCGCGTGGCGGGTGGCGCGCAATGCACCGCCTGCCACGATCCACGATTCCTCGCCCAGCGGGTCGTACGGTGCGAGCACACCGTCGAGGCCCGCCAGCTCGGCGGCGTCGATCACCTGGTGCAGATCGTCGAAAGGCCCGAAGTGCCCGGGGCGTACATCGGTCGGTTCCCGGTCGTCCGGGCGCGCACCGAAGGGCCCGCCGGCCGGTGTCGGGACCGGGTCACCGAATCCACCGCGGTGACGTAACTGCGGGCGAGCTCGGCGGCCGTCACCATGGCTGGGCAGCCGCCACAGATACTCGGTCATGCGGTGTCCTTTCTGGCATGCCCGAGGAGCCCTCCGTGGTTACGCACGCTGCCTCCTCCGGGCCCTGACTCGGTCATGCGGTGTCCTTTCTGGCATGCCCGAGGAGCCCTCCGTGGTTACGCGCGCTGCCTCCTCCGGGCCCTGACTCGGTCATGCGGTGTCCTTTCTGGCATGCCCGAGGAGCCCTCCGTGGTTACGCGCGCTGCCTCCTCCGGGCC